>JAGNKE010000003.1 GCA_018000295.1 Alphaproteobacteria bacterium | reverse complement strand
GGACCTGTCTGATTTTGTGGCAGAAGCGGCTCTATCACTGACCATTGTTTATCCGATAACCAAAACATTCAATCCTCCTTCGTTTGAAGAATTGAATCATATTCCTTCAATTAGGTACAGACCCTAAAATAGCCTACGTGAAAAGCAAGCCGCTTTCAGGAGTTAGGAGTTAATAGACAAACAAGATAGGGCAAACAGCCTTGAGACTGAATAAGGCGCTAGGAGCGAAGTGTGCAGGACGCACATGAGCGACGAAGCAACGCTATTTCAGGCTCAAGGATGGCAGCCCGATCAAAGGCTGAACCCCTCGCCCAGATAAACCCGCCGCACATCCTCGTTGCCCACGATGTCGTCCGGCGTGCCCTCCATGAGAACCCGCCCGTCATGCAGGATATAGGCCCGGTCCACGATCCCCAGGCAATCCCGCACGTTATGATCGGTGATCAGAACGCCGATCCCTCGGGTTTTAAGCTGCGAGATCAGGTTGCGGATTTCTCCGACCGCAATCGGATCGATCCCGGCCAGAGGCTCATCCAGAAGAATAAAATTCGGCCGCGCCGCCAAAGCCCTCGCAATTTCCACCCGCCGCCGCTCCCCGCCCGAAAGCGCCAGCGCCGGCGTGCGCCGCAAATGCTCCACTCCGAACTCGGCGAGCAAATCCTCAAGCAGCAAATCCTGATCTTCCGCAGACAACGGCTGCGATTCCACCACCACCCGGATATTGTCCTCGACGCTCAAACCGCGGAATATCGAGGATTCCTGCGGCAGATACCCGACCCCGAGCCGCGCCCGGCGGTACATCGGCAAATTCGTGATCGCCTGCCCGTCCAGCAAAATTTGCCCGCCGTCAGGCTGAATAAGGCCTGTGATAATATGAAAGCACGTTGTCTTCCCTGCGCCATTCGGGCCGAGCAGCGCCACCGCCTCCCCCCGCTCGATCGACAGGCTGACATCGCGCAAGACAGGCCGCTTCTTGTACGATTTCGACAAATGCTGCGCCATCAGGCCTCGCGGAACGGCCTGGAGCTTGGGCTTTCTCTTGATTGTTGCTGTGTTTGTCATAAAAAATATCTTATATCTATTCTACCGCGAAAACGCCAGTTTTACACCTAATCCGATCATCAGCCCGCCGCACGTCCGCTCGACCCAATGCACAATCCCCAGAAACCGCTCCTTGATCCGTCGGTCCGTCAGAACCACCGCAACCCCGGAAAACCAGGCGATTTCAATGACAACGGAGGTCAGCCCATACAGCATCATCACCGAAACCGGCGTCCCCGGCCCGATGAATTGGGTGAACACGGCGGTAAAGAACACCACCGCCTTGGGATTGAGAAGGTTCGTAAAAAACCCGACGGACAGCGCCTTGCGGCCGGAGATCATTTCCCTGGCCTGCGGAACGTCGGGAATCGCATCCCCCGGCGCCGCCTTGTCCCTGCGCTTGGTCAATAAAATCGCCTTGCCCCCGATATAAATCAGGTAAGCCGCCCCCGCGTAGCGGATGACGTCAAACACAAACGTATAATGCTGCAGCAAAACCGCCAGACCGCACAAAACCACCAGTACATGCACAGCAACCCCCAGACCCAGCCCGAACGCGGTAAAAATCCCCGTCCGGCGGTCATAGGCCATGGCACTGCGGACCGCCACGACAAAGGCCGGACCCGGCGAGATCGCCGCCGCCGCCTGCACCGATGCCATCAACAGCCATTGAAGAAAAAATTGCATAATGAATAAATCCTGAAACAAAAAATCAAATTATCATAACGCCCGCTACTATTCAGGCTTTTTCTCCGAGCCGGGAAAAAACACCGCCTTCACCCGGCCCGTCCCCTCGCCGCCGAACATCGAACTGACATTCGTGTTCAGATCCACCTGCGCCCGGTCGCCTTCCAGCGTGTTCGGACCGCGCACGATCTTGACGTTGCCTTTGACCTCCGCCATATTTGTCTCGGCCTTGTATATCCCGTAATCCCCAGTCAGCACTTCTGTCGGCGTCGTGATTTTCACATTCCCCTGAGCTTCCAACGTCTTGAGAACCCGCTTTCCTTCTTTATTTTGCACAAAAACCGCCGAAAGTGTATCCGCCTCGATCCGGTCCTCCCCCTGAACGGCCACGGCCCGCCCGATGGCCTTGAGCCGCCCTTCGTTCGCCCAGTATTCGAAACGCTCCCGCGCGGTGACGGTATGCTGCTCCGTCACCAGTTTCAGCCCCTTCCCCGTCATCGTCGCCAGCCCCTTATTGAGGTCATAGACCGCCCGCTCACCGTAAGCCTTGCTCTGCGCGGACTCGATCACCACCCCGCCCTCGGCCTCAATCTGCTGAATGCTCATATCCTCGTCTTTGGTTTCCGTATAATGCGCCGTCAGCAACGCAGAAGTGAGAACCGTCGCCCCCTGCTGCGCCCGCACATTCTTCGTGGCGCGGAAGAATTTCTCGTTGCGGTGCCATTCAAGGCTCCCGTCGGCGGTGATCTCCAGCTTCTCGCCCTTCTTGACGGGATTTTGCTGCGCGTATACGGCAGGCGGACAAAAAAGCATCAACAAAAAAGCAAACCGCACAATCCTCATTCCAGCCCCTCCAGCCCCTTATCGAGCGTCAGCGTAGCTGGTCCCGTAAACAACAGCGTCCCCTTCTCGTTATCCGCCTTCAGCCCCTTGGCAGAGATCGAAACATCCGGCCCCGTGGCCGTTACGTCCACATCCGACCACGCCAGCTTGGCTTTGAGGTCGAAATGCGTTTCCTCGCTTTGCAGCCGATAGCCCCGATCATGCGTGATATCGACCGCCCCGTTCAGGTAAAACCGCTCCGTATCCCGCCGGTACGCGCCCGTCCGCGAAGTCACGCGCACGTTCGCCCCGTTCTCCATCCTCATCTCCCCGACCGGCTGCTCCATCATGATCAGGTTTTCGTTCTTCTCCCCCATCACCGCACGCAAAGCACTGATTTTATAGGGATTGTTCTTTTGATCCGCGCTTTCGAAATGCGGATTCGTCAACTCATTCTTGGCGACATTCTGCTCTTTGAGCATCTCCTTGTCCTGCTTGACCGGAATGATGGCCTCCTCATCCCCCGCAGGCCACAGGAACAAAACCATCACGATCCCCGCCGCCAGCAAGGGCAGCACCAGCCGCAGCGTCCGCACGAACTTCGTATAACTTTCACTATAAACCTCCGCGGAAGCCTCCCGGCGGCTCAGACGCTCGCGCCGTTGTGCGTCGCTCTGGGAAGAAAAAGTTGCCGGCCTGTCGATGTCCCCTGTCACAGCACGAGCCTCACGCGATCCCGGCCTGCAGACAATCCTGCAAACGGATAATACCGCATAAACGCTCGCCATCCATCACCACAAGGGTCGTCAGATACCGCCCCTTCTTCTTGGTCATGAGATCGAGCGCCTCAACTGCCAGCGCATCGGGCGTGATGGATTTCGGATTCTTGGTCATGATCTCCGTCACAGGCCTCTGCAGAAGATCCGGCGCCATATGACGCTTCAGATCCCCGTCCGTAACAAGACCAAGAAGCCCACCCTGATCGTTCACGACCAGCGCCACGCCCAGATTTTTTTCTGTCAGCACGATCAGCGTCCGGTCCATCAGGCTCTCCGGCGGCACCAGCGGCAGATCGGCCCCCGAAACCATCAGCTCCGAAACCTTCATCAGCCTCTGCCCCAGCTTCCCGCCCGGATGAAAAACTTTATACTGCTCGGGCGTCAGCCCCATCCGCTCCAGCAAAGCCACAGCCAAGGCATCGCCCAGCGCGATCATCATGGTCGTAGAGGTGGTGGGCGCCAGCCCGTTCGGGCACGCTTCGGGCACTTTCGGGTAAATCAGCTTGATATCCGCATACTTCGCCAGCGTACTGTCGGGGTTGCCCGTCAGGGCAATCAGCGTAATATCGAAACGTTTCGAATAATGGATAAGGTCGCTCAGCTCAACGTTCTCACCGGAGTTGGACAGCATCAAAACCACATCCTTGGGCGTGATCATGCCCATATCGCCGTGACTCGCCTCGCCCGGATGAACGTAATAGGCGGGCGTCCCGGTCGAAGCCAGAGTGGCCGCAATCTTTCGCGCCACATGGCCGCTCTTGCCGATCCCCGCGACGATCAGACGCCCCGATCCGCGCTCGGCGGTTTTCATGGCATGAATGGCGGAAACCGCATCGGCAAAATTCTGATCGATACTGCGCGCAAGCTGCGCCAAAGCGTCCGACTCAGCGGTCAGGACACGGACCGCATGGCTGATATCTGTTTCGCTCTGTGGCTTCAAGTTAGTGCTCGAAAATATCGGTTTGCGCCCATCCGGCCAGATCAAGCGCCGCCCGTGCAGGCAGAAAGTCAAAGCACTTCCGCGCCAGTTCCGCCCGCCCCTCGCGTTTGAGCTTGATCTCCAGCTGCGCCCGCAGCTTGTGCAGATAATAAACGTCACTCGCCGCATAGCTGAGCTGCTCGCTCGTCAGCTCCGCCGCCCCCCAGTCCGAGGATTGCTGCTGCTTGCTGATCTCGACACCCAGCAGATCGCGGCACACCCCGCGCAGACTGTGATCGTCCGTATAGGTCCGCGCCAGCTTCGAGGCGATTTTGGTGCAATACAAACTCGCGCAATCCACGCCCAGATGATGCTTGAGTGTCGCAATATCAAACCGCGCAAAATGAAAAATCTTTACAACTTTGGGATTGGCCATGAGGGCCGACAAATTCGGCGCGCTGTAACTCTTCCCCGAAAACTGCACCAGATGCGCCGTCCCGTCCCCTGCCGAAAGCTGAACAAGGCACAAACGGTCGCGCAGAGGGTTTAGCCCCATCGTCTCGGTGTCCACCGCCACAGCCTCGCCGAAACTCAGCCCACTGGGAAGATCCTCTTTATGCAATGTGATGCTCAAATCCGCCTCATTGGTTTTATGTTAATAATGAGTGGTGCCCAGGAGAGGACTCGAACCTCCACAACCTTGCGGTCACCAGTACCTGAAACTGGCGCGTCTACCATTTCGCCACCTGGGCTCTGCGCCGTTCCTGTTTGTCACAGGTCCAAGACAGATGAAATTCTCTATCCCAGACGCCGCCGAAAGTCAAACCATGCCGGAGCAAAGTCTTAACGAAAACAAAAGATTCTCATTAACATTTCCATAGGGATTTTCTGCCATCATCGGAAGGCATTTGCACTGCCCTCTGCGTTATGACACATTAAAAAGACAAAGATTTCAAAGGCATATCGTTATGAAAATTCTTATCGTTGACCGGGAAGGCATAACCGCCCAGCTGATGAAAGCGCGCCTCGAGCCGCTCGGTCATCAGATCAAGGAAGAGACCTCAAAGAACAACGCCGTCGAACTGCTCGCCAACGAACGCTTCGACATGATCTTCGTCGATCCCATGCCGTTAACCAGCGCCCGCCCGGTGATCCTGAACATCCGCCGCGCCAGCTCGAATTACCCCTACGTGCTTCATATGGCCACCGAAGGCACCCAGATCGAGGCCATCCAGTCCGGCGCCAATGATTTCATCGCCAAGCCGATCGACCCCGAAAGCCTCGACAAAAAAGTCGAAAGCGCCAAGCGCCTCACCGCTCTGATCAAGCGCATCGGCGACGACAAGGAGGACTTCCCAAGTGCGGGCGGCATCATCGCCAAATCCGCCTTCAACCAGCTTTTTCTCTCCGCCATAGACCGCGCCGACCGTTACGGCGAGCGCACCTACATCGTCTTCATCCGTCTTTCGAACTATCAGGACATCGCCGAGCGCGAAGGCCCGTATGCCGCAGATTACGCCGTGGCCAAACTCTCCCAGTACCTCGTGCGCCTGCGCCGTCAATCCGACATCATCGCCCAGACCGAGCGCTTCGAATACGCGCTTTTGCTCCAGCGCCCCCTCTACGAAACCGAACCGGAAGAGGCCGCCAACCGTTTCGCCGAAGCCGTCGCGGGCTTCAAGGATTTCTTCGCTGCCGGCGAAGTCGCCCCCGAAGTCACGGTCAAGCTGGTCGATTTGCCCGTCGGCTCCCAGATCGTCGAGCATTACCTGACCAAGGACAGCGCCAAACGCTAATCCCCCGTTGATCAGGGCTTGATAAACGCGAAAACCTGTTTTTTCTCCCAAACCCATAAGCTATCATGACCGCAGGTCTACCCCTGCGGACAAAAACCGTCCCGCGGCGGCCCATGGAAAAACGCTCATGATACGGATCAGCAGGCACAGGATCAGAAGCGTTCTGCTCGGAATCGGCACGGTTCTGACTCTTCTCTTCACCTTTTTGGGAATCCTCTTGATCCTGCGGTCCGATCCGCGGGAAGCCTCCAACGCCCATCTGGAAAAGGCGCAAAGCCTGAAAGAGCAGGCCGCGCAGGAAACGGCAGGCCAGGCCGTGCACAACGATCTTCTCCAGGCCGCCTTCCAGGAATATCTGCAGGCCTTGAAATCCGATCCCTACAATCCGCAGATATGGCAAGCCCTGCCCGATCACGCCGGAAATCTTCCTCGCGCCCTGTTGCCGCGGATGATGACCCTTCGCCGCCAGATGCTCGCCCTCGATCCGCCACTGCCCGAAAAACACAGCGAAGACGAAGGGTAAGCGCATGAGACGTCTCCTCTCCGGCGCAGAGTTCGATCTTGTGATCTATGTGCTCTTGCTCGGCGCGACTACACTGGCCTTCGCTTTTGTCCCTGTTTCAAATGAACGTCTGGGCCTTCTGGCCGTGCTGTGGGGCGTAGCATTGATAGCAAGGCTGAAAAACCTGCGCGATTTCTCGGCGCGGCTGGAGAAGGCGGGACATTACGATTATTCCGAATACAACCCCGCCCTGACCCTGCCTCAGAAAATTCTCAACCAGCTCAGCCACGAACAATATATGCAGCGGGGGATGATGGCCCTGCGGGCGCTCCGGCTTCCCGGAATCTTCTGGATCGCCTGTGCCCTCGCCTTCGCCGCCTGGGGCGTGGCCATGACGCTCTTCCCCGCGATGCCGGCCCCCGTCCCCGCTTTCAAAAACAATCTCGATGCCGTTGTGCGCGAAATCACCGGCGAGAACCTGAAATCCTACACCATGAGCCTCCTCATCGCGGCGCGCAGACTGAGCATTCTCTTTATCGTTGGCGCCGCCTTCTGGCTGGGGCAGAGCTACGCCTACCGCACCCCCGCCCGCCCCCTGCGGTTCCTCTGCGCCGTGCTTCTGCTTGTGGCCTTTCTCGTCAACTTCGCCAACGAGAGCTTCACGACCCTCCTGCTCATAGACCTCAGAAAGATCGGCCCCTACGGCTTCGGCTGGGAAAGCCTGCAACTGCTGCAATCCATGAAACTCGCCCCGCAACCATTAACGCCCATCTCGCAGCGCGCCCTCGAACTCGGCTGGCTCGGCCTCGGCCTGTTTTACACACCGTGGCTTCTCTGCGCCTTTTCGCTGCTCAGAGCCTCATGGAAGGAATACGAACGCGCCGACTATGCGGTCCGCGGCCTTCTGGTCCTCTCCGTCTTGCTCTTTTCCGATCTTTTTCTCGCGGCAGGGGATCAGATGATCGCCCTCTGGGTCTCCGGCTGGGCCACCTTCGCCCCCTACTGGATCCGCGCCCACCGCCACATCAAAAAGAAATAGGAATATTTTCTTGACAAAAATCCGCTTATGATAAATACTCAAGACTATCAACACCCGGAATCCGCCCGCCCCTCGGCGGGTTTTTCATTTTCAGGACTCATTTTCTATATTGAAGGAGATAACCCATGCCCACCCTCATGCCCACCGACGCCAACGACCGCACCATCCCCGCCCTGCGCCTGAAGCCATCCGGCGCCCACCAGATCGCAGCCGGAGCCGCCTCCGCCAGAAACACAACGGCTTTCGCGGCGGAAACAAAAATCGTCAGCCTTTACGCCACCGTCCCCGTGTTCGTGAAATTCGGCGACTCCACCGTAACAGCGGCTTCAACCGACCACTACTTCCCCGCAGGTCTGTATTATGACATCGCCATCGGCGGCGATCAGGCCGGCCATTACACCCACCTCGCCGTCCTCCGCTCCGGCACGACCAGCGGCGACGTCTATCTGTCTGAAAAAGAATAGAAAGTTTGCCTCTTTAGCATCCCCGCGCAAGCGGGGATCCAGAAAACAAAAAACAGAGAACGCAGCGAAAGATAGAGATGTCCGCGCCCCGTTCCCTCTCCCCGTTTGCGGGGAGAGGGAACAAGGGAGAGGGGTGAAAACCATTAATCAGCTTCCCACTTTCGCAGGAATGACCATTAAGGCACAGAAATAAAGACAAGCACTGCCCGCTTCGCGTCTTCGCGATTCAAATGAACTCTTCGCGCTTGCAGTCATGAATCGCAAAGTCGCCAAGACATAAAGCGTTCCGCGCTCTGTCTTCCTCTGTCTATCTCCGTAGTTTTTTAAACGGGATTCCGGCCTTCGCCGGAATGACAGAAGGAAGCGCAGGCATCGTTGTGCGCGTCGTGTTTAAAAATCTTCAAGCTGCACTGCGGGAATTGAGCGCCGTCACGATCGTTCCGTCATCCAGATAATCCAGTTCCCCACCCACCGGAACGCCGTGCGCCAATCGCGTAACGCGCAAAGAAAAATGCTGCAGCCGGTCGGAAATATAATGCGCGGTCGATTGCCCGTCCACCGTGGCCGACAACGCCAGAATAACTTCCTCGACCCCCGGACCCTTCCCGTTGAGAGGCCCATCGTTTGCTGCAACCGGCGGAGAGTCCTTAAGGCGCGACAAAAGCGATTCGATCCGCAAATCCCCTGGCCCGATCCCGTCCAGCGCCGACAACAGCCCGCCGAGAACATGATACCGTCCCTTGTAAGCGCCCGTGCGCTCGACCGCCCACACATCGCTGACATGCGCGACGATGCAGATTTTTGCGGCATCTCGCTGCGGATCGCAGCAAATACGGCACGGCGAAACCGAGTCGAGATTCCCGCACACCGCGCAATCCTTGATTTCCGTGGCCACCCGCTCCAGCCCCCGCGCCAGCGGCAGCATCAGCGTATCCCTGCGCTCCAGCAGATGCAGCGCAATGCGCCGCGCCGAGCGGTTGCCCAGCCCCGGCAACCCCGCCAGCATTCGGATCAGATGGTCAAGTGGCCCCTCGGTCATGCGGTCAATGCACCCCCATACATAGGCGATCAGTCGTTGAACGAGGGATTCCCGCCCTCATCCTTGCGCTTGGGGTCGAAATACCGGAACAGGCTCTTATCCAGGTCCACCCCGGTCTTCAGATAAAACAACTCGACTTCCGTGATCGCCCCCTGCCCGTCCACCACGCGCCATTTCTTGAGCGCGAACGGGCTTTCCGTAAACGCGAAGGTCAGTGTCCCTTCGGCCGGGTCCGCCGTTTGCGTCACCTCGACCTGCAGAAATCCGGCCATCGTGCGCGTCTCCTTGACCGTCAGATCGCCTTTGAGCGAAAAATCCTTCCGCAAAAAGAAATCCGCCAGAGTCGTGCCGATCGGCGCGTTGGTCTGCTCGTCCAATTCCCCGTCATAAAAATAGATGAACGTCCCGTCCGCCACCACGAAATCCTTGTTCGGCGGATCGTACTCGAACCGCAGCTTGCCCGGACGGCTCAGATAGAACGTCCCCGTCACCTGCTGCCCGTTATGCGTGGTCTGCACGAACCGCGCCTGCGCGGTTTTCAGCTTCTGGAAATAAGTCTCGGCCTTGGCCACGTCCCCGGCATCGACCGCCGCAAACGCCGACCCGACGCCAAAAACACACAAAACCGAGAGAATCAGGGAAAAACGCTTCATACTGAAAGCCATAATATAAAAGCCCCGCGCTTGAAAGTTAAAAACAACCCCCACAGCCAATAATACGCCGCGAATCAGCGCATCATTCTCTGGATATGAAGAAGCAGCATCCCCGCGAACGCGGGGATCCAGAATCAACAACACCGGACCCGCAGGACTCAGTCCAGAACGTCTTAGTTAGTCCGGTCAATTTTGAGCCGCAGATTGAACCTAAACGTCGCTGAAATCGCGCACGAGAATTTCCCGTTTTCCGGTCGCATTCGCCGGAGAGATAATGCCCTGCTTCTCCATCTCCTCCACGATCCGCGCCGCCCGATTATACCCGATCTGCAGGTGCCGCTGAACGAAGCTGGTCGAAACCTTGCCCTCCCGCGCCACGATGGCCACAGCGCGGTCATAAAGCTCGTCCACATCGTTGGAGGATCCCTCTTTCCCGCCGCCGAACATCGCGGACATAATCTCGCTGTCCCCGTAATCCCCGTCGTCGGTGAGATTGTCGATATAATCCGGCGACGCCTGACTCTTGAGGAAGGACACGGACTTCTCCACATCCTCGTCCGAAACGAACGGCCCGTGCACCCGCGTCACGCGCCCGCCCGGCGCCATGTAAAGCATATCCCCCATGCCCAGCAGCTGCTCCGCGCCGGAATCACCCAGAATGGTGCGCGAATCGATCTTGGAGGTGACCTGAAAACTGATCCGCGTCGGGAAGTTCGCTTTAATAACGCCCGTAATAACGTCCACGGACGGCCGCTGCGTCGCCATAATAAGGTGAATCCCCGCCGCCCGCGCCATCTGCGCCAACCGCTGGATCGCGTTCTCAACATCTTTCCCGGCCACCAGCATCAGGTCGGCGAACTCGTCCACCACCACCACGATATAGGGCAGCTCCTTAAGCTCCAGCGAAACATCCTCGAACTCCGCCTCACCCGTGTCGCGGTCGATTCCGGTCTGCACCTTCTGGACGATCTCTTCGCCCTTCTTGATCGCTTCCCGGATCCGCAAATTATAGCCTTCGATATTCCGCACGCCGAGCTTGGACATATTGCGGTAGCGGTTTTCCATCTCCCGCACCGCCCATTTCAGCGCCACGATCGCCTTCCCCGGCTCCGTGACGACAGGCGAGAGCAGATGCGGAATATTGTCGTAAACCGACAGTTCCAGCATCTTCGGGTCGATCATGATAAATCGGCATTGCTGCGGCGACAGACGGAACAGCAAAGACATAATCATCGTATTGACGGCCACCGATTTCCCCGACCCCGTCGTCCCCGCCACAAGTAAATGCGGCATCTTCGCAAGGTCCGCCAGAACCGCCTGCCCGCCGATATCCTTGCCCAGAATCAGCGGCAGTTTCGCATTGGTCTTCTCGTAAAGCCGCGATTCCAGCATCTCACGCATATAAACCGTCTGCCGCTCCTTGTTGGGCAGTTCAATCCCGATCACGTTGCGCCCCGGTACGACCGCGCAGCGAACGGAAATCGCCGACATCGACCGCGCGATATCGTCGCTCAGGGATATAACGCGGGACGTTTTCGTCCCCGGCGCCGGCTCAAGCTCGTAAAGCGTCACGACCGGCCCCGGATGGATCGAGCTGATATCGCCGTGAATATTGAAATCCGCCAATACATTCCGCAGCAATTCGGCATTCTTACGGAGCGATTCCTCATTGGGTTTGCGGCTGACAACGTCCTTGGGAACCTCTTGAATCAAGGACACATCCGGCAACTGCCAATCCTCGACATCCGAAAGCGCAAGGCTTTGCTGCTGCCCCCCGGATTTCTTTTTTGCAGCCGCAGGTTTTTTCGCAGCCGTGGGTGTCACAACAGGAATCTGGCTCTTGGGTTTGCGGGCAACGAGAGGCGCAGCCTTCTCCTCAGTCTCTTCACCCTCTTCGGAATCGGAATCCTCGCTCTCGAATTCACCCTCTTCCACCTCATCATCATCATCGGATTCTTCATCCTCTTCATCCTTGGCCGCGCGCCGCACGGCCCGCTCCTCGCGCCACGCCCTGACCTTCTCCAGAAAACCAAACGAAGGAGAATCAACCTCATAATCAGGATCGTTGTAATGCTGCACCCAGTTCAAAAACCCGCGCACCGAAGCAATGCACGTTCCAATCACCGTATAGACGCCGACCTTGGCGGCAAAGGCGGCTGCCGCAACCTGCTCACGGGAAAAAGCCGCAGCAAAAATAAAAACCGGAACCGCCAGCAACGCGCACAACAGGGAAAATATCCCCGGCCCGTAGCCGAACCCGTAAGCCTGCGAAAAAACGGAAAACTGATTGAGCATCAGGGTGCCCACGCTGCTCCCCAGATAGGGATGGGCAATCCAGTGCCCGGAGGGAATCTGCGCCAAAGCGATCGAGGCCAGAATACTCAGAACCAGCGTCGCCGCCAACCTCAGACTGACAGGCCGGATCGTCTGCCGCCGGAACAGCCGCCACGCCCAGAACCCCAAAACAATCGCCAGCGTAAACGCGCCCGCGCCTAAGGTTTGCAGCAGAACATCCGCCGTCCACGCCCCCGGCAGTGCGCCGAGATTGGCCACATCCGCCTCTGTAACCTCGGAACTCGCCGTATTCCAGGACGGATCCACCGGGCTGTAACTGGCCAGTGCGGCAATAATAAAAAGCGCCCCCGCCAGAAGACTCAGCGCGAAGGCATCCAGAAACCGCCGCGCCGTGAAAGCCTGCAGCGATTCCGGCACGAACGGGATCGTGGGCTGCTTGTTTTTTCCCTTGCGTTTGCGTTTGATCGTGCGGGTCCGGGCCATAATTGCATCTAGAGGTTAAACGGGAAAGGAGTGTGGCAGAGAAAGCTTAACAAAGCATGAGTCCAAGACGGACATCCCAAGATAGCAAATTTTTACCCTCAACCGCAACGCCACAAGCGCACGAGGGGATAAAACAGGCAAAGCTGAACGACCATTAACGCTTTATTAACCATTTTTGGCTTAAGATCGGCAAAAGTTAATTTTTATTTAAGCCATTTTCAATAAGAGTATTTTTTTAAAGAGTAAGATCAAATGACCGCTATGCATGAAAAACACCCTCGGAAAACTTCAGAAAAGATCGAGTATTCCGTCTACATCCACCACCCGGCCAACGACGACCGCCGCACGGCCTCCTGGGAACGTGCCGCGACCACGGATTGCCCCGAAACGGCCCTCAAGAAGGCGGAAATCCTCTACCTCAGCAAAAAATATCCCAAAGTTGAGATAAAGCGGAAAATCTTCGACCGCCTGTCTAACCGCAACAAGGCCGAAACCTTTCGTATTTTCGGGCAGGAAAACACCGAAATCCTGACCGAACACCTGCTCTTCCGGGCGCTTTATATCGCCCTGAGCCTGTTTACGGTCATTCTGATTGTGATGGGCCTCTACGCCTGAAAACAACAATTAATCGAGAATACCGAGGGGATTCTGCATCACCAGATCGGCCATCTGGTCATAGACATTGGCATTTTCGTTCATCTGGTCTTGAATCGGCTTGTTCTGTTCGCCCAGCTTGCGGAAAAACCCCGCCGCATCCTTCAAAAGCCGCCCCGCCAGCACCGCATGGGGCGTATCGTCGAGTTTTCCATAGGGCTGCTGCACCACCAGAACGGAAATCTTCTCGAACACGTTGGCGTTATCCGTCATCTGTTTTTCGATATTCCGGTTCTGGCTGGCCAGGGTGCGGAAAAAAGTTGCGGCATCGGTCAAAAGCTTGCTGGCCAGCTCGGCATGGGTCGGCATAAGACAGGTTTCCTTCTAAAGTCTTTTATAACAGGCCTCTAGGCACTCTAACACACGAGAGGTTAACACGATTTGAATAAAAAGCCACGGGCCTTTCCGCTAAAAATTGGTTAAAGCTCTGTCAAGTCCTTGCCAAAGCGCCGCCGGAACGGATGCGCGGGGTAAGTCCCCAGAAACCGCACATCCTTCGCATAAAAACCGAGTTCCTCGACGGCCAGCTGGAACGCATGGCTTTCATAATGCCCCTCGATATCACAATAGAAAGTTGCGGCCTGAAACGTGTCATCGACATAGGATTCCAGCTTAGTCAGGCTCAGCCCCGCCGTGGCGAACCCTCCCAAGGCCTTATAGAGCGCTGCCGGAATGTTGCGGACCTCGAAAAACAGGCTGGTCACCACATCCCCGCCCTCGGAAAGTTCGGGGATATGCGGTTCCGGCGCCAGAATCAGAAAACGCGTCGTATTATGCTGGCGGTCCTCGATATCCCGCTCCAGGATATCCAGCCCGTAAATCTCCGCAGCAAGCGCCGAAGCGATGGCCCCGTGCTGCTTGTCGTTCATTTCGGATATTTCCTTGGCCGCCCCCGCCGTATCCGCATGGATACGCGGCGTAATCCCGAGTTTTTGAATGAACTTCCGGCACTGAGGGATCGCATGGACATGACTGTGGACATACTTCAGGTCAGAGATTTTCGTACCTTTGACCCCCAGCAACATCATGTTGACCGGCTGGAAATGCTCCCCGATGATGAACAGATCCCCCGCAGGCATCAGGTGATGCACATCCGCCACCCGCCCCGCAATCGTATTGTCGATCGGAATCATGGCCAGATCGGTGCGCCCCTCGCTCACGGCCGCGAAAGCCTCGTTGAAGGAATCGCAGGCCACGGTTTTCACGCCGGGAAAAACGGCGCGGCACGACATATCCGAAAAGGCGCCGGGGGCACCCTGAAAAGCGATGGATTGAGGATTTTTCATATGCGGCACAGTATCCTTGTATGCAGGACTAAATTTTGACAAAAGTCATATCACTTTTCGGTTGAACGACTATAAGCAAAGCGTATAACGGTGTCGACAAAGGCTTGCAAGATGCTATCCTCTTAAAAAGCCTGCGGGCGACACCCGCGTTCACTCAAAACCACCGGATTTAGGAAAACGAGTTTAGGAAAAAATGTCCAGCTTTGAATTCAATAAAATCTTCGCCGCTGTCCTTGTGGCCGGAATTGTCGCCATGCTCTCCGGCTTCATCGCCAGGCAGGCCGTCCACCCCGAAACTCTGGTTAAGGAAGCCGTCGCCATAGAGGGCGCCGCCGAAGACGGCGACCACGGCGGAACACCGGCCGCAGACAAGCCGCCCGAGCCGATTCTGGCCCTGTTGGCCTCCGCCGATATCGAAAAGGGCGCCAAGCTCTCCAAGGCCTGCGCCGCCTGTCACTCCTTTGAAAAGGGCGGCCCCGCCAAGCAGGGACCAAGCCTCTGGGATGTCGTGAACCGCGACAAGGGCAGCGCGGCTGGGTTCGAATACTCTCCGACCTGCAAGGATATGCCCGGCAACTGGGACTATGCGTCCTTGAACCTGTTCCTCGCCAAGCCCAAGAAATATATGCCCGGTACGAAGATGAATTATGTCGGCCTGAAGAAGGTCGAGGACCGCGCCGCAATCATCGCCTGGCTCAGAACTCTGGCCGATAGCCCCGCCGCCCTGCCGACCGAGGCCGAAATCGCCGCCGAACAGGCCGCCAGCGCCCCTCCGGCAGAAACCGCCACAGCCCCGGAAGCCACACCGCCCGCCGATGGCGCAACACCCCCGGAAACCGCGCCTCCTGCAGAGCAACCCGCCGAAACGCCTGCGGAAAATCCGGCGGAAAAAACCGAAGCCGCACCGGAACCGGTGCAAAAAGCCACCGCGCATTGATTATGGGGTTAAATCCGCAGCTTTTATAAAGTCATCGAAAACACGGGCTTTCGAGAACCACATCGCAGAATACCTCGGCGTATTTGAGAAGCGGAAGCGAAGAAAGACAGTGTTTGCAGGTCTTTAGAAAAGCTGCGGGCCTAACCCTTTTTCTCCCACCCGCCGCGCTCATTCTGCTGCCAGTAGGTGACGGTATGACCGGCTTCTTTATAGGCTTTCCAGCGCGCCCGCGCTGCACCAACTGCCTCATCATCGCCCCCATCCAGCATTTCGCAGGCCACCGCAATCTCATCTCCGAAGGAGGCCTCCGCCCCTTGCCCGACGATCAGGACGCTCGCCCCGTTGGGATTGTCGTTAAGATGCGTCAGCCACACGGGCTGAAGCGCGGCGTTTCCGTCCTTTGCACTTCCGTGGGGAATGAAACTGTCGGGCCGGAAGGTCCAGAGATGCTCATTCAACCGCGCCACCTGCGCCTCATCCCTGAGCCGCACCACCAGCCGATGCCCACCCTCCAGCGCCTTGGAGATCAGGGAGGGCAGGGCATCCTCCTGCCGCTGGCTCTGCAGATGATAGAACCGCACCTCAGCCACGCTTCTCCTCCGTCACCGGAGGATAGAGATGAGAATTTCCATCAATATCCTCAATCACATAACGCCCGTCATCCTGCAAGACCGCATAATTATGCTCGACCGGAACCTTGCCGAAACCCCCGGGAATATCCAGAACATAGCGCGGCAGGCAGATGCCCGACAGCCGCCCCTGCAGCGCCTTCATGATTTCGCGCCCCCGCTCGATGCTGACCCGGAAATGCCCGGTCCCCTTCGCCAGATCGGGATGATGCAGGTAATAGGGTTTGACGTACAACCCGATCAGCCGCCGGAACAACTGCTCCAGAACAACAGGGTCATCATTGACGCCTTTCAGCAAAACGGATTGTGACAGCAGACTGCACCCCGCCGCCCGCAGCCGCGCCAGCGCTGATTCAACCTCAGGCGTAATTTCCTGCGCGTGATTGATATGCACGACCAAATAGATAGGCTTGAGGGAATTTTTCAAAACGCCGCACACCGTATCGGTGAGTCTTTCCGGATCGGCAATCGGCACACGCGAATGAATCCGCACCACCTGAACATGGCTGATCCGGTTCAGGCGAGTCAAAACCTCCTCCAGCCTGCGGGCCGATAACACAAGCGGATCGCCCCCCGTCAGGATGACTTCCCAGATCGCCGGAGTGGATTCAATATAGCCCAGCGCCGCCTCAAGATCGTCCTCCGTAAACGCCTCCTGCCCCGGCCCCACCATCTCCCGCCGGAAACAGTAACGGCAATAAACCGCGCAGAGTTTGGAAATCTTGAGTAACACCCGGTCCGGGTAACGATGCACGATCCCCTTCACCGGGCTGTGAGCTTCATCCCCCGTCGGATCGGCCAGTTCTTCGGCGGAAATCTCAAGCTCCTGGGCGGACGGAAGATACTGCCGCCCCACAGGATCGTGCGCCGGATGGACGGTATTCTGGATCGTTGCCACGACCTGAGCCGTCACCCCGACCGCATAGTGACCGGACAATTCGGCAAAGACATGGGAATCGCAGGCCGGAATCAATCCGGCCTCTGTCAAATCGGCGGCAGTCCTATAACGCGTTTTCTTGGTAACGACCATAAGGATTATTCATAATGATCAGCGATCCACCTGTCCAGCAGGCGCACGCCGAATCCGGTGCCGAATTTGGGCGTCGTTTCGCGGTCCTTCTTGATCCAGGCGGTTCCGGCAATATCCAGATGCGCCCACGGCGTGTCCCCCTCGATGAAATGCCACAGGAACCCCGCCGCCGTGCAGGAACCGGCATCGCGCCCCGACTTGCCGATATTCTGCAAATCCGCCGTATCGCTTTCCATCTCTTTTTTGAAGACTTCATCCAGCGGCATCCGCCACAGCTTGTCGCCCACCGCCTTGGCCGAGGAATCCAGTTCCGCCCACAGCTTGTCATTATTGACAAACGTGCCGCAATATTCATGCCCCAGCGCCACGATCATCGCCCCGGTCAAGGTCGCCAGATCGACGATGACCTGCGGCTTGTAGAGCTTCTGCACATAGGAAAGAATATCCGCCAGCACCAGCCGCCCCTCGGCATCCGTGTTTAGAACCTCGATCGTCTTGCCTGAATAGGAGGTCAGGATATCCGCCGGACGGTAAGCGCGGTCAGAGGGCATATTTTCAACGACCCCGATAATCCCCACCGCATTGACCTTGGCTTTCCGCAGCGCCAGTGATTTAATGGCCCCAACCACCGCCGCCGATCCACCCATATCCATCTTCATCTCATCCATGCCAAGGCCGGGCTTGAGCGATATCCCACCCGTATCGAACGTCACGCCCTTCCCGACCAGCGCGACCGGCTTGGCCTTGCTCTCCTTGCCCATCCCCATCCAGCGCATCACAACGACGCAGGGCGGATTGATCGACCCCTGCCCCACCGCCAGCAGCGCCCCGAACCCGTGCTTCTTGAGTTTTTTATCGTCCAGAATCTCAATCTCGATCCCGTGCGGCTTGAGGTCTTCGAAAATCCGGTTGGCATAGGCATAGGGATAAAGCACGTTCGGCGGCTCGTTCACCACATCGCGGGCAAAAAATACCCCCTTGATCGTCTGGCTCTCGCGCTTAAAGATTTTCTCGGCCTCGCGCTCTGCACCCGTGACGATATAAAGCCGCTCAGGCTTGGGCGTCTTTTCATCGTCTTTCTTTTCGGACTTGTAAACCTCGAAACGGTAGGAACGCAATTTGGCCCCGGCCCCGAGATGCGCCGCGGCAATCGCCTCATCCTCAACACCGCCGACAATCAGCTCCGCGCCTTTGATCCCCGCGCCGTCCAGCGCGGCATAAAGCTTGCCCCCGGCCTTCTCCGCCTCCTGCGCGTTGAATTTTTCCGCCTCCCCGACACCCAGAAGAATCAACCGGTCATAAGACGCCTTCGCGGGAAGCAGGCTCACCAGCGTTTGCCCCGCTTTGCCCTTGAAAGAGGGGCTTTTCTCCAGCGCCCGCTCCGCAAAGCTGCGCGTTTCCTTATCGAGAGTCTCGCCGCCGACAGCCAGAGCCTTGGCAGCACCAACGCAAAGAACGAGAGCCTCCGCTTTTTTCTTGGAGGTCTTGGAAAATGTGATATCAAACGTCATGAATGTGCCCCGGCGCATGGAAGATGCTGTTAGAGTTCCACGAAAAATCAGGCTACTATAAGCATTTCCGCCCCGCGGGCCAATGCCAATATCGGACGTGATGAAGATTTTTGAACGCTATATTTTCCGCAATCTGTTCATCGGCACCGCGTTCGTGGCGGTCACGCTGACCTTCATTATCTTCCTGACCCAGTCGCTCCGCTTTCTGGAAATAATTCTGGAATCCAATACCTCGGGCGGTTCGCTCTGGCTCCTGACCCTTCTGGCCCTGCCGCGTTTCTTCGAGATCATCCTGCCCCTCTCCCTGATGACCGCGACCCTGTTTATTTACAACAAGATGACGTTGGATTCCGAACTGGTCGCCATCCGCGCCGTCGGCCATTCGCCCATGACTCTCGCCAAGCCCGCCCTTCTTCTGGGAGGGATCATCACCCTGCTTCTCTGGATCAACGCCCTGTGGGTCGCCCCCGCCTCCTTGAACCGGATGCAGCAGATGCGCCTCAGCCTCACCACCGAACTCTCCAATTATATGTTCCGCGAAGGCGTCTTCAATCAGGTCGGCAAGGGACTGACCGTCTATATTCATAAGAGAAACAGCCTCGGCGATCTCGCGGGCCTGATGATCTATGACACTCGGGACACCAAAAAAGGCCCATCCACCATTCTCGCCAAGCGCGGCCAGATCGTCGCCTCCGAGGAGGGGCAACAGGTCGTGGTTTACGAAGGTTCCCGCCAGGAATTTGACCTCAAGACTTCGATTCTGCAACGTCTCGATTTTGAGAAATACACGATTGACGTCCCCACCGGCACAGCCGCCCGCACCCGCTGGCAGGAACCCGATGAACGCACGATCAACGAACTCCTTAACCCCGATCCGGCGAACGAACGCGACCGCAAAAGCGCCCGTGAATTTATCATTGAGATTCACCGCCGGGTCACAGCGCCTCTTCTGGCCATCTCTTTTGTTCTGATCGCCCTGAACTGCCTGTTGCTGGGTGAAACCGAAAGACGCGGCCAGAGCCGGAGAATTATTCTGGCCGTAGGGCTGATCGTCCTGCTGCAGACCCTCTCCATGGCCGTTGACAATATGACAAAAGACACCTTGTCAGGCATCCCCCTGCGCTACCTGATCGCACTTGCGCCGATAGCGTTGGGCCTTCTGATGCTGAGCCCGAAGGGTGAAGCCCTGAGACGGAAATTCCTGATCCCCGGAAAAGCCGGACTGGCGGGCGGGAAGCTGGCATGAAACTGACCCCGACCCTCAGCCGCTATCTGGCCAAATACTACATTCTCAATCTTCTGGTACTGATTGCGGCCTTGATGGCGGTCATTTACCTCTTTGACACGATCGAACTTCTGCGCCGCGCCGCCGACAAGCCGGATGTCTCTTTGGGAGTGATTCTGAAAATGAGTTTTTTCAAGCTCCCCGAAGTCAGCCAGCTCATGCTCCCCTTCGCGGTCCTCTTCAGCGCCATGTTCACCTTCTGGCAGCTCACCCGCCGCTATGAATTGATTGTGGTCCGCGCCTCGGGCTTTTCCGTCTGGCAATTCCTGACCCCCGTCATCGGCACCGCCATTCTCTTCGGCCTTCTCCAGATGACGGTCATAAACCCCGTCGGCTCGGTTTTCGTCCAGAAATACGACCAGCTCCAAAACAGCCTGCTGAGCAATCAAAAGGACGAAATTGCCGTCTTTCAGGAAGGTCTCTGGCTCCGGCAGGCCGTGTATCTGCAGAACGAGGGAGAACAGACGGACGCTAAAACGAATCCGCCTGAACTCGTCCCAGGCTACGTCATTTTCCATGCCCGCAAGATCAAACTGCCGGAATGGACGCTGCAGAACATCACGGTCCTTTATTTTACTGAACAAAATGACTTCCTCAAGCGCGTCCACGCGCAGGAAGCGGTTCTGGCCGAAGGCTACTGGCACCTCAAAAACACACGGATTTATGACAGGGGAACGGTTCTGCCCGTTAGTCAGGATGAATTCGATTTACCCACAGGCCTGACCCGTCAGGATATCGAGGAAAGCTTTTCTTCCCCAGCCAGTATGTCCTTCTGGAAACTCCCCGGCTATATCAGCACATTGGAGGAAACCGGCTTCGATGCCGCCCCCCTGCGCGTTTATTACCATAACCTTCTCTCTCAGCCCCTCATGTATGCGGCTATGATCCTTCTGGCTGCCGCAGTATCGATGCGCCCGCCCCGCATGAAGGGCGGATTTTTGCTGATCGTTCTCGGCGTCTTCATCGGCTTTCTGGTGTTTTTTCTCTCAAATTTTCTGCAAGCCTTGGGCACCTCCCGTCAGATCCCGGCCCTTCTGGCCGCATGGTCCCCGGCACTTATCTGCTTCCTGCTGGGCCTCAGCGCCATGCTGAACAAGGAAGACGGCTGAAACAGCGAAAGCATGGCAAAAATACGACACTTGTTTGGAATAATATGCGGCGCCCGTAACGTTAGACCTTGTCTGGCGGTAAAGAATCACTAAACTTTTCCCTTAAAGAATAATCCGCTTTTCCTGATTCTGCGTTAACGCATTAATAATCCATGGCTGTTATAAAGATTAAGAGTTCAAAAATCTCTTCACGATGAGCATGATAATGTTGAATAATTCCAAAGCAGGGGCGGGGGCCTCGTCCCTCAAAAAACTCTCGTTAATCCTTCTCTCGGGTCTGGCGCTGGTCTCCTGCGCCTCAACCGAAAAGGCAACGATCATCGAGGACGACCTCGAAATCTATGACCCCTATGAGGGCTATAACCGCTTCATGTTCAATTTCAACCAGCGCTTTGACGATGTCGTGGTCAACCCCGTCGTCAAGGGCTACCGATTCGTGACCCCCCGCCTGGCCCGAAAGGGCGTCAGGAACGTCCTTCGGAACCTCAAATCGCCTGTGATTCTGGCCAACCAGCTTTTGCAGGGCGACCTTGAAGGCGCTAAAAACTGCGCCCTCCGCGCCGCGATTAATACAACCGTGGGAATCGGCGGTCTCGTCGATCTGGCCAGCTATAACGGCATCGAATACGAAGGCGAGGATTTCGGGCAGACTCTGGCCGTCTGGGGCGTCGATCACGGCCCCTACATGGTGGTCCCCATGCTCGGCCCCTCCTCCCTGCGCGACTATTCAGGTTATTTCGTAGACGGAATGGCCGACCCTGTCCGCTGGCATCTGTTTAACATCGACCATGAAGATTTGTACTACGCAAAACTGGGAACGGAATACCTTGATATCCGTGAATCTCTATACGATACCTTGAAAGACATCCGCGAGAACTCCCTCGATCCCTACGCGGCCACGCGCAGCATCTATTTCCAGAGTCGCAAGGCCTTGGTCAACGATCAGGGCTTGGGCGAAGGCTACACCACCCCGGCCATTCCTGATTATGCTGAGGAAGATTAGGCAAAAACACCCATTTTTTTATTATTCAGGCGGCCTTTTTGGTTTATAGAAGGAACGATGCTCGAATATACGAATAATAGTTAAGGGTTTTTTGTAAGGAGTTGGCTGGTGCTGAATAAATCTATTCCTGTTTTGGGTTTTCTCGCAATCGCGCTTTTAAGCGGAACATCTGCACAGGCCCTAACAGGCAATATGCCCCTTCAGGACACGAGCCTACCCTCTGTAATCGCCATAAAGGCCGAACCCGACGACACGCTGAGCCTTGGCTCCAAAACCCTCATCGATGAAATCGCCAAACGCGGTATCGGGTTCCTGTCCGACAAATCCCTGACCCAGACCAAGCGGGAGAGTGAGTTCCGCAAGCTTCTGAACGATAACTTCGATATGGAGACAATCGGCCGCTTTGCCCTCGGCCGCCATTGGAAGACGGCCACCGACGCCCAGAAAAAGGAATATCAGAAACTGTTCAATGAAATGATCGTGCGCGTCTATACCGCCCGCTTCAAGGAATATGACGGCCAGACGCTGGAGGTCAAGAAAGCCCGCAAGGACGGCACGAACACTGATTCAATCGTCAACACCGTTCTGGTCCCCAAGGCCGGAGAACAGGCCATCATCATCGACTGGCGCGTGCGCCAGAAGAACGGCAAGTTCAAGGTGGTGGACATCATCGTCGAGGGTGTCAGCATGGCCCTGACCCAGCGCTCGGACTTCGCCTCCGTCATCCAGCGCGGCGGCGGCGATCTGGAAGCGCTCTTGGCGATGCTGCGGAAAAAATAGCGGCTTTCTTTTGGACAACTCTGGCGAGGAAGACCGCATACCTCGCATTTTTGCTCATGGTGAGATCTCAAACACACAAAACCACAGGCCACACCTGTAGTAGCGAATAAAATCATTCAGATATCCTGAAAAAAATATTAACGAGGCTTAGGACCTGAGCTCGCGCCTCCAAGAGCGATATCCGTTTCCGCAACCGTCATTCCGCGCCAACCACGAAGGTTTCCGACCATCTCCATAAGTTGGGCGCGCGTAATTTCACCTGCACGGTAAACTTTTCCTGTCAACTCTCCTGCAGGATCGCCAGCTCTCTCCTGGAACGTGCTGACCGTAGCCCCAATCCATCGCAAAATATGGTTCGGCACCTGATCGATCATTTTAAAGCTGGCCAAGGCAAGCATATACACAATAATGGCATACATGACCGTAAACATGAACTCATCAAGCGGCCCACGGATATAATCGATCGTATTCTCAACGCCCGTAGGATTAGAATTCGGCAACTGTGCAGTCTGCATGTAAAGGTTAGCCTCGATGTCATAACCAGTGGCGTTAAGCACCACCAGATGAAAGGTATCGTTAAGACCGTTAACAAGCGCGGTGAAAAGGATAATACTGGCGATCAGCCCGAAAATCATAAGGGTCGGTCTAAGAAAAATTTCGAATAAAAGAAAATATCCGTTAGTCGCCCAAGGCCCAGGAAGCCCCTCACCATCAATCTTTATATGGGCCAAAGCCCAAAGAGGCATAGCGACCATAGCTTCGAAGATGCTTTTGACCCACCCGCTGAAACCGAAGAAAAAGTAGATAAACGGCAGCAAAGGCAGGACATAATAGAGAACAAATCCGATAGAAACACCGATCAAGGCAAAACGACCGGCGATATCACCGATAAGCTTGCCTGCAGGACCAATAATGTCGTCTCCGAAAATTTCTCCGATCCCTTGCCCGACAAGGCCGATCATGAGATTGCGCAGAGAAGCATCAAGGATGCCCTTGCCCATGGAACTAAGAGCGGCAAGAGGATGGACATTAAGGGTACGCCCATCTGGGGCATCACCAATCTGCATACCTTCAAGAAGATTATAAAGACCTTCCGTGCCGAAAATCATATTGACGACATCCATAAAACTGTTTCCGGTTTGCCGTGTATGCGTACTTGTCTGAACGGAATCCCTGCCCCACATCATGAAACCAGAATAGAGAGCGGCAGCGATATACTGGTCCCCGGGCCGAGGTAAAGTGGCAAGACGTCCATTTTGCAAAAGCGGGTTAAAACGATTCTTGAAGGAAGGGTTCGTATCGACCATTTTATGCTGGTTGGCTATTTCTTCCATAATCAACGGGTATTTAGTCGGCTTCGGAAGGTTCTGGACCGCCGACATGAACTGCCCGTTGACGTTGGCGATCTCGTTATACCAAAGAGCGGCCCCTGCCCACCCCAAACGGTCAATAGCCGGAGGGAGATTAAACTCATACTTCAGGCGCATCTGGGTGACAAAGTTATTGAATGTCGGCGGTATATTCGGAATATTAAGCCCGGCCAAAACACCGGCAGGCCCGTCTGCGCCAGTCCAGACGCCACGAGGAAGGTAAGCACCACTGGAACTGGGAATAAGGAAAAAATCTTCACCCGCTGGCTCGTTGGGTTGCATCCAAAGACCAGTCATCACAGCTTTAATACTGTTATTGTAAAAGTTCATATTTTTCTTGACGACATTCTCGTTAGACCATCGAGACTCAGGAAAAGGCGCATTAGGATCCGTTGAATGGCGCGTAAACCGGATATCGACACAACTCGAATCGTGATCATAAGGAAGAATGGACTTAAGCATACAGGTGGCCAACTCATCAAAGAACGGGTCTTGAACCATATATTGCTCTAAAAATTCG
Source organism: Alphaproteobacteria bacterium (assembly GCA_018000295.1). GTDB lineage: Bacteria > Pseudomonadota > Alphaproteobacteria > Micavibrionales > Micavibrionaceae > JAGNKE01. The sequence goes on along the minus strand of JAGNKE010000003.1, from coordinate 134,878 downwards.
TAATAAAACTCCGTAATACCCATAACCCTGTTACCGGCCATACCACCGCCGATATTGTAACTATGGGGATCGATCTCAAGACCAGGAGCGCCAGCACCCGTAGAAATACCAGTGGAGGATATATCAGTGCTGACCTGATTTCCTTTTGGTGAAGTCGGGGCAAGAGTGAGTTCTCCACAAACGGGCTTGACGTAACCGGTTTCTGCATCATAAGCGTCCGGCGGATCGTCAGGATCCCCCGCCACACCGCCCGGAGGGTTGAAATGGCCGAAACGGATAATAATAGTCCTGTAACGAGAAAAACCAACAATATCCTCGAAAGTATTGCCGTTCATGTACTGCATAGTATTCCCTCCGGCAAGCACGCCGGCAAACGGACCTCCGAAAGGAACATCCGAGAGACCCGGACGATTCTCCCGGACAATATACATACCAAAATTCGCATTGGTCCTATTATACATAAGCTCCTCCGCCAACATACAAAGACGGGCGACGAAGAAAAACTGCGTAAGAGTCCCCAACTCCGGGGCGTTAGGAATGGCGATCAAAGTCTCAGTTCGAGATCCCGACAATGAATTGACAAAAGAATCATTATTCAGGGCAACTGGAACAAAAACACCGTTCCACGCATTTGTAGCCATATTGGAACCAAAGTAGGCAGCCCCGAGAGTAATATACTGTGCGGCATTGATTCCGACGTTATTGCCTCCTGGCCCCATGTTCATTGGAGCAATAAGCGCAAAAAAGGCAATAAGGCGGGGAATAAACCACCCCTTATTAAACCGCTGACCGAAAGGACGCCCGGTCACGATGCTCTCACCCACAATCGCGACAATGAAATAAATAATAACGATAAGGGATAAGAAGGCTATCCCAAGAGTATAAAAGCCAAAAAACTGATGAAGAGCCCTGTGAAAAGGCTCAGGAAAAGCAACGGAGTCCGCAGCTGGAAATTCATTCATGTCCTCGCAGACAACAGCCGTTGAGTAACACGAACCGAAAAACCCCCCCACACCGTTAAAATCCATGATGCCGAAAACACGATCAAGGACAATAAAAGCCAAATCCTGATCAGGACCATATCTGGGATGGGGGTTTATAAAAATAGTGTTCCAATCGAAAGGAGTGCCAAACAAAGCGCCGTAAGGCGGCCACGGTTCGGTTCCGGGTGGCGGCAAAGCAAACACGGAAAAGGACACCACAGATAATAAAGCCAGACAAACCTGAATAACCAGCATAACCATGCCGGATATAATGATGAGATGAATAACAAGCTGGTCTAGGTGCTTACGGTCAAGGACAAGATTATTAGAAGCCTCCGCGATAACATGTCGAATGCCGAATCTCCCAAAATTATCATACTTAAGGTAAGGGTGTCCCGCAGGCAAGAGACCGGAATTGCCGTAAATGACAGCGATAAGAGAAGCGACATAACTAAACCCTGATGAGAACAGCTCAGAGACCCTGGGAATCAACCCCGGGAGCAAAAAAAACCCTAAAGCTCTCCTCTTTCTTATCATTCCCAAATCACCAAATAACAGCAAACATATTGCAAACTACCTGCCAGCAGGGCTGCCCAGCTTCGCAAACCCGCCAAGAGCGCCACCAAGCTTTCCGGTAACCTGTTGTGCACCGAAAGCAGCTTTGCCGACCAGACCAGCCGCAGCATCTTCCCGCAGATCACCAAACGTGGCGACGGTCTGCCCCATCCAGCGAAGAATATTATTGGGTATGGTATCAATCAGTTTAAAAGAAGACATACCCATCATATAAACCAGAATGGCATAAATGACCGTAAGGAAAAACTCATCAATCGGACCGCGCATCCAGTCGATAAAATTATTAGGCGGCGCAGCCGCAACTTCAGCAGCAACGTTAAAACCACCAAGGTTGGCAACGGCCAATTCAAAGGTAATGTTAAGGGCATCGACCAGAGCCGCATAGATGGATATAGCTGCAAGAAGGCCAAAAACGCACAAGATAGGCCTAAGGAAAATTTCAAATATAAGGAAATACCCGTTAAGGGCGGCATTGCCTGATAATCCCTGTGCGTCAATACGAATATGCGCCAAGGCCCAGAGTGGTGCCCCAACCATGGCTTCAAAGATACCTTTGATCCAACCCCCTACAGCGAAAAAGAAATAAATAAAGGGAAGGAATGGCACAATATAAGCCAGCACAAACCCCGCAGTCATACCAAGCATCGCAACAGTAAACATAAACTGAGCGGCGACAGAAGCGAGCTTTCCAAACTTCGCCCCAGCCACAGTTCCAGTCAAATTGGCGCCGATACCGGCAACAGAAGTAAGAAGACCATAGCCGATAGTGCGAACGGAACTCTCGACCAGAGAGCGGCCCACACTAGACAGCTGAGCCAGAGGATGTGTCGTTGGATTCCTCCTAAGATCGTACAATCCGTTAGTACCGAGAATGCTGACGATCACATCAATAAACGGATTACCGGTGGCCTTGGTTCTTGTCGTTCCCAAAGCAGCGGCCCACGTCTGGAACCCCTCATTGATGACAGCCGCAATCTCCTGTCCGTCTTCTGCAGCCAACAAAGTCTGTCCATCGTCCACCCCCGCAAGATTGGGCTTCATGATATCTAGGGACGATGTGGCATTGTTGTACTGGCCCTTCCTGTCTATGAGCTGCTCAATAAGCTCAGGATAAAGAGACATGGCAGGAAGTGCGCGAACGGAGATCGTGATGGGGTGGTTCATCTCGGCGATACGGTTGTACCAGATACCAGCAGCCGCCCAGCCCTTTCTGTACAACGGACCAACACCAGTCCAAGACCCCACCCAGCGTCCAGAAGCAATCTGTGCGGTAACGGCGTTTTGCGCTTCAACCAGCATCCAATCGTGAATATTCTGAGTGACTTCCGCGACATACTGGATATCAGGCAAGGGACCAGGAGGTGGGCCGGTTCTGTTAAAGCGAGTCCAAGCCAAGGCATCCGCTCGATCACCTGCACCGGTCACCGCGCCGTTCTGGAAGGCATCAAGACTGGCCGCACCGCTATGAAGCCACATATTCTTGACAACATTAAAGAAGTATTCTTGAACCATCGCCGGACCCGGCTCTGGCGGAATGGCATCCGAGCGCCTGCGGGGGTCGGCCAAGGTCAGCTGGATTTCTCCGCAAAATGGTTTGACATGACCGGCTTCGCTGGCGTATTCGACGACATCCCTCTCACCGAAACGAAACGTCAAGGTCGTGGCTAGATCCTGGGCGTTATCTTGTGCAGTGTCATAAGTGTAGGGAGCATCAACTTCATACGCATTGTTGCCCGGAGTACCCTGGGCAAGGATATGGTACATACGGATGTCAGGAGCGCCTGAAGTCGACCTTGAAGTCCCCGGCACAGAACCTGTGGGAGCCCCACGGGCATACTCATATGCAAAACGGCAGGTACGCGCAACAAAGAGCATATGGCCGATGCTGCCCAGTTCCGGCAAGGCGGGAAGAGCGACAAGATCCCTTGCGCCACCCAGATAATTAACAGTCAGCGTATCGTTAAAATACTTCCATCCGTTGGTAGCAAAAGCAGATCCGTATTTTGCGGCAAAAAGAACCATGTACTGGGAAGAGTTTATGCCGACATTAAGAGGGATCAGAAGGCCGAAGGCCATCACGATTCGGATCGGCGCCCACATCTTGTTGAAGCGGCGTCCGAAAGGAGTCCCGCTCTGGGCAGTTTCAGCCAGAATGGTTGCGATAAAGTACCCGGCAATAAAGACGGCGATAACCAGCAACCCCATACTATAGACCGCAAAGAGACGATGCAGACCCATATGAATAGGAAAGGGGAAGATTCCCAGAGGATTGGTGGTTAAAGGATCCATACTGGCCTCAACCCCGGCTGCGGGGGTGGCAGCAAGATTTGTGTCAGGGATGGGAGTCCCAAAATTATCTTCGCAGATATCCGGAGTACCTATACAAGACTCAAAAAATCCCTCAACTCCTCCGCCAGCTCCCGGCTGAGGTACACCAAAAACCATATCAAGCATAATGAAGGCCAGATCCTGACGGCGATCAGCGATAGGATTCACAACGAAGAAGCCATTCCAGTTTACAGGAAAGGCAAGAACCGAAGGAAACACGATGGCAACAATAAGAAGAACCACTTGAAGAAACAAAAGACCCAACCCCAAGGCAACAAGAACGAAAAGCATAATCTTGTCGATATTTTTCATATCAAAAACAAGATTATTTGCAGCCTCAGCAACAACATGGCGAATACCAAAACGCCCGATATTCGCAGGGTTTACATAGGGGTGATTGGCAGGCAAGAGCCAAACGGTCTGATAAACAAGCGCAATAAAGAAAGGAATGTAATGGAAACCGCCCATAACGAGCAAGTTAATCCGCGAAACAAGTTCGGGCATTAACATATATCGAAATGAGCCTTTGGGTAGAACACTGAAAAACATATCTAGACCATCCAACCTTTTAAAAACTTAGCTCGAAGCCGCACCCTTCTCAGACTTAACCATTTGTGCAAGAGAAGAACCAAGGCCTGAAGAAGCCCCCCTGACGGCACCGATCGCCTGGGAACCAACAGTCATCCCTCCAGTCGCGACATAACGATTAAGACTTTCGACGTGATCTTGGTCGATATCTCCGAAAGAAGAAACCCCGGATCCTGCCCAACGCAAAATGTTATCAGGGATCTTGTCGATCAGCTTGAAGCTCGAAACCGCCAGCATATAACAGACGATCGTATAGATGATCGTGTAGAAAAACTGATCCAGCGGCGTCCCCTTGAACATCACATCATTTCCGATCAAAGTGGCAAAAATGTCGGAGTCAGAAAAACCGGCGACATTCGCCGTAACCATATCCCAGATCAAATTCAGCACCCGGACTTGAGTTGAGAAAATAGAAATGGCCGCAACAAGCCCAACAACAGACAGTATAGGCCTGATAAAAATCTCTAGAATAAGAAAATAGCCATTAGACGCAGCGTCACCAGGAAGACCATCCCCATCAATTCTAAGATGCGCCAGAGCCCAAAGAGGCACGGCCACCATAGCCTCAAAGATGGCCTTCACCCAGGAACCTACGGCAAAAAAGAAGTAAACAAAGGGCAAAAACGGCAAAACGTAATAAAGAACAAACCCGGCAGTGATACCGACAAAAGCCGTAATTTCCAAAAGCGAGCTGACAACCTCAAACGCACCGCCCAAAGCCTTTATTTCCCTATCCTCAGTGACACTTAAAAACCCCCCCATAAAGGCTGTGGCCGTCGAAGCAAGAAGATGGCCAACGGCATTATCAATAAGACCTTTACCTACCGCAACGAGTTGGGCCAAGGGATGAATATGGGCATTCGCCCCTCTGATGTTGACAAGACCGGAAGTACCTAAAATCATATTTATGGCCTTAACCATAATATTCGACACGTCCTGAGTTTCCTCATGGTCAATGGTCTGCTTGTCCTCCTGCCAGTATGACCATAAATTCTGAAGCGGGACGCCAATCTGATCAAGTTCAGCATCTCCCCTGTCTATTTTTAGCTTGGCCGGATCAGTCCCGGACGCCGCCTTGATGGTAGGATCAAACATATCCTTGGGACCAAAGGCACCGGAGTCAAGCTTCTGCTTCTCACTTCGGATTTGTTCCATAACCAAAGGAAAAGCAGACAGTTGAGGAATAGCGCGAACGCTATTGATAAAAGTTCCATTGACCTCGGCGATGCGATTATACCATATGCCAGCCCCGGCCCATCCTCTGTCAAAAATCTGCGCCGTCATCTGCCGACTGACAGTATTCATAGTATAAAGACCCCAAGCCTGAATTGCGGCGTTATTGGCCAAAGTCTGGTATCCCCCCGGAGCAGGAGGCAGCACGCCCATTTTTACGGACTTAAACTGGCTGAAAGGAGGGTTTTCTTCACAAGGAGTTCCGCAAGCCTGAAAACCGGGCGTACCGCAACCCGATAAGCCCGCGTAGGCACCAGCATTAGAGCAAAAGTTCACAGCTTCCGCGTGACGAGCGCTCACCGTAACCATGGTTCGGGCAAACTGAAGCATCTGCGGATCGTTAAACCACATATTCAAAACAAGAGTATAATAAAATTCCAGCATATAATCTGGACCGCCGTTGGCTGCACCGTTCCCTACATCACTCAGATCTACAATCGGAATACGGATATCACCACAAAGTGGCGCCACATAACCCTCGTCATCCTTATAGACCGGCGCACCAGAGGGATAGGTAATATACTCCCCGAAACGGATAACAATATCACCGCCGTAATAAAAGCCGATCGCATCAGTATAGGTCGGCGTTGTTGCATTTGTGACCGGCTCCCGTATAGCAGGATTAGGGGGCGTCGCCGCAGGCAGATTTGCCGCAGCTGTAGTCCAAGGGCTCAATCTCTTGACAAGCCAAGGCTTGATCATAAAGTTCGTAGCAGGGGCAGTATAATCGTCCGTAATATTGTAAGGTGTCGCGGGCTCTCCTGGGGGTCTTCCTGTAAGAAGCATATAGGCAAAGGCGCAGGAATGGACGATCGTCATAGCCTGAAAGACAGAAGTGACATCAACTTCCTGAGGCATCGCGACAAGGGAATACCTCTCACCGGTCGGGTTCCCCGTAAGAGGCCCGCCACCTCCGAAATGCATATGAGCAGCAATCGCCGTATTAAAGTCAATCCAGCCCTGCGTAGCCATATTAGATCCATATTTGGCAGCATACAGGACAATATACTGAGCGGAGTTCATCCCGAAATTCTGAGGTATAAGCAACCCGACAGCAACGATAAGGCGGATAGGAACCCACACGTGCTGGAAACGCTGACCAAACGGTATGCCGGTAACAGCCGTTTCAAGAACAAGCACAAAAACAAAATACAGGAAAACCAGAGTTCCGATCAGAAGGAGAGCCGTGGAATAAAACCTGAAAAGCTCATGAAGGGCCGCATGAAAAGGAAAAGGAGCAAAAGGAGGATTATTAGCCGGACAGTTACCTGGAAAATAAGAGGAGCAAAACATATTATTGATGCCGAAGACATCGTTCAAAATATTAAAAGCCAGATCATTCAGCGGCGTAGGATTATCAAACCAGGAAAAAGCATGAGCTGGATTAATAAACGGACCGATAGCAATTCCATATAGCAAGAAAAGAAGCTGTAAAATCACGATAATAATCGCAGCAAGCAACGCAAAGAAAACAAAAACCTGATCAACATTTTTCTTGGAGAATTTTAGCTGACCCGCCGCTTCCACAACAACGTGATACATCCCAAAACGACCAATATTAGACGGCTGTAGGTACGGGTGCTGGGAGGGAAGCAAACGCACCATACCGTAAATCTGCGCCATCAGGAAAGCGACATAACCAAATCCCGAAAAGAACACGGACCTGATTCGCGGCACGATCCGCGGAAAAAAAGCGTAGGAAACAACATCTTTGGTTTTGAAGCTTAGGCTCTGCACGATCGTCTCACCACTCTATACAATATATAAGACAAGCCAAGTTACACCGAATACCGTTACCGCTTCCTTACCACGCCCAAAACTTACCCGCATTTTATGCGAATTTTAAGTTATCATAACATTAACGAGGGCCGCAATGCGAGTTTTTATGTCATTTTCATGACTTTTTTTTAGTAAAAACGCATGTGCCATAATGCGTTAGCTGGCCCGACGCAGCGGTTTATAACGGATTCTGTGGGGTGTATCGGCATCCTGCCCTCGCCGCCGTTTGTAATCCGCCTCGTAGTCCGCATAGTTCCCCTCGAACCACACAACCTGCGAATCACCCTCGAACGCCAGAATATGGGTCGCCAAACGGTCCAGAAACCACCGGTCGTGGGAAATAATGACCGCACAGCCCGGAAAGGCCTCCAGAGCCTCCTCCAGCGTCGCCAGCGTTTCCGTATCCAGATCGTTGGTCGGCTCGTCCAGGAGGATGACATTCGCCTCCTTTTTGAGCATTTTAGCCAGATGCACCCGGTTCCGCTCCCCCCCGGAGAGGTCGCCCACCTTCTTTTGTTGATCCGGTCCCCGGAAGTTAAAGCCCGAAACATAAGCCCGGCTGGCCATCTCGACCTTCCCGAGCTTGATATTGTCGTTCCCGTCCGAAATCTCCTCCCAGACATTCTTGTTGGCGTCCAGACTGTCCCGGCTCTGATCCACATACCCCAGAACCACGGTATCGCCCACCTTGAATGACCCTTCGTCGGGCTTCTCCGATCCCGTGATCATGCGGAAAAGGGTTGTCTTCCCCGCCCCGTTCGGTCCGATCACCCCCACGATCCCCCCGGGCGGCAAGCTGAAACTCAGATCCTCAATCAGCATCCGGTCGCCATATCCCTTGCGGATATGCTTGGCCTCGATGACGAGGCTGCCCAGCCGCGGCGGAGGCGGAAAGGCAATCTGGGCCTTTCTTTGATTGGTATCCTGAGATTCAGCCAGCATCTGTTCATAGGCGCTGATCCGTGCCTTGGATTTGGAGCGCCGCGCCGACGGTGACTGGCCGATCCACTCCAACTCGCGGCTAAGGGTTCGCTGACGTGCGTCCTCCTCGCGTTGCTCCTGCTCCATACGCTTGCGCTTGGCCTGAAGATAGGTGGAATAATTCCCCTCATAGGGTATCGCCTGCCCCCGGTCGATTTCCAAAATCCATCCGGTGACATTATCGAGGAAATAGCGGTCGTGGGTCACCATGACCACCGTGCCTTTATATTCGGACAGGAACCGCTGCATCCATGCGACGCTCTCCGCGTCAAGATGGTTCGTCGGTTCATCCAGCAAGAGCAGGTCGGGCTTTTCCAGCAGCAAGCGACATAACGCTACGCGTCGTTTCTCGCCGCCGGAGAGCTTGGAAATATCCGCATCCCCCGGTGGACAACGCAAAGCATCCATGGCGATTTCGATCGTCCGGTCCAGTTCCCATCCGTCCACCGTATCGATTTTCTCCTGTAACTCGCCCATTTCCGCCATTAAGGCGTCCATGTCAGCATCGGGATCGGCCATCAGCCCGCCGATCTCGTTAAAACGGTCCACCATCGCCTTGATGTCGGAAAGCGCAATCATAACATTCTCATGCACGCTTTTGCTCGGATCGAGCTGCGGCTCTTGCTCCAGATACCCCACACGCGCACCCTTGGCGGCCCACGCCTCCCCCGTGAAATCCTTGTCCCGCCCGGCCATCAGCTTGAGAAGCGTGGATTTTCCTGCACCGTTGGGCCCCAGCACACCGATCTTCGCGCCGGGAAGGAAACTGAGCGTCACGTTTTCAAGAATTTTCTTGCCGTTCGGAAAGACTTTTTTCAGACCGTTCATCACGTAAACATACTGGTAGGACGCCATGGTTTTTCTTATCTCCAAAGGTTCAGATTGCGGTCACGTGACCCGAGTCACATCAGGCGCATTTTCGAATCGCGCCCCTCTTTGTGGATCATAAAGCTTGAGCCTGTCAATGCGCCTGTAAAGCATTATTGGACAGAAGCTTTCCGCGCCTCCTCCACCTTGCGCGGGTCGTAAAGGTCGAGTTGGTCGATGATCGACAACACCTCCCCGATCTCCTTTTTCATATTCAAAACCGACTCCGGGTCCGTCGCCGGAACAGAAATATCCGCAGGCTCGAAATGATTGTGCTTGCTGGAAATCAGGATCAGCATCTTGCTTTCATAAAACGCCGCCACCATCTTCTCGCCGTCATATTCCTCATAGAGCGCCTTGAGTTTTTCAATCATCACAGGGTCGATCAGGTACCGCGCCTCCACCTGATCGTTCGTATAGGCATCGAACAGCTTCTCGAATTCGGGATCGACCATATTGGCCTTCTTCAGCCCGTGCGAGCGCGAGGCAAACCACTCGGAAACCTTCCCCCGGTCCTTATCGAGAATCGTATGGCCGTAAAAACGCTTCTTGCTCATATCGAGAAGGATCGCCAACCCTTTGAATATACTGACGTAATAGGTGCGGTTTTTGCTCCGGCGCCGCTGCTGGAGGTTGATTTCGCAGAACTGGATGCCGACCTCCTTGTACTTGCCGATGAAATGATCCTCGGACTCATACTTGTCGTGCGCGGGCAAAATTTTCGAGGGCTGCATTTGCTCAACGGGAATCTGCCCCCCCGGCGTATAGGAAAAATTCCCGAACAGACTGGCCAGCTTGGGCAGGATTTCAACCTTGTAGGCGCTGGCATACTGCCGCTTGGGCTGCGTCACCCACGCATAAAGCGCCCCCATGAAAAGAACGCTTAAGCCCGCCGCCCCATCGTCGTTCGAGCTTTGCAGCCACAACAGCCAGTAATCGACATAGCCCAGAATCGGCCCCAGAATGGCCCCGGCCGGCCACGCGATCATCTTGCGCTTTTTATAGACGGCGTATTTCTCCTGCCGCAAAACCTCCAGCGCCTCAAGTTGCTCCTTGCTGTGACGCAGGAACTCCTGATCGCTCATCCCGCGCAGATCCTCGACCTCCTTGGGTTCCGGCGGCGGACCGCTGGGCGTGAATATTTTACTGAACGGGGAATTGCCGGAAAGGAAAGCTTGAAGCATCGACGCACCTGTGTAATCTGATCGGGCCGATAATATTTTACGGGAAATTCGATGCCGGACAAAGGCCTGATCTGCGGAACCGATGGAAAAATGCGCTGCTGGTGGTGCGGCGAGGATGCCGAATATATGCGCTACCACGACGAGGAATGGGGAAAACCCGTGCGCGACGACCGCAAGATGTTCGAGAAAATCTGCCTCGAAGGCTTCCAGTCCGGCCTCAGCTGGCTGACGATCCTCAGAAAGCGCGAAAACTTCAGAAAGGCCTTTCACGATTTCGATCATGAAAGAATATCGCATTACACCGAAAAGGACGTCGAACGATTATTGCAGGATGCCGGAATCGTCAGGCACAGAGGTAAAATCGAGGCCGCCATCAACAACGCCGCCCGCGCCATCGAATTGAAAAAGGAAACAGGATCATTAGCGGAGTTCTTCTGGTCCTTCGAACCCGACCCGAAATCCCGCCCGAAGAAAATGGATTACAAAACCCTGACATCCATGCCGACATCAGAGGCCTCGATAGCCCTTTCCAAAGCCCTCAAGAAACGCGGCTGGAAATTCGTCGGCCCCACCACCTGCTACGCCTTCATGCAATCCATGGGCATCGTCAACGACCATCTCGAGGGCTGTCACACCCGCGCCAAATGAAAAGACCCCCGCGAGGGGGGTCTGATCGGATAAATTCCATCTCTTAGCGGGGAAGATCAACAACACCCGGGGTACGGTCCATATTCGAACCGGGCTGATAGCCCCCGCGCTCATAGTAATGAACAGGATCAACGGTCGAACGTGTGCGGCAATCCCTCATATTCTCAAGAATTTGTTGATCTCCGTTCATTGCCGCATCCAACAACTGACGGTTCCCATCGCCGATATTACCGGTAAAAACACGCCCCACAAGCTTCACCAAAGGCGAACCTGGTCCCCGATAGTGTTCATATTCATAATCCCTGCGGAGGCGGCGCCCGCTACGGTCATTAAATTCCTCGCAACTGCCATGATCATGCTCTCCACCAACATTCCCGGAAACATAGCCCCCGCGATATAGAGTACTGTTGGAAATACGCTCCTGTGTATCGTCACGCCCTCTGTACATCTGGCGGGTCATATACCCTTGCTCTCCACGCCCGCCATTCTCTCCGCTTTCATACTCACGCTGCAAATAATAGTAACGCTGGTTATCAACGCGGCCACTAGAACCAGGCATAAACAACTGACGCAGAGCATCGTCAACCACATGGGAATGCTCTCTCTTATAGCTCTCAGAAATATTATCACCCTTAGCGCTTGTACTGACCGTTATTGCCATATCGTCATACTTAGTGCCCAGAAAATCATCAAGCCTACGGATCGTCGCACCACGACTGTAATTTTCGGTCAAACCGCCAATTTTGATCTTATGATCCTCAAAATTCACCAGACGGTGCTCAAGCTCCTTCGTACGGGTATTACGTACGGAAATAATCATATCGCCGCCTAGACGCTCTCTATCTTCAGGGTTAAGGCGGGTCAACAGCGGTCCACCCTCACGAATCTCGCGGGTTGCAACAGCCCGGTCGTAAAGAAACTTCAATTCACGGGCGTTGAGACACCCCTTATCAAGTCCCTCCAGTACATCGTTTCTCACACGAGGCAATTCCCAGTAATTCCTTGGGACAGGAGTCGTTCCAGCGGTGCTGCTTCTGAACTGATCACGCACAGGCGGAACAGGAGAGGCAGGAGCAGGAGAGGCAGGAGCAGGAGCGGCGGCGGCAGGAGCAGGTTGCGGCTGGGCAGCAGCAGCAGGAGCCTTCGGCTCCAGACACAGCTGATTGTCAATATAGGCAACGATCCCGGCCTTGGTCGGATTATGCCACTTGTAGTTATCCCTGAGGACGGCAAAGTCGCTGTCATTAAGCGTTTGCCTGCGGCTGCCTTCGCCGGGAGGCTCAAGATACCCATCCAGTTCAATAACCTTGAAAGTGTTGCTGTCCTTAAGCACAACACCCGCGTAGGCACGGCCCTCATGCTGGAGAATCAGCGGCCCCTGATTGGGGCAGTCTGGGTTGCTGTTATGTTGCTTATAACGCTCAAAGAGTTGCTCAACGGTCATACCCGGCGGCAGTTCGTTCTCCGGCGACATTCTGATACCCGGATAACGGTCAACAGGAGCCGAAGGCGCAGCAGTCGGAGCAACAACAGGAGCAGGTGCCAAGGCGCGGACGCTGACCTGATTACGGATATAGCTCTGATCCCAGACGCTGTGCTGCTGGACAGGACCGGCGCTTCTGTCGCGGGGATTAGTAGACTTCATATCGGCCTCAAGATCACGGACCGTGCGGACGAACTTTTCGATGTCCTGCTGGTTCATCCCCTTTCCGCTCATATATTGAGTAACAGCCGTAATAGTTGCTTCGTCATAACGGTGAGACACGGCGGAGAGTTCCACGCCCTTGGCCAGTTGTGCACGCACAGCCAGCTCCTCAAGTGCCATACAGGTCGCCCGGGTCATTGTATCCGTACCGCGGTTTCCGGCAGCCCGCATATAGGCTTCCGGCTTTGTGGACAATTCAAGAGCCCTGGAATTCTGGCTGAGGATATTCTGCAGCTCGACGACACGACCGTAGGAATAACGCGTCGGACCGGGCGTATATTGAGCTGTATCAGGAGTGAGGATGATTTCAAATCTCTTGTCGCCGGTCTGAACAACCGAGCCGTCAGCGGAAGGCGCAGCGGAAGCGGCAACGGCTTGCGCTGGGGTCACCTGCGGAGCGCCGAGATTCATGGCACCCGATTTCTGGATATCAACAAAAGCCTTCGCCAGATTGCTGGCCTGCTCGGCATTATCGATCCCGAATGTCGTCTTGAGATGCTGACGAAACGCGGCTTCGGTTTCATCGCCGGTCTTAAAGAACTTGCTGCGCTCTTCAGCCAGACGCTGGGTAACCTTTGCACCGATATCGTCATACGAACCGGCATAACGGTTGGACGCCGCGTTAATGCCCAGCTTGGTGAGAACAGAAGATGTCTGGGCGTGGATTTGTTCGATCGCCGTCTTGGCACCCTCGCGGGTCAGGCCGGTCGCCGGAACGGTCATTCCGGCCAAGGTCATCGCCTGAGAAACGGTGCGGAGCTGAGCATCGGTATAATTCGGAACACCGTTGGAAGCAGGCGCAGCCCTAGCCGCTGCCGCCTGAGCCGGATTGATTTGAGGAGCGCCGGGCTGAGGCGCGGGCGTTACGCCGGCCTGAGGCTGAGGTGCAGGGGTAACTCCGGGTTGAGGCGCAGGGGTCGCACCGGGCTGCGGCGCAGGAGCGGCAGCACCCGGCTGTGGTGCAGGCGCTGCCCCGGCAGCGGGAACGCCCGGCATACTTCTGACTTCCTGCTGATAGGCATCGCGGACCTGCTGCAGATAATTGGCACGCTCGGCAGGAGAAAGCGCCTTGTATCGTTCACCCTCTTTAACCATTTCATCGGCAAAAATTTCGGCAGCCCTGTTCGGATCACCCTGACTGCCGTCCCTGGCCGCATCAAGAGCCCGGGTAACCGCTGCGCGAACGTGACCACGCTCAGCCCCATGGAACAGCAGACGCTCAACGGCCTTGAAAGCCACAGACTCATCCATCTTGGTGAGAATTCTCTCTTTGAGCTTGGCATGGTCGAAATTTACCGCCTGAAGCTCGTTATAGTAGCCATCGCGCACGGTCTGGCGAACCTGCTGGCTGCCCGGCGCCTGACCGCCCCAGAGCCTCTGGACCGGGAAGCCGAACATATTGAGGAATCCGGCAAGCATCTGACCGATTTTGTCGTTCTCGAAGAAATTCTTGAGCCAGCCTTTCATGCTCTCGGGCAGGAACTGCCCGATCTTGTCCATGACAGTCCCCATAAAGGTGACGTTTTTGGCTTTTTCGTTGTTGAGCTTGTTGGCACGCTCAAGCACATTGAGGTTATCAAACCAGTCGCGCAGCATTTTGACCTTGGCTTCATCCTCAGCCAAGACACCTTCATCCTGACCGACCTTGCTCATAAACGTCTGCATATTCCGGAGTTGGTCGGGTTTATAGGTTCCGGCGATGCCAAACTGTTTACGCACCATCTCATACTCAGGCTTGCTGAGAATATCGGTCATCAACTGCCGCCCGATAGCCGCCGTATAAGTGCCGTCAGCATTCTTGTCTCCGCCAAGCTTCTTAAGACCCATTAGCATCATATGCAATGCATCCTGGGACTGCTCGTCAAAAACCCCATCAGCTTGTGTCGGAAGTTTCAAGCCGACCAATCCCGCCACAGTGCCGCCAAAACCTCCGCCCATTTGCCCGATAGATTGACCGATAAGAATCATTACTGACTCAACCTCGGAGCTTGCCTTAGCAATCCTCTCTGCCTTTTGTTCTTCGGTCATGCCCGCAAAAGGATCATTGCTTTGAGATTGGGCAAAAACACCGGCACTGCCCAAACGCTCCATACCCGCCGCCAAGGCGTCAACACGCTCGGCCGTAATATCTTGACGCTTAGTCAAAAACCTGAGGTTATTTAAATAAGCCGCAGCAGGATCACCCGAACCGGCAGCGGCGAAAGTAGCCCTGAACTGATTGATCTTAGCCTTTAGTGCAGCGCCAAATTGCGGAAGACTTTCAGGAGTAGCCTGTAACTGGAAACCCTCGGCCAAACCAAGAGCTTCCTGCTGGACCCTAGCAATAGACGCCAAAGCCTCGGCGTTGCCGTAGGTGCCGGTTACAGCGCCATAAAGACTCTCATGAACAGCTTTCGCCGCAGTAATCTGATCAGCGGTTAAAGTCCGCCCGCCAGTCTGAGGTGTTACAACGCCAGCAGTAGGAACGGAACCTGCAGCTGGTGCAGGCGTACTCCCACTAGTACCAGATGCAGGAGAAGGCGCGCCTTGTGCGGGCACAATCTGAGGCGCATTCAGAATGTTGCTCGCATAAACCTGATTGATATCGCTAAAAATCTGGTTGCGGTTGTCTAAAAGAGTAAAGAGCATCGAAGGATTATTTTTAATTGCCTCCGGCAAGGCATTGTAAGCATCAGAACCCTGAGCCATTTCAAAAGCAAACTTAAAGACACTGCTCCCACCTGCGGCGGCAGTTCGCAATTTCCCGATATCTGGGTTAGCAGCGTGCTGGTCAAGCTTCGCCTTGATTTGGTCACGGACCTGTTGCGAACTCGGATCACCCTGAATGCTAAACATACGAGCTAGTTTTTGCGACATCGCAGCAAAATCCTGCCGGAAATTGGCCACAGTAGAACCGCTCGAACGCATATCCAGCGCCGGAAACACCTGCGTCCGAATCGTCTGCATCGCCTGCATCGTCCGCGCATCGGGGGTCACCTCCTGCGGCGCAGGAGCAGGAGCCGCCGGCGCGGCTGGTGCCGGAGCAGCACTGAAGGCTCCCGAAACGGCAACGGTCTTCATGCCCTGGACAACCTTTGAAGCGTTGGACAACTCGAATCCATAGGTGTTTTTGAAATGCGCGTTGATCTGGGCCTGAGTGACGGCAGAAGGATCTCTCTGGCTGCCGACAAAAGCTGTGGTAAGCTCTTTCAGCTTGGTTTCGAGAGCCTGACCGAGCTGGGCATTACCGATCTGATTGACATTCATCCGCAAGGCAGTACCAATCGCACGGGCCGTA
This sequence comes from Alphaproteobacteria bacterium, assembly GCA_018000295.1. GTDB lineage: Bacteria > Pseudomonadota > Alphaproteobacteria > Micavibrionales > Micavibrionaceae > JAGNKE01. The sequence goes on along the minus strand of JAGNKE010000003.1, from coordinate 118,729 downwards.
TTGGTTAAATTGCCAAGATTGGCATGAGCGGTGCTATTGTTCAGTTCCGCTGGAACAGAATCCTTTGAAACAATATCCATGGCCGAACGGATAGCTTGCCTCTGGCCTGGCGTGTAATTCGGCACACCGGACGCAGCAGTAGATACTGCGGCAGGGGCAGGAGCAGCGCCCTGGCTAGCCTGATAAAAACGGTCCAGATAATCCACATGAGCATCAAGCTGCAAAAAAGTTGCCATGAAGGCGCTTTTGGTCTGTGGGTTGGAATCGAGCTGACTTTTAAGCTCGGCAGGAAGGCGTGGAGAAATGCGGCGGTAAAGCTCTGCGGTCCGGTACTCAGGTTGCAAAATCAATGGAACGGACTTCAAAAGCGCCTCATGAGCCCTTTTGGTCTCGGCACCGATTTGCGGCGTATACTCGCTGATTTCTGGAAGACCGAGAAGCCGCCGTATCCCGGCGAACGCGCCGCCATGGGCCTCATAATTGGCAAAAATCTGCTGCTCTGTGGTCAGTCCTGTAGGAGAATTTCCCATTGTTCACCCCTAAAAGTGACGTGAAGCTTTTTTATCTTCACTTAATTATCACCGCTCAATACGCTCAGCCCTTTTTATTTAGTCTTCTGCTGAATCGTAACATACTTTAAAAACTTAGGCCCATTCTGGCATATCGGAAACAAATTTACAAATTTTTATTTCCTTAACCACTACAAAGGCACCCCCCTAAAAACCTATTACCCGAAATGCAGGGCATTAACCTGGGCAACCAGCAGGTCTGCGTGCTCAAAGAGGCTCATAAAAGCCGCCCGCGCCCTGGGGTTTTGATAAAGCTGGACCCTCTTCTCATAGGGTATATTCTCCGAAAAACGCTCAAAAAGGTACTCCTGCCGCTCTTCAGGGCTGAGATCATCCGGTGAACTTCTTATTTCACGGTCGATTGTATCCAGAACCTCCTGCCCCATTTCACGGGTATAGACCGGAAAATCGTTGCTAAGCCCCAATGAAGCGCGAACATAAGCCAAAGATTCTTGTAAATCAAAGACATAGTCAGATATCTCATCAGAGAAAATACTATAATTTGGAGGAGTGTCAGCCATAATGTAGCATCGTATCAAAAAAAAATGAAAAATACGTGTTTTTTGCGTCCTAAGCCCTCTTATGCAATAAGGAACCAGAAATTAGGGAATCCTCAATAAATTTGTAATACTCAAGATAGGCCGCAATAGCTTTATCCTTGGAAAACTCCTCTGTAAATCTTCGGTAACCTCTCTCTGCAATCCTTTTAGCCAGATCCCGGTCGGAAATAAGCCTCTGAATGGCGGTTTTCAATGCCTCCACGTCATCAATCGGAGTCAAAAGCGCGTCCTCCTCATGCCGAACGAATTGCTTGGGTCCGGTAGAATCCGTAGTGATGAGGGGTATTTTCTGCGCCCAAGCTTGTGCAAAAACATTACCAAACGCCTCATATCGGGAGGGAAAAACACAGAGATCAGCCGCCCGGAAAAGCGCACCCCGGTCATCCCGCCATCCAAGAAGCTTTACACGCCCCTGCAGACCAAGAGAAGCAATAAGAGCCTCAAGTGCCGCACGCTCCGGCCCCTCCCCTGCGATCCACAGGTAGGCCTCAGGCACCAAGGCAACAGCCTTAATCAGCGTATCGAAGGCCTTACTGGGATGAAGCCGCCCCAGAGCCAGAAGAAGCGGGGCATTTGGGGGCGTTTGAAATTCAGAACGATTCACCGTTCTAGGAGAATCATCAAAATCGGCAAAATTATTGATATTCCGGACCCGCTCTGGACTAACGCCCTTTTCAATCAGATACTGCCGGATATCCGGTGTGTTCGCCAAAAAGAAATCGGCGTGTTTGTAATACTTCAGATTGTAGTAACCACCCAAACGCCCCATAATTGCATATCGCGAAACATTTGATGAAGCAGACCACGGAGGCGTCTTTTCCGTCGCACGAGACATCCACGTCTGCACGATAATCGGATGAAAGGATCGGATAATGGCCCTCAACCTGTGAGAAGTCCAGAAATCCAGAGTTCCCCCGAAAGGCAGTGTATGAACCCGAATTCCAGCCCGCTCAAGACTGGCCCTGCGGACTTCATGCGGACGGATCACAACTTCAAGAGCGATGCCCGCTTTGGATAAGGCAAGGCAGGTATCGACAAAGGCGACCTCAGCACCGCCTTGCAAAGCACCAGCCATAACCTGAAGAACTCTCATAAGAGCTTAAGATATCAAAAAAAACTCAAATTATTCCTGCGTCTTTTCCCGCGCCGAGGGATAGCTCACGAGAGTGGCCTTCAGCATTCCGACCATATGTTCCTGAGTCTCGTCCATCTTACTCAGCATGAATTCGCAGGCTTCTGGAGTCGTAACCGGGGTCTTTTCAAAACGGCTGGAATTATACCTCCGCACGTCTTCGATCAGCCCGAAAAGATTCGAAAACTCAGTCTGCGAAAGGTAATCCTGAGCGAGAACCATATTGTTGACGTTGGCCTCCGCCTCGGCCATCGGGGCTGCAACAACTTCTTTCCATTTGACAAACCTTTGCTTAACCGTCTCGGCAATCTCAGAATTATTCTCAGCGCAACCATTAACGGCACCTTGAACATCCTCCCCGACAGCCTTAACCGTACTTATGAGATTGTAATTCACAATCACAACAGCAAAATGCTGGACCTCTCGGGTATCCAGTGTCGCCATAACCGATGCATACTTCTGATGCAGGGCTTCGTTTTTTGCTTGCCCAACCGGATCTGTAATTTTTTCATCGGAGGAACCAGTATTAGTCTCGGATTTCTGCTGCGCAGCCCTCTCTACCCCGGCCCCCTTCTCCTCCGCAGCAAAAGCGCCGCAGACAGGAGCGGCAGTAAGGACAAGAAGGGCAAACAGGCCAAGGTATGTACGTTTCATTATAGAACCCTGCAAAAATAAGTCGTTCGAACCAAAACACCCTATACTAGCCTTTACAAAAGGCCAGTGCAAAAAAAAACCGCCGGACAACGGCGGTTTAAAGTTATGCTTGCTTACTCCATTACGGAAAAAAATTCATACGGGGCAACACAAAGGAACAAACAAGCCCTGCACATGACAAAGAGATAAAACGACGATTAACCCAACCTCCCGCCTGAAAAACAGGCTTCCCAACACACGAAAAACAAACGGCTTACGGGTTCATTTGCCTTTTGAGTCCCCAAGCAGAGCCTTCCCCGGCCCTTTTGAACCCATCTCCGTTCCTGATTTTTTTTTCCCCCTCCCCCTCTTCCGCTGGTCCAAACTTATGGAGCGAGAAAAAACCGACCAGAAAACAGGCCAAACTGAACAATATTGCAATCCATCCAACCATCATCACAAAGCACCCCCCAATATGTTTAACATAACACACAACAAGTAAATACAAAGTAAATAAAATTAAAAGCAAATTTTTTTTGTATTTTTGGTGGTTTTCATTAAATAAAAAACAAATAAAATAAGTATAAAAGTTATATAAAATTTTATATAAATTACGTTTATTTCAAAGATATTGTTTCTCAAGGACTTAAATCGCTCTGAAAGAAAATTTTCCGGTTGTTTTTAAGAGCCGTTTATGTCTTTTTTGTCAAACCAAGGGTAAGGAGCCAATCAATGGCCAAGGAAAAAACGCAAAAAAATCCGTTAAAAATTTCCGGCCGATCGGACATCCCGATGTTCCGGGCGCTCGATATCTTAAGGGAAGTCAATGAGCGGGCCGCCAAGGGCACAGATATCCGCCGCATGGGCGCAGGCCAGCCCAATGTCGGCGCCCCGCCGGAAGCGCTGGAATACGCCATTTCCAAAATCCGCTCCGACCCGCGGCAGGGCTATACCGAAGCCGTGGGGATGCCCAGCCTGTGCGAACGGATCGCTGCCTACTACAAGGACTATTACGCCGCGGACATGAACCCGCGGAACATTGTCATAACGACCGGATCGTCCGGTGGCTTCATCCTCGCCTTTCTGGCCGCCTTCGATGCCGGTGACCGCGTAGCAATCACCACCCCCACATACCCGGCCTATAAGAACATTCTCACCGCCCTCAACATTCAAGCGGTGGAAATCGAAACCACACCTCAGACCAACTACCAGCCGACAGCCGAACTCCTCGAACGCTCGGGAAAATCCTTCGACGGCCTGATCGTCAACAGCCCCTCCAATCCGACGGGAACCATGCTACCGGAAGGAGAGATGCAGAAAATCGCCAACTGGTGCGAAAACAGGGGTGTTCGCTTGATTTCCGACGAGGCCTATCACGGCATCACCTATAACCGTAAAGCGGAAACAGCGGCAAATTATTCAAAAAGCGCCATCGTCCTCAACACCTTTTCGAAATATTTCGCCATGACCGGCTGGCGTCTGGGCTGGCTGGTGTTGCCCGATGACCTGACCGACCGTGTAAAAAAACTCTCCGAGAATCTGTTCGTCTCGCCCCCGACCATTTCACAGCATCTGGCCTTCAAGATTTTCGATCACCTGGACGCTTTGAATGCCTACGTGGAAACCTACCGCGAAAACCGCGGCATCCTCCTGCGCGAACTCCCGAAGGCCGGGTTCACAAGCATCTCCAACGCCGACGGCGCCTTTTATGTTTACGCGGACGTACACCACCTCACCAACGACAGCGAAGCCTATTGCCGCCGGATGCTCGACGAAGCCTGCGTATCGACAACTCCCGGTATGGATTTTGACGTCGCACGGGGACACGGAACGATCCGTATCTGTTATGCCGACAAGACGGAAGACATTATAGAGGCTTGTGAGCGTTTGAAAAAATGGCAATCTTGATAATTACAGCCAATGGCATCGGTTCCTCTTCGATGAGCATGAAATTGTGATACACTCTCCGCAAATGCATAAGAAACTCTGATGGAAATTCTCTTCGATCCGACAATATGGGCGGGCTTGGTCACGCTGGTGGTTCTCGAAATTGTTCTCGGGATCGACAACCTGATCTTTATCGCCATTCTCTCCGACAAGCTCCCCCCGGAGCAGCGGCAGAAGGCCCGGATAATCGGACTGACCTTGGCTCTGCTTATGCGGCTTGTGCTTCTGGCCAGCATTACGTGGCTCGCCACGCTGACAACCCCTTTATTCAACCTCATGGGAAGCGAAATATCGGCACGTGATCTGATCATGCTGGTTGGCGGCACCTTCCTGCTCTTCAAAGCGACGATGGAACTCCATGAGAAGCTGGAGGGAAGCCACAGGGAAAAGGACGACGAGTTGTCCTACGCCAGTTTCTGGCCCGTCATCCTCCAGATCGTCATTCTGGATGCCGTGTTCTCCATCGACGCTGTCATCACCGCCATGGGCATGACCGAACACCTCCCCGTCATGATGATCTCGGTCATCATCGCCATGATTCTGATGATGATCGCCAGTAACCCGCTGATGAATTTCGTCAGCACGCGCCCGACGGTGGTGATCCTCTGCCTGGGGTTCCTGCTGATGATCGGCTTCAGCCTGATCGTCGAGGGATTCGATTACCATATCCCCAAAGGTTATCTCTACGCCGCCATCGGCTTCTCGGTCATCATCGAGGCCTTTAACCAGCTCGCCCAGCAAAACCGCAGGAAAACGGTCAAAAAAATGGATGCCCGCACGCGGGTTTCGGAGGCGGTGATCAGCCTGCTGGGCATGAAGACGGCACAGCCCGGTATGATCTCGGAATTATCTGTTTTGGCCCCCAGCGAAAACGAGTGGGACGTCTTTAAGCCCGAAGAACGCCTGATGATCGGCAGAGTCTTGCAACTCGCACAGCAGCCCGTCTCCGCGATCATGACCCCGCGCAACGATCTCTACTGGATCGATCTGGAGGACTCCCGGGAAACCCTTGAACGCGAAATTCAGGACTGCCCCTATTCCTGCATGGTCATCGCCGGCCAAGGGTCCATCGACGAACCCTTGGGAATCATACAGAAGAAAGACTTGGCGGACCACTTCCTGGCGGGGAAAAAACTGGACACGCTGCACAAGCTGGTGCTGCAGCCGATCTCCCTGCCTGAAAATGTCACCGTTCTTCAGACGATGGACTCCTTCCGCAAAAACCGGATGCATGTGGGATTTGTGATCGATGAATACGGCTCGCTGCTCGGTTTGGTGACGCTGACCGACGTGATTGAAGCCATCGCGGGCGATATGCCCGAAGACCACGAGGAAGACGACTTCCAGCAGGAACGGAAAAACGATGGCTCGTTTGTCGTCAACGGCAACCTCACCCTTCAGGAGCTGCAGGAAATCATGGGACCGGACATCGACTGGCCGAATAAGGGGAACTACACCACGGCAGCGGGCGTCGCCCTCAATATGCTCAGAAAACTGCCGCAAAAAGGCGATACCTTCGAACTCTCCGGCTGGAGCATTAAGATCGAAAAAATGAACGGCCGCAGGGTCAGCCGGATGCGGCTGACTAAAAACGACTCCTGACCGCGCTTCACTCGATCAGTTTGTTCCACCAGCCCTTTTTCTTGCTCTTGGGCGCTTCGCTGACCACTTCATAAGTGGCTGACGAAGACGGTATACGCTCCTTGCGCTCAGGCCGCGCTTCCACCACAACATCCCGTTGGGGAGGGCTTGGCTCGAACGTGGCTGCGGGTTCAGAAGTCCGAAATTCAGACACGGCCACAGGCTCGGAAGAATTGTTGTCCCGCACACGGTGCTCTTTCGGGGAGGACTCATCGCGTCCCGGACGGGGCTCACGCGCACCGCCTTCACGGAATTCTCCACGCCCTTCGCGGTTCTTGTCGCGCCGTCCGCGGCCACCGCGCCGACCTCTGCGCCGTCCGCCTTCACGCGGACCTCCACCGCCGCCGCCACGATGCTCGTCCCGGCGGTTGCCCGTGCCTTCATCAGAATCGTCTTCGGAAACCCTCTGGTTACCGACCGGATCGTCCGCCTCTTCGTCTTCATAAGACTCATCGCTGTCGGAATCGGGCGTCGAATCACCTTGCCAAGCCGCAGGCTTGGGAGCCTCACGAGCAGGAGGCTTACCAACATCGCGCTCAGCAGCAGCTTTATCGGAAGGCCGGGAAACTTCAATCCGGTGCTCGGACGCACCGATCTCATCATCCACGCGGATCAGAACCTGCAGGGAATAGCGTTTCTCGATATCCGCCAGATTGGCGCGCTTGTAATTAAGAATATAAAGCGCCACGCGCGAAGTGATATTGACAACGAGTTGCGCCGCACGTCCGCGGATTCCCTCTTCCTCGATCGCCCGCAAAACCACGATGGACATGGCGTCCTCCGTGCGGACAAGACCGGAGCCTTTGCAGTTATGACAGGTCTCGTACTGAGCTTCCGTCAGACTGGGGTTCAGCCTTTGGCGAGAAAGCTCCATAAGTCCGAAGGAAGAAATGCGTCCGACCTGCACCCGCGCACGGTCCTTGGACAACGCATCGCGCACACGCCGTTCGACGCGGGCATTGTTGCGGCGGTCTTCCATGTCGATGAAGTCGATGACGACCAGTCCGCCCAGATCACGCAATTTCAACTGCCGCGCAATTTCATCGGCAGCTTCGAGATTCGTATTGAGCGCGGTTTCCTCGATATGCCGCTCCTTCGTGGCCTTACCGGAGTTCACGTCGATCGAGACCAGCGCCTCGGTCGGGTTGATGACAAGATAGCCGCCGGAGCGCAAACGCACCTGATTCTGCCCGATTTCGCTGATCTGCGATTCGACCTGATAACGGGTAAAGAGCGGCAGATGCTCCTCCTCGTAAGGCAGGACTTTCTTGACGTGCGAAGGCACCAGCATCTTCATGAAATCCCGGGCATTCTTGAATCCGTCAGCCCCGGCCACGTGGATTTCCTCAATATCGCGGTCGTATAGATCGCGGATCGAGCGTTTGATAAGGTCGGCCTCTTCGTATACCAGCGCCGGAGCAGTCGATTGCAGGGTCAGATCGCGGATCGTGTCCCAGAGCCGCAGCAGATAATCCAGATCGCGCTTGATTTCCACCTTCGTGCGCGAGACTCCGGCCGTGCGGAGAATCACGGACATCCCCATCGGAACTTCGAGATCCTTCATGATCTCGCGCATCCGGGAACGGTCATTATGATTGGCGATTTTCCGGCTGACGCCGCCGCCGCGGGGGCTGTTGGGCATCAGGACGCAATACCGGCCGGCAAGCGAAAGATAGGTCGTAACCGCTGCACCCTTGTTTCCGCGCTCCTCCTTGGAAACCTGCACCAGCATGATCTGCCCGCGCTTGATGACTTCCTGAATTTTGTATTTACGGCGCAGGTTGAAACGAAACCCGGCACCGGAATGGCCGCCCTCATCGGCATCCTCGCCGCCGACAACCTCGACATTCGGATTGCGGTACGCGCTGCGCTTGCGCCCGCGTCCGCCGCGGAAACGGCGACCGCGACCGCGTCCTCTGTTGCGGCCTTCTCCCTGGGAATCACCGTGGCGCGGTTCCTGCTGGGCGTCTGCTCCCGCTTCTGAAGGACCATCTTCATCACTAACAGGTTCATTCCCGCGCTGGCCGTCATCATGTTCTTGCGCGATAGGCTCACCGGCGGCATCTGCGGCATAACCATCATCGTCATCATATAACCCTGAGACCTGATCCTCGGAACGGCTATCCGAACCTGAAGGCTGGCCACCCTCATCGTCATCCTCGGAAACCGAAGGAACCATGCCGCCGACTTCTTCAACGGCGGGAAGATCACCCTCCCCGGCTTCGAAATTCTCATCGTCAGGGCTCTCGGAGGAACCCTCAGCACCCCCGGACTGTTCGGCCAGTTCTTCCTCGCGCTGCTCCTGCTCATCATGAGCCTTGAGGAACGCCTCCTGCTCGGCCATCAGCGCCTCGCGGTCTTCGATCGGAATCCGGAAATAATCGGGGTGAATCTCGGAAAAAGGCAGGAAACCATGGCGGTTGCCGCCGAAATTCACGAACGCCGCTTGCAGGGAAGGTTCAACACGTGTGACCTTCGCCAGAAAAATACTGCCTTTAAGGGGTTTACGGTTCTTGCTTTCGTAGTCGTATTCGACCAGCCTGTTCCCGTCACAAATCGCAACCCGTGTTTCCTCAACATGGGTGGCGTCAATAAGCATACGCTTTGTCATTTTATTCTCCATCCTGAGCGCAAGCCTGCAGCCCTGCAATAGCAGCGATGCGCCAGCCCGGCGCCTTTATTTACAACATTGATTTGATGCTTGCAGCTCGGCGGAACCTTTTACGTAACAACAAACGCAAAGCCGCAAACATATAAACTGGGGGTCACTGTACACCCTTGTTAAGAAATGCTCAATGCCAAAAAACCTGAAATCCGAAAATTCTGGAAAGTTACGAAGATGACGATATTAAAATACCGAAAACGCTCCAACACCGCCACGATCCAGCGCGTATCAGAAAAATCACGGAACGGGAACTTAAGGTTTCGGCTCGTACTGGGCGTATTTCAGGCCTTCGGTCAGCGAGGCGTATTGCTGTTTGACGCTGGAGACATGAGCCTTGAATCTCTTCATTTCATTTTTTGCCAGCTTCTGTCCGGTCGGCAGCTTGACGCTGTTTGGGTTCACCGGGTTGTTTTTGAGAAGGACTTCATAATGGAGGTGCGGTCCTGTCGAGCGGCCCGTGGTGCCGACATAACCGATGATCTGCCCCTGCTTGACCTTCTGCCCCGGCGTAATGCCCTTGGCAATTTTCTGCATATGGGCGTAGGCGGTCTTCATCTCATTATTATGGCGGATGCGGACATAATTTCCATACGCACCCTTTCGTCCCGAAATTTCGACCGTCCCGTCGCCCGCGGCATAGATGGGTGTTCCCATCGCCACGGCGAAGTCGATCCCCTTGTGCATTTTCGTATAGCCGCTGATCGGGTGACGCCGCATTCCGAACCCGGAAGACATCCGCGCCCCGTCAACAGGCGTCCGCATCAGGGTCTTCTTGAAGGTCATCCCGTCTTCGCCGTAATAATCCACCTGCCCGTCTTTGTTCTCATAGCGGTAAACAGGAATCTTCTTCCCGTCGATCGCCAGATTGGCATAGAGAATATCGCCGTAACGGGCAAAATCCCCATCCTCGGTTTTATAGGTTTCATAGAGAATTTCGAACTTGTCGCCTTCCTTGATGTCACGCTGGAAATCCACCTGATACGAATAAATGCGGATCATCTCGGAAACCACGGAAGCCGGAATACCCGCATGAGCCGCCGAACCGTAAAGGGAATTATCGATCTTGGCATTCACGGCATCGACATGGACATAAACCGGACGCTCGACGATCTTGGCCCGGAAATCATTCTCGGCCTTCTTGCTGACCACGACTTCCTTGATCGGGTCGATCTTCATCTTGAGGGATTCAAACTCCATACCCTCATGACCGGGCTCAACACGCACCGACAGGGTCTGGCCCGCACGAACGTCACGCGGGTCGAAATGCTTACTCATCGCCTTGACGATATTATGGGCGTCAAGACCGCTGACCCCGGCCTCCTGAAGGACACCGGCAACCGTCTCGCCCGTCCCGATCCGGATCATTTCTTCACGCGGCCCGGCAGGACGAATATCTTTTTTCTGGACCTTGACGGGCGGAACAGCCACAGCAACGACAGGAGCAGAAGCGGGGGCGGGGGCAGGAGCAATATCCAGCCCTTCCCCAGCGGCAGGCTGAATATTCGCAAGCGCGTTGACCATCTCCCCTTCGGCACTCTCCAGAGAGCCAAACAAGGCGGAGGCAACATTTTGCAACCCAAGCCCGGACAGAGATGCACTTTTGACAGGAGCGGTAAAATCTTCTTCGGCGGAATTATGAGCCACAGAGGCGATGGAGGGCGAAACAAGACCGGTCAGGCTGACAGAACCTAAAACAGCAAGCGCAACACAGCCGGTCACATAACGCAGGCGCGGACGATTGGTCCTGGTCAGGACGTATCTCCGGCGAACGGGTAGCAGGCGGTAAACAGAAATGTGGTGGGCAAGCGTGTTAAACAACCGCAAAAGCATACTCCAATCTTAGTAAAAAGCTTTCCTGAACAGGAAAGGGAGAGGAATAAATCCCCTGCACCATAGCATATTCAGAGAAGAGTTTGAATCCTGTTAGCATATCATTAACAATTTTCCAAGTTTTGATCGCCTTTTATTGCCATAAAAACATAAAATTACTCGGGAATATTCTCCTAATATCGCTATTCCCTTGAAAATACTGACTTATACGCGGCACTCTTTTGAGATTGCTTTATAGGCCACGCCTGAACCTTTCAGGCTAAACGTGTCGGTGGTCAGGGTGCCACGGGATGAAGTTCCCTGAACAGTCACTTTGGAGCCAGAACGGATCAAACCGGAAATTTTTTTGTCCGTTTTAGGATCCTCCGCCCACGCCGTGTCCCCCTGCGTAAAAAGGGTGAAGGACTGACCGTCGATCTTGAGTTTGACCGAAGCTCCGGATTTGTAGCTGTATCCGGCGATATAGCTGAACACATCCTGCGTATTCTCCGAAGGCCTGTGAGTCACCAGCACATAAACCTTCCCGCGGGTGGAATACTTGCCTTCCATCTTCTTGGGCTCACTGACCATGTAACAGACCTTCTGATTATTATCAGTCAGGACATAGGCCTTCCAGTCGCCTTCTTGAACCAGCAGGCGCGGTTTTACGCTTTTCGCCGCCGCAGGGGAACTCACAGCCACCGCCAGAGCAAAAACCAGAAAGGAGCACTTAAATCTTCTCAGCATCTCACGCGTCTCTCAATGTTAACTGGCTTCATATCATAACCAATATCGACAACCAGCACGGGGTCTCATGCTTGAATCGGTGCCAGTCTACAAAATCGGGGCACGAAGGCAAACCGGAAAATTCCGAAAAGAAAATTTTCATCCACACGCTGTGAATATTATGGAAGATGGCGCCGCTGGGAAACGCGAACATCTCGAAAAAGCCGGAAAACTCTGAAGGGAGGCCTCACGGCTTCCGGCTAAAATTATTATGAAATCTCAAGTAATAAAAAAGGATTAACAGCCCCCCCATGATAAACCAGAAAACCGCGTAAGCGGCATGATTATTGCTGAGCGAAGGCCGCAAAGTCAGAGCAGTCGGCGAGGGATTCTCGAAAGGCACCTGTTCGCTAAACCTCTCGGACTCAAGATAAAAAACGAAGGGCAGGACGCCTTCGAGCTTTCGGCTCAGGGCAAACGCTTCAAGGTCATAACGGCTCCAGAGATTTTTTTCCGGCTGATTGGCGGGAACGGAAAAATTGGCCGCTTCAGGCGTCCGCAGCAGGCCAGCAACCCGCACAGGAACTGGCCCGGCCGCAGGCAAGGAATAACCCTTGGGAACCCACCCCCGATTAACGAACAACACCGCCTCTCCGGCTTTCAGTGGAGTCAAAAGATGGAACCCCGGCACCTTGTCATGCAGCCGCGGCCCGAGCAGAATACTGCGGTCCAGCAGATACGTGCCTTCGATGAAACCGCTCTGATATTCCTGCAACGCATTTAAACTCTGCCCCTCTTTCAATAACGGTTGCGACAGGGATTCAGCAGAAGATGATTTTTCAAGGGATTCGAGTAAGGACGCTTTCCACGCTGATCGCTCAAGCTGCCAGAACCCGAGGCGGAAAAGCAAGGCCGCCCCTAGCACGGTAAAAACCATCGCCCAGACGGGGAACTTCACGACCAGTCCCCCGGGCGGTGCTTGAATTGCAGCGCGAGGATATAGGCCTTGATCGGCTTGAGCATCCCCAGCGTCAAGACCAGCGCTACCAAAGTCCACAGCACGCCGTGTACCCACAACGGCGGCTGAATCCAGGCATCAAGCAGCAGAGCCAGAGGCACCAGAAGAAAACCGAGGATGAAGATAAGAAAAACCGCCGGCCCATCCGCGCTGTCATTGTCAGCAAGCTTGAGGCCGCACACGGCGCAAACATCGTTCAAGGCGAGATTAAACGTATCCTTATAGAGATTCCCCTCCTTGCAGCGCGGGCACTTGCAACGCAAAGCCAGCCGGACGAGGGAGGTATCCATGACCGCGACCCTTACTGGGGCCGCAGATCCATCCCGACCGTATTGCCCCACCAGTAGATCGCAATAAAGAGGAACAGCCAGACCACGTCAACGAAATGCCAGTACCACGCCGCAGCTTCGAATCCGAAATGGCTCTCGGCGGTGAAATGCCCCTTGAGGGCGCGAAGCCAGCACACAAAAAGGAAAATCGCCCCCACGATCACATGGAACCCGTGAAACCCGGTCGCCATGTAAAAGGCGGACGTATAGACGTTTTCGTTAAACGTGAAATGCGCGTGCGCGTATTCGTAAACCTGGAACCCCATGAAGAAAAACCCGAGAAACGCCGAGAGCGCCAAGCCCATCGCCAGACCCTTTTTATCGCCCTCAAGAACCGCATGGTGCGCCCAGGTCACGCAGCAGCCCGAGAGCAAAAGGATAAGAGTCATCATAAACGGCAGATCGAACGGCTCGATCACGTGCATCCCCGCCGGCGGCCAGACATAGCCGATAAACTCCGTAGGATAAAAGGCTGAACTGAAGAACGCCCAGAAAAACGCCACGAAGAACATGACCTCCGACGCGATGAACAGCGCCATGCCATAACGGAACCCGACCTTGGCGATCGGCGTGTGCGCCTTTTCCGCCACAGCTTCATGAACAACGTCCTTCCACCAGAAGAACATGACCAGCAAAACCGCAGCCAGACCCACAAAAACCCCGCTCAGGCCGACATTAAAACCCTCGACCCCGTTCGCCGGATCGGCGAACAGATGCACCTTGTGCATATACATGATCGCCCCGCACGCCAGCAAAAACCCGGCCAAAGCCCCCATCAGCGGCCAGATGCTCGGGCGGACCAGATGATAGGGGTGCGGCTTTCCGGTGGTGGAGTATTCGATATGATCGGCCATTGGGGTGTTCCTGCTTAACGTAAGAAAGGGAAATCCGTCAGAAATCCGTGGTGCTTATAGCACCGCTATCCGAATTGTAAAAGGCTTCCATCGCTTCTTCAAGGGCGGAGGACTCAGTTTTGAAAAATGTATACGAGAGTGTGATTTCTTTAACATCCTTCAGGTTCGGATCGTCGTCCATCGCCGGATCGATATAAAACAGCACGGGCATATGCGCCTCCTCCCCGGCCTGCAAAACCTGCTCCCCGAAGCAGAAACACTGGATTTTGTTGAAATAGGGTCCGGCCTTGGGCGGGCTGACGTTATAAACCGCCGTCCCCGTCTCGGCGGCCCCCGAGTTATTCCGCGCCAGATAGGCAATGACCCCCCGCTCCCCCAGCCGGACCTTAACGGTCTTGAGCTCGGGCTTGAAATCCCAGTCCAGCGTATCGGAAACATTGGAATCAAACCGCACGGTCACGGCGCGGTCAAGAATCCGGTCCGGCAGGGCTTCCGCCACCTGCGGCGTCCCCCCATACCCCGTCACCCGGCAGAACAGCGCATAAAGCGGCACGGAGGCATAGGCGAGCCCGCCCATAACGCAAACAACGCCCAGAACCGCCAAGCCGACTGTGCGGTTTTTGTCCTTCAGCGCTGTTTGTGGGTCGATAGACATAAGGAGAACATTACGCCCCTCAGCTAGAAGCGTAAAGAGGGAGTTGTGAGAATTGAGCGCGGCTTCTTCCTCGCGCAGGGCGACCGAAGAGGGTTCGTCGCCGTCGATGTCACCGGCGAGGTCTTTTCCCTGAGCAAGCAACTCGGGATCAAGGCCAACGCGTTGGAGAAACGCCTCGGCAAGCACACGGCGCTACCGACGGTCGAGGAAGCGAAGGAAAAGATCGGCGCGACCGTGCGCGGCCTCTTCGAGAAGTACCGTGCCGAGCTACAGAAAACCCACGAGCAGGAACTACGCCCGCTGCTTCGGATCAAAAGGACCATGACCGAGCAGCACCGCAAGGATCGGGCGGCGCAGAAGACATTTCAGGAGAAGCGCTGGAACGAGGAGCAGAACATCCGGGCCTCACGCATCCGCAAGGGTTTCAAGGGTCTCTGGGACAAGCTCACGTTCAAATACTGGAAACTCAGGAAGGAAAATGAGAAGGACGCGTGGAAATGCCATGTGCGTGACCGCGAGCAACGGCAGGAGTTAGTCGAAATACAGCTCGATCGGCGCCAGAACCTTCAGACGAACTTCGCGGAGATGCGCCATCGGCACGAACAGGAAATGCAGAAGCTCACAGCTGACATGGTTCGGATCGCGACGCCAGAGGCCGAGCGCAATCCAACGCCCGAAGTGTTCAAGGGCAAGGTGAAAGAGGCCGAACTCGAAGTCGGTTCGCCGGAAGTGCGCTCATCGCTGCACCGACGGACTCGAAGAGGTAAAGATGCAGGGCACGAGCCATAAACCCAACTTAACGAAATAACAAGACTTCACGAATGGAAGTATCTTTTCCACTGACACTGAGCTTCCAGTCGGTCCCTAGTCACACCGATCACAAGCTCTCTCTCCTCCCTCCGCAATCGGCCGCCCTTCCCAAGTAGAGAGGTCTTTATAGCCTTTTCTTTGGACTAAAAACGTCTTTCTATATTTTATCAATGAGAATAAAGCCTTTTCTTTCCTAATTTCATCAAGATATTCTCTATCGTCAATATCATCTTCAATATAGAGTGAGGCATCTACGTCAATGCGCTTGAAAGTCAGATCAATGCTGACTCTCAAGCGCTCATGATCAAGACTTGAAACGGTCAGCGTTCCTCCGCTCGCGACAAAGCCCATGAATGAATATCGCGCTTCCTTACCACTTGTGGAGTAGATCCCAATAATTCTCGACGCTTCAAACCTCTCTGTGCTCTTGGCTGTTTTCGGCGATGGAGGGAGCAAGAAAGTGAGGTTTTCAGACCATGTTGAATGCCTCTGACCCGCACCACGCCCTTTTGCCAAAATACGAATTCCTATTACCCTCTTGTCGCCTTCCAGAATATCATGCATTTCTGGGAATACATTTCTCTCATCAAGAAGTCTGGACAACTGAATCGGTTTTAGCGTTTGGTCCAACGATGCATAAGGTTCAGGAAGTGTTGCATTGTCTAGAAAAAAATAACTTTCATCTGTGACTGGAATTCGCCCTTTTGCGTATGGGGTTTGTGCATTTCCGTTCGATGAGAGTGCAATTATGGTGATGGCCGCAATGAAGAAATACCCAAGAAATGACTTCGCGGGTTTCTTCTTGTTTTCAGGCCCGACCGAATAAAGGTCTTGGTCAGCTATTATCAAGTTTCTCATTGAACAGAAAATTCCCTTTCATAAAAACAGAAAGAACTTTTAGCTACTTACAATTTCTAGTTTTCTGCGGAGTTATTCTTTAGTAACGGGTTTGCACCCAAAGCACATCTTTTCCACATTGATAGCAGTTGCCTCTTGCTTATCTTCTTCTTCATCTGAACCTTTTGGCTTTAGGTAGTGAAATGCTTCATGAGCTAGTAAGGCCGAAAGTTTGCAGCCGCACCCAGCTCTGTTTGTGATACCAAGTTTAGATATGCTTATCTTGTCTCCTTCGCCTGCTGCATCAGCTCTTGCACAACCATCCGGCACGATATTTCCGTTTTTGTCCTTAAGAAATTTCTCATATTTGAAGGTCGCCTTGTCGAGGGCTAGTTTCATCCTGTCAATATCCTTCTGCGTCACACAGCAAGGTGCTTTGCACGAATCGAGTAATTCTTTAGCCCTTGTAATCGCCCTGAGCACCTTGCGTTTATATGTTTCTGGAAAGCCAGGAGCGAATCGTTCTCTTTTTGCAAGACCTTCAGGGTCGATATGTAAGAGCGGATTTTGCTCAACATAGTTATATGTGCCCAAGCCTTCATCAATACCCATAGGATCGCTTGAAACGTACCGCCCCGTGGCCGGGTTGTAGTATCTGTTCCAGTTGTAGAAAAGCGTCGTCTCGGAATCGTAAAATTGGCCAGGGAAGCGGAGATTGACAGTCGCCGTACCCGTTGGCACTTCCTTGCCGAACGCGCCGGAATCCCATGTCCAGACAGTCGTGCCCGCTGCGTTGGTGCCGAAGCGTGGTGTCATCAAGTGATCTGTATGCATATACGTTAAGGTCTCCGTCCCGCCAGATTTCGTGACCTGCGCCAACGCCCCTTCATGCGGCCCCGAACAGTGCTGTAGCCCGGTGAACATGAGCCCTCCTGCCTCAAAACATTACGCCCCTCGGAAAGGGGCGTAAAGAACAAGCATCCAAAAAAATCACACCGGACCAACCCTAAAAATCGGGCGCATCCTCGGGCATGATGATCTTCTTGCGCGGCTTGGCCTCGCTGTCCGACTCCTCAATGACTTTTTCCTTCACACCCTCGGCAGGAGCGGCAGACTCGGTCTCCTCGGCGGGCGCCCCCTCTTCAGAGACAGAAGCGGTTTCCATCGTCTCTGCTTTGTCTCCCATAACTTCCGCGCCGTCAGTATCTTCAGCGCCATTCTTGGCGGCCAGAGCCTTTTCAGCTTCCTCGGCTTCACGCGCCAACTCGAGCTGATACTCCTTGGACTCCTGTTTATACAACTCCTCACGGTTTCTGCGGAAAGCTTCAAGAGCCTCTATACGGGGAGCTTCAAAAGCCACGCGGCGCTTCTCGATAGTCTCTCTGTACGCTTTAGAGTGCTTGCGGTAATCAAGCTGTCTTGAATAAATATCGCAATAACCGCCTTCAGTTGTTTCCACCGAGCCCTGCTCTGCATCGCCGCACTTGGTGCAGGTGGGGCAGGAAGCCGGGGCAGCAGCCTCCTCCGTTTGCCCCTCCTCAGCATAAACCGGAACAGGAGACAAAAGCACAAAAGAGAAGATAAAACAAAGACGGATAAAAAGGGGCCGGGGCATAAAAACAACTCCAAATAAACCAAAAAGACGAACCATACTACACCATTTCCCCAATTTAATCAAAGCGTTCCACAACCAAAGGCCCAAAAGTTTGCGTCGTAGGCATCAATTCAATCCGGTTAACATTGAATTTCGGGGGCAAAGTCGCGCTCCAGACCACGGCTTCCGCCACATCCTCCGCATGAAGATTTTCCGTATTATCGTAGACTTTCCGCGCTTTTTCGGCATCGCCCTTAAAGCGGACGACCGAAAACTGCGTCTCCACCATCCCCGGCTCGATATTGGTGACCCGGATATTCGTTCCCTTCAGGTCCGCCCGTAAAGACAGCGAAAACTGCTTCACGAACGCTTTCGTCGCGCAATAGACATTCCCCCCCGGATAGGGGTAGGTGCCCGCCGTCGAGCCGATATTGATGATATGCCCCCTCTTCCGCGCCGCCATGCCGGGAAGGATCAGGCGCGTCATCTGGACAAGGGCCGTATTATTGACCGCGATCATGGTTTCCCAGTCGGAAAGATCGCAGGTCGGCGCCGGATCGAGGCCCAAAGCCAGCCCGGCATTGTTGATCAGAAGGTCGATATCTCTGAACCCCTCAGGCAGAGTGTTAATAGCCGCCTCCATACCCTTTTTATCGGTCATGTCGAACGCGCAGAGATGAACCGCAATCTTATCCTGGCCAAGAACCGCCTCTTTCAGGGATTCAAGCTTCTGGACATCCCGCCCGGCCAGAATCAACTTGCTTCCGAGCGCCGCAAACCGCTCGGCGAAAGCCCAACCGAAATCACCCGTAGAACCGGAAATAAACACCACGGAAGGAAGAAAGGAGTAGCGGCTCTCGTAACTCATGATCCCTGTAGCTTGATAATGGTGACAATCAGGATCAAGGCGCAAAGCCCCAAGATAGCCCCCAGAACAGCCAGATTCTTCTTGAGTTTTTTCTTATGCAGATCGCTATACGGCATGGATCATCAGCGCCAGAAACAGGGCAAATAGATAGAAAACGGAATACCCGAACATCAGCCGCGCTTTTTTGAGGTCCTCAGAGCGGAAAACACTCACCGCCGTCACGACAAAAAACCCGCTAAGAAGCACGGCCAAGGCCAGATAGATCGGCCCCGCCATGCCCAGAAAATAGGGAAGAAGGGTTAAAGGAAAGAGAACCAGTGTATAAAGAACCATCTGGATTTTTGTAGCCTTAAGCCCGTGAACGGCGGCCATCATCGGGATGTTGGCCCGCTTGTAATCCTCGTTGGCGTAAAGCGAAAGCGCCCAGAAATGCGGCGGCGTCCAGAAAAAGATAATCAGGAAAAGTATGATCGGCTCAAGGGTGATATCCCCGGTCACCGCCGCCCACCCGATCATCGGCGGAAACGCGCCCGCCGCCCCGCCGATCACGATATTCTGCGGCGTACGGCGCTTCAGCCACATCGTATAGACGAAAACATAAAAAAGATTGGCAAAGGCCAGCAACCCTGCCGCAACCCAGTTCAACGCCAACCCCATCAGCATCACGGAGAAAAGACTGAGCGTGATGCCGAAGGCCAGTGCCTCCGCCTCATCCACGCGCCCCATGGGAATCGGGCGTCCGCGGGTGCGGTTCATCACCGCATCGATATCGCGGTCAAACCACATATTTATCGCCCCTGCCGCCCCGGCATTAATAGCCAGACAGAGCATTGCGATTAACGCCAGAATGGGGTTCATGCTTTCAAGTCCCGGAGCCAGCCACAGCCCCCCAAACCCGGTAAAAACCACAAGGCTCATGACCCGCGGCTTAAGCAACGCGATGAAATCCCCGACGCGGGATTCGTCAACAACCGGAAAGGGACTGGAAAGGACATTGCTCATGCCCCTTATTTACCACGGAAAAACAAAAGGTCACGAAATTTTATCTGCTTTCGTTCCTAAAAAGGACTATAATACGGTCGCTAAAAAACGAGGATAATAAAATGAGCAACATATCTCAGCACAAAGCCAGAACGCAGCAAATCATAGAGGAAATGGGCAACGGCGATGAAAGCATCTCCTATGAGTCGGCCAGTTTTCAAATCGAAGAAGCCAACAGCGAACTACTGGCCCAGCACGTTGTCGATACCCCCGACGAAGTAATCGATCAGGTCTTCGAGGCCTTCGCCGCGATGCAGGTGCGGGCATCGGAGCTGGGCAACGTCACGCCGGTCGAGGGCATCCGCCTGATCGGTGAACGCGCCAAAGATATGTTTGAGAACTACCGCGGCTGGGAAGCCGTCGAAAAAGCCGTAAGACCGCATCAGGACAAGCTGGAAAAACTGATCGAGGAAACCGAAGGCCCGGAACACAGCCTGGCATAAATAACCAGACCTATTTCACGCTCGGCTGGATATCGAACTGGTGGAAAGGCGGCGGTGAGGACACCGACCACTCCAGCGTAAAGCACTGCGGCTGGACGTTCCAGTAATTCGCGCTGGCCTTCTTTCCGGCCGTAAGTGTGTACACCACCACCAGGATAAACCACAGCGTCGAAGCCCCGGACATATAGGCACCGTAGGACGAAATCGCGTTCCAGTCCGCCCACACCGCATATTCGGCGTCAGCGGAATAATCGATGATCCGGCGCGGCATACCGTTCAGCCCGAGGAAATGTTGCGGGAAAAAGGTGACATTGACGCCAATAAACGTCGTCCAGAAATGAATCTGCCCCATCCATTCGGGATACTGCCGCCCGGAGATTTTCCCGATCCAGTAATAGAATCCGGCAAACAGCGCGAACACCGCACCCAACGAGAGAACATAGTGGAAATGCGCAACGACGTAATAGGTATCGTGTAAGGCTGTATCCATGCCGGAATTGGCCAGAACCACGCCCGTGACACCGCCGACTGTGAACAGGAAGATAAACCCGATGGCCCACAGCATCGGCGTCTTGAACTCAATAGATCCGCCCCACATCGTGGCAATCCACGAGAAAATCTTGATCCCCGTCGGCACCGCGATAATCAGCGTGGCCGCCGTAAAGTAAGCCTCGGTATCCACGCTCATGCCCGCCGTATACATATGGTGTGCCCAGACGATGAATCCAACAAACCCGATGGAGACCATCGCATACGCCATCCCCAGATACCCGAAGATCGGCTTTTTGGAGAAGGTGGACACGATATGGCTGACGATCCCGAACGCGGGCAGGATCATGATATAGACCTCGGGGTGCCCGAAGAACCAGAACAGATGCTGGTAAAGGATCGGATCGCCGCCGCCATCGGGAACAAAAAACTTGGTTCCGAAATTCCGGTCGGTGAGCAGCATGGTGATAGCACCGCCGAGGACTGGAACCGCCAGAACCAGCAGAAAGGACGTGACCAGCATCCCCCAGACGAACAACGGCATCTTGTGCAGCGTCATCCCCGGCGCACGCATATTAAAGATCGTCGTAATGAAATTCGCCGCGCCCAGAATAGAGCTGGCACCGGCAAGATGCAGAGAGAAGATCGCCATGTCCACAGCCATATTCTGATGCCCGCTGGAACTCAGAGGCGGATAAACCGTCCACCCGGTCCCCGCCCCGCCGCCGACCACAGCCGATCCAACCAGAAGGATCAGCGAAGGCACAAGAAGCCAGAAAGAGATATTATTAAGCCTTGGAAACGCCATGTCCGGCGCCCCGATCATCAGCGGCACGAACCAGTTCCCGAACCCGCCGATCAAACCGGGCATAACCACAAAAAACACCATGATCAGGCCGTGCGCGGTGATAATGACGTTCCACATATGCCCATCGGGATTGCCCGCCGCATCGACCAAAAACTGGACCCCCGGCTCCTGCAGCTCTAACCGCATGACCATAGAGAACAACCCGCCGATCAGTCCGGCCAGTATCGAGAAAATAATATAAAGCGTCCCGATATCCTTGTGGTTCGTAGAACAAAACCAGCGGACGAAAAAACCGGGCTTATGATCGTGGTCGTGGTCAGCCATTATTCGCTGCTCCCATCAGGTTGTTCGAGAGTCGGTTGATCGGATACGGGCTGTTCAGGAACAGGAGAAGACATAATCGGCTCCGAAACAACGCCTTTATGGGCAGGATTATGATTGGCCTGAATCCACTCCTGCGCCTTGTCGGCATCCACCTTGGCCAGTGCGGCCCATTCCTCGAACACGGGTTTTTCAACTGCCCAGACCTCAATCGGCATATAGGAATGATCCTTCCCGCACAGTTCCGAACACTGCCCGTAATACACGCCCGGCTTGTTAATTCTAAACCATGTATGGTTGAGTCGCCCCGGAACCGCATCGGTCTTGATCCCGAACGCCGGCATCGCCCACGCGTGGATAACGTCATTGACCGCCGCAGTCACCAGAACCTGAATCGTCACACCGACAGGCAGGACGACTTTGTTATCCGTAGACAAAAGGCGCTTCTGCCCCTTCGCGGCATCCACCTTGTCTGAAGGAATCATATACGAGGTAAAGGCGATATCGCCCTGATCGGGATACTCATACCCCCAATACCACTGGAACCCGGTGACCTTCAGGGTCATCTCGGGATTTTCGATCCGCTCGTTCTTGTAAAGCAACTGGAACGAGGGAACAGCGATGATAATCAGGATCACGACCGGGATAATCGTCCACACGATCTCCAGCATCACATTATGTGTCGTCTTGGATGGAACAGGATTAGCCTTGGCGTTAAAACGAAAAATAACGACCACAAGCAAAACCAGCACAAAACAAGTGATGCCGATGATGATATAGAGCAAAAAGTTGTGAAATTCATGAATCCGCTGCGCCGAGTCGGTCGCCGGAGGCTGGAAGTCGATCGCCATCCCCTGAGCCCACGAAACGCCCGCACCGCCGAGCGCGAACACAAGGCAAAAAACGGCAAACGCCGCAAATAGTCTGCGAATAACTGAATGTCTTAAGAGGACCATATCCCTAAACGGACCTTTCCGGTTTCTACGCGGGGGGCAAGTAACAAACAAATACGTCCATATCGTTTGAATTTCAAGACCCTAAGCATTGTAAAAAAATGTTTTTCAGGAGTTTCTATAAAAGCTGCATACGCGCATAGGACAGGCAAAGCAGCGCCGCCGTCTCCGCCCGCAGGATCGTGTCTCCAAGGCCGACAGCCTGAACCTTGGCAGAATTCTTCAAAAGTTCGCCCTCTTCGGAATCGAACCCGCCCTCCGGCCCAATCAGAAAAGCGCAGTCCTTTGATAAAGGGGCGGAAGAAAGAACCGGAGGCTCGGTACGCTCCACGCAAGCCAGAATTTTCGGTCCGTCCCACGCTTTCAGCATATTTTGCAAATTGTCCATGGGATGCAGGACCGGAAGATCAAGCCGTTCGCACTGCTCCACTGCCTCAATGATCTGAGCGGAAAGCCGCTCGGCCTTTAAATGCCTGTTCTCTGTCCGCCCCGTCAGGACCGGATAAAAATCCGTTGCCCCTAGCTCAACCGCCTTCTCGATCAGAAAATCCATCCGCTGCTTTTTGATCGGCGCAAACAAAAGCCGAATCCGCGCTCCATCTTGAGTTTGCGGCTTGAGGATTTCCTGCAAAGTGATAATCCCTCGCTTTTTATCCAGACTTTTGAGGTCAGCCCGCCATTCTCCATCGCGCCCGTTGAACACGCGCAAACCCTGCCCCGCCTGTAGACGCAGCACATTGCGGAGGTAATGCACGTGATCGTCGGACAGCGCGATCTCACGGCCCGCTGAAAACTCTTCGTTGAGATAAAGCCGCACAAGCTTGTATAAAGGTTGGGTCATGACCGATACACTCAACACCAACACCCATACCGATATCAAGAGGCTTCCTTGGATCGAGGAGCGCCTTCCCGAAAAACTGCGCCCCTTCGCCTATCTCGCAAGACTGGACCGACCCATAGGCATCTGGCTCCTCCTGCTCCCCGGCTGGTGGGGAGTCCTTCTGGGATCGGGCGGACTCTTCGGTATGAGCCTTTATTCATGGTTTTTGATTGGACTGTTCGGGATCGGCGCCGTCCTGATGCGCGCTGCGGGCTGCGTCATAAACGACCTCTGGGACCGCGATCTGGACAAGCAGGTCGAACGCACCAAAAACCGCCCCCTCGCCGCAGGAACGGTCAGCAGGTCGCAGGCGCTGGTCTTACTGGCCGGACTTTTGAGCATAAGCCTTGTGATTCTGCTCACGATGAATCGCCTGACCATCGTCCTTGGTGTCCTGACAATCCCCCTGATCGTGGCTTATCCACTCATGAAACGGGTAACGTGGTGGCCTCAGGCCTTTCTGGGAATAACCTTCAACTTCGGGGCTCTGATGGGTTATACAGCCATCACAGGCACCTTGAGCTTTTCCTGCGTTTTCCTCTATTTAGCAGGAATATGCTGGACGCTGGGCTACGATACGATCTACGCCCATCAGGACAAGGAGGACGATGCGCTGGCCGGAATGAAATCCACAGCCCTTCTCTTTGGCGAAAACAGCCCGAAATGGGTGAAAAGATTTTATGAACTCACAGCCCTGTTTCTGGTGCTGGCCGTCTTGATCAGCAGCGGCAGTCTCTGGACCAGCCTGTTGATTCTCGCCGCCTGCTCGCATCTGCTCTGGCAAATCACGGAATGGAAATCCGAAGACCCGGCCTCCAGCCTGCACATCTTCCGCTCGAACAGGGATTTCGGGCTGCTGATCCTTCTGGCTCTGCTTTTTGGCGCTTAACAAAACGCCGAAAACCCTTAGGGTAGAGACTCACAGCTTTTATAAAGTCAGCGAAAACACGGGCTTTCGAGAACCGCATCGCAGAATACATCGACGTATTTGAGAAGCGGAAGCGAAGAAAGAGCGAGTTTGCAGGTCTTTAGAAAAGCTGTGGGTTTTGACCCTAGCCCCCGAAAAGCTGCCGCAGCCGCTGCTCGGCCACCGCCAGCATGGTCAGATCGACCGTTCCCGCCCGCCGCAACTCGGCGAACAACGGCTCGAACTGCTTGAGCAGATGCCCGTGATCCTTGAGCCAGACTTCCAGCATACTGTCCTTGCGCGGGCTTTTCCCGGCCTTGCCGTTGAGGTCACGCAACACACGCACAGTTAACCCGGCCTGACAGCTATAGAGGCTTTCCAGCAACCCGGCCGAAGCCTCGCTCTGCCAGTGGTTGTCGTGGGGCAAAAAGCGCGCCTGCTGCCGCAGCCAGTCGAGATGGAACGCTTCTCCGACCTCGAAATAGGTCCGGGTCGTGTTCATCATGTTCGTGTTCTGCTCCAGACTGATACGGATGATATCGCACGCCGAGGACAAAACGGGCATCAGGGCGATTTGCCGCGCCAGAGCTTGCGGCAATCCGTCCCGCACCCCGATATCGATTCGAGCCTGAATCGAGTTTTTGAGATCGTCGGTCAAAAGCCCGTCGATATTCTTACGCAGACTTTCGATGCTCTCCCCGAAAATCTGGGTATCCTTCTCCAGATGCAGGTCGCGCCCGAGCCGGGTCAGGAACCAGGTGATCGTATGCTCGGCCATCTGGGCGATATCCCGCATGGCCTTGAGTTGGACTTCCGCCGGAACCTTCCCGTCGAGCGACTCGATATCGTCCCACAAAGGACGCAATTTGAACGCATCGCGGGTCACGATATACGCCTCGACGACCTGATCCACCCGCGCCCCGGTCTTGTTCATACGGGATTTGGTGAAGGTCGGCCCCATCCGGTTGACGAGCGAATTGGCGATCGTCATGCCGATAATCTCCCGCTTCAGGAGATGCCGCTTGATCTCCGTTCGGAACTTCTCGCCGAGGATGTCCGGGAAATACTCGACCAGCCAGTTTTCCATCTTGGAATTGTCGGGGATGTTCGAGGCGAGCAACTCACTGGTCAGGGCGATTTTGGAATAGGAAATCAGGATGCACAACTCCGGCCGTGTCAGCCCCTTCCCGGCCCGCAGACGGGCTTCGATGGTTTCCTTGTCCGGCAACCCTTCGTTCTTGCGGTTCAAACCCCGCTCGCGCTCCAGATCCTCGATAAAATCCTCATGTAGCTGGAGGTTCTCCCGCGCCTGCAATTCGGCAAGGCTCACCGCCTGCGCCTGCTGGTAATTATGCCGCAGGACGTGAGAAGCCACTTCCTCCGTCATCTTCTTGAGCAGGACGTTCCGGGCCTTGATATCCATATTGTGCTTCTTGCTGCCCATCACATCGGTCAGCAAAATCTTGATATTCACCTCATGGTCGGAGGAATCGACACCGCCGGAGTTATCGACGAAGTCGGTATTCAGGCGCACGCCCTTCTCGGAAAGCTCGATCCGCCCGAGTTGCGTCAGCGCAAGATTCGCGCCCTCTCCGATCACCCGCGCCCGTATTTCCGAGGCATTCACACGCAGCGCATCATTGGCCTTGTCGCCGACATCAATATGCGTTTCCTTGGTCGCCTTGACACACGTGCCAATCCCGCCGAACCAGATCAAATCCGTCCGCGCCTTCAGGATCGCCCGGATCAGTTCCGCGGGCGTCGCCTTGTCTTTAGGCAGATCAAAACGCTTCTGAATCTCCGGCGTCAGGCTCAAAACCTTCTCGTTGCGGTTGAAAATCCGCCCGCCTTTGGACAGAAGCTTCGTGTTGTAGTGATCCCAGCCCTTCACCTCATCGAACAGCCTTTTGCGCTCCTTGAAGCTGGAAACCGGATCGGGGTCGGGATCGCAGAAGATATGGACATGGTTGAACGCCGCGACTAGCCGCATCTGTTCGGACAGAAGCATCCCGTTCCCGAACACGTCCCCCGCCATATCTCCAATACCCGTCGCATCGAAAGCCTTTTTCTGAATATCGTGGTTGAACAGGCGGAAATGCGCCTTGACGGACTCCCAGCCGCCACGGGCCGTAATCGCCATTTTTTTGTGGTCATAGCCCGCAGATCCACCCGACGCGAAAGCATCGCCCATCCAGAATCCGTATTCCTGCGAAATCCCGTTAGCAGTATCGGAGAACGTTGCCGTTCCCTTGTCGGCCGCAACCACGAGATACGGGTCATCCCCGTCCCGCCGCACCACATCCTTGGGCGGAATGATCGTCGCGCCGGAGAGATTGTCGGTAATATCCAGCAAACCGCGGATGAAGGTCTTGTAACACTCCACCCCTTCCTTGATATATTCTTCGCGGCTCTTGGTCGGAGTCTTGACGACGAAACCGCCCTTCGCGCCCATCGGCACGATGACCGCGTTCTTGACCATCTGCGCCTTCATGAGGCCTAGAACCTCGGTGCGGAAATCCTCATGCCGGTCGGACCAGCGTAAGCCTCCACGCGCGATCTTGTCCCCGCGCAGGTGAATGGCTTCCACACGCGGTGAATAGACAAAAATTTCCATGAACGGCTTGGGATCAGGCAGATCGGGAACCAGCGCGCTTTTCAGCTTGAGGGAGAGATAAGGTTTGCGCCCCTCTTCCGTCCCGCGCTGGTAATAATTCGTCCGCATGGTCGCCTCGACCAATGCCGAGACCTGACGCAGAATCCGGTCCTGATCGCTGGACGTGACCTTTTCAAGCTCCGCCTCGATCTTCGCAGAGCACGCCTCAGCCAGAGCTTTCGATTTCGAGCCGTTGGCCGGGTCGTGATAAGCCTTGAACAAATCAATCAGCAGACGGCTGATCAGCGCGTTGTCCGTCAAGGCCTTCTGTATATAGGTGCGGCTGAAGGGCGAGCGCACCTGCTGCATATAATGCACATAGGACCGCAGGATGGTAATCTCCCGCCAGTTCGCCCCCACGCGCAGCACAAGCCGATTCAGCCCGTCGCTCTCCATCTCGTTGTACCAGATTTTGGTAAAGGCTTTCTCGAACTGCTCCTTGACATCCTTGACCGCGATCTTGTCCTTGAATTCCGGCGTTTCCAGAAGGAAATCGTGAATCCACAAGGACTGGGCGCTGCCCGCAGGCGTGATCTCGAACGGCAGTTCGGCAATCGCCCGCAATCCCATATTCTCAAGGATCGGCAACACATCCGAAAGTGTGATCGGCGAACCGGGGTGATAGACCTTAAGCCGCAGCTTGTCCTGCTCCGTCTCGTTCGGGCGGTAAAGATCAAGCACGATCCTTCCCTGCGCCAGCGCCTGCTCGATTTTCTCGATATCGAACACGGCCTGCCGCGCCCTGTGGTTTTCGGTATAGGCGACCGGAAAAGCCTCGCGGTATTTGATGGTCAGATCCGTAACCTTGGTATCGTCCTGATACTCCTCGGCAACAGCAAAAGCCAGCTTTTCCTGCCACGTCTCCCCGCACTCGCGCAGCATCTTCTCAAGCTGCTTGGCGTTGAATTTCGGCGGGCTTTTCTGGCTGACGTTAATCACATACATCACCCGCGCAAAGACAGAATCGTCGAGAGTCGTATAGAAATTCGCGCACGTCCCGTTCATCTGCTCTTCGAGGATTTTCTCCATATCCAGACGCAGCTTGGTGCCGAAACGGTCCCGCGGCACATAGACAAGACAGGAAATATAGCGACCGAACGGATCGCGCCGCAGAAACAGAGAAATCCGCTGCCGCTCCTGAAGGCGGATGATGTTCATGCAGATTTTAAGCAATTCGTCATTCTCGATCTGGAACAACTCGTCCCGAGGATATTTCTCAAGAATATGCCTCAGGGCGCGCCGGTCATGGCTGCCCTCCATCAATTTCGAAAGCTGAACCACATCCTCGACTTTATCCCGAAGGTAAGGCACATCGCGCACGCTGCGTGAATAGGTCACGGACGTAAACAGGCCGAGAAACAACCGTTCGCCCTTCACCCCGCCTTTCTCGTCATAGGTCTTGACCGCGATCGCGTCCATCGGCACCCGGCGATGAACGGTGGACACGCGGTTGGTCTTGGAAATCGACACGGGCGGCAGGCTGCGCCGCAACTCCTGCAGGTTGCGCGGCAATCCCTCATCGCTCTCGCTGATATAGGCCGGCTCGACATCGTCATGCAAAAGCCCGAGGCTCGACCCCTTGACTGTCTTGCTCTTGACCCCGTCCTTGCCATCCACGAACAGATATTCGCGGTAACCCAGAAACGTGAAATTGTTGTCCGCCAGATAATCCAGAAACGCGCAGCACTTCTGGATTTCGCTGGCCGAATGCGGCGTGGTGGAAACCGACAACTCCGTCGAGGTCTCCTTCATTTTCTGCAGCATGGAGAGCCACTGCTTGTTCGCCGCCGTAATATCAATGAGAACCTTGTGCAGCCCCTGCTCCAGCGCCTTCGATTCCGCCTTGGAGAGAACCTTGTTGATCTGCACATGGACGTGCGATTGCCGCCCCTCGCCCTTCTTGCCGCCTTCCTTGATCCCCGTAAAACCCTTCTTCTCGTCGAACACCGGCACCGCGCTGGGATGGATCAGAATGTTGATGAGGTAGTCATAGCGGTTGATCTCCGCCGCCGTGGAGTCCACCAGAAACGCCAGATCGTCGCACACGATATCCACGACCGTGCGGCGGTGCTCAAGCCCCGGCACCTCCGGGCAGTAAACCTTGATCTTTGTCTGCCCCGGTTTGCGCTCCCGCGCCATCGCCCAGTGGCTCTCCGCCATCTCGGCCAGAATCTGCGGCTCGAAGAACCCCAGATCGTCCGCGTCGATATCATGAAATAAAACCTCAAGCAGCTGCCTGAGGCCTTCGGGGGAATTCGCGGGCAGGAGCGCGAGAGCGTCCTTGAGTAAATGTGCCGGAGTTTTAATCGGCCCGACAGTTTTAGACTCGGTTTTGGATTCGGCTTTAGGAGACTTGGCGGCGGCTTTTTTGGACATGGTCACTCCGGGGCACCCGATAGGTTTTTTCTGGCCGCATCATAGTGTTATCCCCCACCAAGGTCCAGCCCTTTTCAAGGGTTTTTCCCCTGCGGTGCAGCATTGGGACCGCCCGATTATGTATCAAACTGCATAAGACCTTCCCCACGGCAAGACCGAGTCTAAACTGATACATTAGAAATTGGTTTATTTCTCTTGAGTTATTGAAAATACGAATAATGTGTCGTGGCTAAATGGTTCCAGACGCTCGGTTACTATGACCGCCAATCGGTTTGACGTGGGGGCCCACATCAGCTCTTGTATCTGCCCGCCTACTTCGAATTGCCTTTGTAGTCTGCCGGTCACCAAATCCCGTATATAAACTGTCGAACCACTGGTATGCGCCGTCTGAAGACCATTTGGACTTACAGCACCGGGGTCGGATAAATAATCTAGATTGGTCTGGGATGGCGTCCCTGAAGTTTGCTTTACCTGTCGCCAACCTCGATCAAAGACCAGCAGGTTGTCCTTCGCCACCGGCACGAAACTAAATGTATTCATGTCATCAAGCGTCCGGGTGCCCCAGGAGTAGATGTCGGTATCGA
Organism: Alphaproteobacteria bacterium; assembly: GCA_018000295.1. Classification (GTDB taxonomy): domain Bacteria; phylum Pseudomonadota; class Alphaproteobacteria; order Micavibrionales; family Micavibrionaceae; genus JAGNKE01. The sequence continues at coordinate 88,627 of JAGNKE010000003.1, read as the reverse complement.
GGGAATCTGCACCCAACAAGTCGCAGCGATACTCGTCAGACAGAAAAGTACCCTCTTTAACGGGAATGCATCGTATGACGAGTAGTCGATCGGACTGAAATCCTTTTGCATTCACTAGATGAAAAAGACCATGAGTTTTTGTAGGAGGGACGAGAGTTTCATTTAATTCGGAGACAATCGAGACCCTTCCCAAACCAACATTTCCGCCGTATGCACCGTTTACCGCACCGCCTATCGAATACGCGACTTGTTTTCCATCGGGAGAAAAGATTGGCTCTGTTAAATAACCGGCCTCTGGCTTTGCCAGCGTGCGAGATGTATTGGCGGTTCTATCATAGATTCTGATCTCATTTCCTTCGAGGGTAGATGCAAGCACTCGATAGCGGGAAATCGGCAAAACCTGAGCGGAATAAGCAATCTTGGCTCCATCAGGTGAAAAAGCAGGTTCCCATCCCCAATCCACTGTCTCGATTGGCCCATTGGGTGTTAAGATTACGACCTGCGGATCGGCATATCGCGGGTCTGCGTCAATTCGAGCCTCATGGCGTTTGATTTCATCATCCAGTATTGATTCTGCTTCGTGGCCGTCGTAGCTGTGACGTTTACGAACGACAACGACACTCATGCCATCGGGTGAGAATTGTGGGCTGTACAGCTCCACACCGCCCTCATACCAAGACCATTCGGGGGCATCGGGCGAAGGCGAATCTTGCCTTGGGCCAAATCCAGCAATGAACAGCGTGGCCAGTATTCCGATGAGACAAAAATAGTCGTTCAATCTATCACACATGGTTGACTCTATCTTTGTGAAGATAAACAAATCAAGCCGCATAGTAAAAGATCAAGAACCGATAAAATTGTACGCTCAATGATCCAAGCGCCTAACAATTCAGCCACGATTCCTGCATTTCCGCATGTTCAAACCAGCTTTCGCGGCCTATAGTGCCATAAGCCACAAACCGGAAGAAACAAAATGACCGACTACGACTTCGACCTCTTCATCATCGGCAGCGGTTCCGGCGGCGGCCGCGCCGGACGCGTGGCGGGGGAATACGGGAAAAAGGTCGCCTACGCCGAAAACCGCCATATCGGCGGTACCTGCGTCAATCTCGGCTGTGTGCCGAAAAAAATCATGACTTACGCCGCCGCCTACGCCTCCCACATCACGGATTCCACAGGATATGGCTGGAGCATCGGCCCCTCCGCCCATGACTGGAAAAAATATATCGCCGCGCAACAGGGCGAAGTCGAATTCCTGAACAATATGATCCGCAGGGGCATCGAAACCGACGGCCAGACCGTCTTCAACGCCACCGCCAAAATCACCGGCCCGCACAGCGTGGAGGTCGGCGGAAAGACAATCACCGCCGAACGCATCCTGATCGCGACAGGCGCGAAGCCCCATATCCCCGACCTTCCGGGCGCGAGGGAATACGGCATCACCTCGGATGAGGTCTTCTCCCTCCCGGAACGCCCGCAGCGCCTCGTGGTCTACGGCGCGGGCTACATCGCGCTCGAATTCGCGGGCATCTTCAACCAGCTCGGCTCAGAGGTGCATCTCGTCTTCCGCCGCGATCAAATTTTGAACCCGGATTTTGACGGCGACGTCCGCGCCTTCCTGCAAAAGGAAATGGGCAAGAAGGGCGTCACGCTTCACCCGCAAACCACCGTCACCAAAGTCGAAAAAACCCCATCCGGTTTAAGCATCGGCCTGTCGGACGGAAAAACGATAGAAGCAGACGCCATTCTCTTCGCCACCGGCCGCACCCCCAACATCGAACCGCTGGGCCTCAAAGAGATCGGCGTCGAACTGACGAAAGACGGCGCGGTCAAAGTGGATAAGGACGACCGGACGAACATCCCCTCCATCTTCGCCATCGGCGACGTGACGGGCCGCATCGCTCTGACCCCTGTCGCCATCGCGGAGGGCCACGCCCTCGCCGACAGATTATATGGAGGAAAACCGCGCTATATCTCCTATGAAAATATCCCCTCCGCCATCTTCTCTAACCCCCCGGTCGGTCAAATCGGCCTGACGGAGGAACGGGCGCAGGAAAAGTTCCCCGGAAAAATCGACATCTACCGCGATGATTTCCTGAGCATGAAGAATGCTCTGGCGCAGCGCGACGAACGCACGCTGGTCAAGCTCATCGTCCACCGCGAAACCGATAAGGTTCTGGGCCTCCACATGGTCGGGCAGGACGCGCCGGAAATCACGCAGGGCTTCGCCGTCGCCCTGATCGCGGGCGCCACCAAGGCCGATTTCGACCGCACCATCGCCATCCACCCGACAGCAGCGGAGGAACTGGTTCTGCTGCGAGGGAAAACAAGGTAAGAAAACCTCTAAAAACATTTGATTTTCCCTCTGAATTTCTATTAAAACTTCAATGACAAGGATTTTCAGGAGCTTTTTTGAAATGACCCAGACCGCCCCGTCTCAGTCCAACGAAGAGAAAGCCAAAAGGGTCTACGCACAGGCCGTCGATTGCATTAAGAAACAGGATTTTAACGGCGCAGAAAAATACCTTACGGAATCCATCAACATTTTCCCGACCGCGGACGCAGCGCATAACTTAGGCACGCTTAGGTATATGCAGCAGAAGATTGACGCGGCCATCGAACTTTTCCATACTGCAGTAAAAATCGATCCCTACTATGACGCAGCTTACGCAAACCTGATGCGGATCAAGCATCAACAAGGAGATATACCAAAAGCGATCGAGTACAGCGCACTAGCCATGGCCGCCGCCCCGGAAAAGAAAACGCACAAAATTGAATTTATAAAAATTCTCAATAAACTGAAATTCCAGTTTTTCCACCCGGATATCAAACGACTCATAACACTCTGCTTGGAAGACGGTACGTTAGATTATGATCGCATGGGAACGGCATGGTTTAGCTTGATGGTAACTGACCCTGAATTATCTTCAGTTTACAATCTCAAAAAACACAGCGACTTCAAGTCATTCGAAAAGGCTTTTCTTAAAATGCCCCATCGAGAATACCTTTTATCACCATACCTTCTTCTGGGGCTGAAAAATTTGATCGTCGGAGATCAGGAATTTGAAAGTTTGCTGACTAATTTACGAAAGATGATACTTAAAGACTATTCAAAGGATAAAAGAGTCGTATTTAACCAAACCTTTTTACCCTTGGTTACGGCGCTCTCAATCTATTGTTTTTACACAGAATACGTCTTTTTTCTTAGCACAGAAGAAAAAGAATGGCTTGAAATACTCAAAAGCAAAATAAACTCATCAACAGATACGGAAAGCCTAAGTTACCCGCTGTGCATCCTTTCATGCTATCAAAATATACATACACTTCCAAAAGCGGAGCAATATAAAAATCTTCTTGAAAAAAACGACGAATTTAAACAATTCGTAAAATATCACTTGTCCGAACCGCTTGAAGAACTGGAGATCAAGAAAACCATTGAAAGCCTTACAGAATTACAAACAGACACCTCTCGTAAAGTTCAGGAGCAATATGAGGAACTGCCTTATCCGCGCTGGCGTTATCTCAGAGAATCATACGGCAAGGAAGACTTCCAAGAAGCCGAACAATACATACCAAAACACAAGCTGAAAATTCTTGTGGCTGGAACGGGTACAGGCTGCGAGACATTATACTATACGAACGCCTTTCAAGAATGCCAGATCCTCGCTGTAGACCTTAGTCGAACAAGCCTTGCTTACGCTATAAGAAAAGGCCGTGAACTAGGAATTAAGAATGTAGCCTTTAAACAGGCTGATATACTTGGCCTTGATAAGGTACTGGAAAAGGATAGCTTTGATTTGGTTTCTTGTTCTGGTGTGCTCCACCATATGAAGGAACCTGAGAAAGGATTATCTGTTATTACCAACCTTCTTAAACCCGGAAACGTCATGCACTTGGCATTGTACAGCCAACACGGTCGCAAACACGTTGAAAATGCTCACAAAATTATCGCTAAAAAACAGATGGAAAACAACAATAACAGCATGATGGAGTTCCGTGCCCTTGCAAAAAAATATCTTGGAAAAACGGATTTTGAAGCGATGACAAGATCACGCGATTATTATTTTAAATCTGGATTTAAAGACCTTATTTTCCACGTTATGGAACATCGTTACGATATCCCACAACTGAACGATATGCTGAAAAGGCATGGCTTGGAATTTCTCGGTTTTCGAAATGATGGTGATTTACACCAGAACTACTCCAAAGCCTTCCCCGACGACCCGCAGCGGACAAACCTGGACAACTGGAATAAATTTGAAATCGCCAACCCGGATACCTTCCGCCGGATGTACCAGTTCTGGGTCAGGAAAAAACCTTAAAAAAAGCACTCAGTCTTCCGTCTGTTTCGTCCGCACCCTCCGCCGATGACTCTTCGGTTGGATGACCGTATGATCGAGCAAAGGCCCGCCCGGACGCACAGGACGTTCCGCAAATTTTCCAAGGCAGATCATCCGGTCATAGATGACAAGCGCCGCCGCCACCCCGACATTCACGCAGAATTTCATCGGGATTTTCACGACATGATCACAGCGCGCCGTCAGCTTCGGCGATAAACTGCCCATCTCCGGCCCCAGCACATAAGCCGCCCGCAGCGGATGGCGAAAACTGGGAAGTTCAACAGCATCCTCGGTCAGTTCAATGCCAACCAGAACACAATCCTTGGGCAGTTCCAGCTCTTCGGGTTTTTTATATTGGTAATAAGGCAGATGATCGAACGCCCCCGACGTATCGGAGACTTTCAGCTCATGAATATCGATCGACGGCTTGATGGAGAAAAAGAAACTGCCCCCGAACGCATGGGTCGTCCGCACGATCGTTCCCGCGTTTTGTTCCTTGCTGATCCCCTCGACCCCGACGCCGAAATACCCGCGCAGCCCGCTCATGCCGCCACCGCCTGTTCATCGAAGGCAAATGCCGCAGCCTGATCGATATGAATCTGCGTGGTATCGAAGACCGGACAGGAAACATCCTGCGGCCCGATCAGCATCGTAATCTCTGTACAACCCAGTATCACGCCCTGTGCGCCCTGCCCTAAGAGATCAGCTATAATGCTCTGATAAACAACGCGGGACTGATCTCGCACGTTCCCCCGGCACAATTCATCGTAAATGATGGTATGGACCTGCGCCCGCCCCGCCACATCGGGCACAAGAGGCTCTATACCGTGCAGACTCAAACGCTTCTTATAAAAATCCTGTTCCATCGTGTAAGCCGTGCCAAGCAAAGCGATACGTTTCAGCCCGCTGGCCTTGATCCGCTCGGCGGTCGCATCCGCCAGATGGAGAAACGGGATGTTCAGCGCCGCAAGAACATCATCGGCAAAACGGTGCATGGTATTGGTCGCGAGCAGAACGAAATCCGCCCCGCCCCGCTCCAGAGATTGCGCCGCCGCTACGATCATCTTCCCCTGTGTCTCCCAATCGCCGCGCGCCTTGAGTTCGACAAACTCCCCGAAATCGAGGGAATTGAGCAAAATTCGCGCATTGTGATGCCCGCCCAGCCGCGCCTGCACCGCCGCGTTCAGCCCCTTGTAATAAACGATGGTCGATTCCGGGCTTAAGCCCCCGACGATCCCGATGGTTTTCACGCGCCTCTCCTTCGAATGAACCAATAAACCCGACTCATCAACAAAGAGAAAGAAAAAAATATCCTCAGACAAACTCGCTCTGAATACGCGAATATTCACAAAGAAAATTTTACGAGAGGATTGTTGTCACCCGCTAAGGTTTCGGATAATTCTAGCCTGACACACAAAAACTTTTCATACATAGACAAAGCGCCATGAGTACGGACAATAAAACGGAAATTATAGAAAAACAAAAAATGGAAGAAAATGTAATTCACAATATTAAGATACTTGTGGAGAATGACGTACAGCAAAAGCCTCAGGAGAAAAATGGAATAAACTGGAGTGAAATAGTAGAAAAATCGATCATTACCCCGCTAATCAAGGGGATAGTGACGATAATACTAATACTTGTCGCACTAAAATTGGTTTCTTCTACAAATACTGAAGAAGCCAAAACAAAACATGAAAAGTACACCAAGGATTATATTTTAACAAACTACTCTGACATAATAAAAGATTGCGAACCAAATAAATCTTGCGATAGCGACCCAGAGTTTAAATATACTATCGATGATAAAAATGCAGGAAAGAGAGTAGAAGAAGTAAAAGAAATATTAAAATCCAGGAAAGAGGGCACATCTGACCTAGGTATATACTGCGATGAAGGCTATTTCATAATTCCCCAATACACTTGTCCGACAGTTATTCAGGATGCAGAGGTAATAGGAACTACTCCTAACACTAAAGCAGATCTTCGACTGTTGAAAGATCACCCAGAAATATTAAGTGACAGTATTACTTGCCGTTATGGAATTCCATACCCAGATACACCTGATAAGGTTGTAAAAATATCTATAAAAACAGCAGAAATAAACGAAAAGAAGATGATGGGTATGTGCGTATCAAGATACTATTTCCGTCAGAAAGGCCTCTATGATCTGTTTTACGGCGGCGCATCTAAAGCCGGATAAACACTAACTCTTGTACCCTCCTAGCCCCTAATTATGGCAGCGCCATTCTCTAGAAAACAAAACGCTCCAGCCGGTCCAGCGCGTCCAGAAGCTTCGTCTCCGAACAAGCGAAGGCCAGCCGGATAAAACCGCGCCCGCAATCCCCGAACGAACACCCCGGCGCCAGCGACAGCCCCGCCTCGTCGATCAGCCGGGTGCAGAAGGCGATACAGTCCTCCTCGCCCTCGACCTTGAAGAAGGCATAAAAGCTTGACTCCGGCCGCGTCAGGGAAATTTTCGGCATCTGCGCGAAACGGTCCATCAGCAGGTCGAGATTCGAGCGCCAGAGCGTCATCTGCTCGGTCAGGAACCCTTCGCCCTGCCGCAGCGCCGCCAGAGCGCCATATTGGGTAAAACTCGGCGGCCCCATATTGTTGTAAACCGCCAGATCGCAGATTTTCATTTCCGCCGAGGACGGCCCGACGATCCAGCCCAGCCGCCAGCCCGTCATCGCCCATGTTTTTGAAAAACTGTTAATCACCAGCAGCAGATCATCCGGTTCGGACACATCAAGGAAGCTCGTTGCACGCACCTGCCCGTAGACGGTACGCGTATAAACCTCATCGGCAACCACCCAGATCCCGCGTTCGCGGGCAAAATCCATCACGGCTTTCATTTCCGCCGTCGTCATCACCCAGCCCGTCGGGTTGGATGGCGTGACAATCATGATCGCTTTCGTGGCGGGCGTACACGCCGCAAACAAACGGTTCAAATCAAGCTGCCAGCCCTGGCCCGCGATATAATTCATGCCGACCTGCTTGATTTTGGCTTCGGAGATTTCCATCGCACTCATCAGGTTTTTCCAGATCGGCGTCAGCGCCACAACCTCATCGCCGCTATTGATAATCGCCGCCAGCGACAGATGCACAGCCGTCGTGGCGGAACTGGTGACAAAAAAACGGTTCTGAGGAATATCAAGCCCATAGATGTTTTTGTAATAGGTGGAAAGCCCCGCCCGCAACTCAGGATGGCCAAGGATAGGCGCATAGAAAGTCTTGTTCTCCTCCTTCAGAGCCTTCATCGCCGCATCGCAGATGAATTGCGGAGTGGGCAGGCTGCCCTCACCCTGCGCGAGCGAGACGACCCCCGGCTTCGTCCGCGCATAGCGCAGGAGATCGGTGCCGGGATTGGGCGTCAGATTCTCGATGGTCGTGTTATAGGGTGTAATGCGCGAACTCAAAGGCAGTTTCACGATTTCTTTTACAGGGCTCTGTGGCATTTCAATAGTTCCAAAATTCTGGTTTTTGAAGTTTTGACCTGAAAAAAGGCACAAAACCTCTGTTTTTTTCTGTTCCGGTGTTCGGGGGGTGTTCTAAACGCGCTCTTGCGCTATGTGCGGATATTGTGCGGCTAGGCCGCCGCTGCTGCCGCTGCCAACGCCGCTGCTGCGAAAACCATAGCGGCCCCGCAATTCAGATCAGCTCTCTCGACAGCGAAAATATTCATAATAGTAGAGAAACACGATTTAAGTGCGTCCTGCAAGACCTTTTTCGCCTAACTCTTCAATTCCTCAAGATTTTTATAGAGTTCAAGGCTCTCCGGGTTGGCCAGCGCCTCCACGTTCTTGATTTTCCGCCCGTGGATCACATCCCGCACCGCCAGCTCCGTAATTTTCCCGCTTTTCGTACGCGGAATATCCGTAACCGCAATAATTTTCGCCGGAACATGGCGCGGGGAAGCGCCGTTGCGGATCTTGGTTTTGATCTCCTTGATCAGATTCTCATCCAGAGCCCAGCCTTTCTTGAGGATCACAAACAGGATGACGCGGACATCGTCCTCCCAATCCTGCCCTACGGCGATCGACTCGCGCACCGCCTCGACCTGCTCTACCTGCCGATAAATCTCGGCGGTTCCGATGCGGACGCCCCCCGGATTCAGGGTTGCATCGCTGCGCCCGTGGATGATGAGCCCGCCATGCGCGGTCTTTTCCACCCAGTCGCCATGAACCCAGATATTCTCAAACCGCTCGAAATAGGCCGCCTTGTATTTAACGCAATCGGGATCATTCCAGAACGAAACCGGCATACACGGAAAAGGCTTGGTGCAGACCAGTTCCCCCGCGCTGATCGTCGCAGGCTGCGCCTGTTCGTCAAACACATCCACCGCCATCCCCAAGCCTGCACCCTGAATCTCGCCCCGCCAGACCGGAGAGATCGGATTGCCCAGCATGAAGCACGAAACGATATCCGTCCCCCCCGAAATCGAAGCCAGATGCAGATCGGATTTAATCGCCCTGTAGACATAATCAAAACTCTCATGAACCAGGGGTGACCCGGTGGAGGTCAAAGTGCGGAGCGCCGAAAGGTCATGCGTCTTCCCCGGAGCCAGATGATGCGACTTCAAGGCATCGATATACTTGGCAGAAGTTCCAAAAAGCGTACACCCGTGCTTGGCGGTGTAATCCCATAGAACATTGCCGTCGGGATGAAACGGCGACCCGTCGAACAGCAGCAACGTCGCCCCGGACGCCAGCCCCGTCACCAGCCAATTCCACATCATCCACCCGCAGGTGGTGAAATAAAACACCTTATCCCCCGGCTTGATATCACAATGCAGCCGATGCTCCTTCAAATGCTGAAGCAGGGTTCCCCCATGCCCGTGGACGATGCATTTCGGAATCCCCGTCGTGCCGGAGGAAAACAGAATAAACAGCGGATGGTTAAAAGGAACCCGCGTAAAGGTAATCTCTTTGGGCTGAAAGTCTGCGGTAAAATCCCCGCTGCTGACAGAGCCTTGAAGCTCTTCAGCTTTAAGGGACGATCCCGCGAAAGGAATGACCACGGTCCTTTTCAAACCCTTCAGTGCGGGCTGTACGTCTTTGACCTTGGGCAGGCAATCCATCACCTTCCCGTTATAATAATATCCGTCAACGGTAATCAGAATCTTCGGCTCAATCTGCCCGAAACGGTCAATCACCCCCTGTACGCCAAAATCCGGCGAGGCCGAAGACCAGATCGCCCCAAGAGAAGCCGCCGCCAGCGCCGCGATAATCGTTTCAGGAATGTTGGGCATATAAGCGGCGACACGATCACCCACGCCGACCCCTTCACGGAGAAGCGCTTGCTGCCAGAGGCTGACCTGATTGTAAAGCTCTGCATATGTAAGAGAAGACTCTTCACCTTGCTCATTACGAAAAATAATCGCAGTGACGGAGTCCGTTTGCCGCAGGTTGTTTTCGGCATAATTGATTTTGCCTTCGGGAAAAAACTGCGCCCCGAGCATCTTTCCGCCATGGGAATCGAGGATTTTGCCCCCCTTATCCCCCTGTATATCGCAAAAATCCCACAAAAAATCCCAAAATTGTTCGGAATGTTCGACCGACCACTGCCAAATTGAGGCATAATCCACAAATTTAACGCTTTTTTTCGCCCCCAGCGCCTGCATAAAGCGGTAAAGCGTAGTAGATTCGATCTGCTCCTGGGAGGGTGCCCAAAGCGGCTTTTGCGAAAGGTCGGCTGTTTTTTCTAGGCTGGTCTTCTGGCTGTTCATGGTGCAAATATTACCTTGTTTCCGGTAACGGGACATTAACAAAGGGCGAATAACCTGTACACAGGTTGTAAACCTTAAAAACCCCGCAATTCTAAAGGGATAATCAACATGAAAGCAAGAGGCGGCCGCAGAACATTCACCGCAGTCACGCCATTTCTGGTTTTGGCGATGGCCGTTCTTGCATTCTGGACCCCCGTCCCTTCACACGCGGAAAACCCAGAAGACGAACCGGACCATTATGTCGATGTCCGCATCCTTCCGGAAAAGAACACAGTTGAAGCCGGATCGACAATCACTCTGGCCATCGAACATACGATCTATCCCCACTGGCATCTGTACTGGTCGAATCCCGGCGATTCCGGCCTGCCCATCCGCATCAAATGGACCCTGCCAGAAGGTTTCGAGATGGGTGAAATCATCTGGCCGGTCCCCAGCAAGATTTTTGTTGAACCTCTTGCAAACTATGGGTATCACGAAAAAGTCACCCTTCTGCAAAATCTAGCTCTGCCCGCATCCCTCCCAGAAGGTGTACAAAACTTGCACGCCAAAATCGATATGCTGGTCTGCAACGATGTCTGCATCCCCGAAACGGCAGAAATCGACCTTAAACTCAACGATCCCGCGCAAGCGCCTCAGGACAACACCGCAATAATAAAGGCGGCAAAAGAAAAATTGCCGCCCGAACTAGCCGGAACGTTCACCTTCAGCGAAGCCGACAAAAAGCTGGTCATGCGCCTCACGCCCGAAGATACGTCATTTCTTCAAGACGTACAGATTGAAACCGCAGAGTTCTTTCCTGAAGAATGGGGAATCTTAAACCATTTCCCGCAGCCGGAAACAGCCGTTGAAGACGGAACCATCACCCTCCGCCACCCCAGAGGCGATATCGCGATCGACAAGCTGGAAAAACTCAAAGGCCTTCTGACCTTCAAGAATAAGCAAGGCATCTATCACGGCTACGCCCTGACCGCCCAACCAGAAAATTCCAAGCAGGGGGCGGCAGCCCCGGTCACATCCGACGGCAGCAAACAAGCGCAAAACGAGCCCAGCCCTGCAAAAGCAAAGCCCGAGATTTCCTCCTTCACAACGGCTCTCTTTTTCGCCTTTCTCGGCGGCTTGATCCTGAACCTGATGCCCTGCGTGTTTCCGATCATCTCGATGAAAGCCCTGAGTCTGGCCAAACTCTCCGGCAAGGAAAAACGCGAAGCCCGCCTGCATGGCCTGTCCTACACCGCCGGAGTCATCGCCAGCTTCATTGTCGTCGGCATGATGCTGGTCTTTCTGAAAACCGCCGGCTCGTCCATTGGCTGGGGCTTTCAGTTGCAGAACCCCGTCGTCGTGGCCGCTCTAGCCTATATCCTCTTCCTCGTGGGCCTGAACCTGATGGGGTTTTTCGAAATCGGCATGGGCTTGGGCAATATCGGCAGCCAGTTCACCAATAAACACTCGATGGCCGGAAGCTTTTTTACCGGAACACTGGCGACCGTCGTTGCCACCCCCTGCATGGCCCCCTTCATGGCCGCGGCCCTCGGCTATGCTCTGGTGCAGAGCGCAGGTGTAGCCTTGAGTGTTTTTATCGCGCTTGGCTTCGGTCTAGCCTTCCCGTATCTTCTTTTGTGCTACATCCCCGCCGCGCAGAAACTCCTGCCCCGCCCCGGCGCATGGATGAAAACCTTCAAGCAATTCCTCGCCTTCCCGATGTTCGCCTTCTCAATCTGGCTGGTCAGCATCCTCGCCCAGCAGGCCGGACCCGAAGGCGTGTTCCTGACCCTTTTAGGAATGTTATTTCTATCCATGGCCGTTTGGTTGACACACTTCAAAAAACCTTTGTGCAACTGCGGAATCATGTCCCGCACACCCCTGCTGATTTGCCTTGCCCTGCCGCTCATGTCCCTGATGGCGGTCGCCCAAATCCCAACGGCGGGCGCAGCCCCGTTAGCAGAAGGATCGTTCGGCGAAACCTATTCCCCGGCAAAGCTGGCCGCCCTTCTGGAAAGCCAAGACCCCGTCTTCGTCGAAATGACCGCCGCCTGGTGCATCACCTGCAAGGTCAATCACAGGCTGGCCATCGACATCGAATCCACGCACAAGGCCTTTAAGGAGGCCAACGTCCAATACCTCATCGGCGACTGGACAAATTATGACAAAGAAATAACCGCCTATCTGGAAAGCTTCGGGCGTTCGGGTGTTCCCGTCTATGTCTTCTATGGTGCCCCGGATCAAGCCGGAAAGCGCCCGGAACCTATCCTTCTCCCGCAAATCCTGACCCCCGGCATCGTCCACGAAGCCGTCCAAAACGGAAAGCGGATGACGGCCCCGCTCACCACCGAGAATGTGTCTTTGCAGATCGAGTAATTTTTTTTGTAACTTTCATGACTCCACAGCGAACAAACGGGTAAGTTCACCCCATCTGAAACCCGTTTGAGGAGATATCCTTATGCTTTTGAATAAATCAAGAAAACTGATCCTTGCACTTGCTCTTGTTCCTTTCGCCCTCGGCGCAACCCCGGCCTTCGCAGCCGCCGAAGTCGGCCAACCCGCCCCGGACTTCACCGCCACCGACATTAAAGGCAATGAAGTTAAACTCAGCGACCTCAAGGGCAAGAACGTCGTCCTCGAATGGACCAACCAAGAATGCCCGTTTGTCGTCAAGCATTACAAATCCGGCAATATGCAGGCCACCCAGAAAACAGCCACCGAAGGCGGCGCAGTCTGGATTTCGATTAACTCGTCTGCACCCGGTATGCAGGGCAACACCACCGCAGAGGAAGCCGTTAAGATCGAAACTGACGCGGGCGTTCACTCCACGAACCGCATTCTCGACCCGAACGGCGATATCGGCCAGCTCTACGGCGCCAAAACCACCCCGCATATGTTTGTCATCAATGCCGAAGGCAATGTGGCTTACGCCGGGGCGATTGACAGTGTCGCCGACGCCGACCCCGCCAGCATCGCGGGCGCAAGCAACTACGTTCTGGCCGCTCTGGACGACCTGAAGGCCGGCAAGCCCGTGCAGACGCCGACCACCGCGCCCTACGGCTGCGGCGTGAAGTACAAAGCCACCAACTAAGTCTTATTCTAGCCCCCTCAGAGTTCCGGTCCGAAAAATCTTTCGGGCCGGCTTTCTTTTGACAAAGATTTTGATAGGGATATCCTCAAGGAATTTACATAGAACGCTTGCAGCAGCCTGAAAATTTTCTTAACATTTAAAGGCTGTATGTACTGATTCCTTTATTCATTTTCGCTTGAATGTCCGCCACAAAACAAAACAATAGCCCCTCGCAGGGCATCTCTCTACGTGACCGCAAATCGGAACCGGCCCGCTGCGCCTTTTCTGAAAACGGGGAAATCGTCTTTGCGTCAGACTCTTTCTATGATCTGGTCGGAATTCCCAATGATAGCGCAAAAAACGGCGCCAGTATCTTCGACGTTTTCGTCTTCGAGGATGAAAGGGGAGAAATCTTTCCCGACCCGAAAACCCTGCAGTCGGATATTCACGCACTCAGGCTGAAGACTGACCGCTCAATGATCCGTTTCCAGTTGGACTGGCTGGAAACCTCGGATCACAAGCGTTTCCTCATCGCCTCGCAAACCGATAAATCGTCGAGGAAGATCGGCCCGGAGGACACCGGAGCGATTCTGACCAAAATCAACAAGGCGCTTGCGGGAAAACAAGGGCAGCCCGAAGACACGCCCCGCGTGATCCGGGAACAGAGCGAGCTTCTCCTGTTCATGGGAATGTCGCAGGATATCATGCTGGTCCTCGACCGCAGCGGCGGTATTCTGCGTGCCAATAACATCTTCTTCGACCGGATCGGCTACCGTGCGGCCGAAATGGAAGGACTGAATTTTCTGGATTTTTTCCCGCCAAGCGACAAACCCAATACGCTCACCCATTTCGTCGGCATAAAAAGGGCTATTGAAAAAAACCAGTCGGTCACCGCAGACTTTGAAGGCCGGATGATCGCCCGTGACAGCCAGTCCCTCTGGACCGAATGGACGCTCAAAAACTTCCGCGGAATGATCTACGCTCTGGGCCGGGACATCACAGCGACAAAAAACAGGCAAAGCGAACTCGCCCAGCGCGAAAAACAGCTCTCGGAAGCGGAATCCATCGGCCATATGGGCCACTGGCGCTGGCAGGTGGACTCGGAGGACATTACCTGGTCGGAGGAAGTCTTCAGGATTTTTGGTCTCGACCCCAACCATTTCCAGCCGACCCTCAAGCGCATCAACGACACAGTCCACCGCAGCGACATCGCCCGCATGATTCAGGCCTTTCAGCGCGCGATCATCGAAAAGAAAAGCTATGACATGGAATTCCGTATCGCCCGCCCCAGCGGCGAAATCCGCTACATCTACTGCGAGGGACGCTGCGAAAAGGACGCGGAGGGCGAAGTTGTGGCCCTCTACGGCATCATGCAGGATCTTACCGAACGCATCGTCCATGAACGCGAACTCCGCGCCGCCAAGGACGCCTCCGAGCAGGCCTACGCCGCCAAAACCCGTTTTCTGGCCAACATGAGCCACGAACTGCGGACACCGCTCAACGCCATCATCGGCTTCTCGGAAATGATCGAACACCAGCTTCTCGGCCCGGTCGAGAACAAGAAATACAGCGAGTACGCCACCGGAATCCGCGAAAGCGGCGAACACCTGCTCGATCTCATCAGCGATATCCTCGATATGTCCAAGATCGAGGCCGGAAAATACAGCCTCGACCTCTCCAGCCTCCGCATGGGCGAAATCATCAAGGCCGCCGTGAAGATGGTCAAGGGCCGTGCAGAAGAGGGAAAAATCCGGCTCGAAATCGACGAGGAGATCGCCAAGGACATCAAGCTCGTCGCCGACGCTCGCGCCCTCAAGCAGATTATCCTCAATATCCTCACCAACGCGGTGAAATTCACCAAGGAAGGCGGCTCCGTCTGGATGGAATGTCACCCCCGCGAGGAGCATCTGACCCTGAAAATATGCGACACGGGAATAGGAATCCCCGCCAACCAGCTTGCCTCCGTCCTGCGGCCCTTCGAACAGGTCTCCACCCACTACACCAAGGATTACGAAGGCACCGGCCTCGGCCTGTCGATTACCAAAGAACTCGTTGAATTGCATGGGGGCAGCATCAATATAGAATCAACCGTCGACATAGGAACCGCCGTCACGATCCGCCTCCCCTACGATGCCAGCAAATTCACCGCCGCAAGCCGGATGAATAAACAGAAGATATTCTAAAGAGAATCAATAATTTAAATCGGCTGCGTATAATCCCGCAGCGTGCTGATCGCGGATTTTTCCGCCGCCAGACAGGCCTCAAGCCCCTCGCGGTAGCTTTTATACTTCAGCTCGACCCCCAGCGCCTTTTTGATCTTCTCGTTGCTCACCCGCTTGTTGTCGGCGTAAAAGCTGCGCGTGATCGGCGCCAGATCGACTTTATCAAAAGGGATCAGGGGCGGTGACGGCAACCGCAGAAGCTTGCAGGCATAATCGATCACCACATGGCTCGGCACCGGCTCGTCGTCGCACAGATTATAGATTTCCCCCGGCGCGGGCTTGGCAATCGAGGCCCGCAAGACTTGCACGATATCCTCGACATGAATCCGGCTGAACGCATGGCCCGGCTTGTCGATCCGCCGCGCCACCCCCGCCCGCACGGAATCAAGGGCGCTGCGCCCCGGCCCGTAGATTCCGGCCAGCCGAAAAACATGAACCGGAAGCTTGTGAGACTTATAAAGCGAAAGCCATTGCTCCTCCGCCCGCGCACGGCGCGTCCCGCGGATCGTCGTCGGACGCACTTCGGATTTTTCATCCACCCATCCGCCGCCCCGATCCCCATAGGCTCCGGTCGTGGAGAGATAGCCGATCCATTCGATCCCCGACAACTGGCAGATATCCGCCGCGTGCATCAGGAAGGTCGGGTCGCCCTCTTCCGCCGGCGGCGTGGAGATCAGGATATGTGTCACATCGCGCAGGATATAAAGCGGATCGGCCAAAGGGTGCGTTTCGTCGAACGTAAAGGGGCGAATCCCCCGCTCACGTAAAATATTCTTTTTGTCAGGGTCGCGGGTTGTGCCGGAGATTTTCCAGCCTTCCTTCTCGATGAGTTCATGCCCGAGATAATCGCAGCAATAGCCATGTCCGAAACAGAAAAGGTGTTTTTGCGATAATTTATGCGGGTCCGCGCTCATGAGGCCAAAACCCTTTAAGTGCCGGTTCGGACATAATCAACCACCGGCTCGAAGCCGGGGATGCGTTCCTCAAGCAGGGGCTGGAAGCTCGGGCGGGATTTGATCGCGTTATACCATTTGAAGGCCGCGGGATGCTGCTCCCACGGCACATCGCCGATATAATCGATCGAGGAAATATGTGCCGCTGCCGTGATATCAGCCAGAGAGAAAAAATCCCCCGCCAGCCACGTCCGGCGTTCCGTCAAAAAACCAATATAATCAAGGTGATAATAGATATTCGCCCGACCCGCCCGGATCGAGGGACCGTGCGGCTCCCCGAGCTTCAAAAACGTCTTCATCAGCTTCTCGCCGAACAGATTGTCGGTGACTTCCTTGTTGAATTTGCGGTCAAACCAGTTCACAAGGCGGCGCGTTTCCGCCCGCTCGACGGGATTTTGCCCGAGAAGATTATTCCCCGTATAAACCTCATCCAGATATTCGCAGATCACTTGCGAGTTTGAAAGAATGGTGCCGTCCGCCTCAATCAGCACAGGCACATCGCCCGCCGGATTCATGGCGAGAAACTCGGTGCGCCGTTCCCAGATTTTCTCAACTTTCAGCTCGAAATCCAACTCTTTTTCAGCCAGAGCAATTCTGACCTTTCGGGAAAACGGATGCAGCCAGAAATGAAACAAGGTTCTCATGAAAAAATACTGTAACCCAGCGCCTGAAATATTCAATGCAGAAAAACATGGAAACGAATCGGAGAAAATTTTTCTAAAAAACTTCTTGCGTCAGTCTTTTTGAAGCTCAGCATAAACCAGAATAGAAATTTTCACGCCATCCCCTATGGTTTCCGTGCCTTTCCATTGACCCTGCCCGACCCCGAAATCAAGTCGCTTCAGTGTCAGTTCCGCCCGCATCTGCGCTCCGCGCTCACCATGTTCTTTTTTCTCGATCACCAGCGAAAACGGAAACGAAACAGGCAAGGTCACATCGCGAATCGTGAGTTTTCCTGTAGCCATGTAATGATTCGCACCCGTAGATTCGAATGTTTCGGTCACAAAACGGGATTTCGGAAACTTTTCGACATCGAACCACTCGGCGGATTTAGCCTGAACATCGCGGTCATCGCTTCCGGTCTTGATGCTGGAAATATCAATCGAAATATCCGCAAGGCTGCGGTCGAGATGATCGGGATCGAACACGATGGAGCCATCGAAAGCGAAAGTCCCTTCGAAGGCTTGCCCGTATTGCGTGGCCGAGAACGCCAGACGGCTTTTATCGGACAGGATGCGCCATTCATCGCTGTCCAGCTTGCGCTCGTCAGGAACCGCAACCGCCTCGCGCTTATCCCTTAAATCCTCTCCGGCTTCATCGTAATGGCCCTGATCCTCCTCGACCTGCAAAACCACTTGCGAGACCGGAAGCAGCCACAGCCCGCCGAAAATCAGCGCAAGCAGCGCCCCGGACACCAGACCCAGAGAAGGCCGGGTCATGCGCTGCAAGGTCGCGTCCCGGTCGATGAAATGATGCTTGAACGCCCCGGCCATATGTAAAAAAATGAAAAGAATAAGAACCAGCGCGAGGATTTCGTGAAACTCCTGACTGCTCTCGAAAACGTCATGATTCTTGCCCGTCAGCGCCGGAACCGGAAGTCCGAAGAACGACACCGGAAACTCCCCCGCCGAGGACATGATCCACCCGGACAACGGCATGGCAAAAAGCGCAAAATAAAGGAAAATGTGCGTCAGGCGAGCCAGAACCCGCTCCCAGCTTTTATGGGTCTCCAGATGTTTGACCTTCGGAGTCAGAAACTTCCAGAAAACACGGAAAACAACAAGAAGCAGAACAAGGAGTCCGAAGGATTTATGCAGCATATAAATCTGCAGCTTCGAATCCCCAAACGGCAACGTGGTCATATAAAAACCGACGAACAACAGCCCCAGAATAAGCAGGGCTGTTGCCCAGTGGATGAATTTGAGAACAAATCCGTAGGAATCTGTCTTGTTATCCATAAAATATCCTTAAGCGGACAATTCTGAGACTTATTTGTTCTCCGAAGCGGCATCGGAAGCGGCAGGCTCGACCCGCTCACCTTCAACTTCGATACGAACCGAGACATCGTCCCCGACCATCGGCAGACCGTAGCCCATCCCGAATTCCGAGCGTTTCAGAGTAGCCGTTGCCGAAAACCCGCTGACATACTTGCCGCTGAACGCGTGCTTGTCGGATTTATTGTGGGTAACGGCCAGTACGACAGGCTTGGTAACGCCCAATAGGGTCAGATCGCCGGTGATGTTGGCGGTATTCTCGCCCGTGACCTCGATCGCATTGCTCTTGAAGGTCATGGCCGGAAACTTCTCGACATTGAAGAAATCAGTCCCCTTCAGATGCTCGTCCCACTTGACGTCATCCATATTGATACCCGCCGTATTGATCGTCACCTCAACGGAGGATTTGGCCGGATCGGCCCGGTCAAAGGAAAATCCGCCGTCAAAATCCAGGAATTTCCCTGTTGAATTGGAAAAGCCGAGATGGTTGACGGAGAAAAATATCTGTGTGTGCGCCTTGTCGAAAGTGTACTGCTCAACTTCAGCATAAGAGGGTTGCGCGGCGGTCAGGCAAAAGCCCGCAAGCAGCGCGGCAAGAAACTTCTTCATGAAAAACTCCTGTCATGGGTTTGGGAATGGAGATTAAAACCTAATCTCAAAATCTTCTAAGAGCAAGAAATCATTGAAAATATTCTTGGTAGGTAACCACCATGCTATACGAGCCGAATAAAGCAATAGCCCAATTCAGCAGTCCGTATTTCCATTTGATGGTCGGATCGTTGAGCAGCTTCTCGCGGGGAACATTCCGCAAGAGGAAATACAGAACCATCTGGCCCAGAAAAAACCCGCCGATTAAACCGAAAATCCCTGCAGCGATAACCATGGTTGCCACAAAATCCCTAAATCACAGACCCAGATTTTAATCGAATTTAAACACGAAGAAAACAGCTATGCTCAGTCATTAAGCCCAGAAACTGTTAGAATAATAATTTTTGTATCCTTATAGATTCGCTCATCGATGACACTAAAGGCAGCCGGAAAACCCCCGCTGAACGCCTTCTCCGTTTCACAGACAATGAGCGCGTCTCGGGAAAACCACCCGCCCTCTAGCAGGGCTTCGAGCGCCGGAAGAAGAAGATTTTTTTTATAAGGCGGATCGAGAATAACGAGATCGGCAGGCTTCAGACTTTCTGGCCTATGCCCCGGCTTAACGGCATTTTTTTGAAGGATTTGGGACATCGCCACGGCCCCGAGGTTCATGATATTCTGCCGCGTGACGTCGAGGGACGGTTTATGAATATCCATAAACACACAAGAATCCGCCCCCCGCGACAACGCCTCAAGACCCATCGCCCCCGTGCCGCAGAACGCATCCAGGACATTCGCCCCCGAAACGGCGCCCCGGCTTACGAGAATATTGAAAATGGCGCCGCGCACCTTATCGGAGGTCGGACGGATCGAATCCCCCTTGGGAACCTCGATTTTTCGCCCGCCATATTTTCCGGAAACAATCCGCACGATTACCTCTTTTGACGGGCCTTTTTTGGAGGAGGAACTCCGTCCGGTCGCCCTTCAAAAAATTTGATGACCTGATGCCGCAGAACCTTGGAATCAACCTCCAGAACCTCGCCCTCGGGAAGCTTGCCAAGGGAAAAAGGGCCGTAATCAGTGCGGATCAGACGGTTGACCGTAAGCCCGAGAGCCTCCATAACCTTTCTGATTTCCCTGTTTTTTCCTTCCCGGAGAGAAACATGAAGCCATGTATTCGCCTTACCCGTTCGATCCTGCTGTGTGGTATCGACCGAAGCCTCTATGGGAGCATACTTGACACCATCAACACTCATGCCCTTTCCGAGCTTTTCAAGAGCGTGAGGACTTACGGAACCGAAAACGCGTACACGGTATTTGCGCTTCCATCCGGTAGACGGCAATTCAAGATAACGGGACAACTCCCCGTCATTTGTCAGAAGAAGCAGACCTTCGGTACTCAGGTCAAGACGCCCGACACTGACCAGTCGCGGCAATCCCGCAGGCAGGCGATCGAAAACAGTCGATCGGCCCTTTTCATCCTTATGGGAGGTCACAAGCCCGGAAGGCTTGTGATATAGGAAAAGACGTACGGGCTCTTTATCGCTGAGAACATTGCCATCAACGACAATTTTATCACCGGAACCGACATTAAGAGCCGGCGAAAAAATAACCGAACCATTAACCTGTACGCGTCCATCAAGAATCCAGCGCTCTGCATCCCGGCGCGAACACAAACCCGCTCGCGCCAACCTTTTGGCAATTCGCTCTAGCTTGCCGTCTGTTAGTTGTTTAGAATCATCACCCATGACAGAACCCTTTGATAACTTTGACCTTACCTGTATGCAGGCAGCGATGGAAGAGGCGAAAAAAGCCGCAGAGCGGGATGAAGTGCCAATCGGAGCAGTGATTGTCCATACCAAAACAAAAACAATAACCGCTCGGGCAGGAAACCGCACCATCGCAGAACCTGACCCCACAGCGCACGCCGAAGTTCTTGTCATTCGCGAAATGTGCCGGAAAATCGGCGTTCAGCGTCTACCCGACTATGACCTGTACGTCACCCTTGAACCCTGCGCGATGTGTGCGGCAGCCATCAGTTTTGCAAGGATCAGACGGGTGATTTTCGCAGCCACCGATCCTAAGGGCGGTGGAATAATCCATGGAGCAAAATTCTACGAGCAGCCCACCTGCCATCACAGACCAAAAACAACCCACGGCCTTCTGCAGGAAGAAAGCGGCAAGCTCTTGAAAGACTTTTTCCGCAGCAAAAGAGACAAAACCTAGAAATTACTGAGATCGTACGTCTGCATCCCGTAGAAGGCCAGCGCCAGAATAGGCTTCATCCCCTCTTCCAGCCGCGCCCAGTTGATATACGAAATCCCCTCCACGCAAAGGGTAAACTCTTCGGGACAACGCTTGGCAAAGGACGCGACATTCAAAAGCTCGACCGTAACAACTTCTCCAACATCGCAGTAAACTTCAGTCACACGGTTACTCACATCGTCCAGCTTGGCAAGAAGAAGCATCCACGCCTCCCGTGTCCCGAGATAATCCTTGGGAAACCCGAACGCCGCCGCGAACTCCTGATGAAAAGTACGGTCATCAACGATCGCATCGCAGTTGATTTGAACAACGTGCCAGACCATGTCCCAACCTCCGGTTTATGCCGCTTCTTCTCGCTTGGCCTTCAGCGCCCGCCAGCCGATATCGCGGCGGCAGAACCCCTCCGGCCAGTCAATCCTGTCTACCACCTGATAGGCTTTCTTCTGAGTCTCCGCAAGAGTCTCCGCCCGCGCTGTCACACCCAGAACCCGCCCGCCATTGCTCAACACGCCCCCACTGGAATCCGAAGCCGTTCCGGCATGAAAAACTTTGGCATCAGGGTCAGCAGGAAGAGACTCAAGACCCCGGATGGGCGTACCTTTCTCAAAACTTCCTGGATAACCCTTGGCGGCCATCACGACACACAAAGCTTGTTGCGAAGACCAGCTTAAATCCTTTTTAGCTTTATTAAGCTGGCCGTCCGCCGCCGCCTTGAGAATTTTGGCAAAATCGCCCTCAAGCCGCATCATCAGCGTCTGACATTCGGGATCCCCGAACCGGCAGTTATGTTCCAATAATTTCGCAACCCCGTCCTTGACCATTAACCCCGCGAACAGAACCCCGGTAAACGGACATCCTTCCGCCGCCATCCCCGCAATCGTCGGTTCGATGATGGTCGTCAGGATCTGGTGCTCCAACTCCTCGGTCATGAAATGCGCTGGAGAATAGGCGCCCATGCCCCCGGTGTTCGGCCCGGTATCGCCGTCACCTACCCGCTTGTGATCCTGTGCGGACGTAAGCGGGAGGATGGTCAACCCATCCGACAAGGCGAAATAGCTCACCTCTTCGCCCTCAAGAAACTCCTCGACAACGATTTCCTTGCCCGCATCCCCAAACGCACTGCCCTCGAGCATATCCTTGGCCTCGCGCAAGGCCTCCTCGCGGGTCGCGCAGATCACTACACCCTTGCCTGCGGCCAGCCCGTCCGCCTTGACGACGATCGGGGTATCCATTTCCTCAATGAAGGCACGGGCCGCTTTCATATCGGAAAAACGCCCGTACGCGGCAGTCGGAATAGCGTACTTTTTGCACAAATCCTTCATGAACCCTTTGGAGCCTTCGATCCGTGCCGCCGCCGCGCTCGGCCCGAACACGGAGATTCCCGCGCCGCGCAAACGGTCGGCCAGCCCCGCAACCAGCGGCCCTTCCGGCCCGACGACAACCAGATCGATTTTATTCTGCACGGCAAACTGCGTCAGTCCGTCTAGATCATCGACCCTGAGATCGACAAGTGTCGCGCTGTCCGAAATCCCAGGATTGCCCGGGGCACAGTAAAGCGTCCCGCAGCTTTTGGAGTGTTTCAGCCGCCACGCCAGCGCATGTTCGCGTCCGCCCGATCCGACCAGTAATATCTTCATGCTCCGCCTCTCTTTTTTCTGTTTTAGTCCCCTTCGCCCAAAGAGACAAGAGACGCGTTACCTCCGGCAGCGGTCGTATTGACAGAAATCACCTTTTCATGGGCGAAAGCCCGCAGATAATTCGGCCCGCCCGCTTTCGGCCCTGTGCCCGAAAGCCCCATGCCGCCGAACGGCTGCACCCCGACCACCGCCCCGATCATCGAACGGTTGATGTAAACATTCCCGGCATCAATTCCCTTCGCCAGCTCTTTCTGCACACTGCCGATGCGGCTTTGAACACCGAAGGTCAGCCCGTAGCCGAGCCTGTTAATTTGCTCGACGAGCACCTCACGGTTCTCTTCTTTGTAACGGATGACATGAAGGATGGGTCCAAAAACTTCATCCTTTAATTGGTCAATATCGGCGATTTCATACGCCGCAGGAGCAAAGAAAAAGCCGCGTTGAGTCAATTCAGAATTCAAAGGCACACGAGCAATCATCCGCCCCGTACGCGCCAGAAATTCTTCATGCGCCCTCAACCGTGAGAGCGCTTCCTGATCTATGACCGGCCCGATATCAGTGGAGAGATTCTCGGGCAAACCGACCCTGAGCATCTGCATGGCCCCATTGAGAATCTCCAGAAACTTGTCCGCGATCTCCTCCTGAAGAAACAGAACACGCAACGCTGAACATCTCTGTCCTGCCGACCCGAAGGCGCTGAGCAGCACATCATCCGCCACCTGCTCCAGCAGAGCGCTCGAATCGACAATCATCGCATTCTGTCCGCCCGTCTCGGCGATCAGAGGCACGATCGGCCCATCCTTTTCAGCCAAAGCTCTCTGAATGGACTTCGCCGCCTGCGTTGATCCGGTGAAGGCCACGCCCGCAACATTCGGGTGGCGGACAATTTCTGCACCCACAGCCCCATCCCCCGCGATCAGATGCAAAACATCGGCAGGAACCCCCGACCGGTGCAAAAGCTCGACAGCTCTTAACGCGATAAAGGGCGTCTGCTCGGCAGGCTTGGCGATCACGGCATTCCCCGCCGCCAGCGCAGCCGCGACCTGCCCCGTAAAAATCGCCAAAGGAAAATTCCACGGGCTGATACAGACGAAAACCCCGCGCCCCTGTAAGATCAGCCTGTTGCTCTCGCCCGTGTATCCGGGCAAAAGAACGCCGCCAGCAGAAAAATTTTTCCGCGCCTCCTGCGCGTAGTAACGGCTGAAATCAACAGCCTCGCGGATTTCGGCGACCGCATCTGGCAGCGTTTTTCCAGCCTCATGCACACACAGCGCCATAAATTCGTCGCGCTGGGCCTCCAACAGATCGGCAAACTTTTCAAGCGCCGCAGCACGTTCTTCGACATCAATTTTCGACCACCGCCGGAAACCCTCCCGGGCAGATACGAAAGATCGCGAAATCAAACCCGAAGCCTGCGGATCAACGCGCTGCCCGTCCACAATCGACTGCGCGATAAATTCCTTGCGGTAACTCTTGACGAAAGCCACAACCGGAGCCGAACTTCGCGGATCGTTCAAATCAAGTCCTGCAGAGTTGCGGCGATCCGCGAATAAATCACTGGGCAACGGGATTTTTGGGTGCTTCTTGTAAGGGTGGATGCGGGATTCAAGAACAGGATCCCGAACGAGATCTTCAGCCTGAAAACTCTTATCCATCACCCGCTTGACGAACGAAGAATTCGCCCCGTTCTCCAGCAGCCGCCGCACAAGATAGGGCAGAAGATCTTCATGCGGGCCGATCGGCGCGTAAATACTCGCCCGCGCCAGCTTCCGCTCAAGAAGATGATCGAACAAACCATCGCCCATACCAAACAGTTTCTGCAACTCGAAATCGCCCGAGGGATCGGCACCCTCGGCCTTCGCCATCTCCAGAACAGCCGCAACACTATGGGCGTTGTGCGTGGCGAACATCGGAAAAATCCGTTCCTTGTTTTTCAACAGGGTATACGCACAGGCCAGATAGGAAACATCGGTATTGCACTTGCGCGTATAGACAGGATAGCCGGGGAACCCACCTATTTGCGCTTTCTTGATTTCCGAATCCCAATAGGCGCCTTTCACAAGCCTGATCTGGATTCTCCGCCCGTACGCTTGTCCATTTTCAACCAAATAATTAACGAGCGGCAGCGCGCGTTTCTGATAAGCCTGAACGGCCAACCCGAACCCGGTCCAGTCCGAAAGATCGCTCCTCTTAAGAACACCTTCAAAAATCCTGATTGAAAGATCGAGCCGCGCCGCCTCCTCAGCATCGATCGTCAGGCTGAGATCGTGACTTGCCGCCTTCGCCGCCAGAAGACCAAGCCGTTCGATCAGGACCGGGACGCAACGATCCTCCTGCGAAACCTCATAGCGCGGATAAAGCGCGGACAGTTTGACCGAAACACTCGGACGCAAGCCGGAAGGAAGGCTCTTCGCCCGACAAACCGCACCGATCCTTTCAAAAGCCTGCGCGTAGGAATCAAGATACCGCAGGGCCGTACGCTCATCCCGCGCTCCCTCCCCAAGCACGTCGTAAGAAAGCCGGTATCCCTTGGCCTCATAGCTTTTGGCTGCTTCTAGAGCCTCCGCGATACTCGTCGCCAAAACGAATTGCTGGCCCATCAGGTGCATCGCCCGGATCATCGCCTCCCGTACAAGAGGTTCGCCTAGCCGGGCAAAAACACCGTCCAGCGTCCGGCGACTCAAACTCATCCCCAGCCCCGCCGCCCGTGTCAACCAATCCTTGGATTGTCCCTGCCGGCTCAACCAGTCCGCCGCCCGCACCTTGTCGCGGATCAGCGCGTTCGCCGTCGCCTTGTCGGGAATACGCAACAAGGCTTCCGCCAGCGTCATCATCGCCAGCCCCTCATCGGTATCGAGCGCAAAATCCTGTAGAAAGCTCTCCAGGAGGCTTCCCGATCCCTTGCCCGAACGGATCACATCAACAAACGAAGCCGCCCGCTGCCCCACCGCTTGCACACGATTCTCCGCCCACGGCAAAGCCGCATGAAGAACTTCAAGGCTTTCGCCTTCATCCTGAGTGAGAAAAGAAGAAAAGGAAAAGACCATGCCCGAATATACCATGCAAAAAGTTTGCTTTCCCCACTTTCTGAATTAAGATCGCCAGATGAGCACAGGATCGCAGCCCAGAACCAACATCCCGGAATTTTCCGTAACCGAACTCGCGCAGTCTTTGAAAAGAACCTTGGAAGAGAACTACGGTCGTGTACGCGTACGCGGTGAGCTATCAAAAGTGACAAGACCCTCATCCGGTCATCTCTACACCACCCTGAAGGACAGCGACTCGGTGATCGACGCCGTGTGCTGGAAGGGAACCGTCCCCCGCCTATCCATCAAACCGGAAGAAGGGCTGGAGGTCATCTGCACCGGCCGGATCACCACCTACGCCCCGCGTTCCAGCTACCAGCTTGTGATCGAATCGATGGAACTGGCCGGGGAAGGCGCTCTGCTCAAAATGCTCGAAGAGCGCCGGAAAAAGCTCGCCTCCGAAGGCCTTTTCGACTCAGCCCGGAAAAAACCGATCCCCTTCCTGCCTGAGATTATCGGCGTGGTGACTTCACCCACCGGAGCGGTCATCCGCGACATTCTCCATCGCCTCGCCGACCGCTTTCCAAGACAAGTTCTCGTCTGGCCCGTGATGGTACAGGGCGAAGGCGCCGCAAGGCAGGTCGAACAAGCCATCAGGGGTTTTAACGCACTCAAACCCGAAACGGGAAAACGCCCGGATGTTCTGATCATCGCCCGCGGCGGCGGATCACTCGAAGATTTGATGCCCTTTAACGAGGAAGCGGTGGTGCGGGCCGCCGCCGAAAGCGCCATACCGATCATCTCCGCCATCGGACACGAAACAGACACAACCCTGATTGATTTTGCCGCAGATCTGCGCGCCCCAACCCCGACCGGAGCCGCCGAAATGGCCGTACCCGTTCGCCTGAATCTTTTGGCACAGGTCCGTGACGATGAAAAACGCCTGATCAACGCGGTCACACGCCTCCTCTTGGAAAATCGCCATAAAATAAAAAGCTATGAGGCCCGTCTGGGGACACCTGAGCGGATTCTGGACCTAAAAATCCAGAAAACCGACCATATCATCCATAAAATGA
Organism: Alphaproteobacteria bacterium; assembly: GCA_018000295.1. Lineage (GTDB taxonomy): Bacteria > Pseudomonadota > Alphaproteobacteria > Micavibrionales > Micavibrionaceae > JAGNKE01. Next base: position 61,746 of record JAGNKE010000003.1, on the reverse strand, counting down.
ATGTTTTATTCCGCGAATCCGTCAATTTGCGCCAGAGCAGACTGGAAAAAGCCTCCGTACGTCTAATTCATCCGCAAAAATTGGTTGATTCAAAACGTGAATCGCTCAGATATGCTTCAGATAATTTTGGCAAGGCCTTCATCCACCTTCTCTCAAGAAAAGAAACTTTGCTCACAAAGAAGACGGCTTCGCTCATCCCCCCCCTCGGCCAGATCAGAACAGAAAAAAATGCTCTGGAAAAATGGAATATGCGCCTGACATCCACCGCCAAACTGATTTTGGAAAGAAAAGAGCGTACGCTCGAAAAAGCGTCAGAAAAACTTGAATTATTGTCCTTTGAAAACGTTCTGGAAAGGGGATTCGCAGTCGTATTCTCCGAAGAACAAGCAATCATCAAAGACGCCCAAAGTCTAGCTCAAAACCAGAACGTACAGATAAGATTCAGGAAAAAAGGGCTGGCCCGCGCAAAAATTATCGCAACAGAAAACCCGCCGGATTAGTTATCCTGCACCAGCAGCATCGAGGCAAATTTGTCGAGAAGCTTGTCTGAAATCGAATCGATCTTGCGTGCCCCATCAACCGCGGCATCGACGATCCCGATCACCTCGTTGACAGGCGCATCGGGTTCAATTTCCATGTAATCCGGAACGGTTTTGATCCGGGCATAATAATGAATGATATCGCTGGCCGTATGCTGCCCTAGCAAATCGAGCTTATGGGTATTGCCATCAAAAACCGAGCGGCTCAGCGCCGGCTGCTTCTGGATGATATCGCCTGTTTTTTTATACTTCGGTTCCTTGCTCTTGTTTTTGAGATCCTTGAGCATTTCATCATACATCAGAAGGTAGGCTTCAATTTTCGTCTTGTTGGTCTTGATTTCCGCATCGATCATGCTGGCAATAACGAACTTCTCCTTTTCGCGCAACACACGCTCTTTGGTCGCCAGATCCATACTCTGGTTCTGGACTTCCACGACATTCCGGAACCCGCGCATGATATAAAAGGTAATCGCAGCCAAAGCGGCCAGAACAAGCCCGATAAAAATTACACCCCCGAGTATGAATGGATGACCGTCTTCAAAACGATTGCCGGAGGCTTTTTCATGATTCAAAGACCATAAGCCCTTGCTTTGCCGCTGGGCGTTCTTTTCAGCCTCAATATAGGGATTTTCGTAAATAGACCCGTAGACCAGTTCACGGTTGACCACGACGTAACCTTGCTGAAGCATATAAAGGCTTAAATCTTCCTCCGCATGATTCACGCACTGCGCGCTGATGTCGTTTTGATTGCGGATTTTAATAACGCACTCTATGGGTTTCTGGGCAATCTTTTCCTCAAGAACTGAACGCGCCTGAAGCTCAAAAACCGGATTTCCGGTAGCAACGGCATCGACCCCCCATAAGCTGATTTTGTAAGGACCGGAAACAAGCGTTTTCGTATCGACCGGACGAGCCTTGATCTCGACGCTGCTTTCCTGCACAGGCTCCTGGGCATAAAGAGCGGAGCCAAATGAACCGATCGCAAAAGCCAAAAAACTGGCGAAAAAAGCGGCCAGAAAGTATGGGCGCCGGATGAGGTTAGGCTTTCCAAACATAACGGTTACAACCTGTTGATATAGACGCAGAAAACCTTATTTAACCCCAAGTCTCAAAGTAACACTTTTTTAACGAAAACAGACCCTCTTTATCTTTTACCTGATTTCCTTCAACAAATATTTAACAAACCCAAGAATTTCATGCACAAAAGGGTTTTTTTGTGTAGATTGAGGGCATCAGAAAAAAGCGAAAAGGGCCATGAGGGTCGAATTAAAAGAACTTATGGAAAAACTGGGGGTAGATTATATTCTTTCGGCCTATGAAACCCGGCCCTGGTTTTTGTACGATGCAGAAAAAGGAATTACCTGCAGCGCCGAGGTCCGCATGGGCCCAGGCGAGGAAGACGTACAGGCTGAAATCCAGTTTCTGCACGACGAGAAAGAGGGCGAAGAAGACAAAGGCAGTGGATCGTCCGGCGGCCTCTCCTCCCACGGCCGTCTCCAGCAAATCCTGCACATGAGGGTTATCCCGACAAGGGAAGGCAAATGGAACCCGGTCTTTCTGACCATCAGCGGCGAAAGCTACGTCAACGAAGTTCATAATTGGGAAGAAAAGGGCTGCAACTTTTTCAGATCATGCATTGAGGCCATCCAGATGAACGAACTCCCGGATATTGAAAAGCTGATCGACACGGAAATGTACGACTCAGGCCGTGCCGGTGGCGGCAAGCGCGGCCGTGTCGGGCGCAAAGCCCCGAAAATTAAGCCAGGACAACTCCTCGGCATGAAGAGATAATCCTCACGCGCTGCCGACGATGATATCGTAACCCTCGGCAATCTTTTGCAAGCCGCCCTCGATACACTCGCCCAGAGCCACGAAATGCCACTTCGGCCCCTCCCGGTTCAGGACACCGACCAGCATGGCTGTTTCATCACGCTCTTCCGTATCCTTCATAAGATCGTAGCGGACAATCTCGATATTCGTGTCGCTATTAACCAAGCGGAAATAGGCATTACGCATTTTCTTTAAGCCCTGCCCCTTTTCCTCGCCCTTATAAATCGAAAGCACAAACATGAGCTGCACGATATCAAAATGCACAAAGGGCAAATGGACAAGCATGGATTCATCATCGCCGTCCCCCGCGCCGCTCCGGTTATCCCCGCCGTGAATGACCGCCTTATCGGTCCCCTCGTAATTGTTGTAAAAAACAAAATCCTCGTTGACCCGGGTCTTGCCCTTTCGATCCAGCATAAAGCAGCTGATATCCATGTCCAAGGGTTCTGTGTCGAACTGGTTCTGGTCCCAGCCCACACCGATATGTATCCGTTGCAGAGTCGGATCCTTAGCGGCGAGATTGAGTTCATCGCCTTTGCTCATCTTGTTTTGGTTAATCTCGATTTTGACTTCTTTATACTGGTTCGGATCAAAAATGTCGGTCATGGGTCCGTATCCTGAAAAAAGTTCATCGTTCCATGCTCAAGATATGCCAGAGGCTAAAGATGAGCTGTATAGATGTATATATTATAAACAACATACATCAAACAAAACAAAAACCCGCAAAGTTGAGTAATTTTACCGGACGCAAACAAAAGAGCCGCAAAAACCAAGGCAACAACAAGCGCAAACCAGACGTCAAAGGCAGCCAACTGCGGTGAAAAAGTTCCCGGAGAAACGGGAACCATCAACCCGGTAATACCAAGAATCATCAGGATATTAAAGACATTCGAGCCGATCACGTTCCCGATGACCAGATCGGTCTGGCCACGCCGACTGGCAATAATGCTGGTAGTTAACTCAGGAAGGGACGTGCCAACAGCCACGATGCTCAAAGCAATCACGGATTCAGGAATGGCCAAAACTATGGCCAGAGTCTTGGCCCCCTTAACCAGAAACTCCGCCCCCACAGCAATGCTAAGCAGGCCGCAAACCAGAAAAAACAGCGCCGCAGCATCGCTGTCAAACTTAAAGAGATCAAGCCTAGGTTCATGCGCCTGATCCCTTTTGGCCTGTAAGAATTGAAAGCCCACGTAAACCAATAAGGAAAATATCATCAAAAAGCCCGACCAACGAGCTATCCCCCCGCTATTCAACAGCCAGCCCAGCCAGAAAGTAGATAAAACCATAACAACAAGATCACGAGACAAAGAAACGGAACGTTGAGCCACCAGAGGAGCGATCGCCGCGCTGAGTCCAAGAATAAGGAGGATATTGGCGATATTTGACCCGATGACGTTACCCAAGGCAATTCCGGCCGAACCTTGAAGAGTGGCCAAAAGGGAAACGATCAACTCAGGAAGGGATGTTCCAAACCCGACGATCACAAAACCGACAAACATTGGGGAAAGACCGCGCTGGGTCGCAATATGAACAGCGGAGTCGATCGTCCATCCGCCGCCGCGAACCAAAAGAAAAATCCCGAAAACCAAAGCCCCAAAGGAAAGGAGGACAGCTTCGTAAGGGTTAAGTTCAACCATGGAGAAATTAATAATATCTATGCAGGCGGTTTGCTACCATCGCCCCAGTCAAGGCCGAATCCGTAAGCCCGGTCCAGTTCCTCATGGCCGGGAAAAAACTCGGTGCGGTTGGTCAGTCTTATCCCGCCGCGCACATTCTCAAGTTCCCCCACCGCGCAAACAGCCAAACTGTCGTCATAAACATCCAACGTCACATAGAGATCGTTCTCGCCGGGCACATCAATCACGACCTGCGGCTTGATCACCGACCAGTTGGGTACGCCCTTGTAGATGTAGATATAGACAAGAATGCGTTTGATCTCGTTCCATTTATGACCGTTGATCAGGAGATACTCATCATGCCCCTCACGGTCGCCGGTCCGCTCATCTTCCGAGAGAGCAATATAGGGCGGACCTTCGAAATCGCCGAATTTCTCTCCGAAAGCCTGGATCGCGCCACGCTTCCCATTCTTCAGCTCATAAAGGCACCCGATATCCAGATCGACTCCGATTTTGCGGACTTTCTTGAACCAGCGCCCAAGAACACCGGACTCCTCGACCACTACGTTATTCCACGCCGCCCCGATCAGGATGCTCTCAAAACCGCCAACAGGAGGTGAAATGGCAATGCTCTGACCCGGATGCCCCAGAAACTCGCAATTCTCGGGATGATCACTGGCAACGCGGTATCCGGCCGCTCCCAAGGCCTTTCCGTGCCCGGAAAACTTCGCCCGGTCTCTGTTCGCCTCGACCAAACCTGCTAACGCTTCATCATCATCTGCCATGGGAAAGCTCCTTCGTCACCCTGACGGACAGAATATAAGGCCGTAGACATCCGCGCAAGACCTTAAGCAAAGGAGAAAAAATCAAGGCGTACCCGGATGTAACCCTTCATGCTCGGTATCATTCCCTGCCCCGTTGCGCCGCAAGCCCAAAGGCACATCCAGTTCATGATTCTCCAGCAGATGTCTTGCTTCATCATACAGTTCCGGCAGAGGAGAAACCGGACGGATACCCCAGTTCTCACGCGCATAACCGGCCACGGTGCGGTCGGACGAAAAATGCCCCCCGGCGATAGTATTAACCAGCGCCCTCTGCCGCCATTCTGGCCGGCTGTTATGATACATATCAGCCGCCTTCTGATGCTTATCCCAATAATCGTTGAAATCGACGGCAATCCGGTAGCGGTCGCCGTGCCGCACCGTATCCGCAAGATGCCGGAAACCGATTTCATCCAGAAACTCCAAAGCTCTCTTAAGCCGGGGGCTTTTTTCGATCCACTCCTCCGGCTTGTATCCCGCAGCATTGATCGCCTCAAGTTCCTGCTCGGTTTTTCCGAAGAAGAAGATATTATTTTCCCCGGCCTGCTCACCGATTTCAACATTCGCCCCGTCACGGGTGCCGATCGTCAGAGCGCCGTTTAGGGCGAATTTCATGTTGCTGGTTCCTGAGGCCTCGGTCCCCGCCGTTGAAATTTGCTCGGACAGATTAGCACCGGGAACAATGATTTCCGCTTTCCGGACATTATAATCGGGGATAAACGCGAGCTTCAGCTTCCCGTCCAATCCCTTATCTTCATCAAGAATTTTCTGCAAACGATGGGCAAGCGCAATGATCCCCTTGGCCGTTCCGTAACCCGGCGCAGCCTTGCCTGCCATGATCTTGGCAATATTGGGGCGATCCGCGCCGGGACGGTCCTTGATATCTTGATAAAGCGCGACAGTATGCAAGAGATTCATCAACTGGCGCTTATACTCATGAATCCGTTTCACCTGAACATCAAAAAGGGCGTTGGTATCCAGCCGAACCCCTGTCTCTTCGAACACAAGATCGGCCAGACGCTCCTTGTTGCCCCGTTTAATGGCCGCAAAACGCTCCATGAAGCCTCCATCCTCGAGATAATCCGCGAGGTGATCGAGTTGCTCAAGATCGGTAATCCAGTCCTCATTCCCCAGAGTGCGCGTGATAAGGGTCGCAAGAGCGGGATTAGCCTTCACCAGAAAACGCCGCTGGCTGATTCCGTTGGTATGGTTGACCTTGACCGCAGAACCATGCATGGCAATAAGATCGGGAAAAAGATCATCGAATACAAGCTCGGTATGCATCGCCGAAACCCCGTTGACCCGGTTCGAGCAATAAGCGGCCAAATGCCCCATCCGGTAATCATCGCCGCTGCGGATTTGCACTCGATCCTTGATTTCTTTCCGTTCTTGTTCGCTCAGGCCGGAGAACTTACGATCCACCTCGTCCAACAGCTCGTTATGCAGCCTGTAGAGAATGGACTCAATGCGGGGCGAGAGATGGTCAATTTTGCCCCGGTCCCATTTCTCCAGCGCCTCAGGCATCAGCGTATGGTTGGTATAATTACAGACCTTGCGGGTGATATCCTTGGCTTTATTCCAATCCATACCGTAATCATCCACCAGAAGGCGCATCAGTTCGGGAACCGCAAGCGCCGGATGCGTGTCGTTGATCTGGATCGAGGTCGTAGTGTAAAGATTGTCCAGAGTATCGTGTTTGCTCAGATGATCCTTGAGGATGCTCTGCAGCGAAGCGCTGACCAGCACATACTCCTGCAGCAACCTTAAATCCTTACCGCCCGTATCGTGGTCGGAGGGATAGAGCTGCTGGTTGACCGCCCGCACTTCCCAGTTCTTATGTGCATTGCCCGCATCGAAACCTTCGGGAACCTCAAGCTCCCAGAGCCGCAGGGTATTGACCGTACGGCCATCATAGCTCGGAGCCATCATGTCATGGGCCTGAACCTTCATGAGGACAGGATTATCTTTAAAAAGCCTAACCGCAAAAGGACCGACATCTTCCCGCCGGAATGTCCACGGATAACCTTCGGTATGCCAGTGTTGGGGATGCTCCTCCTGCTGGCCTTCACTGTTGATCGCCTGACGGAAGAATCCGTCACGGTAAAAGAGCCCGTAACCCGTCATTGGCAGATGTAAATTGGCCCCGCTGTCGATAAAACAGGCGGCCAAGCGTCCTAAACCGCCGTTACCAAGACCGGGGTCCATCTCAAAATTCAGAATTTTTTCTGAATCCTGCCCCAGATTATCCAAAGCCTGCTTGATTTCGCCTTCCATCTTCGCCGCTTGCAGGGCGGTAGAGATATTGGGACCGATCAGCCATTCGATGGAAAGATAATGCGCCCGGGTTTCGACGGCCGGGGACTGATAAGTCTGCTCCGTGGCTTGCCACGCGGGAATCAGACGGTCACGCAACAAGCCGGACACAGCGGCATACCAATCCTCCCTTTTGGCTTGGGAAACATCGGGAACAATCTCCTTGACCCGGTCGATCAATTCGTTTTCTATATCCCTTAAAGACAGGTTTTGAGACGCTTCGGAAGCATCCCCGCCAATTTTTTCCCCTGAAAAAGCCTCACGTGCCTTAGCCATAAAATAAACTCTCCCTGTAAATTTTTTTTTGATAATCGCTGAGCCTGACAAATTTTAGGGGAAAGAACAACTTTTTTCGTGATCGGGAAGAAAGTTAGGGTAATATTATTTCAAAATGGTGCCGGCGGAGAGGATTGAACTCCCGACCTTTCGATTACAAATCGACTGCACTACCGCTGTGCTACGCCGGCCCAAAACAAGGAATTACTAATATAGCCCGCCATAATAAAATATTAAGGCCAAGGCGCGTAAGATGTAGCAAAACCTTGGGCAACTATTCAAGCGTTTTTGCAGATTTTACATAGGCATAAGAGACAAAGCGCCCAAAAGGCAGTTTTTTTTATGCCCCTATTGGTTTTTTCTGGTTTTTTCTGTTATTTTACATCTTAATGTTTAGCACTAAGCGTTAATAATTAGACAGGTTGGGCTTCTAAATTGGCTGGCGGACAACAAAATCAGGATTCCCTCCACGACAGCGCGATCGGCTGGACGATCATGCTGTTTATTTTCGCCGTTCTCATCTGGATATTCTGGTACTTTTTCCAAGGCGAGGTCCGTGAAATGGTCCGCTGGATTCGTTATGCAGAAGTCTGGGTGATCTCCTGGTTTATGGATACTGACTATGAGATTTTTTGGAACGGAAAACCGCACGATTTTCACGAGAAGATTGACAAAATTACAGAATATCCAAAGGACAAGCTGCGTTTTAAACACCTGTCTTTTTTTAACGCGATGGCGATGCAACCTTGGAGAATGCCTTTGGTCAGTCTGCTCGGCTTGGGCGCTATGTGGTGTATGTTCCTCGGCCCTCGGACACACTATCGCCGTAGATTTAACCTCGAAGGGTTTATTGAGAGACAAGCAAATATCTTCCCCGTAATCTCACCATTCGCAAAATTTAACCCCTCTAACCAGCCGAACCGCCCGCCCGGCTCTCCTGTTCCTGCCGAACTCCCATTATTTGCCGAAGCCCTAGGGCCAGAGGAATGGTTGGCATTTAACCGCATTTCCATACCCGATGGCAAAATCGATCAGGAAGAGGCAGAAGAAGCATTTATCAAACAACTTGGAGAACGATGGAAGGGCCCGAACAGTCTTGAAGATTACAAGCAAGTGCTCTTGGCGGCTTTCTGTATGAAGACCGCACGGAAAAGAGCGGATGCTGACGAAATTCTGGGGCGGCTTGCTAAATGCTGGTCGTTCAAGAATGGTTTGGACATGAAGAAAGACCGCAAGCTTTTTAAATACGCAACCAACATTTTGAAGGACAAGGATTTGGCAGGAAAAACTCTTTCCCAGATTAATCAGCACGCTTTCGAAACCACAGCACTGATGAAGGGATTGGCCTACGCCCGCGAAGAAGGAGGGGTCCTCTCGCCGTCACAGTTCATTTGGCTGCGAGCTCATGACCGTACGCTCTGGTATCCTCTGAACAACATGGGACGCCAGTCTTTTCATATGGAGGCTCTTGGAGCGATGGCGCATTATAAAGCCGAAAAACTCACCCAACGCCCGATACCGGTGCCAAAAGTCCAAGATGCTGTAAGTACAATAGCAGAATACATGAAGTCCGACCGGGCAAGACCCATTCCGTCCCTTGATTACAGTAAATCTAAGCAAAAAGGTGTAAAGAAAGCGATTTAAGTAACATTAGGAATCTTAATTTTAACAGGATTATGGACAAAGAAGACACAGGCAAAAAATGAAAATGGCAAAAAAGCAAAACCAACCCCTAACCTCGAACGCAACTGTTGTTGATGGGAAGCTTATTCTCTCGCTGCCTGATGCGTGCTCCCCAGTAGTATGGCAAATGGATTTTGAGGAATACAGATCTTCCGCATTAGAGGTGCGCGAAGATTTGAAAAACAACAGATTTACTCTTTGTTTAAAAAATCAGAAAAACGAAGCCATAGAGATTGCCTATTACGAAGACCGTCATTCCGCAGTTAACGCCCTCATGGCTGCATCACAAGCCCTCGAAACTAGCCACGGCAAAATCCGCCCTCAATTAATTCACGGCTCGAATAACAACCATTCCTATATAGCCTCCGGTTCAAACGGAATCGGAACACCCAATTCAAGCCAGATGTCAAATAGTGGAAACAGTAAGGCCGGAGTAGTTTTAGCAGGTCTCATGATTATCATTCTGGTTTTAGCCTGGACTCTGTCGATACCCAAATCATCGGATATGATGATTAGGTCAGCCAAAATATCACCGGGCTCAAACTCAGAGACTGGCGTAGCACAATCAGCGGACGATTTTTTGAGCCGACGACAATAATGATTTTTTATAAGATACAACTTATACTACAGAAGATAAAATGGCGTTAGACCAGAGAAAATACGAACATAAGCACGAGGCCATCCTGCGGGATGTACGCCCGCTGTCGGTCCGTTTGGCAGACGGTTTATCAAATCCTTCATACTCAACCGCCATTTTTATGATGGCAGCTATGGCGGTTTACATCAACGACTGGGCACAGACCTTCGGAGATCTGATTGTCGCTTGCATGTTCCTGTACTGGATCTGGCTGCGTAGTCGTAACAGAAGTTTGGCCTTCAAATTGCCGCTGGGCTCAAAATTCAAGGATTTTAACAACGGCCGTAATGGTAAACCCGGAAAGGCTGAAGGAATTTTATATCTCGGAAACGTCGAGAAAACAAACGAGGAAGTCTGGTTCACCAACTCGGATGCCCGAACCCACATCCTCTACCTCGGAACCACCGGCGCGGGTAAGACCGAAGGCCTGAAATCCATGGTCACCAACGCCCTCGCTTGGAGTTCTGGTTTCGTGTACGTGGACGGTAAGGCCGATACGGACCTCTGGTCCTCACTGTCTTCTCTTGTTCGCCGTTTCGGACGCGACGATGACCTTCTGGTTCTGAACTACATGACTGGAAACGCCGACGTACGCGCCCCCTCGAACACCATGAACCCTTTCTCCAGCGGCTCAGCCTCCTATCTCGTCAACATGCTCGTCAGCTTGATGCCGGAAGCCGAGGGCGACAACGCAATGTGGAAAGAGCGGGCGGTCTCCCTCATCAGTTCCATCATGCCGGCCCTGACCTGGAAGCGGGACAATCAGGACATCCCGCTCTCTGTCCGCTCGATCCGTGACTACCTCACTCTCTCGAACGTCATCAAGCTGTCACGCGATGAAGCCGTACCTTCAATAACGCGTGCGGGTCTAAAGGGATATCTGGAAACCCTTCCGGGCTTTATCAACGATGCCTACGACGATAACGGAAAGGTTAAGCCGCCCGGGCCCGACACACCGCAGTACAACACGGAAACGGCCAGCCAGCAGCACGGTTATCTGGCCATGCAGTTTACCCGCTCCCTGCAATCTTTGGGCGATGATTACGGTTACATCTTCGATACGCAGGCCGCAGACGTGGACATGGTGGACGTGGTCCTGAATCGCCGCATCCTGATCGTTCTGATCCCGGCCCTTGAAAAATCCGGCGACGAGGTTGCAAACCTCGGTAAAATCGTGTCCGCGACCATGAAGGGAATGATGGGCTCAACCCTCGGCTCCACAGTGGAGGGATCAAGCGAAACGGTCATCGAGAACAAACCGACCCACTCCGCCACCCCGTTCATGACCGTCTTCGACGAGGTCGGTTACTATACCGCGCAGGGGATGGCCGTTATGGCCGCTCAGGCCCGTTCGCTGGGCTTCTGTCTCGTCTTCTCCGGTCAGGATTTGCCCGCAATGAAAAAGCGGGTCCGCGAGGAGGCGAACTCCATTGTCGGTAACTGTAACATCAAGATTTTCGGCAAGCTCGAAGACCCAACCGAAACCAAGGACTTCTTCGAAAAAACCGTGGGCTCCGCCATGGTGACGGAGGTCTCGGGCTTCCAGATGGCCGGCGGCACGGAATTCGGCGCCTATCACGACACCAAACAGGCAGGCGTTCAACTCCGCCCGCGCGCCAGCTATGACGGACTGCGAGGGTTCCGTGAGGGTCAGGCAGTCATCACTTTCGGCGATGTTGTCGTCGATTGCGCGATCTTCTATTCCAATCCCGGCCATGCCAAGGCCATGCGTGTCACGCGCTTCATGATCCTCCCGCCCCCCGACGAGGAAGTGGTCAAGCACTCCACCTCTATCCGCAAGCTGCGCGACCTTATGGTGAACAAAAGTTGGACCGCTATGCGCGCCGATGTCGCCATAGAAACCGGCAAGGAAATCGCCGCAATGAACGAAGGCTACAAGAAAAGCCTCAAACCCAATATTAGCCCCGTCGATGCAGGAATAGCGGCACTGGTCAGCATCCACGCCCTCGAACATCCGATCCCGGCAACCGACGACAAGGGCACGCCGCCCGCAGGTGGCGGTGGCTCTGGAGGCGGCCCGACGCCGCCCGCAACACCGCCCACAGCCCCGCCATCGACAACGTCTCCGGCAGCACCTGTCACCGCCGGATCGCCCATCGGTCAGGTGGTGCAGAAAGCAGCCCCACCTCTGGTCGCACAAAAACCGGCCGAAATCGTCAAACAAGCGGAAACAGCAGGCACAGCCTCCCCAGCGACAGCCGCTGCAGGAACCGCCCCGATGTCCTTCTTCGGCAAAACTCAGGCAGCAACGCCTCCAGCCACAACGCCCGTAGCACCTCCATCAGCGCCGCCTGCTTCACCTCCAGCAGAAAAGCCTGCAATCTTCGGGGGTACCCCGGCCACACCATCTGTAGCACCACCCTCTGCGCCGCCCGCCGCGCCTCCTCCTGCGACCACCGCAGGACAAGACCAAGCCCCGGTAAAACCCGCAATCTTTGGCGGAGCAAAACCGGCAGCGGCACCAGCGACGACCCCACCTCCGGCCGAACCGCCCGCTGCAGCTGCACCCCCAGCAACGCCTCCCGTACAGCAAACGCAACAACCGAATAAACCGGCCATCTTTGGAGCAAGCAAGCCACCCGCTCCACCGGCTGAAGATGCTAAACTGACACAGGAAGCGCAGGATACGCTCAAAAAGGCGGGCGAGGATCTGGCCGATTCACTTCTCAAGAACGGGAACGGGAACGGCAATGGCCATTCCGATAACGGCGAGAACAAATCTTAAAAAAACAGATGATTGAATGTCCTCAAACGCGTGAATACCACGTTGCACGGGCTTTTCCGTGCCGCATGAGATAACCTTCTTCGACAAGCTCCCCAAGTCTCAGCTTAAGCGTCGAGCGTTTTCCCCGCGTAAGTCTCTCAATCTCTTTCATACTGATCCGCTCATGCTTGTCAAACAGGCGCAGGACTTTGGTCGAAAGCGAAGGCATATTGGCAATTTCCGGCCGCCCTTTTTCCAGCCGCTTCTGCAGGATAGCCTTCTGCTCACGGAGAACCTCGAGGAAAAACCCGATCCAGCGGTCCCAATCCACGCGGCCCGAGGCCAGAGTTGCCTGCGTATGCTTCAAGGAATGGAAGTACTCTTCAGCCTTATCCGAAAAAACCGGATCAAGCAGACTGAAAGGGGCGTAGCTATAGCCGCTCTTAAGCAGAAGCAGGACGGCAAGGATCCGCGCAAGCTTCTGGTTGCCCTCCTCGAACGGGCAAAGTTGCAGGAAAACAGCGGTAAAAATGGCGATAACGAACAGTGGGTGAATATCGCCCTTCTCAAGTGCTTCAGCCACCCACTTGATCAGACGGGGCATCAGGGCGCGGATTTCGTCGGGGCTAGCCGTATCCAGTTCTCCAATCACTTGATCCTTGGCATAGACACGCATGACATGCGGCCCATTTCGATAAGAACTGACCTTTTTCGATCCTGTAAAAAGACCATGCAGCTTGCAGACCATCTCCTCATCGATGACCTTGTCCTGCCAAGCTCCGGCGATTTCTTTAAGATTCCGGCCGAAATTGGATACATCGCCAAGAATCTGCAGCGAGGTTGTGTGGTTCTCCAAGGCCGTCCAAGCACCTTTGAACTCATCCACCGCACAGGCAAGCTTAAGCATCGAAGGCGTAATTCTGACGTGTTGCAATCCGAGCATGGTGGCCGACTATAGCCATGGACATCAAACGGATCAACCGGAAAACCAGCAAAAAACCTTATGTATAATCCGGCTCAATCGCTGAACTCTGTACAAAAAAGAATTGGGCCGACTGTTTGACACTCTCAAACAAATCGGCATCCGTACCTGTCAGCCAAACCTGTGCACCCAAATCATGCAGAATTTCATAAAGCGCCGCCCGTCGTCCTTCATCCAGATGGGCCGCCACTTCGTCAAGCAGCAAGAGAGGAGGCTCACAGCGTTCAGCAGCGATTAGCCGGGCATGCGCGAGAATGATTCCGGTTAATAGAGCTTTCTGCTCCCCCGTCGAGCATTGTGCAGCGGGCATACTTTTTTCAAAATAAACGACAACCAGATCGCTTTTGTGCGGCCCCGACCTCATACCGCCGGAAACAGCATCGCGCTCACGGCTCTCCAACATCCGTTCGCGAAAAAGGGCTTCAGTCTCCAACGCCTTACGGGTAAGAAGCATCTCTTCCAAAAACCCGGTGATACTGAGCCGCACTGCAGGAAAAGGAGCATGACTCGAATCCCCGCACGCGGACTGAAGTCGGTTGACAAAATCCAGCCGTGCAGCAGCAATCGCCGTTCCAGTCTCGGCAATGAGCTGTTCGAGAGCTGAGAGCCATGACGGATCTCCACGCCCCTCGCGCAAAAGGCGTGAACGTTGCGCGACAGCATTTTCATAGCGGACAACGCGGCCAGAATGACCGGGATCGAAGCCAAGCACAAGCCGATCCAGAAACCGCCGCCGTTCACGGGAGGTTTCAAGGAAAAGCCTGTCCATTTGCGGCGTCAACCAGACGAGGGAAAGATAATCGGCAAGCACATGCTGCCCCTTGGTCGTCCTCCCGTTCACGCGCACAACTCGCTTATCCTTTCCCGCAGACCGCTCGGGATCAAGTCCGGTTCCCAGCCGAACGGCTTCCTGCCCTATCTTGACCTCTGCGGCCACAGCCCAAGGCTCCGAATCGCCCTGCCTCTGAACCTCAGAAAGCTTGGCCCCTCTCAGCCCGCGCCCAGGAGATAGAAGTGAAACAGCCTCCAAGATATTGGTTTTACCTGCACCGTTCAGCCCGGAAAGGATTATTAGTCCCGGCCTGAGATCTACCAATTCCGCAGCCTTATAAGACCGGAAGGAGTGTAGTTTAAGAGTTCGAATCCACACCATAATTCAAATTAGTCACGAAAGATGTGATTAGGAAGTGCTGTTTCAGCTAAGAAGCATTTGACTTATACTAAGATTATATATTATTTACATATAGCAGTATTTATCTGAGGGGAAAACCTATGGGAAAATTAACCGAATACATGACCGCAGCAGGTCTAAGCGCTCTTTTGTTGGTTGGAGAAGCCTCGGGACAAGAAGCAAAAAAAGTAGATCTTAAGACGATTGATGCAGACAGGGTCGTGATCCAGACGAATGGCAGATCCGTTTTTAACACGGTATCAATGCCGACAATCTCACCAACAACACCAACATCGCAGGAAAAACCGTCTAAGCCACCAACTATCGAAAATGTCGAAGATTGTCTGACAGCCTCCAGTAGCTATGTAAAAACTGCTGCTCCGGCGGCACCTGCAGCAGCGACAGGAACCGCACAAAGAGGCACAGCAGCCGAGAGGATTATGCCACAAAGAGGATCAACAGCAACAGGAACAGCCTCACAGGCATTCATTGCTACCTGTTATAATAACGGACGCGAGGTTGCCAAAATCACTTTTTCCCATGGAAAAGATCCCATGGTTGAATTGATCACCAATCAGCCAAAACCCGCAAGCCGCTAGATCATAAATACAAAACGCCCAACTCTAAACCCTCAACGGCATCAGCACATAAAGCGCACTCGGATCGCTATTGTCCTGAATGATCGTCGGGCTGGCCGAATCCGCCATAGTCAGGCGGCACCCATCGCCCTCGATCTGCGAGGTGATATCCAAAAGATACTTGGCATTAAACCCGATCTCCAGATTGGTATCGCCGTTGACCTCCATCTCCTCGGTCGCGCTGCCCGATTCGGGTGAACTCGCCGACAGAGTCATCTGCTTTCCGCGCAAGGTGATTTTAAGCGCCCGCGACTTGCCGTCAGAAATAGTAGACACCCGGTCGATCGCTCCGGTGAAGACTTTCGGGTCCACCTCGACGATCTTGTCGTTGCCCTGCGGGATCACACGCTGGTAGTCCGGGAACGTCCCGTCGATCAGCTTGGATGTCAGCACCACATGATCGAACGTGAAGCGGATTTTATTCTCGGAAAGCGAGATTCTAATAAGATCCGCCGCCTCGTCGATCAGCTTGCGGAGTTCACCCACCGTCTTGCGCGGGATGATAACGCCGGGCATCCCCGAAGCGCCTTCGGGCAAGGGCATTTCAAACCGCGCCAGCCGATGCCCGTCGGTCGCCACAGCCCGCAGAACGGGAATACCGCTGCTATCCGCCTGATGCACATAAATACCATTAAGGTAATAGCGTGTCTCCTCAGTGGACATCGCAAACTTCGTCCGGTCAATCAGCGACCGAAGATCGGACGCCGGAATGGAAAAGGACACCGGCAGCTCACCCGTGGAAATTTCCGGAAAATCGGCAACAGGCAGACAGCTTAGTTTGAAATCGGAGCGTCCCGCCTGCACCGTCATCTGCGTCCCGTCCTTGTTGAGGATCATCTCAACCTGCGACCCATCGGGGATTTTACGGACAATATCGTACAACGTATGCGCCGGAGCCGTCGTCGCCCCCTTCTGCGGAACATTCGCAGCCACGGATTCGACGATCTCTAGGTCCATGTCAGTCGTAGACAAGGAAAGCGACCCTTTTTCGGCTTTCAGCAGCACATTTCCAAGGATTGGAATGGTATTGCGGCGCTCTACCGCGCTCTGGACGTGGTTAAGCGATCTCAGGAGCGCAGCGCGTTCAATGATAAACTTCATGGCGGAAACCCATTTGAATCAGTATTTTTTACGAAGTGTGAAAATCTTAGCACAGCCGCAAAGCCCCGATAAAGCCCCAAAAGCCGCCTGAATTAGGATATTCATAAAAAAATTAACCAAGATCCATTTCCTGATAGCCCAGATCGGCTTTAGAAATGTTCAGAGTGCGAGCTGTGCCGAAAACCGTCATCGTAAAGTCACCCTTGAAGAAAAGTTGGTCTCGGGCTTCCTTATCCATAGCTTTCAGGCCTTCCACGCCCTTCGCGGATGGAAAAGCCTCAATAATGGCCTCCGGGGGATGATGAGCAGCCAGAGCAAAAAAAACAGAAAAATTTTCAGACTGCTTTTGGGGATCGAAATGCCCCGGCCCGAACTCATCGACAAGTTCCTGAAAGTAACCCTTGATGCCCTTTTCAACCTCGCGCTTGATAGCAGTAATCGAAGGGGAAATTCTTTTAGGCATGGTGATCTCACTCCTCTTTATTCCGCCGCCTGTAAAACCGCACGCGCCTCATCCAGCCGCCGCCAGAAATTGACGAACAATCCCGTCTCATACGCGCTGAGCTTTCGCAGCATCTCGTACTGCCCGCCGCACTGCGCGAACATATCGGCCAGATGCTGGTCTTCCTCGGCCAGCAAGGCTTTAAGCGAAAGCGCGACGCCTGAGCGCTCCAGCACATCCTGATAAATCTCGTAGATCCAACACGCCCTGAGTTCAATCACCAGCGACACCCACGGATAGGCGGCCACTTCGCCCACCTCTTTCGTAATCCCGGCATCCAGCCGCCCGAAATACATCAGCGCAGGCACCCGACACATGGTATTGGTATCCGTAAACCCATCCAGCTTCACCCCGCCGATCCGCTCCGCATGACGCTTGAAGAAATAGGCATGCCGCGCCTCTTCCGAAAGATGGGAAAGCGTCTCCTCGGTCAGCGTCCGGTTCATCTGCGAAAGCATGATCTTCCGGCTGCCCATATGCTCAAGCATCGAAAGCATATTCATGAACAGCGCATGACGGGCAGGCTCGCGCACAATCTGTTCGAGGAATTCACGGACAGGCGCCTCAAGTGACCTGTTTTGATCTTTCATCCCTGAGGCGGTCCAGGGCGAAATCGATGCACTCATAGATCGTATCCAAATCCTGTTGTGTAACGCAATACGGAGGCAAAATATAGACGGTGTTGCCCAACGGGCGCAAGAGAACGTTGCGCGCGAGCATTTCCCGGTACAAAAACGGTTGCAGATCAGAGAGATAGCCTCCCCCCTCATCCCGCACGTCCAGCGCGAAAACACTCCCCAAAAAACGCACGTTTTCAACGTCTTCGCGGTGTCCGAAATACACCGCCGCCTTCTGGTAAGACTGGTTGATCGCCGAAATCCGCTCCATGACCGACTCCTGCTCCCAAATCGTGAGCGACGCCAGCGCCGCCGCACAGGACAACGGATTTCCGGTAAAGGACGTTGAGTGAAAAAACATCTTCGCCCTATCTTTATGATAAAACGCCCTGTAAATCGCTTCGGTCGCCAGCGTCGCCCCCATCGGCAAAAAGCCGCCCGTCAGCCCCTTTGAAAGACACAGAAGATCCGGCGCAAACCCCGCCTGTTCGCAGGCAAACAGCGTCCCCGTTCGGCCAAAACCGGTCATGACTTCATCCGCGATCAGAAGGACTCCGTGCGCCCGGCACATCTTTGCCATCTGTGCCAAAACTTCTGCTGAGTAAAACCGCATCCCCCCCGCGCCCTGCACCAGCGGTTCGAAGATAAACGCGGCGATATCGTCACCCGATTGTTTGAGGAGTTTTTCAAGAGCGGAAAAAGTCCACTCTTCCTGCCCCGATTCAGGAAACGGCAAATGCGTGACCTCAAACAGATACGGCTTATAAAGCGCGTTGTAAGCGCTGCGCCCCCCCGCCGACATCGCCCCGAACGTATCGCCGTGATAACCGCCCTCCAGCGCCAGAACCTTGCGCCGCGCCCGTCCTGCCTGCGCCCAGAAGCCTATCGCCATCTTCAGCGCCACCTCGACGGCCGTAGACCCGCTATCGGAATAAAAGACGCGGCTAAGCCCCTCCGGCGCATGACGGACAAGTTTTTCGGCCAGATTCTCCGCCGGATCGTGCGTGAACCCCGCGAAAATAACCTGATCCAGTCTCCTTGCCTGCTCGCGCACGGCTGTAACGATCTTCGGATGACAATGCCCGTGCGTCACCACCCACCACGACGAAATCGCATCGATGATCCGCCGCCCGTCTTTGGTGTAGAGATAAGCCCCCTCCGCCCGCTCGACGGGGAGAATCTCCTGCATCAAGCCATGCTGCGTAAACGGATGCCACAGAGGGGAGGGTTTAGTCATATTCTAACTTGCAAATATTTGGATCTGAATAAACTGGCTCATAATCCAAGTCACTCTCCTTTACATTCAAATTTTCGATATTGCACCACTCTCTAGTGCCGGGGATATAATTATATCTAAGTATGATTAGTGTATCTTTGCCAAATGTTTCAGATGACCTGAACAAAGTCAGATTTAGCTCAAAGCGATTATCAAAGCGACCAATATAGGATTTATTCACTTCCCAAGTTTGATTTTGTAAGGGAGTAACTGGAATTTCATTTAATTTCATAGCTTCTACAAGATCGACATCAACAGAGTCACTTTTGAAGAGATCAGAAATTTTTTGAAGAAATTTTTTAGCCTCGTCAAAGGAACGAAGCTTTTGTTCAACACGTATAAAATAACCAACATGACTTTTTGGCGTCAAAGCAACTGACAATTCATTTAGACCAATGAGCTTAGCTTGCTCAGAAAGAGATTCAGGTTTATAAGCATCCAAATGACCGAACATAGAACTAGCATTAGGTTCATAAACCTCCCCCAGCCTATACCCAAACAACTCCCCCTCCTCCGGCCCGCCTGCAAAAGCCGGAAACGAAAACAGCACAACAAACAAAAACAAGAGTTTATTCAAACAAAATCCTCCGCCTGAAAATTCTCCGCGAACGCCTGCTTGAGACTCATCCGGTTCAGAATCTCCAGCCGCGGCAACCGCCCCAAAACCTTCACCTTCGCGAACTCCGAAATCGTGCGGATATTATCGGGGTTGCTCTCTCCCACGAACGCGATCCCCAGCACCGGAATCTCCCGCGCCCACAGCGCCTCCAGCGCCAGCATCGTGTGGTTGATCGTGCCCAGCCCCGTACGCGCACACAAAATCACCGGAAGATTCCATTTCTTGTAAAGATTGATCTGCAAATTCTTGCGTGTGATCGGCACCATCAGCCCCCCCGCCCCCTCGATGATCAGAGGTCCATCGCACTCCGGGATATTCCGGGCCTCCAGCCTTTCCATCTCGATCTCAACCGCGTCGATCTCCGCCGCACGGTGCGGGGACAGCGGCTCGCTGAAAATATACGCTTCGGGAAAAAACCGCTCGGCGGGAAGGCCCGTAAGAGTCTGAACCGTGCGCGTATCGACCCCGTCCGCGACCCCGGACTGCAAAGGTTTCCAGTAATGCGCGTTTTCAAGCCCCAGCATCAACGCCGCGCAAAACACCGTCTTCCCGACATCCGTATCCGTACCCGTCACGACAAACCGCCGTGTCATGCAGCATCCTTTGTCACAAAATCCTTGAGAAAAAAACTCAGCCGATCAAGCTCCGATCGCTCCGTTTCGCAGCTCACCGAAATCCGCAGCCGCGCCGTCCCCTCCGGCACGGTCGGCGGCCGGATGGCGCGGATATCGAAGCCGTTCTTCTGCAGCATGGCGGCAATTTCAACCGCCCGCGCATCCTCGCCGATCACAACCGGAAGAATCGGTGTGCCATGTCCGCCGAATAACCGCTGGGCATATTGGCAAGCCGCAAACAGCCGCCTGCGCCGCTCTTCCCCCTCCGCCCCGCTGAGAATCTCCAAGGATCGCCGCACCAGCAAAGCCTGCAGCGGCATCGGCGCGGTGGAATAGATAAACGCCCGCGCAAGGTTAATCAGCGAATCGACGACAAGCTCAGAACCGCAAACCAGTCCGCCCGCCACGCCGATCGCCTTCCCGCACGTATGAAGGGTGATGACATTCCTGTACCCGTGTTCCTGAATGATCGGCCAGCACAGCCCGCGCCCGCCCTCGCCATAAATGCCCGTCGCATGAGCCTCATCGACGATCAGCATCGCGTTATATTGCCGCGCCAGATCAAAAATCGCCAGCAGCGGCGCCATATCCCCGTCCATCGAGTAAAGCGACTCGATAGCGATCCAGATATTTTCAACTTTCTGCCCATCGCTCTTGAGGATGTCTTCCAAAGCGCCGACATCGTTATGCGCGAACTTGACCGACCGCGCCGGACAGGAACGCAGCCCCTCCCGCACACTAGCATGGATCAAGGAGTCATAGATCACCAGGTCATGGCGGTCCGGCAAAGTGGAGAACAGCGCGTAATTCGCCTGAAATCCCGTGGCAAAAAACAGGGAGCGCGGCGCATTGAAAAGTCGGCAGGAAAAAGTTTCAAGATCCTCATGCTCCGGTCGATGCCCGCGCAAAAGCCGTGAACCGCCCGACCCTAAAGGTATCCCGCTATTCACGCCCTGAACCACCGCCTGCCGCAGGGCCGGATGCGAGGCCATACCCAGATAATCGTTCGACGTGAAATCCGTCCCGCTTCCTAAGTTCAGGGAACGGCCCCGCCCGAGCCTTTTCAGCTCCTCCAGTACTTGCCTTAATTTGTTCATGACTGATAGTCATATCAAAGTACCGAGTTTAAAGCCATGGAAACAATACGGAAATTTACTCCTTATCGCCCCAGGTTTTTGGCGGTTTTTTCAACGGGGTATCCTTGTTGTAATCATGGTGTTTATAGGCCTCGTAGTTTACGGAAGGGCGTCTCTTCTTGGTCCCATAAGTCGGCTGATAATCTTTGTCGAGCCGCTTGTGCAGGCTTTCACAAGACCCAAAAGGATCAACGCAATCCAGAACATCAAAAACCGCACAGCCTGAAAGACAAAGACACATCGCAGGCAGCAAAATCAATCGCTTCATAGGAATATCTCCAAATTAATTAAACATTGTTCAATTAATAAGTTAGTCCTGTTTTTCTGGAAAAGCAAGAAAAAATTGAACATCGTTCATTTTGCTGTTAAATTTCCCCCGTCATGAAAGATTGAAGAAAGGGAAGAAAAAATTGGCCAGACGCAATGACCACAGCCGGGAGGAGCTAAAACAAATAACCCTGGAATCTTGCCTGAAAATCGTTGAAAAACAAGGGATAGCGGGTCTGACGGCGCGCCGGATCGCTACTGAAATTGGCTACACACCGGGAACCCTCTACAACATATTTGGGTCGATGGAGGGGCTGTATTACGAAATAAACGCAGCGACGATGCAAAAGCTCTCAGAAGAGTTATTTGAGGCAACGGACAAAAAAAAGCCCCCTATCGAACAAATCGAGGAAATTACGGACTCCTATATCGGCTTCGCGCTCAAAAACAGGCAGCTCTGGCTGATGCTTTTCAATACACCATTCGAGCATGAGCCGCCGGACTGGTACGCAGAAAAAATCGAGAACCTCTTCCACCCCCTCGAAGCAGTTTTTGCAGAGATTTTCAAAGGCCGGGAAAAAAAGAAAATAAAGCTCGCGGCCCGCACCTTCTGGGCAGCAGTCCACGGAATAGCCTATCTGGAAATTACGCAAAAAGGCCCGATGAGGAAAAACCGAATGATATCGAAGGAAATGGCCGCCGAACTGATCGAAAGATTTTTTTCGTGAAAAGTTAGGCCGCTTCCTGCGACTCGCTCTCGTCCTTGAACGGCGCACGGGCTCGCAACCCCAGTTCCCCCAGCAAATCCTTATCGGCATCACGGTCCGGATTCGGGGTTGTCAAAAGCTTTTCCCCGGTAAAGATCGCATTGGCCCCGGCCAAAAACGCCAGAGCCTGAGCCTCTTTCGAAATCGTCAACCGTCCGGCGGAAAGCCGAACCATCGCTTCTGGCATTAAAATGCGCGCAACGGCAATACAACGAATCCACTCGAATATATCCAACGTCTTCTGATTCTCCAGCGGCGTCCCCTCGACGGGAACCAGCATATTGATCGGCACCGACTCCGGCTGCGGATTCAACGTGGACAGACGGTGCAGAAGAGCGATCCGGTCCTCCTCCGATTCGCCCATACCCAATATCCCCCCGCAGCACAGCGAAATCCCGGCTTTGGCAACATTCGCGATCGTATCCAGACGGTCCTGATAGGTGCGCGTCGTGATAACCTTGTCGTAAAATTCCTCGGACGTATCGAGATTGTGGTTATAGGCGGTCAGTCCCGCCTCTTTGAGCTTCCTAGCCTGATCTTCCGTCAGCATCCCGAGTGTACAGCACGCTTCCATGCCCAGATCGGAAACACCCTTGACCATGTCGCACACACGGTCGAAGGCCTTCCCGTCCAGCACACGCGGCCACGCCGCGCCCATGCAGAAACGTGTCGATCCGGACTCTTTGGCCTTGCGCGCACTCTCAAGCACATCGTCGGTCTTTAGAAGAAGCTCTTTTTCGAGACTGGTGTTGTTATAGATCGACTGCGAACAATATTTGCAATCCTCAGCGCATCCGCCCGTCTTGATCGAGAGCAGTGTGCAGAGCTGCATATCCTGCGGATCATGATTCGCACGGTGAACCGCCGCAGCCTGATAAACCAGATCGAGCAGAGGTCTGCGGTACAGGTTTTCGACATCGTGCAATGTTGGGAATGTCTGAGTCATAATTTAAAGACCGTAGACCTGAACACAGGAAAAACCAAGACCAAAAAAACACACAAGAAAAACCGTACGGCGAATCATCCATCAACGGCTCCGTAAAAACGGAAAACATATAACCCATTGTGAAAAAAAGCAAACTTTCTTTTTTCTTGCATAGCAGCATAATTATTTTTTACACTCCAGATGCCACATTGCCACGGAGAACGGTTCTTGCCATGAAGCGTAAAAAACTTCTTGCGATCGCAAACGACACTTTCACGCCCACTTCTAACATCCAGAAGACCACCGCCAGTAATTTTATTGTAACCAAGCACGAAGGCGACTGGTACGCTCTGGCCCTCCAACGGGCTTCAGACAAGCAACCGGAGCCCAACCACTGGGGGCTCCCCGGTGGCGGTGTGGAACCGGATGAAACCCTTCTCGAAGGCGCCATCCGCGAAACTGCGGAAGAAGCCGGACTGCGGCCCGACCCACGATTTATGTTGCCAGTCGCGCTGGTCAGCGCCCCGACGGTCCACAAGCAATATCTCTACACCATGACCTATGTCAGGGATTTTTTTGAGCCGGATTTAGACAGCGATCCTTTTCATGAACACCAAGCCTACCGCTGGGTAAAATTCAAGGATTGGCCAGACCCGCCGCACGCTCGCGTCAAAAACCTGATCGATTCGATTGGAAAAAAGAAGCTTCACCACCTGGCCGATGAATTAAAGGATGAATCAGACAGAATTGAGAGAAAGGCTGCAGGGGCAACAAGAAGAACAGTCTCCGGCGAAGAAGCTGAAACAGATTTGGACATCGCCACCCAACCGGCATGAAGTCCATAAGAATTCTGCGTACTGCTTTATTGCGTAATCACAACAAGTTTCGGAGTAACGGTCTGAGTAAAGTAAACCCCGCCTCGGCGGGGTTTATCTCTTCTGATAAGGGTGAGGAGGTAGGCCCGCCCCCAAAAACCTTAGCCGGTCAGCGCCCGCCGCACGACTTCCACATCCTGCGCGATCTGTGCATCTTCGTTCATCAATTGCTCGACTTTGCGGATTGCGTGCATGACCGTCGTATGGTCGCGCCCACCGAACTTGCGCCCGATTTCCGGCAACGAACGCGAGGTGAGGATTTTCGCCAGATACATCGCCACCTGCCGCGGCCGCGCCACATTCCGCGCCCGACGCGAGGAATGCATATCCGTAACCCTCAGATTATAATGTTCGGCAACCTTGCGCTGAATCTCGTCGATCGTAATCTTCCGGTCATGCGCCCGCAGAAGATCCTGCAGCACGTCCTGCGTCGTCTCCAGCGTAATGTCCTGCTTAGCCACTTCCGCATGAGCGACGATTCGGTTCAACGCCCCTTCAAGCTCACGGATATTTGACGTCACCTTCAGAGCCAGAAACTCCAGAACGCTGTCAGGAACCTTGGCCCCGAGGCGCTGGCGCTTCGATTCAAGTATCCCCAGACGCAAATCATAGGAACTCGGGTGAATATCGGCCACCAGACCCCAAGCCAGACGGGACCGCAGACGCTCATCTATTCCGGTCAGATCGCTCGGCGCTTTGTCAGCAGAAATAATGATCTGCTTATTCTGATCAACCAGAGCATTAAACGTATGGAAGAATTCCTCCTGAGTGGATTCCTTCCCGGCGATGAATTGAATGTCATCAATAATGAGCACATCGACCGAACGGAACTGATCCTTGAAATTCATCGTGTCATTCGCCCGCAAAGCCTTGACGAACTGATACATGAATTTCTCCGCGGAGAGGTACATGACCAGACGATCCGGCCAGTTTTCCTGCATCGACCATGCAATGGCGTGCATGAGATGAGTCTTTCCAAGCCCGACCCCCCCATAAAGGAAAAGCGGATTGAAAGGGATGCTCATGCTCTCCACAACCCGCCGGGCCGCAGCATGGGCCAGAGCGTTGGGCTTTCCAACTACAAAACCGTCAAAGGTAAAACGGGGATCAAGGGGCGACGAAATAGAGGCCACACCTTCCCGGTTATTCTGATTCGCCTTGCGCTCAGCGCTCTCGGCATCGCTGTCCGCAGATTCTCTTGATTCGCCCGAGATCGCATTCTGCACGACGACGATCTGAACGCGCCTGACTTCGGCATTCGCCACCGTACACATCTGCGTGATTCGCTCGGCATAATGCGTATGTATCCAGTCGCGCATGAAACGCGTAGGAACGGAAACCTCCATCGTCCCATGATAATAGGCCCGCAAGGTCAGCGGTTTAAGCCAGCTACGGAAAATAGCTTCTCCGAACTCCTTACGCATCTCTGTATGGACATCATTCCAAATCTTCTGAATCTCCGGCGTTGGCTCAAGAGGCATGGCTTCAAGATTAACTGACGCTGCCTTGGACTGAACCGAAGACTTTCCCACTACTTCCGGCATTACTTTCTCTCCACAAAATAAAGTTACTTCTGCTGATGATTGAACGCAGAAAGACAAATGGGGCATTTCAGATAAAGGCTGCTTGAGGACAAAAAAATCCCATCAGCAAAACGCAAATGCGTCGCTGCCTGCATCTAAAATCTGGTAACATTGAGACCTGTTCTAAAGCTTGTCGTAGCTCCCCGAGAGACTAACGCTTTAGAGGCCATCCCCTACACGCACACCGTCACCGCTACATGACGGCTGACTGACAACCCGTAACAAAATGTGCATTTTATCCACACGCCGTTACGAAGTTAACAGATAGGGACAGGCAAACTTTCTTGGAAAGTTTCCGAAGAGGGTATTTGCTCATGTCCCTGTGATGAAATTACCCTACACTAAATTTTCTTCATCATGCAATACGAACAAAAAAAGAACGGCAAAAAAAGAAATTTTTTTTTCGCAAAAAATTTTGTGCAGCAAAAAACTCTCCACCGTTGGATGGAGAGTTTCTTAAAACCTATATTTCACAGGACTTACAGACTATAGCCCGGAAAATTTCTTCTCGAAAAAAATCAGCCGATAGCCTTGATTCTTGCAGAGAGGCGAGAGAGCTTTCTTGCTGCAGCATTTTTATGAATCAGACCCTTCGCCACGCCTCTCGAAAGTTCCGGCTGAACGAGTCGCAGAGCCTCTTGCGCGAGTTTTGAATCTTTTTTCTCGATGGCCTGTTCGACCCTCTTGATGAAGTTACGCATCCGGCTTTTACGGGCTTTGTTAACCTCACCCTTCCGGGCGTTACTGCGGGTTCTCTTCTTTGCCGACTGATGATTTGCCATTGTTAAACCTTTTCAATTCACTAAGGGGTTCTTCTCATATCCCGTAATAACGGAAATATACACAAAATTATCCACAGGAATTACTTCCTAAAACTGTTTTACGGCCAGACTACAAGGTTTCTCCGTACAGGAAAAAACAAAGGCTCTGAGCGAAACGAGCCAGAGCTATACCCCTGTAAGCCCCTGTTTGTCAAGCCTTTCAACTCATTTATAGGATGAGGAAACACCCCCCGAATCAGTGGTCTTAAAGAGCAGGACGAACCGTAATCTTTACGAAGTCAGCGCCGTCCTGTGTATCAAAGAGTAACTCAAGATATTCCCGGTCACGGAAGAAACGGCTCTCGCTAACGCGGCCCCAGCCAAGCTGAGTAAGAACTCCGCCATAAAAGACCAGAACATCCTCACGGCTAACCCCCTCCATAAGAGCCGTCTGTTCGACTATACGGCCCTCGGGCTTATCGAAGAAGAGAGCCTCATCAGGAAGCTCGGTCAGACCGGGCATAAGGGGAATATCCTCCAGATCGGAAAAAAACACCGTCTCATCCAAGCTGCCGGGTTGCTGGGCAACGGCGAACGCAGAAAAAGCAAATCCGGAAAAACCGCTTAACAGAACAAGAATAAAAAAAACGCGAACCCCGGCCATGCGTGAACTCCTCGGTATGACTTCTGTTCCCATCCTACACTTGGATCACGGGGCAGTAAAACGTCGATCGCCCCGCCTGCACGATTCTTTTGACGCACCCATCCGCACAGGAGCACTTCGGGCATCTTTCCCCTTCCCGGTCATAGACCGAAAACTGGGTTTGAAAATAACCCAGAGATCCATCCGTCTTTTTATAATCGCGCAAGCTGCTTCCGCCGGCCTCTAGAGCCTTGCGAAGAGTTTTTTGGATGCTCACGATCAGCCGTTTGACCTCATTCGCAGACAATGAAGAGGACGCCCGCATCGGAGAAATACACGCATCATAAAGAGCCTCACACACATAAATATTCCCCAGTCCTGCCACGACATGCTGATCGAGCAAGGCGGTCTTAATGTTGGCTTTCTTGTTTTTTAAAACTCCACACAGATAATCGGCACGAAGATCAGACAACGGCTCCGGTCCCATCGCGGAAAAAAAAGCCAAAGACTCCCAATCTTTCGACAGGGCGTAGGTCAAAAACCCGAATCGCCGGGGATCGTGATAAACGGCAAGGCTCCTGTCTTCAGCTTCAAAGACAGCATGGTCGTGCTTCTCGGACTCATGATTCTGTCCTGGGCCATAAAGCCTTACACGCCCCGACATTCCCAGATGCAAAATCAGGACATGGGAATCATCCAGAAAACCGACAATATATTTCCCCCGTCGTACAAAGGAGCGCAAAACTTTTCCTTGGACGGTTCCGGCAAAATCCAGCGGCACAGGAAGACGGAGATCGTGACCGGAAAGACATACACGCACAATACGCTTGCCGCGCAAGGATTGCTCAAGACCAAGACGGACGGTTTCCACTTCCGGCAATTCGGGCATGATAAAAACTTACTGGGCTTTATCCCATTTCAGATAAGGATTCTTTTGTAGGCCTGTATAAAGGAGAAGAGGAAAGACCTGCATCGACGCCAGTGTTTCGGGCGGAGCCTGCCAGTAAAGAGACGAACCCTCAGCGTTTCGCCTTAAAATAACATCGAAATAACGATAAGTAAGAACCTGATAGACAATGCCCGGAACATCTTCGGGCGGGCCGAGCTTATGTGCGGGCTTAAGACTCATAACCCCGCTGGCCGGATCGTAGGAATAATACCCTCGTGCATATTTCCGGAAATCGGAATCCGACCGCCCGGAATAAACAATCTGGAATGCCTGACCGGAAAACACCGCTACGGCGATCCCGTCAGGAAGCTCGACGGTCCAGCGCCCCTTGATCTCCTCATGAGCAGGGATGGATAGAGTATCGGCTTCCGGTAAAGGGGGCATGATGAATTGTGGACCGCTGCTGCAGCCGATACACGCCGATGCAGCCTGCTCGGCTTCAGCCTGAATTTGCTCCGCAACCTTAGGATCAGGTTTATCAGGAGGGACTTCTTCCTTTTTTTCACTTGCAGCTGGCTGTACATACGTAACCGCAGCCTTACCCTTCGCACTCTCCTTGAGATAGATATAAGAGCCCACCCCCAGAAGCAGCCCGATGCCGCCCGCCAAAACAACGACACCGATCAAATCGTTCTTCTTGGAACGAACCACCCGAGCCTTCGCCCTGGACTGTGGCTTTTTTGTGGCAGGATTTTTTACGACAGCCGCTTTCTCAGACATATCATTTTCCCAATCTAAAACAGGTGCATCGCAACCAATATCTCGTGGGCGTCACCTTAGCCGATTTTTTCGCAGGAGGCGATAAGACTCCAAACCGGAAAAAAGAAGATCAAACAATCCCAGAAAGCTGCACGTTTCAGGGCAAAAAAGAAAAGTTGGCACGAAGGCCAACTTTTTTACGCAGTATCGTGTGTGTGGGGATTCACGAACAGGATGAGATTTGCAGAGAGGAATGTCCGTCCGGAAACGTCATTCTTTTAATTATGTATAATCTGATCCTGTACGCCCGTTTTAGCCCTTTGCCATAAAATTGTCAAGATTTATGTCTATTTTTTGTGTACTGAAATACCTTTTATTTGCACTTCCTAATATATGGTCAGTGGACATTGCGGCGCAAAAATCATATAAGGGAAGGCTAATAACGCAGTAAATCTGTAGTGTTTGGGACAATTTAGATGCCGACGATTGAGCAAATCCGCGCCGCCCGGGCTTTGATTGGGTGGAGCCAAGGAGAATTGGCCGAGCAGGCAGGTCTGTCGCAAACCGGCATCGCCCGCATCGAAAACGGCACAAATCAGCCCAATTCCAGCACGATCGACAAAATTACCAAGGCCTTCGATAACGCCGGCATACTCTTCATCCCCGGCGGGGTTCAAAGAGTACAGGATAAATTGATCGTTTTCGAAGGGGAAGATTGCCTCCGCCGCCTGCAGGACGACATTTTTCACGCTCTGCAAACGACAAAGGGCGAAGTCCTTCTCCTCGGCATCGCCGAAATCGCCCCGGAGGAAAAAAAGAATTACGATTACACCCTCATGCACATCGAACGCATGAAGAAGGCGGGAATATCCGAACGCATACTCGTGCGTGACGATGAGAAAACTTTTCTGGCGCCCAAATCCTGGTACCGCGCCATTCCTGAAAAATATTTCAGCCCCTACACTGTTTTCATTTACAGCACGAAAATCGCCCTGGCCTTAAGGGATCCGCATAACAAGGTGCTGTTGCTGGATAATTTTTTCTTTGCCGAAGGCATGAAAAGCTTTTTCAATATGTTGTGGGACAACGGAAAGCCCTTCGATTGAAAACGGGTGGGCATATTTAGCGTAACAAGCAAGCAATGAACGACGCTCTCAAGGGCAGGGATATCGCACAAATTCTCTATCGCAATGTCGGCAACGATAATCTCGCCACCGACAGCGAAAGAGCGTTTGTTCGCCGCTTGAACAAGCTGGATGAGGTTGCAAAAATCGGCATCTGGGATCTGACCTCCCTGAAACACGCCTTCGCGGTCGCGGCCTCGAACGACCCCTACTACCTTTCGCCCACATACTATGCAGTCACGGGTCGCCGCGGACTCTGGCTTTTTAACGACGAAGGCGAGGACAATCATTACACCAGCTTCTTCTTTTGCCTGCACCCGAACCTGAAGGATACGGTTGTCATCTTTCCGCCCTTCGGCGATCACCCGGTCGAGGCCGTGGCCGAATTCCTGCACAAAATCCGCGACTCGAAAATGAATATCCGCATCGGCCGCGTCCCGCAGGGTTCACCGCTGGAAAAAATCGAAATACAATATCCGCAGCTTCAGGCCCGCACAGCCACGGAAACTGTTCTCGACTGGACCTTCCCCGTCCACACCGTCGATTGCGAAGCCCTGGTGGATAGAGAGGGCAAGGATTACGGACGCATCCGGCAAGCGATGAACAAATTCAAACGCTCCTCGGCTTTGACCCGTGAGATGGATTTCAGCCGCGACATCCCCGCGCTGGAAAAACTGGCGCAGCAATGGGAGTCCAACACGCGCCACTACGACGCCTACGACTTGCGGACAAACTATTTCAACTATCTCGCCCGCCTCGCAATCGACCAAAAAGCCCTGAACCTCCGCGGAATGGTCGTCTCCATCGACGGCGTCGATAAGGGCTTCTCGATCTGGGAACCGGAATCGAACGGCGGCGATACGGCGAATCTCTTCGCCTCTCAAGTCACCGATTTCGACATGACGAACCTCGCCACCTATCTGACCGTCGTTTCTGCCGAAAAAATGCTGGAGGAAGGCACGCATTTCATGTGCCTCGGCGGATCGGAAACCGCCGGAATGGACCGCTATAAGCGCGGCTTCAATCCCTCGGTGTCAACGCAGCTCAACACGATTGAAATTAAAGTCCCCGAAGATTTCGAACCCTGACTCAAACCGCAGAAACAATTTCTCAGATTTTCTCGAACGGCACATCGAACTTCGCTTCGAACACCATGCGCTGCGGCTCCTCATTCTCATCGAGAAAAACCTCCTCCGCCCAGATATCCCCCGTCTCCGGCTCACGGAAGGTGAACAGAGTCCCGTTCGCAACGCTCGCCCCCTGCGCCCCTTGAACCGAATGCAGCGCCTCACCGGCAATGCTCAGGTCCACGCGCCCGCTCATCCGGTCCTCGAATTCATAGCCGTTCGGGCGGATCAGCTTGTCGGAGGCCACGTAAAAAGCCCGCTGAACGTCCTGCAAACGCGGCACCCCGCTCTCATCCGCCTTTTGGCTATCCACGGCCCAAAACCGCTTGCCCCAGTGTTCCGGCGCATCCTCGGAGGTCAGTGTATAGCTCACCCAACGATTCTTGAGGCCATGCCCCGCTTCCGCGTGATTAAATGCCGCCGTGATCTCCCTGTACGTATCCGCCCCCACCACCTTGGCTTTGAATGTTACAGAGGTTTTGGGATCAGTGATCGCAATCTCATCCCCGACCTTCAAATCGTAGCTGTACCTGTCATCCTGTTTAGACATAAGGAAAACTCTAGGGGAACAGAAAAAACTCGGCAACAAAAAAGGAACCGTCTAGAATGAAAAGCCGATAGAACCGGAAAAAATCATATGCCCTTCGATCCCGAACTCGACAACCGCCTGAGCGCAACCCTGAAAGGCCGCAAAGGCTTCGAGCGCAAAAAAATGTTCGGCGGCACGGGCTATATGCTGAACGGCAATATGTGCGTGGGCGTCTATAAGGAGTTTTTGATCCTGCGCCTCGGCCCGGAAAAATATGCAGAACTCTCTGCAAAATACGACGATCTCCGCCCGATGGACATCACCGGAAAACCGATGAAGGGCTGGGGCATGATCGACGCCGCAGCGTGCGATCCTCTGGAATTCGACGAACTCGTCTCCGCAAGCGAAGCGTTCGTGAGGACGTTGCCGGGAAAAAACTTCAAACACGATTGAGGCAACGAATGAAAAGAGAAAAGTTAAAACTATGGATATGGTTAGCCAGCGTTCCTCTATTAATTGTGGCTCTATTCGCATACGTTGTTTTGTGGAACTATTTTGCATTGCGGAATTCCGCTGTGGTCTTCATGGAAAAGAATCTTGGCATCCACAATTTTGACGTTCGGGAAGTCCAGGTAGAACGGTATTTCAATGATTCGAAAGGGCGTGTGTTCATCTATTTGGACCAGCCTTTTGATTTCGACGATCTGGAAAAGCGAAAGATTGATTACAAGAGCTACAACCCGGAAACGAAATCAAACGGCATGTCATCCGAGCAAGCTTCTGCATTATTGGCTAAAAGGTTTGCATTTCATGCCAGTGGATTTGAGTCGTTGGCATTTTCCTCTGAAATGTTAGGAGATTGGACTTTATGCCCAAATGAACCGCCGTTACCTGACGGTGACATACCGATAGGGTGCGAAATTTCTATTCTCGCTAAAGACGGCAGGAGGGAAGTGTTTATATGGATTAGTACTATCTAGCATATCTAGGATAACAAACAAAGAAAGCCCCGCATCCACGGGGCTTTCTGAATGTCTTAAAATGAACGGGACGATTAGAAATCGCCCATGCCGCCCATGCCGCCGCCATGGCCATGACCGCCGCCGGAGGATTTTTCATCCTGCGCTTCGCAGATCATCGCTTCGGTGGTGATCAGCAGTCCGGCAACCGAGGCCGCATCCTGCAAAGCCGTACGCACGACCTTAACAGGGTCGATGATTCCGGCCTTCACCATGTCGGTGTACTCGTCGCCTTGAGCATCGTAGCCATAGTTAAAGTCTTTCTGCTCCAGCAGCTTGCCGACAATAACCGAGCCTTCTTTGCCCGCATTTTCGACGATCTGACGGATCGGAGACTGGATAGCGCGGCGGATGATCTCGATACCCACATTCTGGTCATCGTTATCACCTTCCAGCTTGTCCAGAGCTTTGGTCGCGTACAGAAGGGCAACGCCGCCGCCGGCGATGATGCCTTCTTCAACGGCTGCGCGGGTCGCGTGCAGCGCATCGTCAACACGGTCCTTGCGCTCTTTCACTTCGACTTCGGTCGCGCCGCCGACACGGATAACCGCAACGCCGCCGGCCAGCTTGGCCAGACGTTCCTGCAGCTTTTCCTTGTCATAGTCGGACTCGGTATTGTCGATCTGCGAACGGATCTGACCGCAACGGGCCTCGATGTCCTTCTTCTTGCCCGCACCGTCCACGATCGTCGTATCATCTTTCGTGATGGAGACTTTCTTGGCCGTGCCGAGCATATTGAGAGCGACATTCTCCAGTTTGA
Source organism: Alphaproteobacteria bacterium (assembly GCA_018000295.1). Lineage (GTDB taxonomy): Bacteria > Pseudomonadota > Alphaproteobacteria > Micavibrionales > Micavibrionaceae > JAGNKE01. The sequence goes on along the minus strand of JAGNKE010000003.1, from coordinate 28,619 downwards.
TGCCGAGATCTTCGGAGATCAGCTGACCGCCGGTCAGAACCGCCATGTCTTCGAGCATCGCCTTGCGACGATCGCCGAAACCGGGCGCCTTGACCGCAGCGACTTTCAAACCGCCGCGCAGCTTGTTGACCACGAGGGTCGCCAGAGCTTCGCCTTCGACGTCTTCCGCGATAATCAGCAGCGGACGGGAGCTTTGAACGACGGCTTCCAGAATCGGCAGCATGGCTTGAAGCCCGCTCAGTTTGCCTTCATGCAGCAGGATATAGGGGTTCTCAAGAACCGCCTGCATCTTGTCGGCATCGGTGATGAAGTAAGGCGACAGGTAGCCGCGATCAAACTGCATTCCCTCGACGATTTCCAGTTCGTTATTGAGCGACTTGGCTTCTTCAACGGTGATCACGCCTTCATGGCCGACTTTTTCCATCGCTTCAGCAAGCATATTGCCGATTTCGATTTCGCCGTTAGAGGAAATCGTGCCGATCTGACGGATTTCATCGTTGGTTTTAACGTTTTTGCCGCGTTTCTTGAGGTCGGCGACAACGGCTTCGACAGCCTTGTCAACACCGCGCTTCAGATCCATCGGGTTACGGCCAGAAGAAACGGCCTTCAAACCTTCGCGGACGATCGATTGCGCCAGAACGGTCGCGGTCGTCGTACCGTCACCGGCCTGATCGTTCGCCTTGCTGGCAACTTCGCGGATCAACTGAGCGCCCAGATTCTGGTGCTTGTTGGCCAGCGTAATTTCCTTGGCAACCGTCACACCGTCTTTGGTCGTGCGCGGCGCGCCGAAAGATTTTTCGATCACGACGTTACGGCCCTTGGGACCGAGCGTCACTTTTACCGCGTTTGCGATAATATCCACGCCTTTGAGCAGTTCGGCGCGGGCTTGTTCCTGAAACAGGACTTCTTTAGCAGCCATTATAATATCTCCTTAATAGCTATGTTGATGGATTAAGCGGCAATAACGCCGATAATGTCGGATTCTTTCATGACCATCAGCTCTTCGCCGTCGATGGTGACTTCCGTCCCGGCCCATTTGGAAAAGATCACGCGGTCGCCGCTTTTAACATCCAGCGGACGGACTTCGCCGTTATCGTTGACATGTCCGTTACCGACAGCGACGATTTCGCCTTCCATGGGCTTTTCAGCGGCTGTATCGGGAATGATGATCCCGCCGGCCGTCTTCTGGCTCGGCTCGATCCGGCGCACCAGCACACGGTCATGCAGGGGGCGGAATTTAGGTTTTTTTGCCATTTTCGTTTCTCCATTCGTTAAGAGTTGCAAGCTCGCGGTTCGCTCGGATTATTTAGAAAGTAACCTTCGCAGCCAGACCACAAGCCTCGGTTAAAATCACGTCCGCTGTTAGCACTCAGCGGAAATGAGTGCCAAATCTATACCCTGACTGCAGGCGAAAAGCAAGAATCTCGCAAAGAAATTTCCCCAGATGAAAAAACTGAATGAAAACAAACCTATTAGTGTGTAACGCGCTGAATATAAATAAGTTTTAGAATAGGACTTATGCCAGACATGGATTTTGTTTTCAAAGAGAATATTAGTTCAGGTATAATATTAGAAAAGTGAAAAAGATTACGAAAACAGAGCAGAGGTTACGAATGGCAGAACTGGATAAACAACTGAAAGATCATCGGCTAATAACGGCCAAAATACTCTACCATATGCCCGACTTTCAGAAGATTTTACAAGAGTTTATATGGCAGCAGTACGATATTACACCCAAATTTCCAGAGCTGAAAAAGTTCCTCGATTTTTGGGATCGGGAGATCGACGGAAAGATTCACTCTGTCTATATCGCCCGACTGGACCTCATCACCCCGGGCGATTACCGTTACGCAGAATGGGAAAAAACACTTCAGTAGAATCGTAAATATTAACAATAGGATAAATAATGATAAATATCCTTAAATAGCCAATCAGTCGGGGTTGGGCGCAAGGCGCAGGCGCAAACCATCTAGACTCTCCTCAAGAATGATCTGACAGGACAACCGTGACTCGTCCTGAAGACCAAAAACCTCATCCAGCCGCTCCTCCTCTTCGGGACGCTTGGCCGGAAGCTTATTGATCCACTCCGCATCGACATAAATATGACAGGTGGCACAGGAACACGCCCCGCCGCACTCTGCCTTGATTGGCAACCCATACTCGCGGATAATTTGCATGACGCTCCAGCCCTCAACGGCTTCAAGCTCATGCTCGACATCCTGATAATCGACAACAATAATTTTCATGAAAAGATATTCAGCCGCGGTGGGGGCGGCCCCTCGACCATGTCCTTGATTCCATAGGCGCTCGCCACCGTAACCACCGAAAGCAGGATGATGGCAATATACTCAAGCACGATCGCGGTCGTGACCACCCACACCGCCGGCAAATCCGCAAAAATAATCGTGAGAAGCTTAAGAAGCATCTCGGCGGGAAAAACCAGCAGCAGCATGACAAAAAAACTGCAAAGAAAGAGACTAACGGAGCTGGAAAGCCCTTTGAGCTTATGAAGATATTCGCGGATACCATAACCAAGAGAAAGAGAAACATAAAGAAACCCGAGACGAATGGACCAGAAAGCCGCAAATATAATAAGTATGGCCAAGAAAGCCTCGGGAAGACTCGACAGCACATCGGCGGTAGACATGGCCTCTGGCGGAGGCTTGATCTCTTTTTCAGCCCCCAAAGCACTCAGCCCCATCAGCACATCCGCAACCACCATCTGAAGAACAAACAGAATGATGGAAGCAGTGATGATCGATCGTCGGCGGGCATCCTGCATCCGCGAAACATAAAGGGCTTTGAATTCCTCAAGTTTCGAGCGCCACGTATACCCCCACAGCACAAAAGGCTCCCCATAAATCGCATAACGCACAAGCTCGGCCAGAAAATACCCTTGGGCAAAAACGGCGGGCAGATCAAGCAACCCGCGCCGCAGGATGTTTTCTTCCATCCCCGCTTGAATAATCACGAACTCGCAGAACACGCCGATAAATACGACCGGAAAGGAGAACTTGAGCAGTTCGAGACGATGATGCCAGACAAATTGATAGCCTTTGACCGCGGCCTTTATAAAATCAAAACTTGCCATGAATCCGATCCGGCGTTAAGGCTTAATTGCGCCGAGAATACAGGATTTACTGAGGCTTTAAAAGGTGCGTTCATATTAAGAATTGACAGAAAATGAACACAGGATCGCACACAGACACGCCCTCAAAATCAGACCATAAACACCTCTCCACATGGCTCTTTCTCTGCTGTGCTCTGGTTTTTTTAATCATCATCGTCGGCGCAGTCACCCGCCTCACGGAGTCCGGGTTATCTATTGTCGAATGGAAACCTGTCATCGGCACCCTCCCCCCTATGAACGAGGCTGATTGGCGCAAGGAATTTGAAGCCTACAAGCAAAGCCCGGAATACATAAAAAAAAATTTCTGGATGACTGTAGAGGATTTTAAAAAAATTTATTTCTGGGAATGGTTTCACCGGCTTCTGGGGCGCATCATCGGCTTGGCCTACGCGCTGCCTTTTTTCTATCTTCTGGCCAAAAGACAGATTCCTCAAGGATATACGCTTAAGTTTCTGACCTTGGTTCTTCTAGTAGGGTTACAGGGTGCAATGGGCTGGTATATGGTCAAAAGCGGCCTTATCGACCAGCCCAGCGTGAGCCACTACCGCTTGGCCGCCCACCTCAGCCTCGCACTGTTGCTCTACAGCCTGTCTTTATGGACGGCGCTGAGCCTTCGCACAAACAAGAAAACAATCAACCACCAACCAAACAAAGCTCTCTATTATTCGGGCTGGTGGCTCTTGGGACTAATAGGATTGACGATCCTCTGGGGTGCCTTCACGGCCGGACTGGATGCCGGACTGGTCTATAACGACACATTCCCGAAAATGGGAGAAACTTGGATTCCCGCTGAAGTGACGAAAGCACATTCGGTTCCAACAGCCCTTATCGAAACCCACGCCGGCGTACAATTTATACACCGCTGGCTGGCAATTCTAAGCGCAATGAGCATCTTGCTGTATGCCTTCTGCGCGATCAGCGCCCGCAAACGCCGCGAAAAAACTTTTGCCGCTTTGGGCGTGATGATCCTGTTACAAATCGCCTTGGGCCTCACCACTCTCTTCTCAGGGGTTGCCTTCCTCCCGGCAACACTGCATCAGGCAGGAGCCGTCATCGTGCTGACTCTTTTGCTCTTGATTTTACACGGCCTCAGGCCACAAGCTGCGCCGCGACACGGTTAAAGTGTGTCTTACAGAACCCTTTTTCCGGCTTGCTCAACACCACCATCGGTGAAACGGAAACGGATGCAGCACCGGGGGCAGGTTCCTGAGCAGATACAGGCTCCAAAGACTGGGCAGCAATCGGAGCTTCAGGTGCCAAGATCCGGGGATCTATCTGTGGACTCGAGACGGAACCGGCATCGATCGGCCGCACTTCATCGGGAATTTCGACGTTTGAAACGGCTTTAACCTCCTGAGATGAGGGTCTATTCCTGACCGTGGCACCAAGACTCTGGGCACGCCTGCGAATTGCCTCTTCCTCCTGCTGGTGAGCCGTTAGCTTCTCCTGCTCTTTTTTCTTCTTTTCTTCGTCAGCTTTGGCCAGAAGCCCGGGTTTGACGCGCTCAATAATATTTTCTGCGAAGATCATGCGCGAGATATGAGGTCCGTATCGATCGATAACGCTGGCAACATAATCGAAAATCAGGGAACCGGATTTGACGCTCTTCTCTTCGACTTCCGCAAGGGTCGTTTTGAGATCCAAACGACACTCCTCCGCCTTGAGTTCAAGAGCGGCACGCAAAGCATAATCCTTGAGTTGAACGCCATGAGTATCGAGATCAATCAGTTCAGGTCCGAAAAGATAACCAGCGACATCCGGCCATTTCTCCAAAAATTTGTTCCGTCCGCTCATATTCTTGGAAATATAAAGTACGGCGAGAGCGTTCTTCAACTCATCAAGCTTAGGAGAAAACGCTTTGCGCGAAGTGTCATCATTAGAGCTTTTAGGCTTGTTCGCCTGATCCATGGTGCGTAAACCCCTCAAAAATCTATACGCCGTTAAGGAAAATCAACCAACTTTTATTGCACAAACCTAGCATACCAAAAAGCCGGGCGGTTGAAACCGCATTTCTTATACACGCGCCCCATGCAACACTAAAAAAACCTTGCCCAAATGCATCTTATCAGGTTAATTGTGCCCCTGATAAACGCTCGATAGCCTCTTTTTGGAGTTCAGCATGAACAACTTTCTCGACCTGATCAATTACGCCGCGCAAAAGCCTGAAATGGTCAGCTCGTTGGCCGCTCAATTCGGACTCGACCAGAAACAGACGGATGAAGTCACCAAAATGCTGATCTCCGCCGTAGCCGGAGGAATGCTGAATAATGTTAAGAATGGCGGCCTCGAAAATCTGACCAAAGCCATTGAAACAGGCCAGCACGAGCAACTTCTTGAGAAGGTGAAAACCCCGGGCGCCAACCTTTTTAACGTCGTTCAGGAGGGCAACGGCATTCTTGGCCATATCCTTGGCAGCAAGGATGTCAGCCGCCAGGTCGCCAGCGCCGTGCAGCAGAAAACAAACGTCGAGGCGGACATCATCAAAACCATGCTCCCGATTATTGCCTCGACAGTCATGGGCCTGCTCGCGCAATCGCAACGCAAGCAGGGAAGTTCACAATTCTCGGGCAATATGCTCGGTATGCTCGATATGAATCAGGACGGCAACCCGATCGACGATATCTTTAGACTTATTGGCTCTTTAAAATAAAAGATCCGCTGCCAAAAAAGCAAAAAAGAACCCGATCGCGTAAATCAGAACCGAAAACCCGGTAATAATCTGGCTGACCAGCCTCAAGCGGGCGCAGGCCTTCGCTTTGAGGGGATCAATCGGACACGGCAAGAACCGCGCACGCCATTGCAGGATAACGGAAACCGTCAGCAAAACCCCGGCCACGGTGAACACGATCTTTTTATGATCCGAAAGCCAGACCAGCCACGGAGCCGCCGATACCAGCCCCGCGACCGCCGCCCCCATCCCGAGGGTCACCAGCAAGGCCGGCAACGCACAGCAGATCAGAGTGCCAAAACTGGTAAACAGGCTCAGAGTCGGCAGAACCGCCTGTCGGTATAGGCTCTTTTCAACCGGATCACTGGCTTTGTCCATCGGTGGCCTCCTCCCGCTGGATAGAAACCAGCGCATAACCGGAATCATTGATCAGTTTAGTAATCGCCTCATCGTCCATAGTCTGCCCGTCTTTCATGGCCAGGGTAATGAGCTTGTCGGTCAGATTAACAGCGATTTTATCAACCGCCTCCTGCTTGCCGAACACCTTCTCGATCGCCCGCGCACAGAAATCACAGACCATGCCGTTAACATTGATTTTAACGGTTTCCCCCGCGTACACCGGGCTGCTGAAAAGAACAACTAAGGCAAGGAATAATAAAAAGCATCTCATTTCAAGTCTCCTTCTTATAAAGAAAATTTTGGTCAGTATTGGATAGTCCAATTAAATAACAACTCGCCGTTATTATTCATCCCGCCCTCCACAAGGTGTACGCCCTTAAAAAACCTCACCAGAGGCGTAACAGTAACAGGATCCTCTGCTTCGGGCTTGTGATCGACCTGCACCATCACCCAGGTATGCAGGTCGCCATATTCTCCGATATACGGCGCAACCCCGACACGGGCCGACTGCATATAGAAATCATCGATATCGCCAGCCTGCGTATAGCGGTTTTCATAAGACGTGAAGAACCGTCGATCCTCCCAATCGATAGCAAGTCCGGCAAAACCCGCAGGCTCGGTTTCATGGTCGAAATTGCCTTGATCGCTGTACGCGACCCCAATACCGGATTTCAGATAAAAGTTCGCCTGTGAATCAGGGTTGTTCCAGCGTTTTGCAAGAAAATTGAACTGTACGCCACCCATGCCGAACTCCTCATCCCGCCAGTATTCAGCAAAAGAGCCGACTGAAAATTTAGGGGTAAAAGTATAATCGACGTGAGCAGAATTTTGTTCACCGTCATTCATGATCATGACGCTGGTTCCGCCCGGATAGGACACGGGCCGCGCCTCGGCTGGCTGTACGCCAACTAAGATCAAACCAGAAAATAAAAATAAGTGTGAAAATTTTAACATAATAAGTCTCCTGAAAAGATCATTGAGCCACAACATGGCTAAAAACCTGAGCCGCGGCACTCACAGAAATTTTAGGAGAAATGTTTGGGCGGTCGTTCGAGAGGAAAATAGGCAACAGAACGGAAATCCTGGGCTCCAGCAGGAAGTGCCAGGCTTTTCACCAAAGACAGGCCTTCAAGCGGCTCCGCAAAACGCAAAGGAACGATATTCTGCCCCAAAGACGCGTGCTGGCAGAAACACAGCCCCTTGCAATGTCCGGCCTTTGAAGGAACGGAAGGCCCACTGGAATTACCCTTCTGGGAACTCGCACTTTCATGGCAGGGCGCAACGGACTCAGCTTTCTTCTCTTCCTTCATCACGTGAGGGCAAACGGCGGCGTAAGCGCTCAAACTGATTGTGTTGAACACGAAGGCAAAAATAAAAAAACCAAGAACCAGCCGCTTCATAAAAGAACAATACCATAAAAACTGTAAAAAACCGTCCATAAAGGCATTCGAAATTCTCAGAATAAAGTTACTACGAAGGAAAAGATCAATCCGATCAGAGCGCTAGCACCAATAACCGTCAGGACCGACCGCTTGAACACCAAAAGCGCCACTGCCGCCAGAACGGTCAGGACAGCCGAGAAAATATCAAACGCCCCCTCAAACCCCTGCGGCCACAGCACATGATAGGCAAAAAACAGGGCCAGATTGAGAATCACACCCACGACTGCGGCCGTGATGGCGGTCAGCGGAGCGGTAAATTTCATATTTCCATGAGTAGCTTCCACGATCGGCGCCCCACCGAGAATAAAAAGAAACGAGGGCAAAAACGTAAACCATGTCACGATTCCTGCACCGATAAAACCGGACAGGCTAGCCCATTCCGGCCCGAACGAAGCCGCCCCATGCCCCCCGACAAACCCGACGAACGCCACCACAAGAATCAGCGGCCCCGGTGTGGTTTCCCCCAGCGCCAGCCCATCGATCATCTGCGGAGCGCTCAGCCACTGATAATGCTCAACCGCCGCCTGAAACACGTACGGCAAAACCGCATAGGCGCCACCGAACGTCAGAAAGGCGGCTTTGGTGAAAAACCAGCCCATCTGCGTGAACGGATGCCCCCAACCGCCCCAAAACATCAGAACCGCCATCGGCATACACCATAAAATAAGCCCTACAATTAAAACCTTAGCCAGATCAACAAAGGAAAACCGCGTCCGTCCCTCGGAATCCATCGCATCGTCGATCACGGCGGGACCGTAATCCTTCTGCACCCCTGCCTCATGGCCGCTTCCCGAAAAATACGCAGGAACAAGGCGGCTTCCGGCCAGCCCCGCCAAGGCCGCACACAACACGATCAACGGAAACGGTGCATCCAAAGCAAACAGCGCCAAAAACGAACACGCCGCGATCCCCCACAGCGCCGGATTCTTGAGCGTACGCCCCCCGATCCGATACACGGCCTGCAAGACAATGGCCGTGACCGAAGGTTTGATCCCGTAAAAAATCCCCGCCACGACAGGCAGATGGGAATAACTGACATAAATCCACGACAACAGGCACAACAGGAAAAAAGCGGGCAGCACGAACAGCACCCCGGCCGTAATCCCGCCCCGCACCCCGTGCAAAAGCCAGCCGATATAGGTCGCCAGCTGCTGCGCCTCCGGCCCCGGCAGCAACATACAGTAATTGAGCGCGTGCAGAAACCGCCGCTCGGAAATCCAGCGCCGCTTTTCGACAAGCTCCTGATGCATAATGGCGATTTGCCCCGCCGGCCCGCCGAAACTGATCAACCCCAGCTTCAGCCAGAACCGGAAGGCTTCGCGGTGGGAGGGGATAGGGGGTTTTTGCATAAAAATTTTCTTTAAGAGTTACGCCGCCTGCGCCAAACGTTCCTCCACGAGCGCCTTCAGCGCCGTGTAATCCGTCTTCCCGCTGCCCAGAACCGGCAATTTATCCATCGTCAGGATGGTTTTCGGCACCGCCAATTCGGAAATCCCGTTCTCCCCCGCATATTTGGACAGCGCCTCGCGCTTGAGGTCCGGGCAAGTCGTCGCCAGTACAAGCTGCTCCCCCTTGCGCGCATCGGGAACGGCCACCACCGCATGGGCGAAGTCGGGATAAACCTTGGAAACCAGAGTCTCCACGCTGGTCAGCGACACCATCTCCCCCGCGATCTTCGCAAACCGTTTGGCGCGGCCCAGAATCGTCACGAACCCCTGCGCGTCCACATCCACGATATCGCCCGTATCGTGCCAGCCCTCATGGGTCGGCTGGATCACCCCCGGCTTGTCGTGCAGGTAATACCCCAGCATCACATTCGGCCCCCGCACATAAAGCCGCCCGCCCTGCTCGACCCCCGGTACATCCTCCAGCCGATATTCGATCCCCGGCAACAACCGACCGACCGACCCCGCCTTCATATGCATCGGCGAATTCAGCGTCAGTCCCGGCGAAGTCTCCGTCGAACCATACCCCTCCAGAACCCGCACCCCGAATCGCTCCATATAGAGCTTCTTGGTCTCGTCCTTCACCTTCTCTGCACCCGCGAAAATATACCGCATCCGGTAAAAATCATAGGGATCGGCCATCCGCGCATACCCGTTCAGGAACGTATCCGTCCCAAACATGATGCTGGCATTGGTGGCATAGACCATCTCCGGCACAATTCGATAGTGCAGCGGACTTGGATAAAGGAACGTACGGATTCCGGAAAGTATGGGCAGCAGCGTTCCCGCCGTAAGGCCGAAAGAATGGAAAATCGGCAAACAGTTGAAAACAATATCCTGCCGATTGAAATCCACCCGACTGGTCAGCTGCACGATATTCGCCATGATATTCGCATGGGATAGCACGACTCCCTTCGGCAATCCCTCCGAACCGGAGGTAAAAAGGATCACAGCAGGATCATTCGGGGCAACTCCTTGCCTCTTATGCGTATATTCGGCGCTCAAAGGCGAATAAAACCCTCGAATTTTGTCGATAAGCCCTATTTGATCCCGAATATCCTCCAGATAAACAAATTTCACCTGCGATTCCATCTCTTCGACCAGCTTCGTTAACCGTCCGAATTCGATAAACCGCCGCGAACTGATCACGGTTTTGATTTGCGCCGCATGACACGCTGCCAAAATGGATTGCGGTCCTGAGGAATAATTCAGCATCGCCGGAACCCGACCGAACGCCTGCAACCCAAAGAACGCCGCCATAGCCCCGCAGGAATTAGGCAGCATGAACCCGACATTCTCACCTTTTTCCGTAAAGCCGGAAAACTTTCGTCCCAGAACAATCGACCCGCGGACCAGCTTCTTAAAGCGCATCGGCTTATGCTCAATATCCTCGACGATAATCTCGTTGTCCCCATTGACGTGCCGCGCCTTCATCAGCGCCTGATAGAGCGTCTGCTCTCGGTCCTGGGTCAGGAACATCATTTCTTCCATGAGATTATAAAGTTGGGCAGAGGCGGCACGGCGGCGCGCCCGCCCTTTATATTCATCGGGAATCCGGAAAGTGCGAGGCTCAAGAATAGTAATCGTGATCTTCGGGAAATTCCGCAGCGGAACTTTGCCCTTCAACCGCGCAAACGGCGTATGTTGAACCCCGTCAAGCCGCACGGGAACAATGACGGCCTGCGTCTTGTCGGCGATCATCCCCGGCCCTTCGTAAATTTTCATCAGCGCTCCGGTTTCCGTCAGCCGCCCCTCCGGGAAAATCACACAATGCTTATCCTTTTCGACTTCCTTGATTAGAGACTTGATCGAAAATGGGTTACTGGGATTAAGCGGAAAAGCATCGACCAGCTTCAGGAAAGGCTTCACCCAGAACCATTCAGCGACAAAGCTGTTGACCGCAAACATAGGCCGCCCCGGCAAAAACGCGGCAAGCAAAGGCGGATCGAGCAAAGACACATGGTTCCCGACAATGATCGCCCGCGGCCCAGCTTTTTCATAATTTTCCAGCCCCCGCACCTCGACCTTATAAAGAAGCTTGAAAAGCCCCTGCAAAAGCGACTTGAACAAGTAATCCGGCAACAACAGGCAGATATAAACCGCAACCCCTGTCCCAATCAGGGAAATCAGCAAAAACAGATGCTGAACCTCAAAGCCCAGACTCAAAATCGTCATCGCAATTAAAGAAGAACTGAGGATAAACAACGAATCAATCAAACCACTCCCCGCCATGACCCGCGCTTTATGGTCCTCCGGTACGAAATGCTGAACGATGGATTTAAGAGGAATCACATAAAGTCCGCCCATCACCGAGACCATGAAAATATCGAAGGTCACCCGAATTCCGGAAAAACTGAGCAGGAAGACAGGCAGGGACATATAAAGGGGCTTTCCATCAGCGCCCAGACCCGGTCCCGCGAAATAACGGCTAGCCATGAATAGGTCGAAGGAAAAAATCGCAATCCCAAGCGCTGCTAGCGGCACATACGTCGCCTCCACCCGCGACCGCAATAGACGATTATTCACTAGCCCGCCCAGAGCGATCCCCATCGAAAACACGGTCATGAAAAACACGAGAACGAGCTGATCAACGCCCAAGGTCGTCTTGGCAAAGTTAGGGAATTGAGCCAGAAACGTCCCGCCCACGAAATAAAACCAGGAAATCCCGAGGATCGCCAGAAACACGCCCTTGGGCTGTTGCGCGGCATACTTTATGATCCGCACCGCCTCCACAGGCGTATTATAATTCAGCTTTAAATCCGGTGCTTTGGCCTTGGCCACAGGAATAGAGCGACTGGCGATATACCCCAGAACCGCGCAGAGAACCATCAAACCGGAGACGATATGCAAACCATACGGCATGATCGCCAGAACACCACCGATAATGGTTCCGGCCAGAATGGCAAGGTACGTGCCAGTATTCAGCAGCGCGTTCCCGCCGATCAGCTCATCCTCGCGCAAATGCTCAGGGAGAATGGAAAACTTGCTCGGACTGAAAAACGCGGCATGGCTTCCGAGAAGAAAAAGCACGAAAAGCCCAAGATAAACAGGCGTGCCCGAAACCCCTGCAACAAGAAGACAGTAACTCGCGAGAAGCGCAATGCCAATCTCGGCGATTTTCGTCCATCGGATCACCGCATCTTTGTCATATTTATCGGCGAGTTCCCCGGCCAGAGGTGCAAAAATCAGAAACGGAAAAATAAACAGGCCAGCAGCAAAAGAAACCAGAACCTTCGGATCGACCCCGCCTACAGCCCAGATTTCATAACCCACCAGAACCGAGAGGGTCATCTTAAAGATATTATCGTTAAACGCCCCGAGAAACTGCGCTATAAACAGCGGCAAGAACCGCCGATCGCTCATGAGGTCAAACTGATTTTTTTCCATATATATTCTCTCTAAAAAAAGGCTCTTGACTATCTTCTCAAAAAATTTCAGCTCGGAGAGTATCAAAATCGCTGTTTCATAGCCATTAACATTGTTTGAAGAACCAAAATCAAAAAATACTTGAAGGCATAAATGACAAATCACTATTTCCGTAACGCAATCATTATCCACACTCACTACATACCCGCCTTTTTGAGTCTTCTCCCCACGGCGGTCTTATGCTAATTCTGACGGCGGAAAAATGAGGCTGGTAATGTTCGGCCTCGTTCTTTATATAGGGACTTTGACTGAAACCAGAGCATAGGGAATAGAGATGAGTGACATTGCCGATCGCGTGAAAAAGATCGTAGTTGAACAACTGGCCGTTGATGAAGGCAAGGTCGTCGAAGGCGCCAGCTTCATTGATGACCTCGGGGCGGATTCTCTGGACACGGTGGAACTCGTCATGGCATTCGAAGAGGAATTCAGCATTGAAATTCCTGACGACGCGGCCAAGGACATCCAGACCGTCGGCGATGCCGTAAAGTTCATCAAGGTAAAGGCCGCCGCCTAGGCGTCTGCTCCTTGCGAAAAATGAAAAACAAAACCGGAAGGAAACAGGAAATGTTCCTTCCGATTTTTTAGATGACTATGGGCGCACGATGAGACGCGTTGTCATAACCGGAATGGGCATGGTGACCCCCCTCGGGGTTGGTGTCGCGCACAACTGGACGGCGATAACCTCCGGCAAGACCGGAATTCGCAAAATTGAAAATTTCGATGTCTCGGACATCACCTCGCAGATCGCCGGAATAATCCCGCGCACGGACAACCCAGCGCCGCAGGACGGAGCCTTTAATCCCGACCTCTTCGTCTCGTCGAAGGATCAGCGCAAAATGGACGTGTTCATCACCTACGCGCTGGCCGCAGCGCAGGAGGCCGTTGAGGATTCCGGCTGGAAACCGACGGAAGAGGAACATCTCGACCGCACCGGCGTCTTGGTCGGTTCCGGCATCGGCGGCCTCGATGAAATCTACAACACCTCCCTGACCCTGAAGGAAAAAGGACCGCGCAAGATTTCTCCGTTTTTCGTGCCCGCCGCCCTTATAAACCTGACCAGCGGTCATATCTCGATAAAACATGGATTTCGCGGTCCAAACCATTCTGTGGTCACCGCCTGCGCCACCGGAACACACGCCATCGGCGATGCCGCCCGTTTGATTGCATGGGACGACGCGGACGTCATGATTGCGGGCGGCGCCGAAGGCGCGGTCTGCCGCTTGGGTGTAGCCGGATTCGCCGCTGCACGCGCCCTTTCAACCGGATTTAATGATCGTCCCGAGCAGGCTTCCCGCCCGTGGGACCGTGACCGTGACGGATTCGTCATCGGCGAAGGCGCGGGCATAGTTGTTCTTGAAGAATACGAACACGCCAAAAAACGCGGCGCGAAAATTTACGCCGAAGTCATCGGCTATGGCCTCTCGGGGGACGCCTACCATATCACCTCGCCGCCCGATGACGGCAACGGCGGTTTCCGCGCCATGAAGGCTTCCCTCAAACGCGCAGGCATCAACCCGGAAGACATCGACTACATCAACGCCCACGGCACATCGACTCCTGTCGGCGATGGCATCGAACACGCGGCGGTCAAGCGCCTCTTTGCGAATGCCTTGGAAAAAATCTCCATGTCCTCCACGAAATCCGCCATCGGCCACTTGCTCGGCGCGGCGGGAGCGGTCGAGGCGATTTATTCCGCCAAGGCGATCGAAACCGGAATCCTCCCGCCGACCCTCAATCTCGACAACCCGTCGGAGGAATGCACGGGGATAGACCTCGTCCCCAAAGTGGCAAAGGAAAAAAAGGTCAGAACCGCCCTCTCCAACTCCTTCGGCTTCGGCGGCACCAACGCCTCGTTGGTTATTCGCGCCGTATAGGAAAACGCCATGAAAGTCGTGAAACAGGTTCTGGGGTTGCTTTTCTTCCTGACGACACTCGGCCTTGTTCTCGGCGGTGTAGGCTTTTACTGGGCATCCAAGGAAATCAACAAGCCCGGAAAACTCGACGCACCCGTGGAAATCACCGTCGCTCAGGGCGCCAATATCGGCGGTATAGCGGATCAGTTGTTATATGTAGAGGCAATCGAGCAACCCGCCTTGTTCCGCATCGCCGGCCGCTGGACCGGACAGGCTTCGAAGCTCAAGGCCGGAGAATACGAAGTCCCAGCTCATGCCTCTATCCGGGATATTCTCGATCTTCTGGAATCCGGAAAAACGATCCAGCGCAGCGTCACCCTGCGTGAAGGTCTTACGAATTTCGAAATCGCCCGCATCCTGGCCGAAACCAAAAACCTTCAGCAAAAGCCATCCACGCTTATGCCAGAGGGCAGCTACCTGCCCGAAACCTACAGCTTCACCAAAGCCGAAAGCAACGTGGATGTGTTGAACCGCATGGCGGCGGCGATGGAATCCACGCTCGACGAACTCTGGAACAAACGCGCACCCGACCTGCCCATAAAAACCAAGGCCGAGGCGGTGATTCTGGCTTCCATCGTCGAGAAGGAAACCGGAAAGCCGGAGGAACACGCAAAGGTGGCAGGCGTCTTCATCAACCGTCTCAACAAAAACATCCCGCTGCAAAGCGACCCGACCGTGATCTACGCCCTCACCAAGGGCGAACATGAAAACGAAGGGCAGGGGCCGCTGGGCCGCCGTCTCCTGAAAAAAGATTTGGAAATCGACTCGCCCTATAACACCTACCGTTATCCCGGCCTGCCTCCCGGCCCGATTGCCAATCCCGGCCGCGCCGCGCTGGAGGCCGTGCTCAACCCCGAACGCCACCACTATATTTTCTTCGTGGCTGACGGAACGGGCGGGCATGTCTTCGCCGCTACGCTGGAGGAGCATAACAACAACGTCGCCAAATGGCGGGAGATCAGGAAAAGCGCGGAGCAGTAGCTCTCCAAAACAGCATCCCCGCGCAAGCGGGGATCCATCAAAGACATTAAAAAAACGGTTTATTCTAATCCTTTCGGCCTTCATCTGTGCCGTCCTTGTCCCCGTCCTCGGGCCTCTTCCGGGCTTCACGGATGATCTTCATGCGCTCGGACGGATGGCTCACCGCCCCACCGCCAAGCCCCATCGTCGGCGCGTTGGGCGTATACGCGAATTCCGGCCGCGACTCGATGGCCTTCCGGCGCTCCAGATGCGGGGCGAATTTGAGTTCGGAGGGCAGTGTATCCCCAAGAATACATCCCAGCGTATCCTCATCCCCCGCATCCAGCCGATGAACAGGCTGGCCAAGAACGCAATGGCTGATGAAATAAAAATAGGATTCAAGCGGCTTCGGCGGTGTCCGCACGTGCTTGAAAATCTCCACGCGGTAGGGGTCGTTCAGGAACATCAGCGGCACCTGATAGGCCTGAGAAATGAAATTGTTCTTCACCGCACCGACATGGATGAATAGCGCCAGGTCCAGAGTCCCGAAAAACTCCGGCTCGACGGGGATATTGAGGTCCAGATAATCCATGTCGGTATATTCCAGCGTCATCCGCCCGTTCTCATGATCGAACAGGATTCCCGCGACCTTCTTGAACAGGTTCTCGCTGCTCAGCAGACCAACTTCGCCCGTTTCAGTGAGTAGAAAATCGACATCCATCCGGATAAACCTCGTCCCAGAGACAACCCGTTTCCGATTCGATAAAGGGATCGGCGTGAAAACCAAAAAACCGGGACGGGGACGCCCGGCCTCCTTACGCCAGTTTCAGAGGATTGAGCTTGACCGCGTCCTTATCGACGGCAGCGGCAGCCGCCTCACTCTCAAGACTCAACTCGGCCACAGCGGTATCGCGCTTGGCTGTTTCCTCAATCACGCTGTGTAGTTTCATTTCCCGCTCGATCTGCGCCTGTGTCGTGCGCGAAATCTGCTCAAGTGAAGCAGCCTTGGCTCCGGTTTCCTGCGCCACGGAAGCGGCAACAGTCCCCTGAACGCTGAACTGCTGAGCCTCGTTCGCACGAACCGCACTCTGGGTGCTGTGGGCGGTAAACGCATTCATGTCACCGGCATTCTCGGCCACGACCCCATGAACGACCGATTGTTGCTCGGAGCGCAGCTGCATCGCCGAATAATCCCCGGATTCCAGAGCGGCATTGCTGGCCATACTTGTAAAACGGTCCACCAAGCCCATGACACCCGCGATTTCAACATCCGAAAAATTGACATTTTGCGAAAACGAACACTCAGTCATGGTGCGCTGCACCAGTTCGACAGGATCACTTGGAAAAGCAGCGGTCATAATCGTACACCCATATCTTCTTACTTATTTCGTTCAGTAAACCACCCCGGCCCGGAAACGCACATACTCCGCTGCGGTCAGTTTTCCACCTTCAATATAGCCCAAAGCGCAGAAAATTTCATTTTTTATTTTATCGACGGTCTCCAGATCAAGCGGGCTGTTGAGTTCGGCGGACTCCTTGTATCCCTCGAAAACCACGGAGACAACGCCGGAATCGGGGTTCATGACGATCTCCTCGACCCGCTGCGTAAACCGCCCCTTGCACAGTAGAACGACCCGCCCGTCCTTGGATAACCGAAGCTCAATATCCATTTTTTCCCAACCTTTGCAATATTTTAGGGTCAACAACCCCCCTCTGTCAATTTTAAGCATTTTACCCCACCGTCTTGCCTTTGTCCCCGCCCTCGGTCAAACTGTTCCGGCAAAAAAGCCCAGAAACAGGTGGTCTGACCCCCATGTGCGGCATCGCCGGATTATACAGCTTCAACGCCTACCCCGACCGTCAGGCGCTGCACCGTACGGCCACGGCCATGACCAACGCCCTGCGCCATCGCGGGCCGGACGAGGGCGATCTCTGGCAGGATCCCGAAACCCCGATCGTTCTCGGCCACCGCCGCCTCTCCATCATCGACCTCTCCAGCGCGGGCCGCCAGCCCATGCGTTCCGCCTCCGAACGCTACATCATCGTCTTTAACGGCGAGATTTATAATTTCCGCCAGCTCCGCAGCGAACTCGAACGCCTGGGCGCCTTCTTCCGGGGCTACAGCGACACCGAAATCATCCTCGCGGCCATCGAGGAGTGGGGGCTGGATTATACCCTCAAATCCATCCGCGGTATGTTCGCCTTCGCCCTCTGGGATCGCCAGGAAAAACGCCTCCATTTCGCCCGCGACCGCATGGGCAAGAAGCCGCTCTATATCGGTTGGGCGGGTGCCGCGCTGGTTTTCGGTTCGGAATTAAAGGCGCTGAGCGCCCACCCCGATTTCCGCAAAACCATCGACCGCCCCGCGCTCACAGCCTATATGCGCTTCGGCTACGTCCCGTCCCCTTTGTGCATTTTCGAAAAAATCCGCAGCCTCCCGTCCGGCCACACTATGACACTCGACCTCGAACGTCTGGAGATGAACGAGCCGCTCGAACCCTATATGAAACCCTACTGGAGTCATCTCGACGCCCTCCGTACCGCCCGCGCCGCCGGCTGCGGCGAAAAACTGCACATCCCTGAACGCTTCGAATCTTTGCTTCAGGACTGCGTGGCCGAACGCCTCGTCTCCGATGTTCCCCTCGGCGCGTTCCTCTCCGGCGGCATCGACAGCTCTCTGACCGTCGCCCTCATGCAGAAAGCCTCGAAATCCCCTGTGAAAACCTATTCCATCGGCTTCCATGAAAAGGGCTACAACGAGGCCGCCCACGCGAAAAAAGTCGCCGCCTATCTCGGCACAGACCACCACGAACAATACGTGGAACCCGCCCACGCCCTTGACCTCATCCCCAAACTCGCGGAGATTTACGACGAACCCTTCGCCGATATCTCCGCGATCCCGACCTACCTCGTCTCCGCCTTCGCACGCCAAAGCGTGACCGTGGCCCTCTCCGGAGACGGCGGCGATGAAATGCTCGGCGGCTACACGCGCCACGTTCAGGGACCAAAAGTTTGGAAGAACATGAAACGGGTTCCAAAGTTTCTCCGCAGCGCCCTCTCGTCGGGACTGTCGAAAATCTCCGTCCAGACATGGGATAAAATTTCCCGCTACCACCCGCAGTTTGGCTCGCACATCCACAAGGTCGGCGATGCATTGAGCGAGGAAGATCCGACCGCCTTCTACCTCCGTCTCGTCAGTCGCTGGGATCGACCGGAGAATCTGGTAACGCAGGGCGCTGAAACGACAATCCCCCTGACGAATCCGAACCTGCAGCCCGAAGGCCTCTCCTTCGGCGAAATGATGATGTACTGGGACGTTCTTTCCTATCTCCCCGGCGATGTCCTGACCAAGGTTGACCGTGCCAGCATGGCCGCGAGTCTGGAGGTTCGTGCACCGCTCCTCGACCAGCGCATCTACGAATATGTCTGGAGCCTCCCCGAATCCTATAAAATCCATCAGGGGCAGGGCAAATGGCTCCTGCGTCATGTGCTGCGGCAACACCTCCCCGAGCGCCTGTTTGACCGCCCCAAGCAGGGCTTCAACATCCCGATCGACGAATGGCTGCGCGGCCCCCTGCGCGACTGGGCCGAAAACCTTCTCGATGAAAAAAAGATGACCGAACAGGGTCTGATCAATCCCGAACCCGTCCGCAAGCTCTGGACCGACCATTGCGCCGGCCACGGCAATCATAGTGGAAAGCTCTGGACCGTCCTGATGTTCCAGGACTGGCACGCCCGCTGGATAGTAAAGACTTGAGAGCTTATGCTTGCCAGAGAACACTAAAATCAAGTAAAATACAAAAAATATGTAAAAAGACATGAGTGCAAAAAGCGGGCAAGGAAATACGATCAACAAATTGATCGACACACCGTTAACGGAGATTTTCACGGGCAGCAGCCACAGCACTGCGTCGGCTTTTAATACGCGTCCCCTTGTCAATTATCTCTGGCTCGACAGCGGCGAGCGTGACCCGCAAAGCGGTTACTTTCTGGGTGTTCCTGCATCCCAGCTCGAACAGGTGCTGACCAACGCCCAAAGATACCCGGAAGTAGATTTTAAACTCTGGCTGGATTTCAGCGAGCTTGAGTCAGGGGCACGACAACATCTTTCGGAAAACCCGCACCCCTTCACAACGAGCAACCTCAGGATAGAAAATCTTGAGACGATTCCCGATTACCTGACAAACCCGTTGACCCAAATCGACGAGGCCGTAGAGGTTCGCTCCGATATGGCGCGGCTTCAGGTGCTCTCTCACACTTTCAAAACCACGGACCACCGTGACATCTTCTATGCCGACTGCGATTGCAGGGATGTGAAGGTTACGCACCCGCAAATACAGGGCGTAATGGAATCGTCGGGTTTTACCGTCGGTCTGTATTACGAGGTGGACAGCGGAGAGCTTAATCCTGAAAACGGTTTTCTGGGGTTTAGAAGAGGGGAAGGATCCGAGTTTCTCGACCGCTGGATCATTCCGGCTGCGAACGAATATATGTTTTTCGTTGAGGGGGAATATAACACCTCCGATTTTCCCATTTTGATGCAGCTTGGAACTCTTCATGAAAAGAGAGGGACGGATTTCAAGGAGGGGCTGGAGCTTCTGGCTCCCTGCGGAGAGAAGCTTCCCCCTGTTTCAGGGGATCGGATAAAGCCCTTTATCAGCCAAGCCTACTCTGCGGATTTGACACAGACTTATGCGCCCGGCTGACATGACAAGAGTCTCGGGGATTGCTCCAGCGTAATCGAATCCGTATCAAAGAAGAGAAGCCATATTTTATCTTGGCTTTTTCGCCTACCCATCATACTGTCTGACCCATGAAAATAGCAATCACAGGCGGCGCAGGCTTTATCGGAACCGAACTCATGACCTTGCTCATCCAGCAGGGCCATGAAGTTATCTGGCTGGATACCCGGCGCTCGGATTCCTATCCGAAAGAGGGCCGGATTGTGGATATCACTGACAAGGCATCTTTAACCGAAGCCCTCAAGGGTATTGACATTATTTACCACCTCGCCGCCGAACACCGGGACGATGTGACTCCGGTTAAAAAATATTATGACGTCAATGTGACCGGCACGGAAAATCTGGCCGAAGCCGCGAAGATCAACGGCATCAAAACCATTATCTTCACCAGCAGCGTCGCGGTTTACGGCCTCGATGCCGGTGAGTCGAAAGAGGACAGCCCCCCCGCGCCCTTCAACGATTACGGTCGCTCGAAGCTGGAGGGGGAAAAGGTTCTGGAAAAATGGTGCGCGCAGTCTTCTGACCGCCGCCTCGTCAGCATCCGCCTCGTCGCCACCTTCGGACCCGGCAATCGCGGCAATATCTTCACCTTGATGGACCAGATCGCCCGCAAGCGCTTCTTCATGATCGGCAACGGCGAAAACCGGAAATCCGTGGCATACGTCGGCAATGTTGCCGCTTTCCTTGCGGAATGTTTGAAGGAAAACCGCAGCACTGCGCTCTATAACTACGCTGACAAACCAGACCTCAGTATGAAGGAAATGGTTACGGAAATCCGCGCGGGCATGGGCCTCCCCGGCCTAGGTCCCAGACTACCGTACATTGCGGGAGTCACCGGAGGCGCGGTGTTCGATACGCTATCCTCTATAACAGGCCGCAAATTCCCGATCAGCATGATCCGCGTCAAAAAATTCTGCGCCAGCACGGTCGTGAATGCCGACCGCGCCGCCAGCACGGGTTTCAAACGCCCCTTTACGCTGCAGCAGGGTCTTCAGGAAATGATCGCCTCAGACTTCGCTGAGCTATTGAACCTGCCGCGCAGACCCGAAAACGGCGACCGCAAACCGGACAACGCTGATACTTCAAGAAAAGTCGCATAACGCCGATGGCGCGCGGAAAGCTTCTTTATGTCATCAATCACCCGGACTGGTTCTGGTCGCACCGCCTGCCGCTGGCGCAGGGCGCGAAGGAGGCAGGCTACACGGTTTTGGTGGCGATGCCCGGCGGAGAAAATAATAAAAAACTCAGCGAATATGGCTTTCAGGGCTTCGACCTGCCCTCCTTCGAAACCAAGGGATCGCCGCTGACCGCCATAAAGACGATGCAGACCTTACAAAAACTGCTGCAACAGCAAAATCCCGACATCATACATGCCATCACGCTGAAATACGCCTTCATGACCGGCATAGTGACACGCTTTCATAAAACAGTTCGAACGGTTCACACCATTGCGGGATTAGGCTACCTTTTTTCAGGAGAGGGTTTCAAACCGAAAGCACTGCGCCTCCTCATCGGCCCTCTGCTGAAATTCGCCCTCAAAGGCCAGCGCACGAGGATCATCGTCCAGAACCCCGACGACCTTGAGCTTTTGGTAAGACGCGGTTATGTGAGAAAGGAAAATACGGTCCTCATCCGCGGCTCCGGAGTCGATACCGAAATCTTCAAACCCTCGGAACAGGCGCAAGAAGACCCGCCAATAATCCTGATGCCCACCCGCCTGCTGCGCGACAAGGGCATTTCCGTATTCATCGAATCCGCCCGCATCCTGAAAAAGAAAGGCGTGAACGCCCGCTTCCAGATCGCCGGCGGTATCAGCGCCAACAGCCCTGGCGCAATCACCGAACCGGAAATGCGGCAAATGATAACGGACGCAAGCGTCGAATGGCTCGGTAAGCGCGACGATATGCCCGACCTTCTCGCCCGCACGACGCTGGTCGCCTACCCCTCCCATTACCGCGAAGGAGTCCCCAAGGTGCTTCTGGAGGCCGCAGCATCGGGCAGGGCCATCGTGACGACCGACCACCCCGGCTGCCGCGAGGCGGTGCAAAACGGCGTCAACGGCCTTCTGGTCCCAATAAAAAACGCACCTTCCCTTGCCGCAGCTATAGAGGAGTTGCTGCTAGACGCCCCGCGCCGGAAAAACATGGAAAACGCATCGCACGTAAAAGCCGTTACGGAATTCAATCTCCGTCTAGTAGTAGCGCAGACCTTGAAAACTTATGAAATAAAAAATCCCTTCTGCTACGGTCTAAGCACTTAGCTGATTTTGTTATTCAATGGTTTGGTGATTTGAAAGAGGAGCCACGCCCTGAGCCGATTATTTTACCTTTCTGACGACAAGTGCGAAGCGATCAGGCCGCATTTGCCGCCCGATAAAGGGCGCAAGCCCCGCATAGACGACCGCTGGATCGATGCGCCGGAGGAATAGGGCGATCACACCACGCTCTAGAACCGCTGGTCAAAGCGCTGGGTCTGGCAATATCTGTACCGCGAGATTGTCAGGACGCTCTCGGACGAGGCCGAAATGGCGGCCATCGACAGCCCCCATATCAAAGCCCATCGCTGCGCGGGCGGCGGTAAAAAGGGGAGGCTCTTGAATGAAACCATCGGCATCAGCCGCGGCGGGCGCAACACCAAACCCCACACCGTGAACGATATGAAGTGCAGACCTCTGGCTTTGTATATCACCCCCGGGCAACGCGCCGATATCAACGGAACCGTTGCTCTGGCGGGCGTCCTGCCGCCCGTGAAATATATGATCGCGGACAAGGCCTATAACTTCGCCCGCAGGCTTAAAACCCTCAAGGGCCTCACGCCTTACGAATACATCAATATATGGACAAAAGAGCCCAAACGATTTAACGGTGATCCATTCCAGCACACCGTGGGACTAAACACTTAGATCGCACCACAAAAAATCTCGCTATAATTGCAAATAATATGTATAATAAATTCCCTGCTAAACAAAAGATTTCTCTTATTGATATAGCCCTGACCTTCTTTGAAATAGATAAAAGAAAAAATTACCTTTCTTAAATCTCAAAAGTTGCAAAAAATAAAAACTGCTAAAAAAAATATAATCGAAACGCACTGTAAAAATAAATTAAAAACGATACGGCTGGAAACAAAAGAATAAATATCACTTTATATTAATAAGATAGATAAAAAATAATCCAAAGAATAAAAAAATATTTATCCAGAATTTTCGCTACTAAAAAATACAAAAATTGGGAAAACACAATCAAAAACCAGCAAGAAAATGATTCAAGAAAAAGTTTACAATATCAAAGCAGATCACAAGAATAAATTTGGGCCAAGCCATGGATTGGGAAAAAAAGCATAAAATATAGATATCGTGTAACCGGACAAGAAACAGAAAACTTACATACAAAACAACCCATGGTAACATACGCCCGTAAAAATCTTAAAGATAATTAGCATGGGCTTTGTTATCCTTAGCGGCCATATTAACTAAAAGACTACTGCGAATAGTCATATTTATTGCTTTTAGGGAACAAAACATTTAGTATTAGGGACCAAACAAAAAATAACTATAATTTTAGTCTTGGAACGATATTATTAAGACCGCTAAAATAGGCGCAGGGTGTTATGGGACAGAGTGTTTTATCCGGTACGGATCAGCAAGGAATATATAAAGCCGCCAAGTCGATGCTCGACCGACATGTCGATTCCTTGGGAAAGACAGGCGAACTGCCCCTGAAAGCCGTTCTGCTTTATAACAACACCCAGACCCTTTTGAACCAGCCGGACGCCGAAGAAAAGTTTCTTGCCGCATTCAAAGAAATGTCCGAGGAAGAGCGCAACGCATACTCGCGCCTGCGCCTCGTAGAACACACGCTCGACACGGGCGCACACATCATCGCCCACCGTAACCGCCCCGACGATGCGGAACATAACGCCTATAATATTGAAGAAATGCTCAAACTGGCCCGCCAGGCCGGTTACACCGCTCAGGATATCGAAGAGTTTTTTGCAGACATTAGAATCTGGAAAGCCATCACCCCTCATCCGACCGAACATCTGGATGAGGAGGGCATTGAATTGTTCCGCCAGTTGGTCGCAGTTGGAGAAAAACCCGAAGAGGAACGTCCCGCAGCACTGGAGGCGGTCATCAAACAGATGACCACAAATCAGATTACGCCCAAAAGACGGCTGACAACTTTTGAGGAGACGGACCAGGCCATAAGACAGGCGGAAGTATACAGGCAAGGCCAGCGCGAAATGTTTCGCCGCGTCAACACAGCCGTAGCCTCTGCCTTTGATGGTTATATCATTTCTCCTGACCTCAAACGCGCCGAATCAAGCATCAGCACAGCCATGAGAACCTGGCACGCTGGCGGAGACGCCGATGGGAAAGCCAACGCCGACCGCTGGGCGCTGCTTTACGGAATGCTCAGCCTGACCCGCGGTGCGGTCGAAGATCACTTGAACGACCTTGAACGAGCCGGAAGACTCGTTGCGGAGGATGAATGCGATACTCTGCGGGGAACCTTCCAAAAAGCCGCGCAGCCCTTCACCCTCGCCCGCAAGGCTCTCGAACAGCTTAAAGACCGCATTGACCTGCTGGAAAGCCGCTTTATTGATATCGACGCCGGCGGAAATAAATCCCACAAGAAAGAGGCGGATTACGAAGTCATCAAGGAAGAATTTTCCAGTCTATTTAAAGGCGTCAATATCGGTAAAATCGACATTTCTACCCGCAAAGGCTTTGAGCGCGAGATCGGAAAATATTTTAAACATTTGTCGCAGACGATCCAAAACCCGGAAGCGCGGCAGATCATGGCCGAATCCGACTTCCTGATGCGCCAATACGGCCTGTCCGCGGCGATCATCGAAACCCGCCATAACGGTGTATTGTTAAAAGACACGATGAACAACATTTTTAAGGATGAGGGTTTTATCGAATCTTTGAAAATGCCTCCGGAAATGCGGGAGCTCCTGAAAAGTAAACCCACCTTCGCCGGTGGTCACGGCGAGGACGGCCTGAGTCCGGCCGATCAGAATGCGATTCTCAATTTTGTCGTAAAAGCCGCAACATCCGAACAGCGCCGGGAAGCTTTCCTGCGCGCAAACCCGCAGGAGAAGGATGGAAACGGCTATACCGTGCAGACCCATGAAATTTTCGAGCGCTACAGTCTTATATCCGAGAACCCTGAGCAATTCGGCATGGCGATCGTCGCCGAAGCCGATGAAATGTCCACCTCCTATCAACGCTTCCTCGCCGAACCGTTCGGTGCGACAACACTCCTGCATACCCCTTTGAACGAAGAATACGAAACCATTCGGGATATGCCGCAAAATATGTTGAAGCACCACCAGAACGGCGGTCAGCACGATATCAGCGAACGAGCGCTCGTCGGATCCAACGGTTCCTGGTACGGCCATAACTTGGTTCACGGCCAGATGGTCCCCTGCAGCGATTCCGGCAAGGAATACGGACTTCTGGTCCGGGTTCTTGAAACCGAGGGATTCCGTCAAACGACCGCTAAATCGGCCGCGGGTAGCTTCGCAACCTTGATCAAGCGGGGCAACGGCCTCTCGCTTGAGCGCGGCGGTGGCGACGACATGATGTATACGCGTTATATCGCGCAGATTTTGCGGGAATATGCCGAGGATAGAGGCAAGCCTTTCGATCCCAAAGACCCTCATGACCGCGTCTTGTTACAGATGGGAACCTTCTTCTCTAACACCGAACAGGGCCGCGCCATCCGAATCAATAGCGCGACACCCAACCAGGTGTCGGACGACTTGTGCGAAAAAATGGGTGAAATGCTCGGACGCCGCTTGGAGCTTGAAGGTTTGGTACACAAGGGAACCTTCATCCCGCCGCGCGGGAAATACAGCGAAAAAACGAATACATTCGTGATGCAAACCGCCTACGACATGATGCAGCTTTACAGCGCCTACCGTCACGCACGAAGCGAGAATGGCGAGGAAAGCGTAATCAACAACTGGGCAACGATCGTCTCGGATCCCTCCTTAGCCGGCGCAGGTAACAGCTCGGCCCGCGCCCAGTCCAAGAGCACAGGAACAAAAGCCGAGCGTTTAACAGCCCAACGGGCGATTGGCAGCAACATCTGGATTGCGTTGGCACGGACGCGCCACGACGGCTATTTCACTGCCGGAGAATTTCTGGAACGTATGCACGAAAAATACCGCAGCAGTGGTCTCAGCAAACAGCACGTGAAGGAGTTTACGGTCGACTCACAATGGTGGCGTCGCAACTTCTTCCTCCGCGCCCTCATGCCAGCGGTTCGTTCCGACATGAAACACGGCTTCGAGAAGCTGGGTCTGTCGGACATGACCTTTGACCGCGCTATGGAAATTGGTAAAAACGTGAAGATAGAGGAAGGCGTTCTGAAATACGAGGACCCGACAGGAAAAATCACACCGGAGCAGGCACTCCACGCCGCGTTCTTTGAAGACCAGGTCTTACTTGCAGCCTTAACGGAAGCGGGTTTGGCCATTGATGAGGTAGATTCTCCTTACAACAAGCCAATACAAGATCTCATTAAAACTGTGCGTCCTGACGATAATTCAGTAAACATTCTGTTTGGCAAGAGAACCATGGCGCGCTGGCCGCAACTCTTGGAGGCACAGGAAAGCGAAAGGCAGGCGCTGCCGGAACTCGTTATGACAGATCTCTACGAAGACAGGATAAGAGCAAGCGAAGACATCCCCGATGCCACAAAACGGCTGGTCATTTCTTCAACCAGGGCTGCGACGATCCCGCACATCCCGACCGTTCAGGGCCACACGGCCTACGGCCGGCGCACAGTGCCGATCTGGGGAGCCGAAGCTCTGATCGCCCCGCCCATAAATTTCCGCCCTGAACTGGAAATTGCCACAATGCACGAACAGCCCGACCACACCGGCGGAATGTCCTGATCAGTCAATAGTTTTGGTGAAAACCCCTACTCGGCAGAGACGAAAGCTTCGGCTTTTTTCACCGGACGTCCCGCAAACTTAAGCGCAACGGTCAGGAAAACGAGAGTCACTACGAAAGCAATCAACTGGATCGCAGAGGGCTGCGCGGTATAACCGACCAGCGCCTTGAGACTCTCCCCAGCCAGATTTTCCTCGGACAACAGCCACGACGTATCCCACAGTGTAAAGGAAAGGCTTTGAAAATTATCGGCAGCAGTCAGAAAGCCTACCGCCTGCACAACCATTCCGGCGACGACCAGTGCCAGAAGCCAGCTGGTAACCTGCAGAAAGGCGCGGGTAGAAATCTGAATCAGCCCAAGATAAAGGAGAATCCCAACAACGCTGCCGCCGACAAACCCAATCAACGATCCGGCCATAAGCTCAGAGACCGTGGCAATCTGGGAATAATACTGCCCTGAAAGGAACAGCGATATCTCGGCTCCCTCCCGCAGGATAGCCAGCGCGATCACGATCGAAATGCTGATGTAGGGAAGACGCCCCTCAGCGACCGCCTCCCCGACCCGGGTAAAATGCGCCTTCATCTCCCGCGCATGGCGCTTCATCCAGATGAGAGTCCAGCCGATAAAGGCCGCCGCCGTAAAAAGGATTCCGGCGTTGAAATACTCCTGCCCGAACCCTTCCGCGAACTCCGAAATCTGCCCGGTAAAGAATGCCACCAGCAGGGAACCGAAAATCCCCAACCCGAATCCCATCCCGACAGCCATCCAGCGCTTCGGCACGGCCTGCGTCGCGGCAATCACGATCCCGACGATCAGCACGATCTCGAAGACTTCACGGAAAACGATGACAGCGGTGGAAAACATCGGAGACCCTCTTTTTCAGGAACTCATTATTGAGCGGCAGGATTTTCGGGGGTTGGCGCGGAATCGGAAGGAACCGCACCTTCGCCGGAAGAAGCCTCAACAGCATTCACGCCCTCGCCTGAAGCGGGAGCCGGACTCTCGGACCCTGGAGCCTTGGCAATGATCTGGCCCTGCGCGGTCGCGGGGTTGAACTCGCCGAAGAACGGATAGGTTCCCTCCTTCAGTGGTCCGATCAATACGATCCCCTTGCTATTACCGCGGATAACCTTCTCGCGGTTCAACTCATGGCTTTCGAACTCCTCGGGGGTTGCATCTTGATTATCCACGATCAGCTTCACTTTCTCGCCGGCGGGAATCTCGACGGTCGAGGGTTCAAACTTATGGTCTTTGATGACGACCGTGATTTCCGTCACGGCAAAAGCAGAAACGGAAAAAGCGGGAACGGAAAAAGCGGGAACAAGAGCAACAGCGGCAACAAAACCAAGGATATTCAGGTATTTCATAACAAAGATTCCATCTACGTGTGAAGTTGACTTTGATAGTCACTCTCATTTACATCAGAGTCATGCTCAAGTCAAGCCTTTACTGAAAAGACTAGGCTCCAGACTCAATTAGCCCAGTAAGCGATGGTAGCTGCAATACAGAGTGCTGCCATGAAATTACGGGAGAGTTTGTCGTATCGTGTTGCTATACGTCGGAAATCTTTGAGCCGACAAAACATG
>JAGNKE010000018.1 GCA_018000295.1 Alphaproteobacteria bacterium | reverse complement strand
ATTTCCAATTGTTCCTGAAAGAGTGTGAATGGAGGTTCAATTATCGCCCCTCAAGCAATCTCTTGAAAATTTTACTTGAGTGGGCTAACAAGTAATCTCTTCACCCTTATCTATGTCAGCCCCAAATTTTTTTACCCTGACATCTTACTGAAAAGCACTGTTTTTATATATATTATGATTTTTCACCTATATTTTTACCTCTGCGAAAATGACGCATCTAGACTGTGCTGCGATTGACCAAAGCAGGAAACACTATAGCGCGGGAGGCAGAAAAGAAAAATTCAGAAAATCAGGGACCGGAGGACGGTTCAAGCGTGTCGTAGTCCAGCCCGTCATCGCTGGTCAGCGGCGCACCCCCGGCCTTCACGTCGTTGATCATCTGCCCGGCAACTTCAGGAGAGAGACGGGTCATCGTACCGTCTGGATTCGGAAAAACGCCGTTAGACAGCATCATAAGCAACTTGCGCTTTGTCTCTTCAGGATCAACAGGACCGTTCATAACAATAACCTCTATAAAAAGACTTCCAGAACGCAAATACTCGCAAAGGAAGGTTAATAAATACATAATACGAAACTTGGGGGCGATTTGTCCAAAAAAACATGCTATAGGCAGGGAATGAGCGCTCTTCCGGCCACATCAGAATCAAAAAAAGTCGCACTTCCTGACGTCCCTGCCCTCTGCGTGAACAGCCGACAGGCCGCCCTGCTGACCACAGACGGGGAAATCAAAACCCTGCCGCTCGACCAGGCCCGCCTACTTCTGCATAAAAAGCCCGTCATGGTCTGCCATGCGCCGTTCACGAAGGCGCGGCTGGAACTGGATGAGTTTCTGGTCTTCGACGTGCTGGAGCTGTTCGCCTTCGTGCATCCGGCACGTTTTTGCGTTCCGACGCCCGCCGGACTGGCCAAGGCGCTCTTTCTTCGCGCACCGGAAAATTTCGAGGACGCCCCCGCGATATTATTCGAGATCGCCCTCGCACTTCTAAAAGATTTAATGAACGACCCTTACGCCGAAAAAGCCGACCCGCTCGCCATCGCCGGAGTTATGGGTTTGCGCGGTAAGGGCTGGCCGTGGACGCCCTATATTTTTTCCGCGCTGGGCGAAACTTACGATCCCGCGATTGAAACCCCCTCTCGCGCCGCGCTCAATGTCTGGAAGCATCTGCCGGAATGGGCGGAGGATGCGCCGCCCCCGCCCCCCGCACATGAAGGCGTCAGCGCGGAAGAAACCACGGAGCGCCTGCGCGAACTTCTCGCCCGCGGCGATGGAAGAACGGAGGCCCGCCCACAGCAGCAGGCCTACGCGCAAGAAATCGCCAACGCCTTCGCCCCTGTGAGCGATATGGACAGCCCGAATATCGTTCTTGCCGAAGCCGGAACGGGTGTTGGAAAAACGCTGGGCTATCTCGCCCCCGCCAGCGTCTGGGCGGAAAAGAACGACGCGAGCGTCTGGATCTCGACCTACACAAAAAACCTGCAAAGACAGATCGACACAGAACTCGACCGCCTTTATCCCCACCCGGAAGTCAAAAACGCGTATGTCACCGTCCGCAAGGGCCGCGAGAATTATCTCTGCCTGCTCAATCTTGAGGACACGGCAGCAGGCGCAGCAACCTCCCACTCCCCGCGCCACACGCTGGCCGCCGGACTCATGGCCCGCTGGACGGCCGCAACGAAAGACGGCGATTTGAGCGGCCCCGATTTCCCCGGCTGGCTGACGGGCTTGCTGGAATCGCAGGGCACTTACGGACTGGCCGACAGACGGGGCGAATGCATCTTCTCCGCCTGCGATCATTATCACCGCTGCTTCGTCGAACGCTCGATCCGAAAATCCAAACGTGCCCGCATCGTCGTCGCCAATCATGCGCTGGTCATGATCCAGTCCGCCCTCTCCATGCCGGGCGAAGATCTCCCCACGCGTTATGTGTTCGATGAAGGCCATCATCTCTTCGATGCCGCTGACAGCGCCTTCGCCGCGCATCTGACGGCACGGGAAATGAATGATCTGCGCCGCTGGATTCTGGGCACAGAAGGCGGACGCAAAAGCCGCGCACGGGGATTGAAGCGCCGCGTCGAGGATTTGATCGCCGGGGACGCCACCGCCGAAACAATCCTGCAGGCCATCCTCCATCAGGCCCGCTGCCTCACCGCGCAAGGCTGGAGCAAACGCCTGAACGATAAAGCGCCCGACGGCCCCGGAGAAAAATTTCTCGCCGAAGTCTACCGCCAGGTTTATGCGCGGGCCGAAGGACGCGATGGCCCCTACGCGCTGGAGACCGGACTTCATCCTGCAGACCCCGATCTGATCGAGGCGGCAAGAAAACTCAAATCCGCTTTGCAGAAATTGCAAAAGCCGATGAGCGAAATGACGCGCCTGATTGCCAAAAAACTCGAACAGGACGAAGGCTATATGGATGCAGATACGCGCAAGCGCCTCGACGCCCTCGCCCGCTCACTCGAACGCAGAACACAACTGACGCTCAAGGGCTGGATCGGGCTCCTGACCGCCATAGAAACAGACAAGCCTTCTCCCGGCTTCGTGGACTGGCTGGAAATCGAGCGCATTGATGGCCGCGCCTTCGATGTGGGCGCTTATCGCCACCACACTGACCCGATGTTGCCCTTCGCCGCCAGCCTGCGGCCCCATCTGCACGGCATGGCTGTCACCTCCGCGACCCTGCGCGACGGCAGCGCCGACGACGGAGAAAACTGGCAGACCGCGCAGGAACGGACAGGCGCTTTATATCTGGCAAAGGATCACCGCCACGCGGCCTTCGCCTCTCCGTTTGATTACAAATCGCAGACGCGCATTTTTATCGTCAATGACGTCCGCAAGGACGACCCCGCGCAAGTCGCCGGAGCCTACCGCGCCCTCTTCAAGGCTAGCGGCGGCGGCGGACTGGGACTCTTCACCTCGATCCAGCGCCTGCGCGCCGTGCATAAAAAAATCGTCTCCGATCTGGAGGATGCAGGCATTCCCCTCTATGCCCAGCACGTGGACGCGATTGACACCGGAACGCTGGTCGATATGTTTCGCGACGATCCCCATTCCTGCCTGCTCGGAACCGATGCCGTGCGCGACGGGGTGGACGTCCCCGGAGACTCGCTTCGCCTGATTGTGTTCGACCGCGTGCCGTGGCCGCGCCCGACCATTTTGCACAAGGCCCGCCGCGAGCAGTTCGGCAAGAAGCGCTATGACGACATGATGACCCGCCTGAAAATAAAACAGGCCTATGGCCGCCTGATCCGCCGCGAGACGGACAAAGGCGTCTTCGTCATCCTCGATCCGATGTTGCCCTCGCGCCTGCTCGGCGCCTTTCCACAAGGGGTGGAGGTCAAAAAGGCGGGACTGGCCGAAATTCTTGAGAATATTCGTCAATTTCTTTAGGATGAGCCCCAAAACCGCTGGAAAGAACGTATGGGCAGCAGCAGGAAAAGAATCAATCCCGAAGCCATTCTGAGTGGCAACAGCAAGCAGACGCTGCAATACGCGACGCTCGACCGGATGCTGACCGACCACGGTTTCGTCGAAGCCCGCCATACCGGAGGCGACCACACACATTACAAACACGAAGGCTCCGGCATCACAGTCGGCATCATCATGGGGCCGAACACGGTTGTCTACCAGAAAGCCGCCGCACAGGCCTGTCTGGATGTAGCGGCATGGGAAACCGGACAGAAAAGCGAACGGCAGGCCCGCGTCACTGAACGGTTTTCATCCGTCGCTAAAGCCACACAGGCGGGCGCCCCGCCCGCCGAGGAGTTATTCCCGCCGGAAAAATACGAAGTCTCGGCCCCCGAAGGACACGACGATATCAGGATCGTGCGCCTGAAGGACCGCCCGCAGATCGGAACCATCGCAGCCCCGCGCATGACTCCGCCCGAAGCACAGGCGATTGCTGCAGAACTGGATAGCCAACAGGCCGAGTTCGAGCCGCTGCTGCGCGAGATGGTTGCCCACTTCGAGTTCAGCTTGAAGGAGGACGGCACTGCCCGCACGCTGACACTCTCGCATGACTATGACCCCGATGAGGAGCACATCATTCTCGGTCCCTACGACCCGGAAAAAGACAGTCCTCTGGAGGCGCTCCGCCAGAACAGAACCGATCTCAATTCTTACGACGCAGACGCTCTCGGCTGGGTCAAGGCACAAACCTCTGTCTCCAAGACGGCGCCCAAAAAACTCCCTGACGGGCGTCTGGAATGGACGCTGCCCTTATCGCATTTCATTTCTCACGAACAGCAGGACGTCAAGCTGGTAACCACGCCGGGTGGACGGATAGCCTCCGCCGACATCTACCGCTTTCTGCAACAGATTCTGGAATTCGAGCGCGGAAGCGAGCGGGAATCGCGCCGCCTGAAAACCATTCTGGCGCAAACCTGGGGTTTGAACCTCAATCTGTCCAAGACCGAACCGCAACGCCTGATCGCCGGCCACCCGTTTGAAAAGGAACCGCTCTTTGAGATTCCGATGGTCTATCAGACCCCGTCTGTCAGCAAGCTCTACGAGGACTTCATGAGATCGACAGACGATCAGCAGGCCATCGTCTTTACCGACAATATGTTCGAAATCACCGCCGAGTGGGAGGACAGCAAGAAACGCATTGTCGAAAGTATTCATGCATTCAGAAGCAGGCTGGAGGAAGCCAAGAAGAAGTATGATGGGCTGGTCTCGCTCTTGCCGGAAATGCGGATGTCTCCGGGCAAGCAAGCACCCAGAAAGGGCGATATTGGCTACAATATGATCCACCACCCCGAACTGGGCGCACCCGTACGGATCGAATATCTCAGCCAGGGCTTGATACAGGATCCCAAAAGCCCCACCGGGCAGAGTCTGATGATCTACCCCAGCCCGCAGGATATCGGCAAACTGGAGAACCTCATGGCCGAGAAAGGACTGCTTGCCCGAGGGTCCGATAAACCCGCGCAATTCGCGCCCTGGGCGGACGGATTCGGCCCCGGCAACGACCCCGGCCAGGGCTAGAGCCGCCTGTGGACAGCCTTATCCGAAAACTTTGGAATATTGGCAAAACCCGCACTATAATGCCCTTTGCGTTTTTGCATAATAAGGATGTTTTCCGAGCCGAGCCGAAATGAAACCCTTTGTCAAAGAAATTGCTGACCTCGACCCGCTACAGGCTTTCGCGGCGATCCGCACCCTGCCCTACAGCCTGCTGCTCGACAGCGCCGACGCCAACCATCCCGGCAGCCGTTATTCGTTCGTCATGGGCTATCCGATTGAGACCATCGAAACCAAGAACGGAAATACCATCGTCACGAACTGGGATCAGCGCCTCACCCTTCCCGGCGACCCGTTCGCCATCCTGCGCGAGCGGATGGAATCATGGATTCAAAAAGTCAAAACCATTGCCAACCTCCCGCCCTTTCAGGGCGGCGCCGCCGGATATTTCGGATACGACCTCGGCCGCCTGATCGAGGAGCTGCCCGAACAGGCGAAGGATAACCCTGCGATCCCTGACATGGCCGTAGGAATCTACGATCAGGTCTACGCCTTCGACCACAAGCAGAACAAGGGCTGGATCATCACCCACGCCAAGGGCGAAAAGGACGCACAGCGCAAGCGCGAATTCTTCCTTGCCCAACTCACGAAGGAACAGCCCGACCCGGCCTACACGCCCTCTGCGCTCAACTGGACCTCCAACATCCATCAGGACGATTACCTGAAAAAAGTCGGCAAGGTGATCGACTACATCTATGCCGGAGATATTTTTCAAGCGAACACTTCCCAGAGGTTCAAGGCGACCCTGCCGGAAAATTTCGACGCCTTCGGCCATTACATCGTACTGCGCGAGGTCAACCCCGCCCCCTTCGCCGCCTATATGAATGTGGGCGATATAAAAATTTCTTCCGCCTCGCCGGAACGATTTCTGAACCTCAACGAGCGCCGCGAAGTCGTCACCATGCCGATCAAGGGTACGCGCCCCCATGTCGCCGACCCGCTGCAGGATCGCGCCTACCGCGAAGACTTATTAAACAGCGAAAAGGACCGCGCCGAAAACATCATGATTGTGGATTTGCTCCGCAACGATCTCTCGAAGGTCTGTCAGCCGGACTCGATTTCCGCGCACAATCTCTGCCAGCTCGAAACTTTCGCCAGCGTTCATCACCTCGTCTCGACCGTGCGCGGCGCATTGAAAAAGGACAAGGACGCGCTCGACCTGCTGCACGCCTGTTTCCCCGGCGGCTCGATCACCGGCGCTCCGAAAATCCGCGCCATGGAAATCATCGAGGAAACCGAACCCACGCGCCGCGGCCCCTATTGCGGCTCCATGGCCTATATCGGCTTCGACGGACAGATGGACAGCAGCATCCTGATCCGCACGCTGGTCTATGAGGGCAACACGGTCACCTTCCAGACGGGCGGCGGCATCGTAGCGGACTCGGACCCCGCCGCCGAGTATCAGGAAACGCTGGATAAGGCCCGCGCCCTCTTCCGCAGCTTCGAGGCGGGTCTGCAGAGCCATAAAGCCGCCCCGCCCCCGGCCGCCAAGACCGGATAAGCCCATAAAAGCGGGAAAAACACCATGAAATCTGTGGGTTACACCAAAGAACACTTCCTTTTGCAAGGGCCAATCGTTAATATCCGCCCATGATTTTGGTGATCGACAATTACGACTCCTTCGTCTACAACCTCGCCCGCTATGTCGAGCGGCTCGGCGGCAGCTATGAGGTGCGCCGCAACGATTGCGTAACGCTCGAAGAGGTCGAGGCGATGCGCCCCGACACGATCATTCTCTCCCCCGGCCCGTGCGCGCCGGAGCAAGCCGGAATCTGCGTCGAGGCCGTAAAAAAATTCGCAGCCACAATCCCCATACTCGGCGTGTGTCTGGGCCATCAGGCCATCGGTGAAGCCTTCGGAGGCAAGACCATCCGCGCCGAAAAACCCGTCCACGGCAAGGCCACGCAGATCGAGCATGACGGAACGGGATTATTCAGGGATCAGCCCAGCCCGATGAAGATCGGACGCTATCATTCCCTCGTCACGCAACTACCCGAAAACACCCCCCTGATCGTCACCGCCCGCGCCCCCAACGGCGAAATCATGGCGATGCGGCACAGGGAGTATCCGACCTTCGGCGTACAGTTCCACCCCGAATCCGTCCTGACCCCCACGGGCATCGACCTGCTCTATAACTTCGTCATCATAGCCGATGAGTGGAACCGCAGCCGCAAGATAAACGCGCCGCAGGCTCTGGCGGGATAAGGGCATAAAAAATGAAGCTCTCCGACATCCAGCGCGTCACGGTGTATCTCGGCTCTTCCGGGCGCTGCCGCCCCGTGTTCAAGGACGCTGCCGCAGAACTCGGCCAACTCATCGGCAAGGAGAAAAAGACTCTTGTGTATGGCGGCATGGATTCCGGCCTGATGGGGATCGTGGCGAATAACGCGCTGGCTGCCAAGGCCCGTGTCATCGGCGTCATCCCGAAAAACCTGCAGGACAGCGAACGCATCCACCCCAGCCTGAACGAAACCATCCTCGTCCCCGATCTCTGGGAACGAAAATTGAAGATGTTCCGCCGCGCCGATGCAGTGATCGTCCTCCCCGGCGGCTTCGGCACTCTGGATGAGATGATGGAGGTGCTGCACTGGGCCGACCTTGGCCTGCACCGCAAACCGATGGTCGTGGTCAATATCGAAGGATATTGGGATGATCTGATCGACTATCTGCAAACCTTGCCTGATTACAACAAGGATTTCCTGCGCGTAACGGATTCCGTTGCGAAAGTGTTTAATGTTCTCAAAAGCTGGACACCGCCCAAAACTGCGCCCGCAGAAAATTCGGAAACCTTCCCGCATTTCGAGGAGGAGATACTCAAAGCCTCAAAGGCGCATCTTGTGTTTGACACGGCAACGGTCAGGGAGACGTATATTCTGGCCTCCGCGCTGGGCCTCAAGCAGCTCGACAAGCACGAACGCGCCATCGGTCTTCTCAATGAGCAGGAAAAATTCTCAAATCTTCTCGAATGGATCGACCACGCCGAGCAGGAGCATTTCATTTCCGACCGCTGCACACAGCTTTTCAGTGTAGAGAAAACCTCGGCGGAATTAAAAAAGAAACTCGCGGCCCATAAACACATCAGGATCGATCTGAACACGGAAAAATGGGGACCGAGCGAGACCAAATCCCATATCGAACTGCGCCGTAAGAACGGCAGCCCGCCTAAAGAAAAAACCTAGATAGTATGCTCTTGGGTTTTATCGATCCCGAACGGTATTTTTTTCTGAATGTTTCCAAGCAGATGCTGCGTGACTTCCTCAGCCACAATTTTCTGGATACCCAGTTGCAAGGCAAAACGCTCGGATTGCGGAAAATTCGCGGACTGGAAAATTTCGATCAATTCCCCCTTGAGCGCCAATAGCGCCAACTCTTCCTGATTTTTTCCGATACGGTCATGAATGGCCTTTTTAAGGGCGCCCTCCTGCACGAAATCGTTCAGATCGGCGTAACGGGCGCGCAAATTATTCAGCCCGATCTGCGTCATCATATCCGCCAGATCGGTAAAATCCTTTTGGGGATACAGCGCGAGCACCTCGTCGCCGCGCTGCTCAATCAGCCCGACATAAAGCTCCGCCATCACTTTGCGATCATTCGGGTTTCCGCTGAGTTGGCGGGCCAGTTGATGAATCCCTTCATTACCCGGCGTGCAGGCAAACAACTTCTCGTAATGCTCCACCCGTTCACGGCGGAAGGACTGCACACGCTGTTGCAGAGAAAAGCGCGAGGCTTCATCCGGTTCCCCGGAAAATTTGTAATTTTTGAACGTCTCGCCCCGGCCCAAAAGCCGCGAGAGCTCCCGCGTCACCAGATCGTTGGCCAGTGTGGGATCGCAGGGATCGCCCGAAACGGCGGGAGCACGGCTGCGGTTCGTCAGATCGAAAATGCGGTCGTTGGGAAGAAGAGGAGCAGTGGAACCGCCCTGAACCATGACAAGGGGTTGCGCCGCATCAATACGGGCTTGCCCCGGACTCTCCGGCTCTTGCGCCGTCGTACTGCACGACGTCAGCCAGATCACGGCCAGCAACCCGGCCCCTGCTTGTTGTAAACGCCCCATAGGAAACACCCCTGCCGTTCTGTTTTCTTCCCTCCAGTGCAGCAGAATCGGCAAATT
Source organism: Alphaproteobacteria bacterium (assembly GCA_018000295.1). Taxonomy (GTDB): domain Bacteria; phylum Pseudomonadota; class Alphaproteobacteria; order Micavibrionales; family Micavibrionaceae; genus JAGNKE01. Next base: position 50,182 of record JAGNKE010000018.1, on the reverse strand, counting down.
ATGTCAATATTAAAGAGCTTTAGGCGGCAGAAGCGGCGGAAATCTTGGCTTCCGTCAGCTTGATCTGGGATTTTATGCGCCGTTGATCGGCCTTCTCCTTGGCCAGCCCCAGATCCTCGCGGAGGTCTTTAAGCGCCTGCGTGAGCTTGGGCGCATCCAGATCCTCGACGGGAATGGCTTCTTCGGCAAGGATGCTGCATTTCGCACCCGTGACATCGGCAAATCCGCCCGCGATGAAGATTTTACGGGCGGCGCCCTTGTCGTCCTTGTAGAGCTTCACGACGCCGGGGGACAGCGACGCCACCAGCGAACAATGCCCCGCCATCACGCCGAACACGCCCTCATCGCCGGGGATGACCGCCATGTGGACATCCTCGGACACCAGCTTCTTTTCAGGCGACACCAGGTCGAAATGGATTTTTCTGCTCATTTTACGTCTGTTCCGTTTTTCTGTTCCAAGGCTTTGGCGATGCGTTCAAGGTTTTCGTTCTGGGCTTTCATGGCTTTCAAACACTCTGCTCTATAATTTCCTAGCTGATTTGTGTCTTTTCTAAAAAACCAGAAAACTCCAATTATAAGGAGTGCGGGAAGAACAGCTATGAACAAATCCTTAGCAATTTCCATCGCATAATTCCTGACTCTATATTAAGCAGCCTCCTGCGCCATCTTGGTGGCCTTCTCGACAACCTGCTCGATCGGACCGACCATGTAGAAGGCCGCCTCCGGCAGATGATCGTATTCGCCCGCCACGATGGCCTTGAAGCCCTTGATCGTGTCTTCGAGGGAGACGAACGCGCCCGGCGTTCCGGTGAACACCTCGGCGACGTGGAACGGCTGCGAGAGAAAACGCTGGATCTTCCGCGCCCGGGCAACCGTCAGCTTGTCGTCTTCGGAAAGCTCGTCCATCCCCAGAATGGCGATAATGTCCTGCAGGTTTTTATAAGATTGCAGCGTCTTCTGCACCGAAGTCGCCACGCCGTAATGATCTTCGCCGATCACGCGGGGATCGAGAATCCGGGACGTGGAGTCGAGCGGATCCACCGCCGGGTAAATCCCCTGCTCTGCGATCTTCCGTGACAAAACCGTCGTCGCGTCAAGATGCGAGAAGGTCGTCGCCGGCGCCGGGTCGGTCAAGTCGTCCGCCGGAACGTAAACCGCCTGAACCGAGGTAATGGAGCCCTTGTTCGTAGAGGTGATGCGTTCCTGCATCGCGCCCATCTCGGTCGAAAGCGTCGGTTGATAACCCACCGCCGAAGGAATACGGCCCAGAAGCGCCGACACCTCGGAACCCGCCTGTGTGAAACGGAAGATGTTATCCAGGAAGAACAGAACGTCCTGCCCCTCGGCATCGCGGAAATATTCCGCCATCGTCAGAGCGGACAGCGCAACCCGCGCACGCGCACCGGGAGGCTCGTTCATCTGGCCGTACACCAGCGCAACTTTTGAATTCTTGTAATCGCCGACCTTGATAACGCCGGATTCGATCATCTCGTGATAAAGGTCGTTCCCCTCCCGGGTCCGCTCACCAACGCCCCCGAACACGGACACGCCCCCGTGCCCCTTGGCGATGTTGTTGATCAGTTCCATGATGGTCACCGTCTTGCCAACCCCGGCGCCGCCGAACAGGCCGATTTTTCCGCCCTTCGCGTAGGGGCAGAGCAGGTCGATAACCTTAATGCCGGTCACGAGGATTTCGGTCTCCGTCGCCTGATCCTTGAAAGCGGGCGCTTCGCGGTGGATCGGCCAGTATTCTTTCGTGGTGACCTCTTCGCCCTCGTCGATCGGCTGTCCGATAACGTCGAAAATCCGGCCCAGCGTTTCGGGACCGACCGGAACAGCAATCGGCGCACCCGTGTCGATGACCTTCGAGCCGCGCACGAGTCCGTCCGTCATGTCCATAGCAATAGCGCGGACGGTGTTTTCACCCAGATGCTGCGCGACCTCCAGAACCAGCTCCTTGCCGTTATTATCGGTACGCAGCGCGTTCAAAATTTCGGGAACCTCGCCCTCTTCGAACTGAACGTCCACGACCGCGCCGAGCACCTGCAGGATTTTCCCTGTGGCTTTGGCTTCGACCGCTTTGACGTTCTTTTCCGTTTTTGCTTTGGCTTTTGTGTCTTTGGCCATTTTTTTCTCCATACTCACATTGAACTGTTAAAAATCTGAATTACTGTTTCGACGGCTCGGGCGTTTCCGGTTTCACAATCAGGGCCGGATCGATGATCAAAGGCTTATAATTCTCAAACGCCGACTCATCGGGGGCAACGAAGGACGCTTTCGCCTCCTTCAACTGCTCCTGAAACTCGGGAACCTTCATTAATTTTGCCAGCACATCCTCTGCCAGTTTGCGTCCGGCCACGCTGTCGCTCGGATAATGGACGCCCGCAATCTCGCGCCGAGTCCCGATCGCCCACGCATGGGCCATGTAAATATCCTTATGCTTTTCATCAAGCATGGCAAGGATAAGGCCAACGATGTGGGATTGTCCGCCATGACCAGACGGATAGGCAGGATGGCCCGGATTCGGGATCACGGTTTTCAAATCCGGCGCAAGAAAATCCGGCCTGACCCGAAGGAATTCTTTTTTGTAACTAATAATGAAAACCCCAGCATCGACCACAACCTTGGTTATAAGTTCCTCGGCTTCAGGATTTTTCTCCGAGGAGAAAAGCCCTACCTCTTCATAAGAAACCAGAGGGGTCGGCATATCGTTTTCAAAAACGATAAGCTTGACGGTCTCAGGTGTGCGAAGATTCGCTGCAAAATTTTTCAACGTCTCAAGCTCGGCAGAGGTTTCAGGGCTATCGTTAGCAGGAAACGCAGGGACTTCAAATGCAGTATCCTTGGGCAGAAAAGCCGGCCCCATATGAAGAAAACGCAGCACTTCAGGATCCCAACTGGAATCTGGATAAATCGCCTGAGCAGTACCTTCAGGGATTTTCGGCAAGAGCTTAACGGCCTCAGGCTCCAGAGCAGGAGGAGCCCCCTTCGCAACCTGCGGCAAAAAAAACAAGACCGCGGTTACAGCCAAAGTCGAAAAAAGCAGGACCAGACGGCCCGTCATGAACCGTGTTTTGTCCAAAATTTTTCCCCTTGGATCATACATAGGATCACACCGCCTCCGCCCCGGAGATAATCTCGATCAGCTCCTTGGTGATGTAGGCCTGACGCGCCCGGTTGTATTGAAGCGTGAGGTCATTGATACGCTCGCCGGCATTCCGCGTCGCATTATCCATAGCGGTCATCCGCGCCGCCTGCTCCCCGGCGGAGCTGTCCAGCATCGCGCCATAAATCTGAATGCTCAGATTGCGCGGCAGAAGCTTGCTCAGGATCACATCCTCATCGGGCTCGAAACTGTAGGGCGAAAGCAACGAAGCCGCAACCGGCTCCTCAGCCTTGACGGCTTTTCCTTTAGCCGTACTCTTGGCGTCCTGCTGCCGGGCCTTAAAGGGGATAAGCTGCTGCGTCACCGGAGTCTGCGTGAGAATCGATTTGAACTCGTTATAGATCACGCTGCAGACATCGAACTGTCCGGCCTCAAACCGCGCCAGAATAAAATCCGATATTTTCTGCGCGACGGCAAATTCAACGGTATTCTTCCCGAACACATCGCGGAAACTCTCGACGATGAGGCTGCCATACTCGCGGCGGATCATATCGCGCCCCTTGCGCCCCACGCAAACGATAGAGACGTCCTTGTTCTCGGACCGCAAGGCCGCAATCCTCAGCTTGAGTTCCTTCACGGCATAGGCGTTGAACCCGCCGCACAAACCGCGATCAGCGGTAACGAGAACCAGCAGATGCCGCTTATCGGAACCCGTTCCGGCCAGAAGCTTGGGACTGGCCGGGGTAATCGTGACATTCGAGGCCAAACGGGCAAGCATCTCGGACATGGAACGGGCGTAAGGCTGGCTGGCCTCGGCCTGTTCCTGTGCGCGGCGCAGCTTGCTGGCCGCCACCATCTTCATGGCGGACGTGATCTTCCGGGTGGATTTCACCGATTTGATACGGTCCCTGTAATCGCGTAAGCTCGGCATTTCTTCTTAATTCCTCTTAACGCAACAGCGCTTATTTTAACGGGCCGAAGCCCCGACCCTCATCAACACGCAAAATTATGCGGCTTCCTTTTTACCGATAAAATTCTTGGTAAAGTCAGAAAGAAAGGCCTTAAGCTTCTCTTCGTTCTTTTCCTCAATCTTTTTCTCGGAGCGGATCGACTCAAGAATGTCAGGGGAGCTTGCGCGCATCTGCTCAAGCAGACGGCTCTCGTACTCCTCCACGCGACCCATATCGACCGTATCGAGATACCCGCGCGTTCCGGCGTAAATGACCACAACCTGCTCCTCAACGGGCATCGGCCGGTATTGGGGCTGCTTCAGCAGAAGGGTCAAACGCGCTCCCCGCGCCAGAAGACGTTGCGTACTGGCATCAAGGTCAGACGCGAACTGGGCAAAGGCTTCCATCTCGCGGTACTGCGCGAGTTCAAGCTTGATCGTTCCCGCAACCTGCTTCATCGCACGGATCTGTGCCGCCGAACCCACCCGCGAAACGGACGCGCCGACGTCGATCGCGGGGCGGATACCTTTAAAGAACAGACCCGTCTCAAGGAAAATCTGCCCGTCAGTGATGGAAATGACGTTCGTCGGGATGTAGGCAGAAATGTCCCCGGCCTGCGTCTCAATAATCGGCAGCGCGGTCAGGGAACCGCCGCCATGATCGTCGTTGAGCTTCGCCGCACGCTCCAGCAGACGGGAGTGAATGTAAAACACGTCCCCCGGATAAGCTTCGCGGCCCGGCGGACGGCGCAGCAAGAGAGACATCTGGCGGTAGGCCACCGCCTGCTTGGACAGATCGTCGTAGATCGCCAGCGCGTGCATTCCGTTGTCGCGGAAATATTCGCCCATCGTGCATCCGGCGTAAGGCGCAAGGAACTGCAGCGGCGCGGGATCGGAGGCCGTCGCGGCCACGACGATGGAATATTCCATCGCGCCCTGCTCTTCCAGCTCCTTCACGAGCTGCGCGACCGTCGAGCGTTTCTGCCCGATAGAAACATAGATACAGTAAAGTTTTTCTTTTTCGTTCTTGGATTTGTTAACCGACTTCTGGTTGATGATCGTATCGACGGCCACGGCGGTCTTTCCGGTCTGACGGTCGCCGATGATCAGCTCCCGCTGCCCGCGCCCGATGGGAACCAGCGCGTCGATAGCCTTCAGGCCCGTCTGCATCGGCTCGGAAACCGATTTACGCGGAATGATGCCCGGTGCTTTAACCTCGATCCGGCTCGTGGAGGACGCCTTGATCGGCCCCTTGCCGTCGAGCGGATTGCCCAACGGATCGACCACGCGGCCCAGAAGCTCTTTACCGGTCGGAATCTCGACGATTTTCTTGGTCCGGCGCACGATATCGCCCTCTTTGATGTCGCGGTCGCTGCCGAAAATAACTACCCCGACATTGTCGGATTCGAGGTTCAGCGCCATGCCGACCACGCCCTTCTGGAATTCGACCATCTCCCCAGCCTGAACATTATCAAGACCGTAGACCCGTGCAACCCCGTCCCCGACGGACAGCACTTTGCCGATCTCGGCGACGTCGGCCTGAGCCTCAAAATCGGCGATTTGTTCTTTCAACAGTTTGGTGATTTCCGAAGCGCGAAGTTCCATTACACTACCTCTTTCAAGTTTTGTTCTGCATTCTGATTGGCGCTCCGGGTCAAGGACGCACCAAGAGATTCAAGTTTCCTACGGACGGAATCGTCGATCATCACCGACCCGATCGTCACGACCATCCCCCCGATGATCGAGGGATCGACCGAGGTCTCAAGCTTCACATTTTTGCCCAAGGCCGTGGAAATTTTAGCCTGAAAACCGCTTTTTTGCTCATCGGACAGCGGCTTGGCCGTCTCGATGCGGACAGCAACCTCGCCGCTTCTCTCGGTTTTGAGTTCAAAAAACCTCGCAATCACGCCGTCGAGAAGACCGATCCGGCCGTTGCGGATGAGAACGTTAATAAAATTGCGTGTCAGAGGAGAAAACCCGCCCTGATCGGCGATTCCGTCAATAATTTTTGTCTGCTGGCTCTTGGGGATCAGGGGGGAAGCCAGAAAACGCTGAAAATCCTGCGAATCTTTCGCCATTTCGGCGATTTGACCGAAATCACCGGAAACGACATCAAGAGACTTCTTTTCTTCAGCCAGGTCCAGCAGGGCGGACGCATAGCGGAAGAGGATGGCGGATTCACCTGCACCGGACTTGGCCAATTCTTTCGTATCCCTATATTACCAGCGGTTTTGCACAATTTTTTTACGAGGGGAGAATTAGCATAAGCAACCCGCCCTGACAAGCCCCCCGGGAGTCGCAAAAGGTTAATTATTTAAGCAAAAAATGCAAATTTACGGCATGATCATCGAGAGCAGGGCCGGATCGATGATTTTCCACCCCCAGAAAGGGTACTGCTGCGGAGATAAAACCATCGCCGCACCCCGGAACAGGATCAGGTGCGCGGTATAGATTTCCAGCGTACGGCGCCCGGTGAACATCAGCACATACCGGAGCGGTCCCAGCGCCCGGGTGAGTTTCGGATAGGTCGCAGGCTTAAAGCGCCAGAGGACCATAGCAACCAGACCGAACCCGACAAACAGAGCCAGCGCCTGACTGGCCTCAGGAATATTAAGGGTCAATCCCTGAGAAAACAGGAACAGGAAAAACGACAGGAACACAAACAGATAGAGATACCGTTTATCCATCGACCTTTTATCTGGAAAACGCCTCATCTGACCAAAGATGACAAAGAAAAGGATAATCGAGCCATATTCGAACATCAGGGAACTCGGAAGCGTTCCCAAGAGCAGCAGAAAGAATATCCCGCGCATATGCTCGGGGCTTTCCAGCGCCTTGCGGGCCACCCCGTCGCGCACGTAACGCGCCGCGATAATGGTGAAAAGGATATTGAGGGGGAAAATAGTTCCCCCCGACACCATGGCGCTGAGCGTAACCAGAACAGCGCAAACCCACAAGCGTTTGGGGATTGCGGTTGTTTGGGCATAACCGATCAGGAAAAACCAGATCGGGATGCAAAAACGCCCCAGAACCCGGAACCAGACAACCTCGACATTGTTCGCCGCAGGATCGTAAGGAAAGAAAAAATGCCCTGAATGGTCGATAATCATCAGTATAAGCGCCAGCGTCTTCAGCAGGTCGTAGGAAGTGATTTCGGGGGAAAGGATTTTCTTTGAGGACATACGATGCCAGAATGTTAGGACTGTTAAAACTATACTGTGCGGCGTTCTTTTCGAACAGTGTCAATGTTAATAGAATCAATAAAGAACTTGAGCGCCTCAATCCATCAACTGAGCCAGGAAAGAAGCCCAGGCGGCATCCAACGCCAGCCCCAGAAAGCATAAGTTTCGGGATAAAGCGTCATACATACCCCTCGGAAAATAAGGATATGCAGCACATAGATTTCCAGCGTCCGCCGCCCCATGATATGGATGAGGAAGGCACCGGGGCGCGTCAAGACCCTCGTCAGGGCAGGATAGTCGGCAGCCTTGAAACGCTCAAGCAAGGCCGAAATTGCAAACAGACCGACAAACAGCACACCCACCTGCGCCAGAGTCAGGCTAGGCATAAAAACCCCCTGCAGAATCCCAAAGAAACACACACTCGAATAGGCAAAAAGTTTGGTATGCCAAGGCTTCAACCTCTCCTTCAGGACTGCACGGTTGCGGGCAATAAACCCCTGCAGGACGAACATGATCCCCAGAGTCCCGTACTCGAACAGCAACCCCGTTGGTACCGCAGCAAACAGAAGCAGCAGAAACCAGCCCCTGAGATTCTGGGGACTTTGTGTGGTCCGGATGGCGCAGCCATGACGGGTTTTGCGGATCAGCGCGATGGTAAAAAGGATATCAAGCGGAAAGACATATTGCCCCGCCACCAGCGCGGAAAGAGTCACGATCGCCCCTCCGAGGAGGATTTTTGGAGAAACGGCATCCGTCCGGGCATAGCCGATCAGAAAGAACCAGATCGGCACACACAACCGCCCCAGAACCCGGAACCACATCTCGTCGGGATAAAAGTGATGGCCGACATGGTCGGTGATCATCAGGATCAGGGCCAGCGCCTTGAGCAAATCGTAAGACGTCAAATGGCTGGTTCGCTGAATCATGAGTGCGTTGCTCTTCACAGGGTATCGACTTTCAATTCCTAAAAAAAAATCTTACACTACACATCCGCTTAATATAATCTTGCGTTAGGACAAACAAACGTGAAAAAAGACAGTTTATCGCCCCTTCTGTATATCATCATCCTGATCGAGGGCTATATTGTTCTGTCCACCGAGCTTCTGGCGATACGGCAAACAATTCCATTCGTAGGCACGGGGACCGACACGGTATCAATCATAATCGCCGCAGTACTCATGCCACTGGCGATCGGCTATTATACAGGCGGAAGATTCCGCCCCTGCAAGATATACGGAAATTATATCTCCTTGCGAAAAAAGCTGACATTCAATCTTATACTCTCGACGGTCATTCTCCTGCCCGGAATGTCTCTGGTCTTCATGGAATGGTTTTTCCAGAATTTGCTGGTAGACATGGGAATTACATCTCGCATAGTGCAAACATCTCTTTACGCAACTTTTTTTGTAGCAATTCCTGTTTACTTTCTGGGGCAGACCATCCCGCTTGTCAGCAATTACTTCACGAAAACAAAACTTTCGGAAATCACAGGACGAATGCTCTTTTTCTCGACCTTGGGTTCGTTTTTGGGGGCGGTGTTTTCCACTCTGGTCCTGATGGCCACGATTGGAGTCCACCATACGGTTTCATTAACCTTTGTCCTTCTGTCCATCGTCGTCATCCTCCTGCAACGACGCAAACTGTCCGAGCCGGTTTTTTTATCACTCAGCCTGACAGTGATCGGACTCTTTCTGAATTCCAACCATGTGATGAGCGACAAAAGCATCGTCTATAACAACCAGTACCAGATGGCCCAAATTCTTCATAAAGGCGAAGAAAGGCATCTGCTTTTGAATTCAAACTGGTCTTCAATGTACGACGATTACGGACGCAAATACCCCTACATTGAGTTTGCAGAACGTCAGGGCATAGATCCTATAAGAAACTCCGAGACTCCAAGAGACATCCTCGTCATAGGGGCGGGAGCGTTTACTCTTGGATTTGAAGACGAAAACAACAACTACATTTACATCGATATCGACCCGGATCTTCTAAAAACAGCCGAAAAATATATCCTCAAGGACAAGCTGAAAAAAAATAAGACGTTTCTGGTCGAGGAAGCTAGAGCTTTCCTCACGCGCAGTAAAAGGGAAGGAAAGAAATTCGACGTCATTTTTCTTGATGCCTATCTCGGAGGAGCGAGTATTCCAGAACATCTGGTCACGCAGGAGTTCTTCATTCAAATCAAGGATAGCATGAAGAACGGCGGAATACTGATAACAAACTTCATCGCGTCTCCGAATTTCGCAGACAGGATGTCACGTTCGATTGATAACACGATCCGGTCGGTCATGCCGCATGTATCAAGGGTTGTCATGAATGAAAAGCTTTTACCATTTAACGATGATGCCAATATCATGGCCAACGTGTCATATATTTACCGTCATCAGGAGGATTATGATCTTGGCGTGATTTACACTGACGACAAGAACACGGTTTATATGGATAAGCCCCAGAATATGCTCAACGCATTCGGCAAGAAATAATGACAGAAAAGCCACTTGTGAATACGTTTTTTGCGCCCCTCCAGGCGCTGAAAAAAAACATGACCGCCTACGATCTTCTGGCCCTGAACGTCGCCATCATGATCTTCGGCCATACTTGCTATTACTTTATCAATGACATCATGTGGTTAAGAATTCCCGACCGCTCTCTTGTCTGCATATGGCTCATCCCCGTCGGCTACAATCTCGGACGCCGCCCGGGAAAGACAATGTGGTTTGGAGCCGCGCTATTGACCGCTTCAAACTATATATTATTTGAAAAAATAGACGTTAATTTTTTATGGACGATTATGCTCGTCCGTGTGCTGACAGAACCCTTGATTACTCAACTGCTGAAAAACAAAACCTTGTTTTGGGGCGTAAACATACTTTTTCTTATTTTATCACCCATTACCAACGTCTTCTTTGAATATGGCACACTGGCGTTTATCATGGCCATGGCCGCCTGGGTCAGAAAGAACGAGGCGTTTATCGAGAATAAATTTATAAAACCCTCTGAATACTTTATCTTTGCCTTGTTTGCACACTTGATATTCACGCACGTCGTTTTTCAATTTTCCTACCTGGAAACTTTTCTGACGAGCCTAGGATCAGCGGTTACATTCTGGCTTCTGTATGACATGAGAACGCTGTTATTGAATTCTCTAAGACGCAGACCCAAGGATGTTATCGAAAAATTCTGCTACTTTCTCGGGCACAAAAGTCTTGAAATATATATCGTACACGTCTTTGCTTTCCAGCTGATCTATTACTTCCTGGTGATGAAACATTGAGTCAGAAAAGCTTGCCGACCTTCGCCTTTTCTTCAGAGTAAATCAGGAAGGGAAACCTTTTTGCAATACCTCGGAATATCCCGCGTTCATTGATCCAGTTTGCGTAAGCAACATACTCAGGATACTGCGAAAGATGATTTTCCTCCGTACGCGCCCGGAGATAATAGATAAAGCAAATTCCGGAAAACATGACCATCAACTGCAGGCTGCCTAAAGGTCCACCTAGACTTAAAAAGGGAACGTAGACAAAAAGGCGGTTGAGCATTTTTGAGACATATTGGGGATGCTTCGTAAAGCGAAAGGGACCGGAAGTCAGAACCCCACGGTAGGTCAGGTTGGAGAAACGGATTCCGAACGTTAGAGTGGCCAGCGCCTCCGTGCACATAAAGACAATGCTAAGCACGCCCCAAACCACGAGAAGAAGAGGAAAATCAGACAGCCATGTATGCCATTCGGGATTGGCAAAAAAATCATCAAAAAAAACCTTGATCATCAGGACTTCCCAGAACGGATAATAACAGGCCAGACAGACGAGCCAGCCAACGAGCGTTGGGTCCAGTGAGCGGATATGGCTGTCGAGAACCCTGAAGGTCATAAAATATCCGATAAGGCCGAAAAGAATGTCCATAGCCCCCAGAAAGAAATAGATCAGCATGATAAACTTAAGGATGCCGTACCATGTAAAGTCAGAGGAAATTGTAAGATTGGCATCAATAAACTCACCGTGGCCTTTCATAAGAAAAGCGATATATATTGAGAAATAGGAGAGCATCACAGGCACATAAAACGCACGAAGGCCGATCGATTTCAGATGATGGACAATGATTTTGGGATCAACCTCATCTCTGCGGCCCATAAGCAAGGCTCCAAAATGCCAAAACCCGTCCTTTGGCCTGTCCAGACGGTGGTCAAATTCGGAAAAATATATCGGGCCGCCGATTACATAGATCATAAGCAGAGGAAAAAAATAAGACAGGGCCGGGTTGAAAAATTCGTCGTGCCAATAAAGCGGGACAAAAAGATAAAAAAGCAGAATCAGAGCCAGAGAACCATAATAGCCAAGAAGTTTGGTCTTAAGCCTCTCCGTATCCTTGGCGATGGCAGTATCAAGGAAACCAACTCCCGGCCTCTTATGCACCTTGAGGATAAAAATCTCGCCCAGGAGTATAGGAATCAACGCAGCGGTGATGCCGACAACCGAAAGGGTAAAGACATCCGATTCAGGCAAAACAGCAAATGTAATATTGGCTGCGGCAATAAAGAAAACACCGCCGATAAAATTCACCAAAAAACTTGAGGCTGAGGGGGGAATCTTGGCTGTCGTCATGATCTTGTCTGAAAAGGAAGCTTGAAAATCCTAGAGCTATCACAAAAACCCCTGCGGGTCGATATCCACATAAACGCGGATATTAGCCGGGATTTTATGCCCACCGACCCACTCGGCGATGGTTTTCTGGATATTGAGCGCCCGGTCCGCCCGCACCAGCAGGCGGTAACGGTACTTCCCGCGCAACCGCGCCAGCGGCGCCGCAGCAGGACCGAGCGTTTGGATCTTCTGCCCCTTCTCGTTCATACCCTGCGGCGCGGTCTTACCCAGCGCCCGTGCCAGTTCAATCACCTGCCCCTCCTCGCGCCCCGCCACGATAATCCCCGCCAGCCGCGAGAACGGCGGCATATCAGCGTCTTTCCGCTCCATCGCCTCAACAAGCAGAAATTCATCACGCTCTCCGTTGGCCAGCGCCTTCATGATCCGGTGTTCCGGCATCCAGCTTTGCAGAAACACGCGACCTTTTTTCTGTTCACGCCCCGCCCGCCCCGCAACCTGATGGAGAAGCTGATACGTGCGCTCCGCCGCCCGCAGATCGCCGCCGTTCAGCCCCAGATCGGCATCGACAACGCCGACAAGTGTCAGGCCAGGAAAATGATGGCCCTTGGCGATGATCTGCGTCCCCACGATGATGTCCACCTCATGATCGCGGATCGCCGCGAGTTTCTTTTGCAAATCCTCGTTGCCCTCGGTCGTATCACTGGCCAGAACGATCGTCCGCGCATCGCGAAACATCTGCGTGACTTCCTCGTGAATCCTCTCCACGCCGGGACCGCAAGCGACCAGTGAGTCCGCCTCCCCGCAGTCCGGGCACGTTTTCGGGACCGGAGCGTGATGGCCGCAATGATGACAGTGCAACCGCCCGCTCTTTTTGTGCTCGACCAGCCAAGCGGTACAGCGCGGGCATTCGAAACGATGCCCGCAGGTGCGACACAAGGTCAGCGGCGCGTAACCCCTGCGGTTAAGGAACAGCAGAACCTGCTCCCCCTGCGCCAGCGTCTCCTTCATCGCCTGCAATAAGGTGGGGGAAAGAAAATTCCCGCGCTCAGGCTTATCTTCCCGAAGATCGACAGTCTTTATATCCGGCAAACTCGCGCCCCCGTAACGCGCAGGCAAATGCAGAACGCCATAGCGCCCCGTCCCCTCCGGCAGCGCCCATGTGTTATGCGCGGTTTCCAGAGAGGGCGTGGCAGACACCAGCACGACCGGAATCTTCGCCAGATGCGCCCGCACAACCGCCATGTCGCGGGCATGATAAATCACCCCGTCCTCCTGTTTATAGGCCGGGTCATGCTCCTCGTCCACGACGATCAGCCCGAGATCGGAATAAGGCAGGAACAGCGCCGAACGCGCGCCGACGACGACCTGCGTTTCCCCCTCCGCCACGCCGCGCCAGGCAAGTCGCCGCTGCGCCGGAGTCAGATGCGAGTGCCAGAGCGCCGGATCGCAGCCGAAGCGCGAACGGAACCGATCAAGAAACGCATTCGAAAGCGCAATTTCCGGCAAAAGAATAAGAACCTGCTGGCCTTTGCATAAACATTCCGCCACCGCCTCGAAATAGGTTTCGGTCTTCCCCGCGCCGGTCACGCCGTCCAGCAATGTTGCTTTAAAAGCGCCCGCACCGATCTGGGATTTTAGAATCTCCGCAGCACCCTTCTGCGCCGCCGAGAGGTCCGGCCCCGGACGGTCCAGCCCCGGATGGATGCAAGGGTAAGGACGCAAAAGCTCCACCTCATCCAGAAGTTTCTTTTCAGCCAACCCTTTGACAACAGAAGCCGAAGCCCCGGTCATGGTTTCGATCTCCGCCGCCCGCCGCACCTGCCCATCCTGCATGAGGACAAGAATTTTTTTCCGCGCCTCGCTCAGGCCTTTGGAGTCTAGATTGGCATAAGGAGAAATTCTGTATCCCATCGCGGGCTTCGGCGGAGCGAACGCCCCCGGCGCGCTCAGACTCATTTTAAGAACGGAACCCTTGGGCGAAAGCGTATAGGCCGCCACCCAGTCGATGAACGTGCGGTGAACCTCCGGCATCGGCGGAAGATTCAGCCGCTCGATGACCGCTTTGAGTTTGTCCGCCGCAACCTCACCCGCCCCCGCCCCCCAGACAACGCCCGTAATCTCGCGCTTGCCCAGTGGCACGGTGACATAATCCCCGGCCTGCACCCGCACATTCGCAGGAACGAGATAGTCGTAAGCTTTATCGACAGGATAGGGAACCAGAACGGAAACGGTCCGGCTCATGCGGCCCGCTCGCCCTTCTTGCCCAAGGCCAGATCACGCGCCGCAAACGCGCAGCCCCACGCCAGCGTGTAGCCCGCACCGCCCTGCCCGTAATTATGGATGACGGGAACCGCGCAGGAATTCTCGTCGCGCTCGATCCTCACCTGCGGGCGCATGGGCCTCAGCCCCACACGCACATTCACGATCTCGGGATTTTTCAGCAAAGGATCGAGAGTCTTCGCCCACCCGAGAATTTCGTTTGTTAATTCATCGTTCGGAGTCAAATCCCACTCGCCCACCTCCGCCGACCCGCCGATCAGGATTTCATCGATGCGCGGATAGAAATAATTCTTCCCCTCGAACGAAGCGAAATGGAAGTTCACGCCGGGATTCTTGATAATGACGACCTGCCCGCGCATCGGGTAAATCGTTTCATCATTCACAAACTGCCGCGCATAAACCCCCGTCGCGTTGACAATGAGATCGTAATCCCTCTCAAGCTCGGAAAAATTTTTGATTTCGCGCAGCGTAAACGTGCCGCCCGCCGCCTCAAATTTTTTCTTGAGAAATCCGTAATACCGCCCCACGTGCATCAGCAAAAGTTTCGCCTGCACCCCTTTCTGATAGCCGAGCGGACATTCATCCGGCCCGATCACCCGCGCCTCGCGCAACCGCATATACATCTCGGGAATTTCAAAATGTGGATCAAGGGTGCATTTTTTCCAGTTCACCCAGATAATCCCGGCCCCCGGATCATCCATCAGCGAAACCAGAATCTCGTCATTACGGAGGTGCCAGGCGCGGGTGCGAGGACTGTCTTCGACGGCATAAGGATAGGAAGTCGCCGCCGCCGCATAGGACGTCATCTTTTCGAAGGGATCCCGCGAGAAAATATGAACCGCGCATCCCGCCTCCTGCAAGGCCAGACCGGTGGTTAACCCTGTAATTCCGCCCCCGATGATTGCTATTTTCATAACCCTATTGCCCTTAACGCATAAAGTGACTAAACTGCCCTGATAAGAAAAAAGTTTTACCAGAGCCAGCATGATAAGTGAACGCTTCAGGAACATAAAGCAGAGTTTGACCAACGCCTTTGAGCGGTTGATGCACGGCGGCCCACCGCAGGAGCCACCCGCGGCCTATTACGATGTGGACCGACAGGATCTGAAGGCCTTCGTCACTAACGACTGCATCGAAAATTGGGGCAAAAGAATGCCCAGCCTGACCATGGCGCGCTACTGGGACGCCTGCGCGGACAGGCTGCTCGACGGCATGAGGACTCTGAGCGAAAGCGAGGACCGACAAAAAGCCCTGAACGCCGTCAACGCCATGATCACGATTGGGGAAACCATCCGCGAGACCGGAAACTTCGAACCCAAAATCCGCCTCTTGGACCGGGATGTCATTGCACTCACCGGATGCGAAGAGCCGCTGCGTCTCCTCAAACACCGCACCTACCGCCCCGGCGATAAAAGAAACCACCCCGACGCCCCGGGCAACATCGATACACTTTATTTCAAAGCCGGGCCGATCTTCGCCCCCTACGCGGGAAGGAATCTGGTCGCCATCCCCAAAGACCATCTCGAAGCTGTGGTCGAGCCTCTTCTTGAGGATTTGAAAATTGACATGAAAACCCGAAACGCCGCCGCCGTGGGATGGGAAAAACTCGGCGAACTGATCACGGACGTCAACCGCTACGATTTCACGGCCATCGACGCCAGCGGCC
The DNA here is from genome assembly GCA_018000295.1 of Alphaproteobacteria bacterium. Taxonomy (GTDB): domain Bacteria; phylum Pseudomonadota; class Alphaproteobacteria; order Micavibrionales; family Micavibrionaceae; genus JAGNKE01. Next base: position 34,395 of record JAGNKE010000018.1, on the reverse strand, counting down.
CGTTTATGCTCAGAACGCATATGATCGGTCTTGCCATCGCGCTGAGCAAGGCCGGAGAAGGCGAAGGCCCGGTCCTAGTTCCTGAAAACACCATACATGGCCTTGAATACACGCTGCATCACCTGAGTTATTCGATCAACAGACTCAGGAACAGTTCAGCGCTTCACGCCAACGGCTCGGATAACGCCAAGGCTCTTGAAATTCTTCAAACCGCCCACCGAAACATACAGCAGGAGTTTGCCCCCTGGTTCGAAAAACCCGGCCAGCAACCCGGCGACTCTTACGCAATGGATTTATAAGGAAAAAAATAATGAGCATCATACCAGCATCTTTAAAAAGAGCCTTCTCAAGATTGTGGGGACAAGACGACTCTCCGTCCTTCCCCGCAACCGTGGATATTGATCGCAAAGACCTGACCCTGTGCGTCATCGATGAATTCGACACGACAAAAAAGCCCAATGCATTCATCGCCCGCCGCTGGGGCGAGATCGCGGAATTCGTCGAGGATGGCCTCTCCGCGGCCCGGCCAATGAACGAGCAGGAAGCCGGATTCGTGGACGCCATCCTCACCGTCGAGCAGGCAATGCATATGGCCGGGACGTTCGATCCGAAAATCAGGGTCTCCCGTGCGGCGGTGGAAACGCTGGTCCGCGACGGTGGCATAGCGTATGTGGCCAAGAATAGCCTCATGGCCCGGACGGGCGATCTGCCCCTCAGCCCGCCCGATATTGAAAATCTTCCGCCTGCATCAAGAGACATTCTGGCCGTAACCTTTGCCATTTCACCTGAAAAACAGGCGCTTCTGGACAAGCAGAACCGTCTAGCGATGTTCGTGTTGAAGACCCGCGACGCGCTCGGCCCCTATGTGCCGGAAGCCGGAATCGATAACCGCCCCGCTGCCGAATTCTGAAACTTCAACCTTGAAAACCGCCCCCGATCCGCTTACCAATAAGCAAGATCACACACGCCTTTGAGGGAGACAGCGTATGAAATTTTTCGTGGACACGGCGGATATCAATGACATCAGGGATTTGGCCTCCACGGGTCTTCTGGATGGCGTGACCACCAACCCCTCCCTCATCGCCAAGTCGGGCAAAAAGTTTATCCCGCTGATTAAGGAAATCTGCGAAGTGGTCTCCGGCCCCGTCAGCGCCGAAGTCGCCGCCACCGATTACGAGACGATGCGAAAGGAGGCCGAGATCCTGCGGAATATCGCAGACAATATCGCAGTGAAAGTCCCCCTCACCCCCGCGGGCCTGAAAGTATGCAAGGAACTGACCGATACCGGAACGATGGTCAACGTAACTTTGTGTTTCTCCGCCGCGCAGGCGATTCTGGCCGCCAAAGCCGGAGCGACCTTTATTTCCCCGTTTGTGGGACGGCTGGATGATGTCGGCGCCACGGGCCTCGACCTGATCGCCGAGATTTGTACGATCTATAACAACTACCCCGACTTCCACACGCAGGTTCTGGTGGCCTCCGTCCGAAACCCGCTGCACATCACCGAAAGCGCGAAAATGGGCGCGGATGTCTGCACCTGCCCTCCCGCCGTGATCCGCCAGCTTTACAACCACCCGCTGACGGATAAAGGCCTCGCCGCATTTGTTGAGGATTGGAAAAAGACCGGGCAGAGTATCTTGTGAGGCAATTTGACAGATTGATGCACTCGTCTAATATCCTTCTATGAAAAAATATCACCGCGCCTTCTACAAATCGCCGTTCCTGATTCTCTTTCAGGATCGCCCTCATTATGCCTACGCGCTTTTTAATGCCGCGCAGCAAGCCCTCGCACTGGGACACAAGACCATCAGCGTGATCGAATTCGGCGTGGCGGGCGGTAACGGCCTCGTCTGCATCGAGCGGCACACAGAAAGGCTCAGCCGCCTGCTCGGCATCAATTTCGAGATTTACGGATTCGACACGGCAACAGGCCTTCCCCCGCTGCAGGATTATCGGGATGTCATGCACCAATGGAAAACAGGTCTTTTCACCATGGACATCGACCTGCTGAAATCGCGGCTGAAAAAATCAAAACTGGTGATTGGAAATGTGAGCAATACGCTCAGCACGTTTTACAAGGACTATTCCCCCGCTCCCGTGGGCGCGATTTTCTTTGACGTGGACCTGTACTCCTCCACCAAGGCAGCGCTTAAAATTTTTGAGACCGATCCCTCGAATCTCATCCCGCGTGTTCGGTGCTATTTTGATGACATCCTCGGCAACGAACTATCGTTGACGAATGAGTATATGGGCGAGAGGCTGGCGGTGGACGAATATAATGCGGCGAACCCAAACCGGAAAATTACGCCAGCGTACCACCTGCACGCACGGCCCTATCGCAAGAAGTGGCACCTGAAATCCTTCGTTCACCACTGTTACGACCATCCGCGCTATTCGGATTTTATCGCCAGGGCGGACCAAGCCATGCCGCTAAGGAAGGCTTAGGAGAATTTTAGAATACTAATTCACACTCCCCGGCCCGCCATCTAGGAGTCCGTCCGCATAAGAATCCGTAAACCGCACCCCCTGCCCCTCCAGCGCCGCAAGCAAATTAAGCATCCGCACGCAACGGGGCTGCGCGAAATTATCGTCCTCGAATTTATGGAGATCGTCGGCATCGCGCTCGGATTCATGTTTGATCCGTGCGTTTGTCCATTGGATGAGCAGGATCATCTCGGGGCCGCGCCCCTCCCGTATCGCTCGCTTGAGCAGTTCACGCTTTAAGTCCTTGGAGGACCGTATACTCATGCGCCGCCACACACTCCTTCCGAATATTAGTATACCTGAATTTTCGGCAAAATGGAAAAAAGACTTTTGTGAAAAACGCCGGAAAACAAGTGCCCGAAGGGATTTCCCTGTGGTACCATGAGGGGATGAAAGAAACCAAAACAACCCTCACGGCCCCCCCGAAAATCAGCGCGGACGAAATCCTCCGCTACCTGAAGGAACACCCTGATTTTCTTCAGAAAAACCCCGAAGCCTGTGACCTCCTGATTCCCCCGGCGCAGGTGCAGGGCCGCGGCCTTGCCGACTTCCAGACCTATATGATCGAGCGCCTCAAGGCCGACAAGCAGGAATTCGAAAAAAACACCAAGGAATTCATCGAGAACGCCCGCTCGAATATGAACAACCAGCAGCGGATTCACAAATCCGTGCTCTGTCTTCTGGAGGCCAACAGCTTCGAGGATTTCATCCAGACGATCACCTTGGATATCACCTCTATTCTCGACGTGGACATTTCCGTTCTGGTCGTGGAGACCAGCAGCCGCGAAATCCCCCACGTCCATCAAAACGGCATTAGAATCGTCCCCGAGGGCACGATCGACCGCTGGATGAAGGGAAAAAATGTAATGCTGCAGGAAGATATCTCCGGCATCGAGGCAATTTACGGCGGCGGCGCCACACTCGTGCGCTCCCAGATTCTCCTGCGCGTGGATATCTCCATGGACACGCCCCCCGCCATCATCGCCTTCGGCAGCCGCGACCCGCATTTGTTCCAGGAGGGACAGGCCACCGACCAGATTTGCTTTCTGGCGCGGGTCATCGAGCGCTGCTTCCGCATATGGCTGAACATCTGATTATCAAACCCCAAATCCTCGCCCTCTGCGCCGCCGACCTTGCGGAAAAACTTAACCAATGGGGCGAATGGCTGCGCGTGGAAAAAAACCTCTCGCGCCACACGCTGCGCGCCTATGGCGGCGATGTCGGGCATTTCGTGTCCTTCCTGTTCGAACATCTCGGCAAAAATCCCGGCCTGAACGACCTCTCGGAAATTTCTCTGCGCGATTTCCGCTCCTGGATGTCGCGCAAGGCGATGGAGGGTGCCTCGAACGCCTCCCGCGCCCGCTCGCTCTCGGGCATCAAGAATTTTCTGAGTTGGCTGGATAAACAGGGCGTGATGCACAATGCTGCGATTAAAACCGTCCGCACCCCCAAACAGGCGCACAAGCTCCCCCGCCCCCTGCATGAGCAGCAGGCCCGCGCGGTCATCGAAAACGCAGGCCTCGCGGAAAAGCAGGACTGGATCGGTGCCCGCAACATGGCGCTGTTCATGTTGCTGTACGGCTGCGGCCTGCGGATCGACGAGGCGCTGTCCCTCAATACGGAGCATCTGCCCCGCGACGGGCTGCTGCGCGTCATCGGCAAAGGCAGGAAGGAAAGGCAGGTGCCCGTCCTGCCGATAGTTGAAAAAACCTTGCGCGGATACATGAACGCCCGCCCCGTCCCGGCGGAAAAGGGCGAAGCCATATTCATCGGCGCCAGAGGCGGCCGCCTCAATCAGGGCGTCGCGCAAAGGGCTATGCGCGAGGTGCGTGGGCTGCTCGGCCTGCCGGAAAACGCCACGCCGCACGCCCTGCGCCACAGCTTCGCCACTCATCTTCTGCAGAACGGCGCGAATTTAAGGGAGATACAGGAATTGCTCGGCCATGCGTCCCTGAGCACGACACAGCGCTACACGGAAATCAACGCGCAAGAAATGCTGAAGATCTACAAGGCCGCGCACCCGCGCGCCTGAAGCCTATCCAAAATCCCGCCCGCCGGGACGAAACGAGTCGTACTCGCACCCCTCATCTCCGGTACGAACGCCTGTTCCCGCCGTACCCGTCACAAGCTCGGCATTGCCCAGCCCGCCGCCAGAAGAAACAGGAACGGGAAGAGAGCGGTCGGGATTATATCCGCCTTTATCCTTCTCGCCTCCGGCAACCGGAGGCTTACCGTCGAGAAGGTCAGCCGTCTCGTCAGCATTCCTCCCGAACCAGTCGCCGAAATCTCCCACCAAACGCTTGGGGCCAGTACCGCTGCTCTTACCGACAACAGCCGGAGCCTCCGCAGGCGTCTCGGCCCCGGTATGATCACCTTCTTGGGTCGTTCTCTTGGACCAATAGCCAAACTCTTTCATGGAAAGACTCCCGGAAAGAACTCAGCCCATATCGGAACTGATATGCCAGTCATCCCACGTTCCCGGCTGCTGGTCAGGATGAGGCGCAGCCAGTTTGACCGCGACCACAGGAATTTCGACAGCAGCTTCTTCAGCGCCAGCCACAGGGATCGTCTGTCCACCCTGCTGCGGGGCCGCCGCGCCGCCCTGCTGCATCTGCTTGGGCGTACCGTATTCGAGCTCAAAAGACTCACCCAAATCAGTAGGCCACTTTGAACGGTCATTGAAATTATCGTCAGTCATAAACATCACTCCTTTTTACCAGTGCGTTTCGTTATTACTTATTTGATAAGAATAAAACCTTGCCCGCAAAAACGCCAGAAATCTTTGAAAAGCCACAACAATTTTGAAATATTATTGCTTTATTCTCCCTAAACTGTTTGCAGCACAGGAAAAACCCGTGTTAAATTAAAGGCATTGAATATGAGGTTGGGGGATAAAGTGAATAAACAGGATTATTGGTCCGCGCTGGGACGGGCCTTTTCCTTCGCTATGATCATGAACGGCACGGACGTGGACGCGCAAACCGCCCCCCCGCCGCCGCAACCTGTGCCTCTGGACAACTACCTCAACGGCGTCACCCAGAATAAGGGGATTAAGGCCGGAACCTTCAGCGACGCGGACCGTCAGAAACTGGAGGCGCTGCGGACCGAATATCCGAACGTCCAGTTCGTCAAGCTCGGCCAGTTGGATAAATACCTGACCGTATCCGCCAACCATGCCGCCTTCAACCCCGCGCGGCAGGAACTGACCATGACCCTGCTCAGCATCGCCGAATACCGCAACAGCCTGCGGAATATTTACATCACCCCTTTCGCCTCCTGGCCCACGCACACGGTCATCGCCTTCAACGGCACGAAGCCCTCGGCGGACGATATCTGCGCCTTCGTGCCCAACAGCGATGTGGCGGAGGCAAAATCCATCAGAATGATCCGCAACGCCGTCGGCAAGGATTTCAGGATCGACTGGGACAAGGCGAAACAGACACCCCCCTCCGGCACGCCGGAGGAAAACCTCGTCTCGCAGCAGATCATCCGCCTCGGCACCACGAAACTGCCCACGCAGCTTTTCGATGCCCGCAAGCTAACCTGCGTCGTGGTGGATATGCCGGACTCGGCGGCCATGCGCCGCCTCGCCGAAGCCCCCGACGGCCAGTGGGTGACGGTCATGAAGAACGGCCAGCTCGTGCGTGATCCTGTGCCCGCAGCCTCCAGCGCCCCCGCATCAACCCCCGCTCCGGGGCAGTGAACGCCTGAAAATTGGATCGGGAGGCTGAATATAACCGATCTATTAAAATTTGTAGCGCATTAGGTGAAGTAATGTCAGACGAAAAAGCCCTATCAGACCAATCCATATCATTAGTCAATCTTGGTCCGCTTTCAAAGCCCATGAATACTTTGATTGTAAAAGTGTCTTCTGCAATCGGTGGACTTTGTGAACCATGGCAAATTACACGGGTAGCAAAAGCTGAAGCTAAAGCTAGCGTGATTAAGGCAAACTCAGAAATTGAAATAACAGACTTGCGTCGTCGATCTGTGCATAGGTTCATCGAAGAAGAAGCCAAGCGCCAGGAGAACATGGAAGAAATTACAAGAAAAGCTCTTCCTCACCTGGCAGAGGAGTCGAATCCACAAAACATGGAAGATGATTGGGTGACTAATTTCTTTGACAAATCCAGAATTGTCTCCGATGAAGAAATGCAGGGGATTTGGGCTCAAGTCCTTGCTGGCGAAGCTAATACCCCCGGCTCATTTTCGAAGCGCACAGTGAACTTGCTTGGAGATCTGGACAAAAGAGATGCAGAGCTCTTTCAAAATCTGTGTAGGTTTGGATGGGATTTCGGTAAATTCACCCCTCTAGTTTTTGATACTCAAGAAAAAATCTACAACGATCTTGGTATAGATTTCGAAAGTCTATCCCATCTAGATAGCTTAGGACTGATTCAACTCAATGCGATGACCGGCTTTAGCAGGCATCAATTACCAAAAAATTTCGCCGTAGCCTATTGTGAGGAAATCTTAACTTTAACGACGAGCAAAGAAACAGAGAATAAGATTTCTATTGGTAAAGTGTTGCTAACACAGGCTGGGCAAGAGTTAGCGAGAGTTGTTAAAGTACCCGGTGTTGACGGGTTTTATGACTATGTTAAAGAAAAATGGAAAAAGCACATCCTAAGCGAAGAAACCGCTTAAGAATGCCCTTATCCTCAACGCTCTAAGCTATATCAAAGATGTATCGGCCGCTTATGCACCGCGAGCGCGGCCTCTTTCACGACTTCGCTCAGGGTCGGGTGGGAATGGCAGGTGCGGGCGATATCCTCCGCCGTGCCTTGAAACTCCATGACGCTCACGACCTCCGCCATCAGCTCGCCGACATTCGGCCCGATCATATGCGCGCCGAGAACGCGGTCGGTCTTTGAACAGGAAAGAATTTTCACAAACCCCTCCGTCATGCCCATCGCCCGCGCCCGCCCGTTCGCCATGAAGGGAAACTTCCCGGCCTTGTATTCGACGCCCACCGCCTTGAGCTGCTCCTCGGTCTGGCCGACATTGGCAACCTCCGGCCACGTATAGACAACGCCCGGAACCAAATTGTAGTCGATATGCCCGCTCTGCCCCGCGAGAATTTCGGCAAGGATCACGCCTTCATCCTCCGCCTTGTGCGCCAGCATCGGCCCGGCAATGACATCGCCAATGGCGAAGATGCCCTTCACGTTCGTCTCGAAATGCGAATCCACCGCAATGCGCCCGCGCTCGTCACGCGCAACGCCGACAGCATCCAGCCCCAGCCCGTCGGTATAAGCCTTGCGCCCGATCGCCATGAGGACGATTTCAGCAGACAGAGTCTCCGCCTTGCCGCCCGCCGCAGGCTCGACGGTCAGATCCACGCCTTTCTTGGATGTCTTCGCGCCCGTGACCTTGCTTGAGAGTTTGAATTCAATCCCCTGCTTCTTGAAGATCTTGAGCGCCTCCTTGCGGATTTCCATGTCCATGCCGGGAAGAATATTATCGAGATATTCAACCACCGTGACCGAAGCACCCAGACGCCGCCACACCGTGCCAAGCTCCAGCCCGATCACGCCGCCGCCAATCACGATCAGCGATGTCGGCACAGCGGGGAGTTCCAGCGCCCCCGTGGAGGAGACGATTTGCTTTTCGTCGATGGTGATGCCCGGAAGCGTAATGACATCCGACCCCGTCGCGATGATGATATTCTTCGCGCCGTAAGTCTCCTTGCCCACGCGCACCTTTCCCGGCGCGGCAATCTCTCCGGTCCCTTCAAGACGTGTGATCTTGTTTTTCTTGAAGAGATAGTCGATGCCCTTGACGTTCGTGTCCACCACACCGTCCTTGAATTTCATCATGGTCTTGAGGTCCAGTTCCAGCTTGCCGGTCTTGATGCCGATGCCGGAAAAATGCACGGCGGCATCCTCGAACTTTTCCGAGGAATGAAGCAGAGCCTTGGAAGGGATGCACCCGACATTCAGGCAGGTTCCGCCCAGCGTCTTGCGCTTTTCCACGCACGCCACGCTCATGCCGAGCTGCGCGCAGCGGATCGCCGCCACATAACCGCCCGGCCCCGCGCCGATCACGATGACATCGAATGAATTGGACATGACTTAAACCTCCGCCAAGGGGTGAAATTTCGTGCCCGTGTTATAGAACAGGAGCGCGGGAATGAAAAGCCCGCACGAAAGTGAAAATTATTATAGAAAATATGAAAAATGAACTTAAGGCTTTTGGCCGCGCCTGTTAAGGCTTAAGATACACTCCCTGAGTACACGCATATGCCAGACTGAATCATGCCCGCCGACCCCTTCAAGAAAATGGAAAAGGCTCTGGAGATCGAGAGCCGGAGCACCCACCCCGTCCACAAGGTCGGCGCCCTTCTCTGCGGGCAGGATATCGCCAAATCGCATTTCGAGCGCGGCCACGCCAATTTCTGGCCTGCCCCTCTCGCGGAAAAATTCGGCCCCGACGAAAAGCTCGGCAACGCCAGCACGACCGTCCACGCCGAGATCGCCGTGATCCTGAACGCCCCCGGCACGGAGGGCGCGGACCTTTACGTCACCGACCTGCCCTGCCCCAACTGCGCGAAATCCATCGCCGAGGCGCGCATCGGCACGGTCTATATCGACTCCCACGCGCACGAAACGCCGCTGGGCAAAAAGATGGAGCCGTATTTCAGCAAGATCTCCCGCCCCCTTTTGGAATATGCGGGCGTCAACCTTCTGGAGATGAACCGGGCGGCGCGGACCATAAAACCGTGGGTCGAAATTGCCGAAAACGCGGTCATCCCCGTCGAAAAACCCGTGGAGATGACCCTGATCGGCCCGAAGGACATGACGGCGGAGAAATTCGAGAGACTGATCGCCCACGCGCACGAGCGTTATGAGAACGCGCCGTTCGTGGTGGCGTTCGCGCATACGCGCCTCGGCTCCCGCGCCGCGCTGACCGTCCGCCCGCACCGCGCCATCGGCCTCGACGAGGACAAGGAAGCGCAACTCGCGCCCTTGCTGGAGAAATACAGCCTGACCCTCCAGCCGCTCGACCGCGCCCTGATCACGTCGGCGCGCTACGGCTTGACCATCGAGCCGGAGTTTTTGTATTCCGCCCACGTCCCGACCGCGCGGGAATTCGTGAACCTGATCGGCGCGGGGATCATGAGCCTGCGGATCGGCGACGTCACGAAGGGCCGCGACGAATGGAGCCTCAGGGCACTCGCGCAGGTACGGGAGAGGAGGATTTTGGAGGTGGTATGAGCAGGCGCGGGAATATCATCACCCTCACGGTCACCGCGCTGATCCTCGGCGGGATTTTTTATTTCGTGAAGTATGACAAAACTAACCCCCTGAGCCTGATCGAGTTTAACAGCAATCAATACCAGAACGATTACATCGCAAACCTGATGCGCAAAGCGCAAGCCGGAGACCCGCAGGCTATGCTCGACCTCGCAACCGCCTATGAGAAGGGCAAGCTGGTGCCAAGAAATGACGAACAGGTCAAGCTCTGGCGCAAAACGGCGATCGAGGCGCTGGAAAAAAAGGCGGAAGGCGGGGATGTCCAGGCGATGTTTTTTCTAGGCCTCAGCTATAGAAATGGAAAAATCGTAGGACAGAGCGATGAAATTGCCTTTGATTGGTTCAAAAAAGGAGCCGAGAGCGGTCACGCGCCCTCACAATATAATTTAGGTGCGACATACCTTTATGGTCTGGGAACAGAAAAAAATGTTTCTGATGGCGTACACTGGCTTGAAAAAGCCGCAGAACAGCAAATGATTAAGGCTTACAACCATCTGTGCGATTATCATTATTCACCGAGACTGCACCCGGAAAATCTCGATAAGGCGGCCAAATATTGTCTAGCAGGAGCAAAATTGGAAAGCCAATCTTCTTCAGCCCGCACTATTGGCCAGATGTACCTGAAGGGACAGGGCGTGCCTTTAAATAAAACCGAGGCAGCTAAATGGCTGATGCCTTTCGTAGATAAAGACACGATAGCCCAATACGCTCTCGCCACCCTATACGAAACAGGTGAGGGTGTTGAAAAGGACGTTTCAAAAGCTTTGGAATTGTATGAAAAAGCTGCAAGAAAACGCTACTTTCCCTCCTTTCTGCCGTTGGCTCGCTTATATGAAAAAAGTGATAGGCTGGACGACTATTTTATTGCCGGAGATCTCCTTAAGCGGACCACCTTTAATCGAGAAAACATAGAAGCTCATGAATATCTTCAAACCCTCTCGGATCGTTGCAGCTATTTAAGAATGATGGATATGGCTGAGAAAAATCGCGTGGCACCCTGCATTATCGCCGCCGTTGCCAATGACGCACACGCACAGTTTTTTGTAGGTTATTTATATTACACGGGCAAAACGCTTAAACAAAATAACGCCGTCGCTCTTGAATGGTTCAAATTTTCTGCACAGCAGGGAAACATCCTTGGACAGACAATGCTGTCACAGATTTATTATGAACGAAACAGCTCGCAAATTGATTTGATGGAAGCCTATGCCTGGAGCACTCTTGCACACGCACAAGAGCCTGATAACGCATGGGAGGAAACAGCGTTGAAAAGCAATCAACAGCTTGTTCTGGACATATTGGAAGAAAAGCTGAATGCGAACCAGAAACAACAGGCTTTGGAACGCGCCGAGGAATACCGAAAAAAATACGAGAAAAAAGAAACCCCGCCGTGAGCGGGGTTTTCAAATTCCGTGATGATTAAACATCCAACAGCAAACGCTGAGGATCCTCGATCGCCTGCTTGATGCGGACCAGCGAGCCAACCGCCTCGCGCCCATCCACGATGCGGTGGTCATAGGATTGCGCGAGATACATCATCGGCTTCGCCACGATCGCGCCCGTCTTGGGACAGACCACGGGCCGCTTCTGGATCGCGTGCATCCCGAGAATGCCCGACTGCGGCGTATTCAAAATCGGCGTGGAGAGCAGCGAACCGAACACGCCACCATTGGTGATCGTGTAGGTGCCGCCCACCATTTCATCAAGGCTCAGTTTTCCATCCCGCGCACGGGTGCCCAGATCGGCGATTTTCGCCTCGATCTGCGCCATGCTCAAGCTGTCGGCATCGCGCAGAACGGGAACCACGAGTCCCTGCGGCGTGGAAACGGCAACGCCGATATCGTAGTAATTTTTATAGATGATCTCGTCGCCCGAAATCTCGGAATTGAGCGCCGGAAAATCTTTCAGCGCCTGAATCACGGCCTTCACGAAGAACGACATGAAGCCCAGCTTCACCCCGTGCTTCTTCTCGAACGCGTCCTTGTACTCGTTCCGCAGCTCCATGACCGGACCCATATCGACCTCGTTGAACGTGGTCAGCATGGCCGCCGTATTCTGCGCTTCCTTGAGGCGGCGGGCAATCACCTGCCGAAGCTTGGTCATCTTGACTTTTTCCTCGCGGGGTCCAGCCTCTCTGGCCTTGACCGGAGCGGCGGGCGCAGGAGCGGCAGAAGGAGCCTTCGCGGCTGGTGCGGCGGGCGCAGGAGCGGCAGAAGGAGCCTTCGCGGCTGGTGCGGCGGCCTTCGCCCCGCCCTTGAGATAAGCCTCGATATCTTCTTTGGTCAGGCGCCCGTCTTTGCCGGAAGCGGGAACCTGCGAAGCGTCCAGCTTGTTATCCGCCAGCAATTTACGCACCGCCGGAGAGGTTTTCGCATCCTCATCCGCAGCCGCGACTTTCGCAGGTGCAGGAGCAGCCTTGACCGCCTTCGGCGCGCTGCCCTTGTCATTCGCCACCGCCCCGGCTTCGAATTCGCCCAGAACCGCGCCGACACCGACGCTCTGCCCCGCTGCCGCCATGATCTTGACGATCACGCCATCCGCAGGCGCAGGAACCTCCAGCGTCACCTTGTCGGTCTCCAGTTCCACGATCGGCTCGTCGGCCTTCACCGCCTCGCCCTCTTTTTTCAGCCACTGCGCCACAGTGGCTTCGGAAACGGATTCACCCAGGGTCGGTACGAGAATTTTTGTCATTTCTAAATGTCTCTTCGTTTGATCATCGGAAAGGGCGCGAACACCCCGCAATCTTAGACCTTTTAATTACTCCCTGATGGGTCGAAACGCAAGGGCTAGAGTTATGAAATCGGGAGAAACATACAGGGGTCGGAGGGATATTCTGAAAAATAAAACAATCAAAAATCTACAACCTCAACATACATCAACCGTTCCCCTTCCTTGACACACACCGAGACATGACATTCCCTTTTGGAATTGCCCTCGCAGACAGTTCCATTACCTAAAATTACACCCTCACGAAAATAACAAGTGTATCCGGTCTGATCTGTCGCCAAAAATCCCCCCATAGACGTTCCTTCCTCTTCGATGACAATTATATCGCTCTTCCGCAAAATATCGTAACCCCTCAAAAAGGACTCTTTATTCTGAAAATGCTCCTCCAAAAAGACTTTCCAATTTCCACTTGCGCCATCAAAGACAGGAGTATCAACCCAAACCCGCTCGATTTGAAACTTTTCAATACCAACCTGATCCCTAACAACAGCTCTAGCCGTTTCATCAAGTAGCTCAACGACATAGGGATCACCATAGTTCATTACGTAAATAATTCTAATGAGGGTATAAACTAGAAGAAAAAGCCAAACTACAAAAACCAGCGCGGCAATCTTTATGAGCAGCGACAAAAGATAAAAAACAGGCCTGAGGACTATGCAGTAAACTGGAACCTTTTGTGCCTTTTCGTCCATGAGAAGCGCAAACCTTCTTTAGTCTAAAAATGCTGCCACCCGACAGCTTTAAGCGGCACTTCCTCATCCTCCGCATCAAGAACCCGCACCCCTGAGATTTTGGAGGAAAAACGCCCCACAACCTGCGGCGAAAAGCCGAGTTTCTTCAATCCGGCGATCAGCGGCTTCACCTGATCTTGCGCCGCCGCTAAAACCAGCTCGTAATCATCCCCGCCCGCCAGCGCCTGCTCGGGCTTGAGGAACCCGGTATCAAGCGCGGTCGCAACCTCCTTGGAAAACGCCAGCCCGCCCTTGCCGAGATGAATCTCCGCCCCCACGCCGGAGACCGTGCAGACATGGCCAAGATCGGCCAAAAACCCGTCGGAAATATCCACCGCCGCCCGCGCGTGTTTACGCACCAGCGCAGCCGCCTTGATGCGCGGCTCCGGCACCCGGTGCCGCCCCACCGCCCCCGGATAAGCCTTCTCCTGCCCCTTCCAGAGCGCCTCCAGCCCCAGCGCGGCATCGCCGATGGCCCCCGTGAGGATCGCGGCATCCCCGTCCTTCGCGCCGCCGCGCCGCACGGCCTGCCCCGCCGGAACCAGCCCCAGCGCGGTGATCGAAATCGACAGCGCCCCGTGGATCGAGGACGTATCCCCGCCCGAACAGAACACGCCGAATTCCTTCTGGTCCTTCAGGAGCGCCCCGGTGAACGCCTTCAGCCAGTCCGCCTGCGGCCGCTGCGGATAGGCGATGTTAAGCTGATAGGAAAGCGGCTCCGCCCCGCAGGCCGCAAGGTCCGAAAGACTGACCCGCAGCGCCTTCCGCGCGATATTTTCCGGCGCTTCGTCCTTCATGAAATGCGTCCCGGCATTCAGCGTATCGCTGCTCACCACCAACTCGTAACCTTCAGGAATTTTCAGCACCGCCGCATCGTCCTGTAGCCCCGCGCATTCCTCCCGCCCCATGGTGAGCGCCACGAAATAATCGGCGATAATCTCGAACTCATGCACGGCCCTGCCCCTCCCGCCCGTGAAAATGGAAATGGTTGACCGGCCCGTGCCCGTGCCCGACATTCAGCGCCTCGGAATGGCGCAACGCTTCGGTGACGTAGTCTTTAGCCTTCTGCGCCGCCTCCGTTAGATCGTGCCCCAAAGCAACAAAGCAGGTCAAAGCGGCTGAGAGCGTGCAGCCCGTCCCGTGCGTGTTGTTGGTCACGATGCGCGGCACGGAAAAGGTTTTAACCTGCTGATCCGAATACAGAACATCGGTGGCCTGCGAATCGCTGAACGCATGGCCACCCTTGAGCAAAACGGCTTTACAGCCCAGTCGGCAGACATTCGCCGCAAGCTCCTCAAGATCGTCGGAATTCATCAGCTTCTCCCCAGTCAGCTTCTCCGCCTCGGGGATATTCGGCGTCAACACATCACACAGCGGGATAAGTTTCTCCTTCATCACATCCACCGCATGATTGGAAATCAGCGCATCGCCGCTGGTCGCCACCATGACGGGGTCAAGCACCACAAAGCGCGGTTTAATATCCTCCAGCAATTCCGCAAGCATCGTGATCGTCCGCGCATTGCCCACCATCCCGATCTTGAGCGCATCCACATCGATATCCTCGAAAATAGCACGGATCTGGGCCTCCACGAAATCCGCCTCAAGGTGATAAACGTCAAGCACGTGCCGCGTATTCTGAACTGTGAGAGAGGTCAGCGCCGCCATGCCGTAACAGCCCAGCGCCGTGAAGGTCTTGAGATCAGCCTGAATACCCGCCCCGCCCGACGGGTCCGACCCCGCGATGGACAGGACGTTGGGGATCATGACGCCCGCCGCGCTTCGACGTCCTGCCGCGCCTTCGCAACGGCGGTGACAAACGCCCGCGCCGCTTCTTCGGGATCGACGGCCTCGGAAATCGCCCGCATCATGGCCACGCCCTGTGCCCCGGCGCGGATCGCCTCGCTCGCCCGCTCCGGCGTGATTCCACCAATCGCCACCACCGGAACCGGAGAGTTCTTGATCAGAGCGGAAAACCTCTCCGCCCCCAGCACGACCTTGCCTTTGTCGGTCTTGGACGCAAAGAACGGCCCGGTCCCGGCATAATTGACAATTTTGGGGTTAAGATCCTTGAAATGCTGTTCGGCATAGGAACTCATGCCGATAATCGCCTCCGGCCCCAGAAACTCCCGCGCCTCCTTCGGCGTATCGTCCTCATGCCCCAAATGAACGCCTGCCGCGCCGCACTGCATGGCGATCTCGGGATAATCGTTGACCAGAAACGGCACACCGAAATCGTCGGCCAGCGCCTTGAGCCGGACCGCCTGCGCGAACACGGGCTCGAACCCGTCCTCCTTGTTGCGGAGTTGCAGCAAGGTAATCCCACCCTTCAGGGCCAAAAGCACAACAGAATCTAGGCTGCGCCCGCCGCAGCTGTGCGGATCGGCGACGAAATAGACGGAGAGGTCACAATTCTGGGCCATGTCACTGATAATAATAAAATTTCCAAAGAAAAGCGAGTCAGACTCCGATAAAGAAAAAGTCCATAATCGAAAACTACTTTGTAAGCCATTTCAAATAGGGATTGTTATGGAGCCTCTTATCGTGCTTGACATATTTGTAGGCAACAAAAACCCCAAAAAGAAGAAGAAAAAAGCCCAACAGAAACCTCTGCCAAAAATACTGAATGTGTGAAACAACTTCTTCATCGGAATAGTATTGGGGGCAAGCCAACGGATCGGGATAAAGATTATTGTCCTTCCCCAACCGTGCCCGCACAAGATAAGGCTTTTTCTGATCAAGAAACATATCTTTTAAGTGAACAAGACTGACTTTTCCTGTTTCAGGCATCTCCCCTCTGTAAAGATTTTTGACTTTGAAAGTAGTCACGATAAAACCCATGACAGTCGTTTCTCGACTGATAATCTCCCCCTCAAAAATATATTCGAGGTTCGATACATATTCGGCGAGTTCCTTTTCATTCGGGTGATAATGTGGGTTGCGAATACGGCACCCATAGTCATAGTCCCTCGCAAAAACCACGCCCGGATATATCAATATTAAGGCAAGAACAGAAAAAACAAAAAAACTCCGGGCAAAGGAAAAAACCACAAAGCTGCCCCCACATGACAAAGAGTATCTTTGCCAAATAAGTAAAGAGATATATTTCATAAAAAGCATAACAAAAACAAACCAATAGATGGCAACATAAAATAGTCACAATAGATATTGGTAGCAAAAAAACGAAGAACAGAAAAGAGCCGCAAGAGCTGTGCAGAGAATTATCCGCGCAAAGCCTCGTCCACCAGCTTAGCCTGCTCCGCCACATGGCGGTTATGCAGGCCGGTCGCAGGAGCTGCCGAAGCCTCCCGCCCGACATAGCGCGGACGAGCGGACTTATGCTTCATTTTCGCCAGAGTCTGCTCAATATAAGGCTCCACAAAGCTCCACCCCCCCTGATTTTTCGGCTCTTCCTGGCACCAGACCACCTCGGCGTTCTTGAACGGAGAAAGCTCGGCCCCCAGGGCATTGAACGGGAACGGATAGAGCTGCTCCAGGCGAAGGATGGCGACATCGTTGATCTTCCGATCGCGCCGCTCCTGCAACAGATCATAGTAAACCTTCCCGGTGCAAACCACGACGCGCCGGATTTTCTCAGGTTTGGCCAAAATGTCGCGGTCGTCGTCCCACAGCACCCGGTGGAACGAACTCCCTACACTGAATTCGGAGAGTTTCGAGACGGCCAGCTTGTGGCGCAGCAGCGATTTGGGCGTCATAATGACCAAAGGCTTGCGGAAATCGCGGTGCATCTGCCGACGCAGAATGTGGAAATAGTTCGCCGGGGTCGTGCAGTTGGCAATCTGCCAGTTATCCTCGGCACAATTCTGCAGGAAGCGCTCGGGACGGGCGGATGAATGTTCCGGCCCCTGCCCTTCGTAGCCGTGCGGCAACAGCATGACAAGGCCGGACATCCGCAGCCACTTGCTTTCGCCCGAGCAGATGAACTGGTCGATGATAACCTGCGCCCCGTTGACGAAATCGCCGAACTGCGCTTCCCAGAGGACAAGGGTCTTCGGATCGGCCAGCGAATACCCGTACTCGAACCCCAACACGGCCATTTCGGACAGCGGACTGTCGTAAATCTCGCATTTCGACTGCTTCGGCTTGATATACTTGAGCGGGATATGCCTGCTCTCTGTGGACTGGTCGTACCAGATCGCATGGCGGTGCGAGAACGTGCCCCGCCCCACATCCTGCCCGGTCAGACGGACATTCAAGCCTTCATTCAGAAGGGTTCCAAACGCCAAAGCTTCCGCAGTCGCCCAGTCAACGCCCTCGCCGCTGCTCAGCATCTGTTTCTTCGCATCCAGAACGCGCTGCAGCTTGGTGTTGATCTCAAACCCCGGCGGCACATCGGTCAGGATTTTTCCGACCTTTTGAATATCGGCAATGGAGACTTCGGTTTTCCCGCGCCGATCCTCGCCGTGCGCAACGGTCAGACCCGACCACGCACCCTCAAGGAAATCCGCGCTGTTGGGTTTATAGGTAGCGGAAGCCTTGAAATCCTGTTCAAGCTGCGCGTTGAAATCATCGACGAACTTTTTACCTTCATCGGCCGTGATGACCCGCTCCTCGACAAGCTGCCGCGCATAGATCGAGCGCGTCGTTTCCTGCTTGGCGATTTTCTTGTACATCAGCGGCTGCGTGAAGGCCGGCTCGTCGCCCTCGTTATGCCCGAACCGTCGGTAACACACGATGTCGATGACGACATCCTTCTTGAACTCCTGACGGAACTCAATGGCCAGACGGGACACATGAACGACCGCCTCGGGATCGTCGCCATTGACGTGGAAGATCGGTGCCTCCAGCATCTTGGCCACGTCCGTAGGATAAGGCCCGGAGCGTCCGTAAGCCGGAGTCGTCGTAAAGCCGATCTGGTTGTTGATAACGATATGGATCGTCCCGCCGACACGATACCCCGGAAGCTCGGAAATCATCAGTGTCTCGGCGGTGATCCCCTGCCCCGCGAACGCCGCATCGCCGTGAAGAAGCAAGGGAAGAACCTGCATCCGCTCTTTATCGCTACGCTGCTTCTGCTTGGCGCGGACCTTGCCGATCACGACCGGGTTGACGAATTCGAGGTGCGAGGGATTGGCGGTCAGCGACAGGTGAATGACATTGCCGTCGAAATCACGGTCGTTGGAAGTGCCGAGGTGATATTTGACGTCCCCTGACCCCAGAACATCGTTAGGAACGGAGGAATTGCCCTGAAACTCCGAAAAGATCGCGGTGAAGGGCTTGGCCATCACGTTAGCCAGAACATTCAGCCGCCCGCGGTGCGCCATGCCAAGGCAGATTTCCTTCAAGCCAAGTTGCCCGCCGCGTTTCATGATCTGCTCGATCGCAGGGATCAGCGCCTCGCCGCCATCAAGCCCGAAACGCTTGGTCCCCGTATGCTTTTTATGCAGGAACTGCTCGAACGCTTCCGCCGCCGTAAGGCGTTGCAGGATCGCCCGCTTGCCGTTCACGGTGAACTCGGTCTTGTTGTAATGTTCCCGGTTTTCAATCCGCTCCTGAATCCATTCCCGCTCTTGCAGATGTCCCAGATGCAAATACTCCACACCGATCGTTCCGCAGTAAATCTGCTTGAGCGCGTCCAGAATTTCGCGCAGCGTCGCGCTCTCAAGTCCCAGCATCCCGTCGAGGAAAATCGGGCGGTCGTAATCCTGCGAGGAAAAACCGAAATAGGCCGGATCCAGCTCCGGGCTGACGGTTTTCTCTTTGAGGCCCAGCGGGTCGAGATCAGCCAGCATATGCCCGCGGAAACGGTAGGAGCGGATGAGCATAAGCGCCCGGATGGAATCCAGCGCCGCCTGCCGCACCTGTTCGGGGCTGCCGCCCTTGAGGACTTGCGTACGCTTCGAACCGGGCGCGGCGTTAAGATAATCATTCGCCGGCTGATCGGGAACAGCGCCGAACGCCCGCAACTGCTTGACGTTTTCCTTGGGCGTCCAACTCGCACCCGAAAGCTCGTGCAGCAACTCGGCCTCAGTATCGTTCAGCCCGCGGAAAAAACTGCGCCAGCTTTCATCGACCCGCGAGGGATTGTTAAGGAACTCCCCGTAAAGATGCGCGATATATTCCGCGTTCATCCCGGTCAGAAACGTCATATCCTGCTGCTTGGCCTGTGTCATGAAAAACTCCCGCCGTGCCTGTTGAAAATCCTTCATTAGGACATAGCGCACCCCGCCCGCGAGGGCAAGCCGCTTTCGTCAGGAACAGGAGTTTCAGAAAAGCCTACTCGACCTTTTTCAGGGCCGCCTGAATCAGGCCGATCGCGGTATCCTCGGCGGCGCTGACATTCATCGGATGATTTCTATCGTCATTGGCAAACGATCCCACGACCTTTTCCATCACCCGCCCGAAGAATCCCTTCTTCTCGCGCACTTCGCCGAACTCGCCGTAAGCTTGCGCGACCGAAGAGGCCACCTCAATAATCATTCTTTTGTAGCTTTTCAGTTCCTGAGCGGACACCACTGGCTTGAGGACACGCAGCGCCTTCTCGCAATCCGGCGCAACATTGAACGATCCGTGCGACCAGTTCATCCAGTGATCCTTGCGGCGGAGGATTTCGCGGGCAACCTCGCTGACCAGTGGCGAAGCTTCATGCAGCTTGGCGATCTGCTTGATGCAGGCCTCCAGCGCCTCCATCTCGCGGTCATCGTCCACCTCGCCCTCTTCGTCCTCTGTATGGCTGACATTGATCCCGACCCTGTAGGGCAGGCTGATGAGAAGTTCAGCATCTTCAGGCGAAAAGGCGGCGAGTTGCGACATGAAAAGAGTCTCCCGTTGTTTTTTTTGACCGAAGATCATCGGACCAATATCCTCTAGATATAAGTAATATTCAGCGCCCCGGCGATCGAACGCAGCGCCCGCCGCTCATGGGCACTGATATTCAGGAACTGATCCCAGGTCTTGACGGAAATTTTCTTCTGTGCCGCCAGCTTTTTATCTTTTTTGTAATCCATAAACAGCTTGAGCTTGGCGATCATGCCCAAATTCTGCTGCTCACGGAACGCCATCGCCACCGACTCGCCGATCTCAATCAGATGCTGCTTGAAGGCATTGACTTCCTTCTGATCCACGACGGCGGAAAGAACGTCGATGGCCTTGTGGCAATCATCCTCGACCTTTTCGAGCGTACCAGACCATTCCGGCCATTTATTGCGCTTGCTGATCGTCTCGCTGATGATGTATTGCACAGTCTCAGAGCCGAATACTTCCTGCGCGTAGCCGCTCAGGATGCTGGACAGAGCCTGCATCTCCTGCTCATCCGATTCGTTGCCCCCCGTGTCGTCGCTCTTGCTCACGCGCAAGCCAACGCGGTAGGGAAGGCTGACCACCATATCGCGGTCGTCGGGGTCCATTTGGTTAAGAAAACTCATGCTGCAAAGCGGTCCTCTTAAGATTGATTTTCAGCGCTAAGGATACACTGAAAAGACAGGGATATCCAAACAGTTTTTAAGGGCAGAAAACACCAATAATAATTGCAGTCCATGCTCATACCTCCGATGGGGAAGCCAAGGCTTTAATTCCATAATGTATTTAAAGAAAATTTAAATCAAATTGAGCATAATGAGAGCATGAGAAGCCTCATTTACAAAATCCCCCTGTATCTGATGCTCTGCGCGACCGTAAATCCGGCGTTCAGTGAAGATCGTCCAGCGGCGCAACAACCTCTGGCCGCCCGCATGGAAAGCAACTGGAAGCTCGGCAGCGAGCGCTCCCTGCTGATGAACGAATTCTGGATCCCGGTTGCCCAGAATGTGGAGGACGGCTCAGTTGTTTACGCCGACCTGCGGATGATGGCTGACGATCAGGAGAACAGGGAGTTCAACATCGGCATCGGCTACCGGAAAATGATACAGGAAACCTTGATCGGAAAAGGCATCGCCGGAACCCATATCTGGCTTGACCGCCGCTACACCGAACGCGGCTCCGCGTTCAATCAGGTTACGGCGGGTGCCGAATGGTTCGCGGAGGATTGGGAGCTTAAGCTGAACGTCTATCTGCCCCTCAATGACAGTAAAACCTATACACAGGCCAATCCCGACGGGTCCGGCGGCTCTTTCGCCGGAACGCAGATCGTGGTCAGGACCGACCAGACAGTCGTAGAAGAATCCCTAAAGGGCATAGATTTCGAACTCGGCTATAAACTGCCCGAAGATTTCACAGACAGCACGCGGATATACGGCGGCCTCTATCACTTCGCAGGGGACGAGTCGGAAGATGTCAGCGGCTGGCGCGCCCGCATAACAAGCGACATCACCTCCGACATCCAGCTCGGCGCTCGCTTTCAAAGCGACGATGAACGCGGCTCGCAGGGCTTTTTGGAAGCCGTAATCCGCCTGCCCTTCGGTCATAAGAAAAGCTACCGCAAAGTAGGTCTGCGCGCCCGCCTCGACGAAAGCCCGGAACGCGATGTGGATATTGTGACCAATGAAGCCGTGACCGACGATGGCACCAATAAGCCGCTTTTAAGCACGGCTACAGGAACCATCCAGACGGTCTACCACGTCGATAACACAGCCGCAGGCGGGGGTGACGGATCGGCCGAAACCCCCTTCAACACATTAGCCGCCGCGCAGGCCATCGCGGGAACCAACGACCTCATCTACGTTCATCGCGGCGATGGCACGTCAACAGGACAAAATGCCGGAATCACCATAGACGATGACGGCCAGATGCTGATCGGCGAGGGATCGGCCATCAGCTTCGCGGGCGGAATGTTCACCCTCGGCGCAGGCAGCGGTTCAGCCGCCGACCTGATCATCCCGGCGGGCACCGCCCCCGTGATCTCCAACACCAATCCCAATGGCGACGGCGTGACCGTCACCGCCGATAACGTCTATCTCACCGGTTTCACGGTAGACGGCGCGTCCCGTGACGGTATCGTGGTCGAAGGCGATGCGGCCAGCGCACAGAACGTCACGATCTCAAACGTCACCGCCACCAACAACCGCATGGGGATTTATATCCACGGCACAAACGGCGGCGATGTCTCGGCGATGGTCGAACAATCCGTGACAACAGGAAACAGTCAGCACGGCATAGCGGTTTACGACGACACCGCCGGAACCTTCGAGGTCGATCTTGGCGGCGGGAGCTTGGGCAGCGCCGGATTGAACGTCCTTGCCGGAAACACGCTCGAAGACCTCGCCGTCGAGTATGACGGCCGCGCCCTCTCCGCTCAGAACAACTGGTGGGGACAGGCCGGCGGCCCCGATCTCGACGATCCCTCCGACGGTTTCCGACCGCAAATCTATTACGGCGTGCCGCTCGGCGGCAGCCCCGCCGCGCACATCACACTGGACGGCGCATGGACAAACGGTACGACCGCCTACGACACTTCAAACGCCGGGAACGACGGCACAATGCTAGGAGGCCTGTCGCTGGCCGATCAGACTGTTGGCCCGCAGCGCGACGCCCTGAACTTCGACGGCGCGAACGATGCGATTGAGATTGCGGATTTTGACGAGAGCGATACAGGAAACCATTTAACCGTCTCCTACTGGATCAACCCAGACTCCTTAAGCCCAACAGACACCCATATAGGAAAATGGGATATCAATGACGTCGCCGCCAATAACTCATGGGGAATCCGTGCCACCAATGCTGATGGCACAGAGATGTTCGTTTTCATTGCGGACACAGTTGATTCCGGAAACAATTACTTCACGACCAGCGACGCAAATCTGACGACCGGGACATGGACACAGATTACAATGGTCTATGACGGCAGCGGTGCCACCAACGCAGACAGGCTGAAAGTCTACAAGGACGGCGTACAGTTAAACGGAGCGTTCACGGGAACGATCGCCTCCAGCCTGCACGATACCGCCGTTCCGGTTTCGATCGGCCGCAAGCTGATCAATACGTTACCCTTCGCGGATTATTTCGACGGCAAAATGGACGACATCCGCATCCTCAACCGCAGCCTCAGCGCTGCCGAAATACAGGAACTTTACCGCATGGACACGTCCAGCACAACTAATGTGTCGGGATCGCTGACCGCCTCGCCTTAACTATCAAGCTTGCGGTCAGCCACTGTTTTTTCATAGAGTGGAATCTGAAAAAACGACAGGTTCCGCTATGAAAAAAGCCCTATTGCCCCTGATGCTTTTTACGCTGGCCCTGACCCCGTTCAAGGTCGCGCTGGCCTGTTTGAATGACGGATCACCGGAACCTTCAGAAAACTTTCTGCAAGAACACGACCCTCTGAAATCCATTCGGGAGTCCATGACAAAAAACCCTCCCCGGCTCTATGACGAACGCTATAGGAATAAAGAAACCGACCCTGAATTTTTTACCGAAGCACACAAATCAGCTCTGCAGGAGCTTCTGACAGGCGATCTGAAAAAGGCCATCGGAATGTTTCTGGAACTCGAGCAAAGAGACCAGTTGTACGCATCCGCCGCCAACCTCGGAACGGCGTATGAGCTTAGTGGCGACAATCACAATGCCCTGAAATGGATAAAGGAAGGTCTGAAAAGAAACCCGGCTTCACATTACGGCACCGAGTGGCTGCACGTGGCGATCCTTGAAGCAAAAATCAATCTGGAGAAAGATCCCGGCTACTATGCGGAAAAATCTGTTCTGGATATGCCCAAAAGGCTTCCCGCAGACGCAGACGATATCTTTGCCAGCTTCAACGGCCAGAATTTTAATCGTATTCAGGTTGAAACGGCGTTGGCCTACCAGCTTTATGAGCGTACAATCTTCGTGAAACCTGAAGATATAGTTGTTGCGGACCTTCTCTACAGCCTCTCTCGAATAGCCGGGAACAAAAACGATTTTAAGGCCTCTTTCGCTTATCTCGATCTGGCGAAAGAATATGGTTTCAAGGATGAAAAACGTTGGAAGGACTCCCTGAGTTGCTTCAAGGAAAAACAATACGCCATAGAAACGCTGCAGCCCCTCATAATGGCGGGGCTGGCAGCCACACTGTTCCTCTTGACGGTATTGTTCGTCTGGAGAGACCGCAGAAAGCGGACGGCGTAACTAAGCCGCCATCGCCCTTACGACCGCATCGCCCAGACCTGCAGGACTGTTGGACACCGCAAATCCGGCCTCCTTCATCGCTTCCATCTTCGCGGCGGCGGTATCGTCGCCCCCGGAAATGATCGCGCCCGCATGGCCCATGCGCTTGCCCGGAGGGGCGGTCGCGCCGGCGATAAATCCGGCGATGGGCTTTTTCTTCTTGAGCGACTTGTAGTATTCGCAGGCGTCAAGCTCCGCCGTTCCACCGATCTCGCCGATCATCAGGATGGCTTCCGTTTCCTTGTCCTTCATGAACATCTCAAGGCAATCCACGAAGTTCGTGCCGTTCACCGGGTCACCCCCGATGCCGATGCAGGTCGTCTGACCCAAGCCGACCGCGCCCGTCTGTGCGACGGCTTCGTAAGTGAGCGTGCCGGAGCGGGAGACGATCCCGACCTTGCCGCGCTTGTGGATATGGCCGGGCATGATACCGATCTTGCACTCGCCGGGCGTAATGACGCCGGGGCAGTTCGGCCCGATCAGACGCGTGTTGGAACCCGACAGCGCGCGCTTGACCTTCACCATATCGAGAACCGGAATCCCCTCGGTGATGCACACAACCAATTCGATCTCCGCGTCGATCGCTTCAAGGATCGCGTCAGCAGCGAACGGCGGCGGAACGTAGATCACGGAGGCGTTGCATTTGGTTTTCGCCTTGGCCTGCGCCACCGTGTCGAACACGGGCAGGCCCAGATGCTTCGAGCCGCC
Organism: Alphaproteobacteria bacterium; assembly: GCA_018000295.1. Taxonomy (GTDB): domain Bacteria; phylum Pseudomonadota; class Alphaproteobacteria; order Micavibrionales; family Micavibrionaceae; genus JAGNKE01. The sequence continues at coordinate 9,452 of JAGNKE010000018.1, read as the reverse complement.
CTTGCCGGGCGTGACGCCGCCGACCATCTTCGTGCCATAGGCGATGGCCTGCTCGGAATGGAACGTCCCCTGCGCGCCGGTGAAGCCCTGACAGATGACCTTGGTTTTTTTACTGACGAGTACTGACATATCTTATGTTCTCCAATGAAGTCTAAATCTTATGAGTAATCAAGCCGCCAGCGCCTTCTTCGTGGCGTCCACCACCTTCTGCGCCGCGTCGGCCAGATTGTTCGCCGGAATGATATCGAGGCCGGACTTGGAGAGAATCTCCTTGCCCTTCTCCACGTTCGTGCCTTCAAGGCGCACGACCAGCGGCACGGAAAGCTTCACTTCCTTCGCCGCCGCTATGATTCCCTCCGCGATGATGTCGCACTTCATGATCCCGCCGAAGATGTTCACGAGAACGCCCTTAACGTTTTTATCCGAAAGAATGATCTTGAACGCCGCCGTGACCCGCTCCTTGTCCGCGCCGCCGCCGACATCGAGGAAGTTCGCAGGCCGCCCGCCGTAAAGCTGGATAATATCCATCGTGGACATCGCCAGCCCCGCGCCGTTAACCATGCAGCCGATATTCCCGTCGAGCGCGACGTAGGAAATCTCGTGCTTGTGCGCCTCGCGCTCCTTCTCGTCTTCCTCGCTCTCATCGCGCATGGCGGAGACTTCAGGCTGACGGAACAGGGCGTTGTCATCGAAATTCATCTTCGCATCCAGCGCCATGACCTCATTACCCGCGAGAATCATCGGGTTGATCTCAAGAATCGAGCAGTCCAGCGCAACAAACGCCTTATAGAGATTGCCGAAGAACTTGACCGCGCTCTTTTGTGCATCGCCCGACAGGCCCAGCGCAAACGCCATCTTGCGCGCATGGAATCCTGAAAATCCGGACGCCGGGTCGATGGCGACCTTAACGATCTTTTCCGGCGTATTATGCGCCACTTCCTCGATATCCATACCGCCCTCAGTGGAAACGATGAACGTCACCCGGCTGGTCGCCCGGTCGAGCAGGACCGAACAATAATACTCCTTATTGATGTCCACCCCGTCGGTGACATAAAGGCGCTGGACCTCCTTGCCTTCCGGCCCGGTCTGCTTGGTGACCAGAACCTGCCCCAGCATGGCCTCCGCCGCGGCCTTGACCTCATCGAGGGTCTTGCACAGCCGAACCCCGCCCTTTCCGGTCGGATTGTTCTTGAACTTCCCGGCCCCGCGCCCGCCCGCATGGATTTGCGATTTGACCACATAAAGCGGCCCCGGAAGAGTTTTTGCTGCGGCTACAGCCTCCGCAACGCTCATGGCGGCAACCCCGTGAGGGACGGTGACGCCGAACTTTTTCAACAATTCTTTGGCCTGGTATTCATGGATATTCATAGGAATGTTCTCCGTTGGGATCCGAGGGGTGCCGGATGCACCCAAAAAGTGTAATGTCGAATCAGGTTTTAACACCCCCTCGGACTTTTGAAAACCGTCAAAATGAGGGTTTTTTGCCCCCTCCCCCCCGAAATTCGGGAAAAACCAGCCCCGGCGCACTTAAATTTTGACAAACAATTAGCGCATACCCTAAAATGTCTCCTAAGTGTGTAAATCCGCCTTGCGTGCCGATAGGGTGATAAACCAGCACAGGTGCGGCGGAAAATCGGGTTTAATCTTGTAAAGCCGTAAGCCAAGAAGCGGCGGGAAACATAGAGGAAAATAACATGGCAGGCTCCAATAAACCTCCGGCATATGGTACGCGCGAACAGGTGGAGAGGGACAATCAGGTTTGGGATCGCACTTATAACCCCCGATCGGAACAGCCAAGAGGCACCGAAGCCGAAACGCAGCCGGATTTTGTCGATGTTGACACCGCCAAAAACGCGGCCATGAAGGACGCGGACCCTGCCGCTCATAGCGAGGGAAGACTTGAGGACGCCTCTTTATCGGCGTTGAGAATTTTCTCTGTCGGCGGCTTGGTCGCCTCTCTGGGCCGCGACAATTTACAGCCCCAGACCCGCACCGAAGCCACCCATGACCCGACCGAAACCGGAATCTACGGTCACGCTTCCAACAGCGATGTTGAAAAGCAGATGGAGATTGCAAACGAATCCATGAAGCTGGATTCCCAAGGTGTCCCGCTCTCCGATGGAAAAATCGCAACCATTTATTCGCAAATCCGCGCAGATCATCTCGCAGAAGAGAAGAAGAGAAAGGATGAGGAAGAAAGGTTCATGGCATATGTCGCTGCTGAGGCTGCAGCCGATGCCATAGATGAGATGTTTGACTTCTGGGACGACGATGATGATTGGTACGAACCCACCATGACCGACGCGGAATGGGAGGATGCTCTTACTCAACTGAATACAAATAATTCGGTTTTCAACGTAGGAGCCCAACAAGCTCGTGACGCAATCGACACCTATCTGAACGACACCGCACCGGCCAACCTCGCAGCTTTGCAGCAAGCCGATGCCGATTTCCACGACCAGGCAACGCTGAACAACTTGCACGTGCAAGCTGACGCAGCCCCGCCAGGCTCTGCTGATGCAAGCGCAGCAACCGCTGCTATTGCCGCACGCACAAACGCGGGAGGACTTGACGCAGACGGACACGCAGCCCCGCAGGGGAGCATGAGCTTCCGAATAGAGGATGCAATCAACAGCACCTCTCAGGCTATGCAGCTTAACAAAAATGTGAATGGCCAGTTCCAGACTTACGTCAACGATATGGTTTCGCAAGCAAATGCCATGCGCGACCGCACGCTGACCATGAGCGGCTCTGAAGCCAAGAGGATGATGACTGACAGTCTCAGGCAAGAAAAGTCAATGATCCAGCGTATGTCCGGAGATGACGCTAAGGCGGCTTTAGTTGCCCGCACGACTGGAGAACTCGAACGCGCCGTTGCCTCGGGAGACCAGGCCGAGATCGACAAATGGCGGACTCGCTTGGATAACGCAAATAACATGACGGGCGACCAGGCAAGACAGACTCTTGTCAGAGAAGCAGACAGCAGGATTGACCGAGTTCGGGAAATGTCCGGTGAACAGGCCCAGCAGGCGGTCCGTGCACAGGCACAGACTCTTGTTACAAGTGCCGAACAGCTTCAGTCTCAAGCCGCTACTCTTAACGCGAATATTACAGCATCGACCGAACTCGCTGGCAAATTGCAGACGATGCAGACGGATTATACCAAATGGCTTGAAGAAGCCAGCCGTGACGGCCTTAGCCATGAAGAACTCGTGGAGCAACAGACCCGAAGAGAACAAATTATCTCTACAAACAACGAACTTGCAGTGTTAAACGGAAAGAATCTGTCCGATCTTCAGGAGGCAGAACGGCGTCTTCAGGCCGCATCGGCAAACTTCGAACTGAACGGCAGTAAGTCACTGGCGGCACGACAAGCACTGGCGAACACAATTCAGCAAGCACAATCTGCCGCTCTGAATGCCCAAGTTGCAAGCGATCAGGCTGCTGAAGCCGTTGATCATAATGCGGATGTCACCGCCGCAGCCGCCGCTCCGGGAGTGACGAGTCTAGATGCAGCGCAAATTGGAGCGGGCGCTGGTCGCAGAGCCCCAGAATTAGGCATTACGCCCGAACAAAGGCAGAGTTTCGTAGATCAGTACATGGCGTTACCCGCAGATCAAAAACAAGATCCTGCAGCCTTGGCGCGTATTCAGCAAAGCTTGCATTTGACGGATGACCAGTCAGCGTTCCTTGTACGAAGAGCTCAATGGGATACGCCGCAAAAAAGAGCCTTTATTGAAGAGTTCAACAAGCTGCCCCCTGCACAAAAGCAGGATCCAGCCACTCTGCAAGCACTAGGACAGAGGGCCGGATTATCAGCTGCGGAACTTGATCATATGACTCAGCGTATTAATGAACGTTTCCAGCAAGGTTGGAACGGTCAAGGTGATTGGCAGTGGGGCAGAGGTAGAGGCCGACCAGCGGACAGCGCCCAAGCCCCCGCCAATCCATCAATTAATAATGCGGCTTTGGCTGCTTCACCACCAGCCAACAACCTTACGACCGATGCTCCGAATATAACTGCAGATGACGCTCTTGCTATGAGCCTTGCACCTCCTAAATTTGACTGGTCAACCGGCGGTGCATCCCCATCAGTACCTTTGTTTGGGTTTACCCCCTTCAATGTAACTTACGTACCGGTGACTCCGATTGCGGACCCCGGCTTTTCGAACGACCCGAAAATGAGCACTGATAATGGAGTAACGGCCGGAAACTACGACTGTTTCTGCACCAGCGAAGCCTTCACGAACTATAACCCAACCCCAAAGGATACAGGCGGCGTAACACCGAGCTACAGCAAGCCTTGGTATTCCTCGGCTTGGGATGCGACCACGGGATTTGTCTCAAACATCTGGGCCAGCCTGGATAACAAACCTGCAACGCCAGCCTCTACCGACCCACTCGCGCAGGCAAACCCGACAATGCTCGCCGCGAACAGCCCCAACACCACAAAGGCGGTTCCAGGAGCTTCTGCGGGCGCGGGCGGAGGTGGCTTGGCATAAAATTGACACAGGCCTTGGAATCTGTGTAATATAGGGAAAATCAAGGCGCAGCGCAAAAAAGCGCCGGATTGGGATGTAATTAAAGGGTGAAAATCATGGCTGAAGAAGGTCCAAATGCTCCGCAAAACGGTGATCCAGTATCCATAATTGGGGCCACTGATCAGCCGTCTGGGATTTTACTCCCCATCAATAAAGTCCCTCAATTTCCAGAGACTGTCCTGAGCCCTCAAACGTCTGGGATTTTACTCCCCATCCAAAAATTCCCACAATTTCCAGAGTCTGTCCTAAGCCCTCAAACGTCTGGCATTGTTCTGCTTGAAGAAAACGCTGCACCGCAGCCCGTAACGCCATCTGGTGACACGGGCTCTGTCCCGGCAACGCCTGCTGAAAGCCAGCCCATAGCGCCTCAGGATCCTCTTGCAATAGCAGCACAGCAACCCTCAACCGCCGCCGCAGCCGACCCCACCGCGATAGAAAGCGACATTGTAAAACGCCGGAGGGAAGAAGAGCGGCGCAATATGTTGCGAAACCAACAGCAACAAGAGCAAAACGGCGGCCTAATCCTTCTTCTAGCCATGCTGTTCGGAGCACTCGAAAACGGCAATGAAGGTCTGAAGGACGAGAACACCTCAAGCAGCTTTGCGAAATGGCTCGGCCTCGACGTCGGTACGTTCCGGCAAACCGTATCGGATGTGAGTTCGGGACGCCTCTCCGCCCAAGACGCAGCCTCCAGAACATATGGCTCTGTCAATCCGGCCAGCATCGATTATTCGAGGGCACCGAGCGTCCCCGTAGCCGACCTGCTCCGCACCAACCGCGGCCCGACGCTCCTGAACCCCGACCTCGTTCAGGCGATGCAGAAAAACACCACCATTAACAATTACGTCCAGATGACCTTCGCCGCCGCCCAGAGACACGGGCTCGACGGCAACCTTCTGGCCAACCAGCTCTGGCAGGAATCAAAATATAGACCGGACGCGACATCCGGCGTAGGCGCCCGAGGCATCGGCCAGTTCATGCCCTTCCACAAGGGCAAATGGGGTCTGGAAACCGACGCCGATTTCCGCGACCCGACAAAATCCATCGAGGCCTCCGCCCGCTTCATGCGCCACCTGACCGACCGCGTCGGCAGCCAGCAACTCGCACTTGTTGCCTATAACGGCGGCGAAAAAGCCGTGGAGTGGGTCTCAAGCCGCACCCCAGGATCGAAAATCACCGTTGACGACTGGATGAACTTCGCCGGCCAGCAGCGGGCACAATTAGGAGTCGGCAGCGCGAACCTCTGGCGCAACCAGACCTTCGATTACGTGACTAAAATAGACTCCAACTACTGGAGCCGCGATTTAATCGCCAAGGCGGAAAGACAGGGTCAAACGACGACTCTAGCCGCCGCCGGCTTCCCGAACGGCGTCGATCAAACCACGCGGCCCCCAAGCGCAGGACGCGACGGCCTGACCCCCGTCTACACAGCGACGCAGGGTGCCGGCGGCACCGATCAGGTGGCCCTCGCCGCCAGAACGGAAACCCCGGCATCGGGTATCACCCCCAACCCGACGACGGTCAGACCCACCTAAACCCCCCATATTTGCGGGATTGATCAGGTTAAGACTCCGTTCATATTTTTTACATAAAATATCTGTACCCTTGCGCGGACGCCCGCGCCCTGTATGATCGTTTTTCACAACCCGAAAAAACCCGATGAAAGCCGCACAGATTTTCGCACTCGCGTTCCTTTCGCTATCGTTCGTTTTGCCCCTTCCGTCCCACGCCATAGAACGGAAGCCGCCCCTGCACATCAAGGTCAAGGGCGCGAAGATGCAAAAAGCCCCCGCCTCCGGCACCTCCTGCCCGCTCATCATCATGGGCAAAAGCCTCAATTCAAAATACGGCATCAAGGTGAACCTGATCCGTCAGGACCGCAATTCCGTGCACCTCGCCACCGCCCTGCGCGGCCATTTCCTCAAAAAAGGCCGCGACCCGCAATTCATCTCCGCCCTCTACGATGCCAGCGTTCAGACCGGAACGGATTTCGAGTTGCTGATCCTCAAGGCCATGATGGAAAGCAATCTCGGCCAACTCAACTTCGCCGAAACCTCGACCGCCCGCGGTACGTTTCAATATATTGAGTCCACCTGGCTCAACCTCATCCATAAATACGGCGGCAAGGCCGGTTACCCCGATTACGCGGAAGCCGTGAAGCTCAACGGTTCCGGCCTGCCCTCATTCGAGGCCGGAAAGGAGCGCCTGAAAGCCGAAATCCTCGATTTACGCTTCGATCCTTACGTCTCCGCCCTGATCAAGAGCTATCAGATTGCAGAAGAAAGCGGCGAGATCAAAAAATTCAGGAAAAACCGCGCCATCACCCTGACCGATCATTACATCGTGCATATGCTCGGCCTCGGCCTCGCCGAAAAACTCTATAACCTGAAAAATGGTCGCTCCAAGAAAAAACTCGCCGACGCGGATAACCCGGATTTTCTGGCCGCCGCCGAAAACAACCGCGTGTTTTTCTACGATGAGGACGGAGAAGCCCTGAACGCCGCACAGGTTTTCGAGCAGTACGAAAATCGCGTGATGGCCGCCCGCCTGCGTCTGGCTAAAATCATGGCGGATTACGGAAGCGCGAATGGCTGCGGCCGTTTTGAGCCCGTCCCGCCCTACGAACCCGCCACGCAAAGCGAAGCCGCCAAGGAGGCCGCGCAAAAAGACCTGCATCTTTCATTCATGCTTGACCCGCTGACGCCGCAAGAAACCGAAGCTCCGCCGGAATCAAAGCCGCAGGAGAACATCTGCAAACCAGAACAGGAACTCGCCCTGCTCAGCCTGCCCGAAAGCGCCGCCGGAGAAATGACGGGGGAAATGACAGGCGAAGAGGCGCCGCCCTTTACTCCGCCGCCATCCGGCCTTTGAACAGATGCTCGACCCCGGCCCGCTCCTCGCGCAATTCCTTCTCGGTTGCGTCGATCCGCTCCTGTGAGAATTTCTTGATCGAAAGCCCCTGCACGATCTCATAAGCCCCGTCTTTACACGTCACGGGATACCCGAAAATCACGCCCGGCTTGATGCCGTACGATCCGTCTGAGGGCACCGCCATCGAAACCCAGTCGCCGCGAGGTGTCCCCAGCGCCCAGCTTTTCATATGGTCGATCGCCGCCGCCGCCGCCGAAGCCGCCGAGGATGCGCCCCGCGCCTTGATGATCGCCGCCCCGCGCTGCTGCACTTCGGGGATGAAGGTGTTGGCGTACCATTCTTTGTCCACCAGCGTCAGCGCGCTCTTGCCGTCCACTTTGGCGTGGTGCAGGTCGGGATACTGCGTCGAGCTGTGATTGCCCCAGATAATGACCTTCTTGATTTTGGTCGTATGAATGCCCGTCTTCTCCGAAAGCTTGCTGATCGCCCGGTTATGATCGAGCCGCACCATGGCCGTAAAGCACGTCGCCTTCAGGTCCGGCGCGTTCTGCTGCGCGATCAGCGCGTTGGTGTTGGCCGGATTGCCGACAACCAGAACCTTGACATTGCGCTTGGCGTGATCGTTCAGCGCCTTGCCCTGCGGCGCGAAGATCGCCCCGTTCGCCTCCAGCAGATCCTTGCGCTCCATGCCCGGTCCGCGCGGCCGCGCCCCGACCAGCAGGGCGTAATCGACATCCTTGAACGCCACATTGACGTTGTCCGTGGCGACAACCCCCTCCAACAGCGGGAACGCGCAATCTTTCAGCTCCATGATGACGCCTTCCAGCGCCGGCAGCGCGGGTGTGATCTCCAGCAGATGCAGGATGACGGGCTGGTCCTTGCCCAGCATCTCCCCCGAGGCGATACGGAACAAAAGTGCATAGCCGATCTGACCGGCGGCGCCTGTAACGGCAACTCTGACAGGAGCTTTCATGGGAAAAACCTTTCGTGAAACAAGAAAATAGTGAAAACTTCAACGGGGAGAATCCTAGCCGTTCGCCGCGATTCGGGCAAGGGTGGAGACGATTCAACAATATTGAGATATTCTATTTAATCAGAAATTTTGTATTTTCCAGATTTCAGGTTAATTTCATGAAAATGGCTGACATTAAAAACGAATTTTTTTTATCCATTATTATTATGGTCGCACTGGTAGCGATTTTTATCAGGACCAGCCTCCCGCAAGAGGTTCAGATGGAAGTTTCGGTCAGAGAATTGATCCACATGAACTCAAGTGAGTTCATAGAAGTGCTCAAGAAAAACCGCCTTGTTTATATAAGCGAACCAATTCGAGATACTACTGACAAGAAATACCGAGTTGTTGGAAGAGGTTTTTTAGAGAATTGGCCGGACCGCGAAGATATACCGTATTTATTGAGTGTCACGGGTAGCATGGAAATCTGCGGAGCTTTGGAAGATCCTTGGTCTATGTACTCTACAAGATATTGGAAAACATTTAAGAGTGTCAACACAGTATCCATAATATTACTGAAAGCAATTAAGGAAGGAAAATTCGACATTTATAGCGAATTGGAAATGCCTGAAGACAAAGAAGAAATCATAGCTTGGGCAAAGGCTGAAGCGGCGAAAATAGAAAAAAAGCCATGACAACAAAACCCATTCAGAATGATATTGAAGCGTTTATCGCTCTCAAGCCTGTAAACTTCCGCTTTTTAAAATCATTAAGTTTGAACAAGCATATAAATAGTCAAGCGCATTTGCTGAACAGACTAACACTCACCCCCGGCTGTTTGGAAAGGTATAGTAGGTACGATTTCACTCTTGAACGCTATTCGATTGAAATTATCGCGGCTTCCATTACAGATGAAAAAATCCAAAACTTACGCATAGAATGTCTTGAAGTATTCAATATAAAAAGGGGCTGTACCAGATAACTGAAAAAAGTTACTGGCATGGACATGAGAAGAAGCAGATTAAGCCAATCAAAGCAGGATCGTTTGATAGAGCATTTTGTGGCTGGAACGACGGCGCGATGTGCGG
>JAGNKE010000017.1 GCA_018000295.1 Alphaproteobacteria bacterium | reverse complement strand
AGCATTTTCCGCTATTTTTGAAGGAGTGCGAATGGAGATTTAATAACCCGTCTCCGAAAGCGCAATTAAAACAAATTAAACAATGGATTAAGGTATATATGGGCTAGTTATCTGGTACAGCCCCAAAGTTATATTCATAGCGCACAGCATGGGAGTAACAAGTGCGGCGTATATATCAGAGCCCATCAATACATATTGACCTGCAAAGCCAATAAACTGATAAAATCAGAATGCAAAATTAGGAAGTAATAAAAATGTCTGTACGCTTGAAGCCTTCTATCGTCTGGGGGGTAGCATTTGTAATTCTGGCCCCGTGGCTTATCGTACAGGGACAGGCCATGCTCAACGGAAACGTATCATGGCTGTTGATTGCCGCAGAGCGGATGGCAACTGGCCAATCTCAATTTGAATCTATCTATGAAACAAATCCTCCCCTAAGCATAATAATATATATCCCCCATATTTTATTTTCTTATCTATTCAGACTCGATGTTCCGGCCGGAGCAACTGCTCTGACATCAATATTAATAATCTTGAGTTCTATCACTACTCTCTCTATTCTAAAGAATTTCAATTTCCTAACTAAAAACGATCAAAATTCCTTATTTTTTGGCACGCTTTCTTCTATTACAATCATAACAGCAATTTATTTCATGGACCGTGAGCACCTGATGATGCTGGTCCTTATTCCGTTTATCCTCTGTCAGTTTGCGCTGACTTACGGCATTGCTGTTCCTAAGCACCTTTTATGGCCAGTGTTAGCTCTGGCCTCAGTCATGCTTTTGGTAAAACCCCACTACGTCATACTGCCTGCCGTATTCTTTTGTCACCGGATGTACGTCCAAAGAAAGCTGAATATAATATTCGATCCCGACTTTATTGCTTTGCTGACAGGCGGAGTTATATATGCGCTAGTTCTTGTTGTTTTTTATCAGGATTATTTAAATATTATATTGCCGGACGTACTGAATTATTACCTCCCGATGAAGGACAAGTACCAAACCTTGAGGTTTTTCAAAGCCCATTTCAGTGCTTATATCGCCTTCTTGTGTCTCGAGTTATTCATGGAGGATTTGGAAAAACCGAAAAAGCGCCTAGTGATTTACCTCTACATCTGCGCCTTGCTTTCACTGATCCCTCTGCTTGTACAGTTAAAGGGTTTTTACAATCACCTCATGCCAGCCTTTGGATTCTTCGTCATGGGGTTGTCGCTGACAATCTCATTCAGAGCAGAAAAATACATGAAAATTTGTCCACCGACTATCAGGAACGTCCTTCCTGTTTTGACCCTTTTACTATCTATACTGGTAATAAGACCTTCGTGGAACTACCCAAAAGGCACTGAAGTCAGCAATATGACGCTCGCACGCTACCTCGATGAACAATGTTCCCAGCCATGCTCATTTTTTATCTTCCACGGAGACATCGAAATAGTAAATCCAACGGCTCTCTACAAAAATTACACCCACGCATCGCGTTTTCCAAGTTATTGGTTCATCCCGACACTGCTGCAGAAAGTGGAAAAAGCCGCAAAAGATAACAACAAATCTTCAAGCGAAAACTTAAAAAAAGAAATAATCAGATTCTCTTCTTATGTAGAACAAGATTTAAAAAAATACAGACCCTCTCTATTGCTGATAGGAACGAATATTGATGTTTTTGGTAACGGAAGGTTTTTTGACTACGTGACTTTTTTCTCTGTAAACAACAACTTCAAAAGGGAATTTCAGGACAATTACTCAAAAACAGGAACCTTCGAGTTCGACCGCGCAGAATATTTTCGTGGCACAAGTTTAGCCCAAAGCTACAAGCTAAAATACGATGTTTATGTTCGCAACACGAAATGAATTCTTAACCCCTCACGTCTTATCTTGAAACACAAAAATCCAGGAGCCGAAGTAATTCCAGATAAGCGCAATACCACTCGCAAAGACCTTTCCCCACAAATGAGGGTATAAGGAAAGCGAAATGACAGGAGAGGCAACGACTACAAAAAGATGAAGGGCAACCGAACTAATCATCAGACCAACTACACTGACCATAAAAAAAACAGTAAATTTCTTATAAAGTGGACCTTCTGTCTTTTTATCAAAGGTCCATAAGAAGTTCAGAAGAAAACTATTGGCGTTAGCGAATAAAAACCCGAAACAGTGTGCAAGAAGATAATGTAAACCTAACCCATAAAAAAAAATAGAAAATATGAGAATATCAAGGCCCGTATTAAGCACCCCGACACAGGCAAAACGCATAAATCTTTTATAGTGACTTTGAAGGAATTTCAGCATAATCATTATCCTACTACAACTAAGGTAAAATGAAGGCAAAGAATTGTTACATCAAGAAAAAACAAGGCTCCTTCTCCCGTTACCCGCTCTGTTGATCGCAGGAGCGGTCTATTTCACAGTATGGGCAAAACTATACTTGGATCTATATCTGACCACGGACTTCGGTTGGCTCTTGATTTGCCTTGAGAGATTTTTATCCGGCGGCACCTACACTGAGGATTTTTACGAAACCAACCCCCCCCTGAGCTTCCTTATCTACTACCCTGCCTACATCTTATATAAAGTCGCAGGAGTCTTCCCGACCCACGCGATATTTTCACTGTTTTCTAGTGCGGCAGCACTGATCGCATTTATAATATGGAAATATTTAGATTCGTACGGATTCAGCGGCTCCATGAAAATTGGACTTTTCGGCGCTTACTTATTTTCGGGAACATGGATCATATCAACCGGTTTTGGACACAAGGACCATCTTGTATTCCTTTTATTACTCCCTTACATCCTGATGCAAATAGGAATTATCAGCCGCAAACCAACGTCAAGGACATTAATGACAACATCCTCCCTGCTGGGAGCCTCGGCCATTTGCATAAAGCCACATTATATTTTAATTCCTGCATTTTTTTATGTTTACAGGTTCTATTCTGAACGTTCTCTAGCCAAGCTAATATTAACATCTGACTTATGGATATTTGTTTCCGTAGGCGCTGCCTACCTACTTTCAATCTACGTGTTTTTCCCTGATTATATAAATACTGTTTTCCCGGAGGTGCTGGAACTATACACCATAGACCTCCCAATGCCTGTCATTGACCTTCTCAAATTTCTGTCGCTCTCAGCCTGTGCTTTTATCGTCATGCTTTTTGTGTACGAAACCGAGGAAACCAAATACTTGAAAGCCTCGGTATACTCGTTGATTGGCCTAAGCCTTCTCTGCGCGATCGCATACTTTGTGCAAAACAAGGGCTTTTTTTACCAAAGCGCCCCCTTCCTGGCCTTCGCAGCCATGTCTTTTATCCTGTCACTGTTTGGATTAATCTACCAATCCTGTAGGCTTGCCGATATAGCAATTCTTGTCCCTTGTCTCCTGTTATTGATATTCACCAAAACCTATATGACAGGACACCCTCCGGGCTATGTTTCTTCTCAGGATTTCAGAGAGATGCCCTATCATCAAAAATTAAAGGCATATGCGTCGAATGGCGTATACATGGACCTTGAAATGAAGTCTTCAGCCCTCTCAATTCCCTTCTACTTGAATATTCAAAACGCCTCCCGCTTTGGACAAATCTGGCCTATACTCGGACTCAAATTTAAGTTTGAGGCAAGCCTGAAGGAACAGGAAAAAGATGCTTTGCGAAAAAGACTGAACTATTACATTGATATGATCGCCGCTGACATTACGAAAAATTCCCCCGCAGTGATCTCCATACCAAGGTATATCGAAGCAGGAAACCCCATGCCGACCAAGGCATACTTTAATTTTTTCATGAAGAACCAAAATTTTTCCAAGAGTATGGAAAAATACCAATTCGCTGAGACTTACACGTTCAATAAAAACCTTTACATCAGAGGAGCAAAAAAGAACATGGAAGAAGAAAAGCAAACTGTTGACCTGTACGTACTGATAGATGACGACAAAGCCGAAAAAAAAGACGAATAAAGAACTCATCTCGATAATCATCCCCTGCTACAACGAGCAGGAGGTTATCCGCCTGTGCCATGAGCGTGTGACCAGCGCCCTTGCGCCCCTGCCCTACGATCTGGAGATCATCTATATTAACGATGGCAGCCGTGACAACACCTATGAAATCCTCAAGGAAATCAACGCCTCTGATAAACGTGCGCGTGTTTTGAACCTCTCGCGCAACTTTGGAAAAGAGGCGGCAATGACCGCGGGAATCGACGCCGCAAGAGGCGATGCCTTGATCATCCTTGACGCGGACCTTCAGGATCCTCCCGAACTTATTCCGGAATTGATCAGGATATGGAAGGAGGAAGGAGCCGATGTGGTCTATGGCCAGAGAGTCGAGCGCGAGGGCGAAACCTGGTTCAAAAAAGCCACGGCCAGCGGTTTCTATAAACTGATGAACAATATCAGCGCCATGGAACTCCCCCGCAACACGGGCGATTTCCGGATCATGAACCGGAGGGCTGTTGAAGCGCTTAAGCAACTTCGTGAACATCACCGTTTCATGAAGGGATTGTTCGCTTGGATCGGCTACAGGCAGGTCGCTCTGCAATACAATCGCCACCCCAGAGCGGCGGGAACGACAAAATGGAATTACTGGAAGTTGAGCAATTTCGCCATGGAAGGCATTACGAGCTTTAGCATCGTGCCTCTAAGGATCGCAACTTTTGCAGGTTTTTTGATCTCACTTATGGCTTTTGGCTATGGTTCCTTTATTCTCTTGAAAACCCTGATGTTCGGCCGCGATCTTCCCGGCTATACCTCGCTGATGGTCATGATTACCTTCCTCAGTGGCATCCAACTCCTAACGATAGGAATTCTGGGGGAATATATCGGCCGGATCTTTGGAGAAACCAAGAACCGCCCCTTGTATTTCATTGAGGAGGAATTATAGGAAGAACCTGAAATAAATAGAATTTCCGCACTGCAACACGTTGCTTTCTTCCCCTTATGTCATGCTTCGGGTTAAGATAAAAGATGTAGTGTGTGGGTCTAATGCCCTTCCTGCGTAAAGTTTTTGGTGACCACCTCTGGAAAAACAAGGACAGCAACGCCCATGGCGCAAGGCGCATCGAAACGGAAACAGAAAAGCGGCAAGCTGATGCCGGAATCTGGACGCAGATACAGGCTGATTACGCGCAGCGACATGGACGGTCTGGTCTGCGGCATCCTCCTCAAAGAACTGGACATCATCGACGACATCATGTTCGCCCACCCCAAGGATATGCAGGACGGCCTGATTGAAGTAGGTCCGGACGACATTACCACCAACCTCCCCTATCACCCGGATGCCTTTATCTCTTTTGACCATCACGCCAGCGAAGCCTTGCGGGTCAAGGATGCGCCCGAGAATCACGTCATTGATCCAAAAGCCCCGTCTGCTGCCCGCGTAGTCTATGATTATTTTGGCGCCGCCGAAGGGTTCCCGGAAATCCCCGAGGAAATGATGACCGCCGTGGACAAGGCCGACTCGGCTGACTTCACGAAGGATGAGATTTTAAACCCCACAGGCTGGGTGCTGCTCAGTTTCATTATGGACGCCCGCACGGGCCTGGGTCGCTTCCGGGACTTTAACATTTCGAACTACCAGTTGATGATGAAACTGATTGATTACTGCCGCAATCACGGCAGCATCAAGGACATCCTGAAGCTTCCCGACGTCAAGGAACGCGTGGATATCTATTTCGAGCAGGAGGCCCGCTGCCGGGAACAAATCCAACGCAGCGCAGTCAAGCACGGCAAGACGGTGGTCTTGGACCTGCGGCAGGAGGACACGATCTGGGCCGGCAATCGCTTCCTCATCTACGCCCTCTTCCCGCAAGCCACCGTTTCTGTTCACGTCCTTTGGGGAAAGAACAAGCAGAACACGGTCTTCGCCGTTGGGAAATCGATCCTAAACAAGAACAGCAAGGCTAAAATCGGCAAAATCATGCTCGAATACGGCGGCGGA
Source organism: Alphaproteobacteria bacterium (assembly GCA_018000295.1). Taxonomy (GTDB): domain Bacteria; phylum Pseudomonadota; class Alphaproteobacteria; order Micavibrionales; family Micavibrionaceae; genus JAGNKE01. The sequence continues at coordinate 53,625 of JAGNKE010000017.1, read as the reverse complement.
GGTCACGATGCCGCCGGTACCTGCCAGGTTGAAAACCTGCGGTCCGAGGAAACCTTGAAGGAGTTGATTGAAAGGATAGCCAAAGACGGGTAATGTGACGCCGTCACCACTTTCAACAACCCTGCGGAACGGGCCGCTTTCTCTCTGATGACATTCGTGCGTAAATTCCTGGGGCATAATCTGATCCTCAAGCCTCCGGCGCGGTTTGGTCTGTCCCGCCGTGACCGCATAAATGCGATCGTCAGTCAGGCGAACAAAACCACCCCGTTCTACAAGGGCAAGTTCGATTACTTCCTCAGCACCTCTCATGGGCTTTCGGACGAGGAGTTTTATTACGCCTTCAGCCACTTGCCAATAGCCACCAAGCAGGAGCTCAGAGACAACAACGCAGGCTTCATGTGCGAAAGCCTCACGGGAAAAACCGATCTTTTACAAAATGGGAAAACACCCAGCGCAACAGAGTTTCTAAACCATGTGCTGATAAAAAAGGATTTTTTCACCGCCATTTCGACCGGCGGCTCGTCGGGTGCTCCAACCTTCCGCTGGCTCGACCATCACGACGCCAATATTTTTGCCCAGTCCTTCCTGCACTCCTTTAAGCTGAACGGCTGGAAACCGGGCGAGAGCTTCGTAGTTTTCTACCCCCTCAAATCCTATTTCACCGGCCCCTTCGCCGCGCATGAAACTGCTCTGCGCCGCCTCTTCGGCTTTACGATGGTCCCGTTCGAGGAGATTTCAAAGGAAAGAGTTCTGACCCTTCTGGATACGCTAAAAAAGCGCAAGGCGACTTTGCTGGTCATTTTTCCCTGTGTGCTGCAACGCGTGGCGGAAATCATGGCCGCCGAAGGCATACCTCCCTTCGAGAACCTGCCCTGCATCAACGTCAGCGGGGAGTTTTTCCTCGACTGCAGCAAACGCTTCATCCAGAAGATGTTCCCCGACAGCGACATCCAGTCCACCTACGGGGCGGTTGAGTTCGGCGAAATCGCCCACCAGCATGGCCTCTCCGCGCAGGATTGCAAGGTGTTCGGTGACTATGCCTACGTCGAACAGGGGCCGGAGAACTCCATGCTGGTCACCGCCCTGCAGCAAAGGGCTTTCCCGCTGATCCGCTACCGGATCGAGGATATGGGCAAAGTCGTCACCGATATCAACGGCGATCAAACCATCACGATGCTGGAAGGAAAAAACACCGATTTTATTCCAGGGGCAGACGGTTACGCCTACTACCCGTCCTTTTTCAACGCACTCGTTAACGAAATCAACAAGGCATTCGGATTTCCCGTAATACACTTCATGCTCCGCCACCAGACTTTACGCAACAAACACTACCTCCAGATGAACTATGTCGTAAACGACCCCGACAAGGCCGCCGAGATCGAACAGGCCTCTCTGGAAACGCTGGGTAAATACTTTACAAATTTCCATGCTATCGATATCCGCTTCTGGCCTTATTTCGAGCACGACTACACCCGCAAATTCAAGATTATCGGCGAAGGCGACGGCCTCGCGGAAGTCGTAGGCGGATATCATCAGAGAACAGCGGCGTTATGAGCGGAAAAACCGCGATCCTCTGGTTCCGTCAGGATCTGAGGCTCAGGGATAACCCCGCCCTTATCCATGCCGTCCGTAACAATTACAACATCTTGCCCCTGTTCATCCTGGACGATAGCAATCCCGGACAATGGAAACGTGGCGCTGCAAGCCGCTGGTGGCTGCACAAAAGCCTGAACTGTCTGAATCAGTCTCTGGAAAACAAAATGCTTTTCCGGTCCGGCAACCCTCTCGAAATCCTTCTCGAACTTATTGAAACCACAAAAGCTGCGGCGATTTTCTGGAATCGCTGTTATGAGCCATGGCGAAACGCCCGTGATAAGGCGCTCAAAGAAACCCTAAAGACCCTGAATATAGACGCACAGAGCTTCAATGCGTCTCTTTTGTGGGAACCGTGGGAGGTCAAAAAATCTGACGGGACGCCCTATAAGGTCTTCACACCTTATTTTCGGAAGGGTTGCCTGAGCCTGCCCGACCCAAAAAGACCCGAAAATGCACCAACGCAAATTAGGGTCATTGAACCGCGAACAAAAACTAAACTGGACGATTTGGACCTGATGCCCGAAATACCATGGTATTCAAAAATGGCGCAAGTCTGGACGCCGGGAGAAGCCGGAGCGCAAAAACGCTTAGAGATTTTTCTTGAGAGCGGCCTGAAAGACTATAAGGAAGGCCGCAACCGCCCCGACAGGGAAAAATTCTCCCGCCTGTCCCCTCACTTGCATTTCGGCGAGATTTCCCCAAGGCAAGTCTGGCATGACGCAAGAGCCGCAGGAATAGCACAGCAACTCGAAGCGGACACGGACCATTTTTGCAGCGAACTCGGCTGGCGCGAGTTTTCCTATTCCCTGCTCCACTACAGCGACAACCTCCCGGAAAAGCCCTTACAGGCTAAGTTTTCCGCCTTTCCGTGGCAAAACGACCCGCAAAATCTTGAGGCTTGGCAAAAGGGCCGCACGGGGATTCCCATCGTCGATGCCGGAATGCGCCAGCTCTGGCAAACAGGCTGGATGCATAACCGTGTCCGCATGATCACCGCCTCGCTTCTCATCAAAAATATGCGCATTGATTGGCGGGAAGGCGAGCGCTGGTTCTGGGACTGCCTGGTCGATGCCGACCTCGCCAACAACGCCGCCAGTTGGCAATGGGTAGCCGGCTGCGGGGCGGACGCCGCGCCCTACTTCCGCATTTTCAATCCGGTTACCCAAGGCAAGAAATTCGACCCCGAAGGCGTGTACGTCCGCACGTACGTCCCTGAAATTAGCAACCTGCCAAACAATCACATCCACAATCCCTGGCAAGCGCCAGACAATATTCTGACCGCGGCCAACGTAACGCTCGGCCAAACCTACCCACATCCGTTGGTCAATCTGGTGGCCAGCCGCGAAAAAGCGCTGGAAGCCTTCGCGGCAATCAAATAAAACAGTAAGATGATAAAGCGTATTTGCCCTCCCGCCCTGAAACCCGGAGACACAATCGGTGTCTTCGCCCCCTCCAGTTGGGTCGAGAAGGAAGACATTGAGAAATCTAAGGCCGCACTTGAAAAAAAGGGCTACAAGGTCTTTATCCACCCCCAGACCTTTGAACGCCATAACCAGTCCGCCGGCAACCACCTGCAAAAAACCCTGGCCTTTCAGGGTCTCTGGCAGCGTCCGGACATCAAGGCCATCTGGGCCGCCGGCGGCGGCAACCGGGCGATGTACCTGCTCGATACGATCAATTTTGACAAAATCAGGGACAATCCAAAAATCCTGATAGGATTCAGCGATGTCACCGCCCTGCTCAACGCCCTCTACGCCCACACCGGAATCGTCAGCTTTCATGGCCAGGTCTTTAAAAACGTCCATAAATGGTCCGAACTGGACCACCTGCTGCAAATTCTCTCAGGCAAGTCTTCGGCCACTTACCCCTACGGCAACGCAATAGTCGTCCGCCAAGGTAAGGCCAAAGGGCCTCTGGTCGGCGGCAATCTGAGCCTCTTTCAATATCTGCCCGGAACCCTGCCGGGTAAATTCTGGAAAGGCGCCATCCTGTTCCTTGAAGATTGCAACGAGGAATTAAGCCGTATTGACCGTATGCTTCTGTATCTCCGCCGCTCGGGTATACTGAGCGAAATATCCGGACTCCTGCTGGGAGATTTTATCAATATGCGGGAATCTCAAAGACCCTTTGGGTTCAAATTTGAGGATATTGTCTCCGAACTGACAGAAGATCTGGATATTCCAGTCGTCATGAACCTGCCGTTTGGCCATGGGAACACCTTCTATAGCTTCCCCCTAGGCGTCCCCGCGAAGATCGACACCCTTGAATTCCTCCTGAAAACCAAGGAGCCAGCAACGGTAATTTAGCAGATTTTATACTAAGAGACTGTTATAAAACAAAAATAGCAGAGATAATCTGATCTTCAAAAGTGCCTGAACAGAGACTTCAGCAGCTGATTTATTTACATATTTATTCCCGCTTCGTTCTAATAATGTTGTAATTTAGCAAAATTTTTGATAGGATGCGTCCTCATTACTGTGAAAGAGAACGAGAGTTAAGTAGCTTTAAGGCAACCGTATAACTCCATGGGTTGCTTTATTTTTTTCTGCGCCATGTTCTATTCCGGTGATGCTTGGACAAACCACAACACAAGGTGACATAACCAATGGCTGGAAACGATAATTACGGATTTAAAGCAGGTGATAAGGTGGTTTACCCCGCGCATGGCGTTGGCCAGATTACGGGCATCGAAACCCAGAAGATCGCCGGCATGTCCGTCACCCTCTATGTCATCGAATTTGAGAAAGACCGGATGCGCCTCAAGATTCCCGTGGCCAAGGCCCAGTCCTCGGGCCTACGCAAGCTCACGCCCAGCCGCCGTCTGAATGAAGCGCTGGAAACCCTAAAGGGCCGCTCCCGTGTGCGCCGCACCATGTGGAGCCGTCGGGCGCAGGAATACGAAATGAAGATCAATTCCGGCGACCCGGTATCGATTGCCGAGGTGCTGCGCGACCTGAAACGCACGAACGACGAGACGGAGCAATCCTACAGCGAACGCCAGATCTACCAGTCTGCGCTGGAGCGTCTGGCCCGCGAAGTGGCGGCCGTGAACAAGATTTCCGAAACCCGTGCCACTGAAAAGCTCGAGGAAATCATGGGCAAGCGCCCACCCAGAGGAAGCAAGTCGGTCACCAAGCAGGCCGCTTGAGCGTAATAGCGTAATTAAGTAAGCATAAAACAAACAATAATCAGGCACGAAAGGGAAAAACACTTCCTTTGTGCCTGATTTTTTTGTATGATTCGCAATACAAGGCATATAAAAGTGCCTCCCGCCTGAAAGCTTAGCTCATCTTATTATTTTTCTGACGCCGCCACTGCGTATAAACAGGATTCCGAGTATCTGTCTATGAGTACCCCAGCAATTAAAGATTACCGTTTTAGTAACCTCGGCCAACCCCGCCGGGTCTGGGCTGTCTCCGCAATCCACGGTGAAATCGACCGCCTCATCTCCCTGCACGATGATCTTTTCCCTTACATCCAGCCCGGGGACCGTTTGGTCTATCTCGGAAATTATTTCGGCTTCGGCCACCATGCCGTGGAAGTGGTGGACGAACTCCTGACCTTCCGGCGCATGGTTATGGCCAAAAGCGGTATGATGGCCGACGATATTGTCTACCTCCGCGGCGCACAGGAGGAAATGCTGCAAAAGCTCCTCCAGCTTCAATTCGCGCCCGATCCGGGCAACATCCTGCTCTGGATGCTCGGCAACGGCCTGATGAGCACACTCTATTCCTATGGCATCTCCCCCCATGACGGGATCGACGCTTGCCGCCAGGGGGTTATCGGTTTGGCCAACTGGACAGGCTCGATACGGGAAGCCGTCCGCAAGCACCCCGGCCACGAAATCTTCAACACCCGCCTGCACCGGGCCGCCCATACATCCCCACATTCGGAACAACCTGTTCTCTTCGTGAATTGCGGCTTGCGAGAGGACCGGACGATCGAGGAGCAGGGTGACAGCTTCTGGTGGGCCGGCCGCGACTTCGACCGGATCGAAAGCCCCTACGCTCCCTTTGCCAAGATTGTCCGGGGTTATGACCCGGAACACAGGGGCATCCGGATGAACAATGTGACAGCCACCATAGACGGGGGCTGCGGCTTCGGCGGCTCCTTGGTCTGCAGCGTTTTTGATCAAAACGGCGGACATATGGATAGCGCCGCGTTCTAAGCTTTCCGATCTCTAATCAGTGACGATTTTGTAAAGCCGGTTCGGAACGACTTCCTCACGCGGCCCCATCCCGTTCATGACTCTGAACCGCTCCTGCTGGAAATCATCGAAGGGCATACGGCTGGCCATCGAGGCCACGGTATCGCCTGAACGGCTGGTGACAGTGATCAGACGGTAAGGCTTGATGCGCCGCCGTTCCGACTCATCCATAGGCCCGAAGCTATACGTCGAAGACCGGATGGCCGAAAGCTTGGCCGCGGAAATATTCTCGGGATACGCGATCTGGAACCGGACCATCCGGTTTTCCCCCCACGGCAGGGCGATCAGGCGGATGACCACGGGCCGCCCGTTAGCCGTTCCGGTAAAAGAGGCGGTAGCAGCAGGAATCCCGTTAATCTCGATCCGCTCAGCATCGGAGGCTGGCCGCCCCTTCAGCATTTCACGCTCAAGGAAATTCAAGGGCGAAAGCCCGCCTTTATTGGGAAGAAAATCAAACACAATCAAGGAACCATCCTGCGACATCCCGATCACCTGCTCCGGCTGATTGACCAGACGGAACCCCGGCGGCACCGTAAACTGGAACCCAAGCTCGGGGTGATAGAACGTACGCCCGCGCACAAAACCCTGCGCCGGACTTTCACCATACGTCATACCGGAAATACGCTGTAGATAGCTGTCGCGGTTCACCACCCCCTGCGGCGGATATTGCGCGGCCTCACCGATAGTTTTGGCAACGCGCTCCTGTGTAGCCGGGTGCGTGGAAAAATAATCCATCGTCCCGCTGCCGCCCTGACCGCTGACCCGCGCTTCAAGAACGGAATCACTTTGCAGGTTACGTAAAAAATCCGTCATGCCGCGGGGATCGTACCCCGTGCGGCTGAGATAGCGTATCCCCAGCGTATCCGCCTCGTTCTCCTGCCCCCGTGAATAGGATTTGATGTAAAGATCGGTCCCCAGCCCCAGTGCATCGCTGGCCACAGAGTTACCAATAGCCGAAGCCAGAACCGCCGCGCCCAGAGACGTTACGACGCCCCGCGAATAACGCTCAGCCGAATGCCGCGCCGTAATATGCCCCGTTTCATGGGCCAGAACGGCCGCAAGCTCGGACTCGCTATTAGCCAGTGCCAGCAATCCACGGGTCGTATAGATATACCCCCCCGGCAAGGCAAAGGCGTTCACCATGGGAGAATCCAGAAGATAAAACTTGTAGCGCACATCAGGCCGCTCCGTATGCCGCGTGACTTTCGTGCCAACCTCCTGAACGTAGGACTGAAGGCCTTGATCCTGATACAGTCCGAATTCCTTGAGGACTTTCTGATGCTCCTCCGCCCCGACCTGCACTTCCTGCTGCGGCGACATCAGGGCCGCGAACTGCTGCTTGCCCGTCGCGGGATTAGTGGAGCAGGCTGATAAAAAAGCCACAACCGCCAAAAGCCACATCGGTAATAATTTATTATTCATGAAAAATCTCCTCGCTCACAATTCATAAAAACCAAAGCTGCCCTTATTTATGTGGATGCCCCTGCCCCATATTCGAGTCACTGCGAAAATCAATAGACTCCTCAGACGGGGAATGACTATAAACATAATCAAGGTTAAAGCCGCTGAAGATATCCGATAACTCCCGCCATTGCCCTCCAAAGACTGCTAAAGCAAAAACCAGAACCGAAAGGATATAAAAAAAATACAGAATCCCCTTGAACATTGAATTGATGTCAGTCCATCCTATAAAACATGAGAGATATATTAAACAGATTTTACATTCTGGCCATTTTTTTGTTGATAGCTCCAAGCCTTTCAACAGTAACAAATGCCAAAGCCAGTCTTCCTGCCGCAGATTTTTCGGATTTAAAAAAGACGGGCACAGGTAAGGTCATAGAAGTTATAGACCCGCTAACAGTAAAACTTGATCAAGACAGGACTATTCATTTGACGGGACTGAACTACCCGGATTTAGACCCCTACTCACCTGGATCGATGTCTGTCACGGCACTGGATATTTTGAAGGATTTTCTTATCGGTAACCATGTAGAAATATTTCAGACACGAAATGACAAAGCTGGAAGATTGAACCGCATGGGCCATATTATCGCACACCTGCAAAGATCAGATGACAAAGCTTGGGTTCAGGGAACAATTTTACGCTTGGGGTTGGCAAGAGTAAAAACGGAAAAAACTAACCCGGAATTGGTAGATCAAATGTATAAACTGGAAGACCAGGCCATAAACGAATCCATAGGCTTATGGTCAAAAAAAGACTATAAAATTCAGTCTGCAGGAAACTTGGAATGGGCCATAGGAACCTTTCAGGTTGTTCAAGGAAGAGTTCACAGTGTATCCATGAATCAGAACAGAACATTCGTTAATTTCGGCTCGGACTGGCGAACGGATTTTACGATTACAATCCCGCCGTCGCAAATGCGGATATTCTATTCAAACGAAACCACACCACAGGGCTGGAATGGAAAAATGATCAGGGCCAGAGGCTGGATATCTGCGCTCAATGGCCCGTCAATGGAAATATACCACCCGCAAGCGGTTCAACTCATCGACAAATCATTTAATAAAGAAAAATACGTTGAAGATCGGCCCGTAAAGAAAGAAAAAAAACTCCGAAAAGGAAGCGGTTTGCCTAGCCTGAATTAAAATTACCCACGAAATTGATACATAAATAGATTTTGAAATGCCCAAACGCAGAGCACAAACAAAAAACTCAGATCAAGAATCACCTCAGCAAACAAGGCAAGAGGAACACGGCTTTTCCTATATCTCCCGACGCCCGCTTTTGGACCTCTTCCCCCCCATCTCCCCCTACTCCACGGGCTTTCTCGCCGTGGACGATCTTCACAATCTCTATTGGGAGCAAAGCGGCAACCCCGACAGCGTGCCGATCCTTCTCCTGCACGGCGGCCCCGGCGCGGGTGCAACGCCGACCCACCGACGCTTCTTCGATCCCGACTTTTTCCGCATCGTAATCTTCGACCAGCGCGGCGCCGGACGCTCCCACCCCCTCGGCTGCCTGCAAAACAACACCGCGCAGCATTTGGTTGAGGACATCGAGCGCCTCCGCAAACACCTGAGCATAGAGAAATGGCACCTCTTCGGTGGTTCCTGGGGCAGCACCCTGGCCATCGACTACGCCAGCCAGTTCCGGGACAGATGCCTCAGTCTCATTCTCCGCGGCATATTCCTGTGTGAGCAGGAGGAGATCGACTGGTTCCTCTACGGCATGAGGAATATTTTCCCAGAAGCATGGGAGCAATTCGCAGGGCTCCTCCCGGAAAGCGAACAAAATGATCTGCTTGAAGGCTATTACAAACGCCTGACGGATGAGCTTTCGGAAGACAGACAGATGGAGGCCGCCATCCGTTGGAGCCTATACGAAGGCGCCTGCTCCTCTCTCCTCCCCAACTACGAGACCATTACGACCGAAGAGCAGAAAATGCACGCCCTCGCCCTTGCCCGGATTGAGGCGCATTACTTCAGGAACGAGGTCCGCTCCCCCGAAAAAAGCCTCCTCAAGACAATTAATTTCTTGCGTTCTATTCCCACAACGATTATTCAGGGGCGATATGACATAATATGCCCAATCCAGACGGCCAATAAGGTCCATCAGTTCTGGCCAGAGGCGGATTATGTCGTCGTGCCGGATGCAGGTCATTCGGCGCTGGACGCCCCCTTAAGATCACGGTTGATCGAAGCGACGGAGGCGATTAAGACATTGAAGTAACTTTAATTTTGAGTAAAAGAGGGTTAGAAAATGCGCGAAGCGGTACAACGGGCTGAAACCATGAACACAAGCGACAATGAAGGTCTGAACTTCCCCACAATACGCGATCTGGACTTTCAGGGTAAAACCGTCCTCCTCCGTGCCGATCTCAACGTCCCCCGGCACAACAGCCAAATCACCGACCACACCCGCATCGACCGTCTGAAGCCCACGATTGACGAACTGCGCCGGAAGAACGCGAAAATTGTCATTATCTCCCACTTTGGCCGCCCGGACGGCGATCGCAACCCGCAAATGTCGCTGGCCTTTCTGGCGCCGGTTCTCGAAAAGCGCTGGAGCTGCTCCGTTAGCTTTTCCCCCGATTGCCTTGGTGAACAGACCGAACAGAGCATCGCCCGACTTGCGGCCGGAGAAGTCCTCCTGCTGGAGAACGTCCGTTACTATAAGGAAGAAGAGGAAAACGACCGTGACTTCGCAAAAAAATTGGCCGCTCTGGGTGATATCTTTGTAAATGACGCCTTTTCGGCCGCGCACCGCGCCCACGCCTCCACGTCAGGTCTCGCCGAATTCCTTCCGGCAGTGGCAGGACTGCTGATGGAAGAAGAATTAAAGGCGCTCTCCTCTGCACTCATCGCGCCCCAAAGACCCGTCATGGCTTTTACGGGAGGCTCTAAAATCTCCACAAAGTTGAAAATTCTGAATAATCTGATCCCGAAAGTGGACTACCTCGTTCTCGGCGGCGCGATGGCCAACACCTTCCTGTTCGCGCAGGGCAAGGATGTCGGTAAATCCATGTGCGAGAAAAACATGGAGGCCGAAGCCAAATCGGTTCTTGCGAAGGCAACAAAATCCGGTTGCGAAATCATTCTCCCCTTTGACGTCGTCGTGACACAGGAGTTGAAGGAAAACGCGGCCTACGAGGTGGTAGACTCTCAAACTATTCCCGCAACCCACAGCGCCATTGACATCGGCCCGAAATCCATCGCCTATGTCGGGGAAAAGCTGAAACTCTGCCGCACCGTCATCTGGAACGGCCCGCTCGGGGTCTTTGAAATCAAGCCCTTCGACAACGGCACGAACGCCGTCGCCCGCATGGTCGCCGAACGCACGAAATCCGGTGAATGCATCAGCATCGCCGGCGGCGGCGACACGGTGGCCGCGCTGGAAAACGCCGGAGCGGCGGACAGCTTCAGCTATATCTCAACGGCAGGCGGAGCCTTTCTCGAATGGCTCGAAGGCCACGAGCTTCCGGGTGTAAAAGCCCTGCTGAAATAAGCATGACAGGCAATCTGCGCCCAATAAAAACCGGCTGTTAAGCCGGTTTTTGAGTCGGGAGGAGTGAAAAATCAGTGTTTGACGGAATTACGGATGATCTGCTGCGCGACGGAGACCTCGATCCGGTTATAATATGTAACCGCCTTGGCCATCTCCTGCGTATTCACCATCCGTCCATGATTGCGAAACTGGTTGGTCAGAAGGAACATGGACACGAAATCTTCCTTTGAAATCTCATAGGCCTTGCAGGCAATCGCCAGCCCCTGCCCGTGGCTCTGCATCAAAATCTGCGCAGTCGTTTTCAGGTCAAGGTTGGTAAAGACCGAAAACTGCGCCACGAATGACCGGAACTGTCCCCGGCGCAAAGTAGCGATCATCAGCTTGGTATCCAGTTTGCCCTTCTGCTTGAACGCCCGCGCCGCGCCAAGCATATGTTCCTCGGGCCTGAATTCGGACGCATCGTTCCCGTCACGGAACTCCAGCACCATATGATCGACGGTCTGGAGAATCTGCTGGGCATCGATCTCGTAATTCTTGACGATATACTGCTTGATCTCTTCGCCGACAAATTCATAAAGACGGGAGGCAACTTCGCGGCTGATATCCTCACGCCTTAAGAGGGGCAAGGCCAGCTCTTCATGGTTCTGGGCCAGATCGGAAATCTGCAGCGACGCGTGTTCCGTCAGGCGCACATCGATATTCTCGACAAGATTCAGCGCCGTCTCGTAATCCCCGGTATCGGCCAACATATCGACCACCCGATCACCCATCTGCTTGCGCGTGGCAATCACCCGCCAGTATTCCGGGCTTTTCGCCTTGATGATGTAAATCAGGTCCATATCGCCCAGAACCTTGCTCTCCTTGAGCACAGGCTTGGCGATGTCAATCTCGTCATTGGCCAGTTGCAGGACAAGTCGCAGGGGAATATGGTCCATGACCGCCAGATGCTCGGACAGCGCCTGACGGATATCCCGCTCAGCCTGCCGGAGAAGCTCAACAAGCACATCAGCGACCATTTCGCTTTCGCGGGGGGAAACTTCCATTTCAAGAAGACTGCCGATCGAACTGGCAAGTTTGGCCCGCGACGCCGGGGTCTTATCCCGGGCGAGCCCATATAATTGCTTGGCTTCTCTCAACTGCATCAACACGTGGGATCCTCCCGTGTGACCAGCGAGTCTGTCCATATCCATAGCGCCATGCCCCACACAACTAAACGTTTGTTTGAATCTATCCTTTACTCAAGCAAATCAACGCATTAGCGACTAAAAGAGAAAAAAAGTATATAAAGTCTTAATAAAATTTTTCTTTTCCGTCATCTTCCCTTATACGTGAAAATCCTTACCAACCCGTTAATTTCCGCCGTTTTCCGGGCAATATTTTTGCTCTTTTCATGAGCCACCATTCATGGCATGGTCATCTCATCCCTGCGTAATCTTTTGTTAAGAGTAAGCTGCTAGAATTTTCAGAGTTTCTTCTAATCAAAGGGTATCGATATGGCGGGTTCAATTTCAGGAGTAGGCGCCCAGCAGGCGTCCCTCGCGCAAAGCCTTCAATCAAATAACGTCGATCAACAGGACCGCGCCGCCCGCAACGGCGAGGATCAGCAGAAAGCCGCCGAACAGGGCAGCAAGGTGCAGGCCCGTGGCGCCGCCGCCTCTCAGGCCGACGAAATCGAAGCCGCCCGCAACAAGCGCAAGGACGAGGACGACAAGACCCAGAACCGGACCCAGCAGGCCGCCTCCAACAGCAACCAGAACACGACCCAAAGACGCGGTTCTCTGGTGGATGTCGTGGTCTAGGGAAACTCCCCACCCAAAAAAACACCAAACGCGCCTCCCCGGCGCGTTTTTTAATGCCTGAATGACAGAAAGATTACCGGAACGCCGGCTCATCGAAGCTCCGCAGCTTGCGGCTGTGCAGCTTTTCGGCGGAGTATTCACGCAGCAGGGTCATGGTCAAAAGCCCGATCTTAAGGTGCTGCTCCACCCGCTCGCGGTAAAACGAGTCCGCCATCCCCGGCAGCTTAAGCTGCCCGTGCAGCGGCTTGTCGGACACGCACAGCAAGGTGCCGTAGGGAACGCGGAAACGGAACCCGTTGGCCGCAATCGTCCCTGATTCCATATCCAGCGCGATAGCGCGGCTCTGGCTCAAACGGCGGTTCTGCGTGAGGTAGGAATGAAGCTCCCAGTTCCGGTCATCGGTCGTCGCCACCGTCCCCGTCCGCATGATTTTCTTGAGGTCGAACCCCTCGTTGCCCGTCACTTCCGCCACCGCCTTTTCAAGCGTGAGCTGGATTTCCGCCAGCGCCGGAACAGGGATATAGGGCGGCAGAAACTCATCGAGGATTTTATCTTCCCGCAGATAGGCATGGGCAAGAACGTAATCCCCCAGCCGCTGCGAATTCCGCAGCCCCGCGCAATGCCCCAGCATGATCCACGCATGGGGGCGCAGAACAGCGATATGATCGGTAATCGTCTTGGCGTTCGACGGCCCGACCCCGATATTGACCATTGTGATCCCCGTGCCATCCGCCCGTTTCAGGTGATAGGCGGGCATCTGCGGCATCCGCGATAAAACCGCACCGGCGCTCTCGCGTTCCCCGGTTTTTTCAAGGTTTTTATTGACCGTGATCTTGTCCCCAGGCTCAACGAACGCGACATAATCGGCGCGGTGTTTGCGGATCTGCGGATCGTCCGTGCTCCGCATCATCTGGTGGGAAATCTGGATAAACTCGTCGATATAGAACTGGTAGTTTGTGAACAGGATGAATCCCTGGAAGTGCTTGGCCGACGTGCCGCAATAATGCTTAAGGCGCTGCAGGCTGAGATCGACCCGCGGCGCGGTAAACAACGAAAGGGGCCGCGGCTCGTCCGGCGTCTTGGGCACATAAAGCGAATTGGCGACGTCATCGTCGAGGATGCTCAGATCCGGCACATCGAAAGAAAGCGGCAGATCCCTGATCTTGTCCGCATCGAGATCGGATTCAAGGTGAAAATCGTGTCCCAGCGCGAAATGAACCGGGATCGCCGTATCGCTGACCCCTACTTCCAGCACGCTGTCATGGTTCATCAGCAGCAGGGAAAACTGCTCCCGGTAATAGGAAGCGAACAATTCAGGATTCGTAAGGGTCGTGCCGTAAACCCCCGGCTTCGAAGCATACCCGTAGGCAAAGCGCGTATCCCCGCGCCGTCCGGCCTTGGCAATAATTTTTACATAAGGATAGCAGGCGCTCACAGCCGCAAATCCGGCGAAACTCTTGGCATATTCTGTAAAAGAATCGCGCAGATAGGCGATATGGGCGCGGTAAATCTCCTGCACGGCCGCGAGGGCTTTATCGGCATCTTTAAAACTGCGGGGTTTGAACTTGGGAGGAGTTTTGACCATGGCTTAATAATGGCGTCTTTTCGTTTATAATCAATTAACTAAGAGGGGAAAACGCAGAAATTCTCAAGCTTCCAGCCCCATCAGGCTCCGCGCATATTGCCGCGCCTCGAAGGGCCGCAGATCGCGCAACCCCTCACCCACCCCGATGGCATGGACAGGAAGCCCGAACTGGTCCGCCAGCCCAACAAGAACACCCCCCTTGGCCGATCCGTCCAGCTTGGTGACGATCAGCCCGGTCACATCAACCATCTTCTTGAACGTCTCAACCTGCGAAAAGGCGTTCTGCCCCGTCGTGGCGTCCAGAACCAGCAGCACGGCATGGGGAACGGCTTCATCGCGCTTCTTAAGCACGCGGATAATCTTCTCCAGCTCGGCCATAAGGTTGGATTTATTCTGCAACCGCCCCGCCGTATCGATCATAAGAATATCGGTTTTCTGGCTGATAGCCATGTCATAAGCCTCAAACGCCACAGCCGCTGCATCTGCGCCGACATCCTTGGCGAACATCGTCGCCCCGCTGCGCTTGGCCCATGTTCCGAGCTGCTCGATCGCCGCAGCCCGGAACGTATCCCCGGCGGCAATCAGAACGCTTTTTTTCTGTTCACGCTGCAGATGATTGGCATATTTGCCGATGGTTGTAGTTTTCCCTGCCCCGTTCACCCCGCAAACAAGGATAACGAAAGGCCCGTCATCGGGCTTGGCCGTGTTGATCGGCTTGGCGACAGGTTTGAGAATTTTTTCGATGCCGGACGCCAGCGCCTCGCGCACCTCCTCCTCAGAAATATCCTTCCCAAAACGGTCCTTGGAAAAATCGGCGATAATCTTCGCCGCTGTTTTCGGCCCGAGATCGGCCTCGATCAGTAGCTCCTCAAGCTGATCGAGAGTCTCTTGATCCAGCTTCTTCTTGGTCAGAAGATCTGAAATCCCGCTGGTCAGCTTGGTGGAAGATTTGCTCAGCCCCCGCGTCAGCCGCCAGAACCAGCCCCCCTCTTCCGTATGATCGCTCAGATCTTCAGCTTCTTTCCTGTCATCGAACAAACGGTGTTCGGGAACGGGAACCTCTTCCAGCTCATCCAGAATATCGGCTTCCGTATCGACAAGTTCCGCCAGCGCGTCAGCATCAAGAGCGGCCTCATAGTCCGTCGAAGGCTCCAGCGCAGGCTCCTTGTCAGGATGCAGAAGCTTGTCGTCCTGCTCCTCTTTTTCCTGATCGGAGATATTGTTTTTCTTGCGCCAGAAAATCATTGGGTCTGCCTCATGGGTATCTGTCGGAGAGTATAATCCCCGCCGCAGGAAATAAACACAGGAAAACGGAAAAAAATCAGGCGCGGAGTTCTTCGCGCTCAGCCAAAGAGCCGGACAAAACAGTCCCGGAGAGAACCTCGCCCGAAACGCCGTCAATCCGAACGACCGCAAGCGTGCCGACCTCGAGAGTTTGGTCAAGTCGCACAGAAGCAAAATTCTCCGCGCGCCCCAAACCGTCCTTTTCAACCAGAACCTCGACCTCCCGGCCAATATTAGCGGCAAGGAATTTCTCCATGTGCATAGAGCGCAACACGCGTAAACGCGCTGCCCGCTTCTTGCGAATGGCCGGATTGACCTGCGGCATTTTGGCCGCCGGCGTCCCCTCGCGCTCGGAATACGGAAAGACGTGAAGGAAGGTTAAATTGCATTCTTCGACCAGTCGCACGGTGTTCTCGAACATCGCGTCGGTTTCAGTTGGAAATCCGGCGATAATATCCGCACCGAAGGCCATTTCTGGCCGCAGCGCCTTCGCCTTTTTGCAGACATCAATGACGTCCTGCCGCGAATGCCGCCTTTTCATCCGTTTCAGGATCATGTCGTCCCCCGCCTGCACCGACAAATGCAGATGCGGCATAAAGCGGGACTCCTCGGCAATCAGACGCCAGAGATCACTGTCGATCTCTACAGGATCAAGAGAGGAAAGTCGCACGCGAGGCAACGC
Organism: Alphaproteobacteria bacterium; assembly: GCA_018000295.1. GTDB lineage: Bacteria > Pseudomonadota > Alphaproteobacteria > Micavibrionales > Micavibrionaceae > JAGNKE01. Next base: position 37,506 of record JAGNKE010000017.1, on the reverse strand, counting down.
GGGCACAAGCGCCAGAACCCGCCGGATCATCTGCCCCAGACTCGGTGTTCCCGGCAGATCCTGTCCATACGACGTCACGTCAACGCCCGTGAAAACGATTTCCTTATATCCGGCTTCAACCAGCGCATGAACCTGCCTGGCGATCACCCCGATGGGTACAGACCGCGAATTCCCGCGTCCGAAGGGAATAATGCAAAAGGTACAACGATGGTCGCAGCCATTCTGCACCTGTAAAAACGCCCGCGTCCGGTCCTCGTACCCGTCGATCAGATGTCCCGCAGTCTCCTTCACCGACATGATATCGTTGACGAGAATGCGTTCATGAACCGGAGCGCCCCAGCTTTCCGCCTGAAGCTTGAGATCGTTGCCGATGATCCGGCTGACTTCCTTCATCTGGGCATATTGTGTGGGATTCACCTGTGCGCTACACCCGGTGACGATGATCTGAGCGTCCGGATTTTCGCGCTTGGCTCGACGGATCGCCTGCCGCGCCTGCCGCTCGGCTTCCTTAGTCACCGCGCAGGTATTAAAAATAATCACATCCTGCAATCCTGCATTCCGGGCATGGTCGCGCATTACCTCGGACTCATGGGTGTTCAGGCGACAGCCGAACGTCACGACTTGCGGATCGCAGTTCGCAGCTTTTTCCTTGATTTTAGCCATATTCTGGGCCAGTTCCTGCTTCTTCATCGTGCGCCAAACCTACCCCAGAAAACATATTCGCGTCAACGTTTACATATTACCATCAAGGAATGACGAACAGAGGCTGAACCACCCCCGCCTCCTGCAGATACTCCGCGAACTCGAACAAAGGAAGCGCCGCAAACCACCAGATCGCATCCTTGAAGGCCTTGTTCAGATACTTGGGTACAGCCTCAATCCTCTCAGGCGCTTTGTAAAGCCGGGGATTCGGAATCAGGCGCGGCACGGATTTCATGTACGCCTCATACTCCGCCCCGAACGTTTCCAGCAAAAACGCCTCCTCACGCCGGATCAGAAAATGATAGATCACGATAAAAAAAATCGGCATGAAAATAATAATGAGAATATGCGTAGAAATAAGAGCCACCCCTGTCATACCGACCAGTGAAAAGAAATATAGAGGGTTCCGCACCACGGAAAACGCGCCATAGGTAATCAGCGTCTGGTTTTTAAACCCGCCCAGAAAGGCCGTGGAATAAAGCCGCCCCATCGCACAGAAGGCAATCAATAGATACCCGAAAAACTCCAGCCCCTCATGCAAAGCGGTTTCGTAGGGAATCAGCGCCTTCGTGAAAAAGGCCGCAAAGAGAACGAGAAGAAGCGCCACCCGGCTGTCCCGCATCCGGGATTTATTAAGACTTTTAGCCATTATTTAGACCTCCGGAAAACGCCCTTCGAACACATAGGAAACCGGGCCCGTCATCAGGACGTGCCCGTCACCCTCCCGCCACTCCAACCGCAGCGCACCGCCATCCATCTGGATTTCCGCCGAACGCCCGGCAATAAGCCCGCGCCGGACCGCCGCAACAACCGTAGCGCAGGAAGCCGACCCACAGGCCAGCGTCACCCCCGCACCGCGCTCCCAAACGCGCAGGCGGATCGACCCGGCACCTGTCACTTCCGCAAAACTGACATTCGCCCGCTGTGGAAAAAGCGGATGCCGCTCGAAAACCGGACCAAGCGCCTCGATGGGAATCTCCTCAATCCCCTGAACAAAAAACACGCAATGCGGGTTGCCCATACTCACACCGACCGGATCATGAGCCAACCCCTGCCCGATGCCCAGATGCAAGGTATCCTTTGCCTCGGAAAGCGGAATCTCCGCCCACTCAAGGCGCGGCGGCCCCATATCGACGCTGACCTGCATCCCGGAGGCCCGGCGGCAATCCAGAAGCCCGCCCTTTGTCTCAATCAGACAGGCGCCGTTGCCCTGCTGTTTCATCACCAGATCAGCCACGCAGCGCGTCGCATTGCCGCACGACTCGGCCTCCGACCCGTCGGGATTGTAAATCCGCATGAAAAGATCAGCCTTTTCAGACGGTTCGAGGATAATAAGTTGGTCGCATCCGATCCCGAAATGCCGATCGCTGATCCGAGCCGCCTGTTGGGCGGAAAGAGTTTGCAGCCCTGCCCTTTGATCGAGAATGACAAAGTCGTTGCCCAGCCCGTGCATCTTGAGAAAATTCATCATAACGCTTGATTTAGCAGATATTTTTATGCTACGTAACCCCCGTTAGCTGACATCGAAGTTTGTCAGCGCCCGAGGTCTTTAGAGGACCAGGTGCCCCGCAGTCGGCGAAATTACGCTCACTGCGGTAAAAATGTTTTATGTTTTTAAACGTAAGGAATTGAGATTCATATGTTTGAATCGCTCAGTGAAAAATTAGGAAACGTCTTCTCGAAGCTGCGTGGCAAGGCGACCCTCTCGGAAAATGACGTCATGGCCATATCGCGGGAAATCCGCATCGCCCTGCTGGAGGCGGACGTCGCCCTGCCGGTCGTCAAGGAGTTTATCGCGCAAATAAAAGACAAGGCCGTCGGACAGAATATCATCAAGGGTGTCAACCCCGGCCACCAGGTTATAAAAATCGTCCACGACGCGCTGGTCGAAATGCTCGGCTCCGAAAGTTCGGACCTGAAGTTCGGCGCGGCACCCTGTGCATATCTCATGGTCGGTTTGCAGGGATCGGGAAAAACGACCTCGACCGCCAAGATTGCCAAAGTCCTGACCGAAAAGCGCAACAAGAAAGTCCTGATGGCCTCGCTCGACGTCTACCGCCCCGCAGCCCAGCAGCAGCTCAAAATCCTCGGCGAACAGACAGGAGTGGCCACACTTCCGATCATCGAAGGCCAGAAGCCTCTGGACATTGCCAAACGCGCCATGGAAACCGGCCGCAAGGAAGGGTACGACGTGGTCATGCTTGATACCGCCGGACGTCTCTCCATCGACGAGGAGATGATGAAGGAGGCTGAAGGCATCCAGAAATTCGCCAACCCTGTCGAAACCCTTCTCGTCGCGGATGCGATGACCGGACAGGACGCCGTAAACACCGCGAAAATATTCAACGACCGCATCGGCCTGACCGGGATTATGCTCACCCGCGTGGACGGCGATGCCCGCGGCGGCGCGGCCATGTCCATGAAAGCCGTAACCGGAAAACCCATCAAGCTCATCGGCGTCGGCGAAAAATGGACCGAAATCGAAACCTTCCACCCCAGCCGGATCGCCGGACGCATCCTCGGCATGGGCGACGTGGTCAGCCTTGTTGAGCGCGCCGCGGAAAATGTAGACCGCGCCGAAGCCGCCGACATGGCCCGTAAATTCAAAAAAGGCCAGATGGACTTCAACGACCTGCTTAAACAAATCCAGCAGATGAAAAAAATGGGCGGGATGTCCTCCCTCATCAAGATGATGCCGGGCCTGAGCGCGATGGCCGGAAAGCTGGAATCGGCAGGCATGAACGACTCCCTTGTAAAACGTCAGGAAGCAATCATTTTTTCGATGACCGCCAAGGAACGCACAAAACCCGAACTGCTCAACGCCTCCCGCAAAAAGCGCATCGCGGCGGGATCAGGAACGACCGTTCAGGAAATCAATACCCTGACCAAACAACTCAAGCAGATGCAAACCATGATGAAGCGGATGCGGAAGATGGGCAAGGGCCAGATGATGGGCATGATGAAGCAGATGATGGGCGGCAACATGGACGAACTCGAAATGCTGACCGAAACGCTCGACGCCGAATCCCTTGCCGCCGACATGGCGCAATTCGACACCGGAAACACCGCCTCCGGCACGATGCTGCCCGGTCTGGGCGGAAAGCCCGGAGCGCTGCCCGGTCTCGGCGGTTCGTCCGCACAGGACGGCAAGAAAAAACAGGACACCAAGAAATAAGGCTTAACCACAGAAATTCTGATTTGAAAAGTAAAGGAGACTGAATATGGCACTTGCAATCAGACTGACCAGAGGCGGACGCAAAAACCGCCCCTACTACCGGATCGTTGTAGCAGACAAAAGAATGCCCCGCGACGGACGTTTCATCGAAAAGCTGGGAACCTATGACCCGCTGCTGCCGACGGACAACGAAAACCGCGTCCGCCTCGTAAAGGACCGGATCGAATACTGGCTCTCGCAGGGCGCCCAGCCCTCCGAGCGCGTGGCGATCTTCCTCGGCAAGGCCGGCATCATCGAAATGCCCAAACAGCCCAACCGCCCGAACAAATCCGCGCAGTCCGAAAAGACCAAGCTGAGAATTGCGGACAAGGCTGAAAAAAGAAAAGCGGCTGCCGAAGCTGCCGCTCAGGCTGCTGCTCCTGCTGAAGCTCCGGCTGCAGAAGGCGAAACAGCCGCTGAATAATTGTCGGCTGAATAAAGGCAAAACCTTATGGCCAGCCCTCCCAAACCCCGCGCAACAGAACAGCCCAAACGGATCTGTCTGGGGAAAATCGTTTCCGCGCACGGGGTCAAGGGGCTGGTCAAGATTTTGCCCTTCGGAGAGGATGTATCCCTTCTTGAAACCCTCAGCCCGCTTTACACCGGAGCGGAAGGGACAGAAAGATTGGGCGTAAAAATCCATAATCTTTCGGGGAAAACCCTGACAGCATCGGTGACAGGATGCAAGGACAGGGATCACGCACAAAACCTTAGGGGGACCGAACTCTGGACCAACCGGGAAAATCTGCCGGAACTCAACGACGAAACGGAATTTTACATCGAAGACCTCATCAGCCTCGAAGTCCGCAACATCGAAAACGTGCGGATCGGCAAGGTTACAAGTGTCGATAATTTCGGCGCGGGCGACCTTCTGGACATTCATACCGATCAAGGCAAAAGCGGTTATGTCCCCTTCCGCAGCGTGTTTGTCGGCGATGTCAACGGCAAGGAGGGCTTCCTCATTCTGACGGACGAGGGACTGGCGTTTCTGGAATGACCGCGCCCTGGCACGTCAATATTCTGACCCTCTTCCCGGATATGTTCCCCGGCCCGCTCGGCCTGTCCCTGAGCGGCAAGGCGCTGGAAAAAAACCTCTGGTCTCTTAAGACGATCAACATCCGCGACTTTGCCCAAGGCGTCCATAAAAGCGTGGATGACACACCCTACGGCGGCGGCGCGGGCATGGTCATGCGCCCCGACATCATCGAAAAGGCCGTACACTCGATCGAAAACCCGGGCCGAAAAATCTATCTCAGCCCCCGCGGCATCCCCTTGACCCAGAAACTGGCCCACGAACTGGCACAGGAAGACGTTTTAACCCTCCTCTGCGGCCGCTACGAAGGCGTAGATCAGCGAGTGCTGGACAGTGAGAATTTTGAGGAAATCAGTATCGGTGATTACGTTCTCTCCGGCGGCGAACCGGCCGCCATGATCCTGATGGATGCCTGTATCCGCCTTCTACCCGAAGTTCTAGGAAACGCCGAAACGACCAGCGAGGAGAGTTTCTCAGGCGGACTTCTGGAATACCCCCACTACACTCGCCCTGCCGAGTGGCGGTCGGCAGACGCAGCCCGCAGTGTCCCCGACGTCCTGACCTCGGGAAACCATAAACACATCGCAGATTGGCGCCGTGAGCAGTCTGAAAACCTAACCAAAGCCAGACGCCCCGACCTCTGGGAGCGCTATTTAAGTCTCAAATCCAGCGGGAAAACCTCCAAAAAATAGCTTGTTTTCCAAGGGTAAATACTATAGAAAGACCCGAATTTGTAGAAATCCTCTAAAAAGAGAATAGGACCGTCGGTTCTTGAGAGTTTAAGAACTGAAATCGGGTTCTGATAAGGGATAAGACCATGAACACACTGCAAAAATTCGAGGCCAAGCAGCTTGAAAAGGCTCAGGCCATCAAACAGATTCCAGAATTCGCCCCCGGCGACACCGTCAAGGTCAACGTGAAGATCAGCGAAGGTGGCCGCGAACGTATCCAGGCCTACGAAGGCGTTTGTATCTCCCGCTCCGGCAGTGGCTCGAACGAAAGCTTTACAGTCCGTAAAATCAGCTATGGCGAAGGCGTCGAGCGCGTCTTCCCGATCTGGAGTCCCCGTATAGACGGGATCGAAATCATCCGTCGCGGCTCCGTCCGCCGCGCCAAGCTTTACTACCTGCGCGACCTGCGCGGCAAGAAGGCCCGCATCACCGAGCGCACCACCGGCGTCGGCATGGATAAGCCCGAAGAGGAAGGCAAAGTGAAGGACGCCGCAGAAAAGGCGCCGAAAACTGAAAAAAAGGAAAAAGCCCCGAAAAAGGAAAAGCCTGGAAAAAAGAAGGCCTCTAAATAGCGCAGGATAAAGCCTCAATTTCAAAAACCCTTCACGACCTGTGAAGGGTTTTTGCTTTTCAGCCCCGCGCCGTGCGCGCGATCTTGGCCGTCAGGCAGACCGGATGCCCCGCATAATGGTTGGCAGAAAGAACGACCTCCTCGTGCGCCTTAAAGGCCGCTTCATAGACTTCGGGAACCTGACCGATATAAATCAGGCTCTCATGCAAAACCGCATGGATGGCCCGCGTATCGGTTTCAAAAACGATTGTTTCCGCCCGCACATAAGCGGGATCGAAAAACCGGATTTGCGGATGCCCGGACTCAGAAGTTTCAAAAGACGCAGTCACGCCCGAAAGGGCCAAGGAACCGTTAAGCATAAAAGAACCCCTTTTGATACTGCACTGCAAAACAAGTGTAGCCAAAAGGGGTTACAAACAGGTTAACGATTTAAAAACAGTAGCTTAGGTCCAGATCTTAGCGCGGCTTTGGTGTAGCCCCGCCTGCAGGACCCGAAAAACCGGGCCGCAGACTGTCGTAATTGAAGGCCGGAACTTCCATACCGGGAGCATAGGGCTTGATATTGTCGAAATGAAACTCCGAGAGCTTAACGGCATTGCCCCCGGCGCTGGTAAGGACCGCCTGAGCGGGATCGATCTGGTCCGTGAGAACGCGGCTGACAGACCCCGGAATCCTTGCGGCGTCCTTTTGCGCGCCCTCCAGCAAATCTGACAAGGTCCGCCACCCCTGGAAATCATTAATCTGAGAGATATCCCGAGGAGCCGTCGGAGGAAGGGAAACACGGTCCGTAAAACCAAGCTCACTGCTGAGCTGATTATAAAGTGTGGCTCCGGTCGTCATGGCGCGATTGTAATCCTGAACCACAGCCCGGGCAAAATCAGGAAAAGCGTAATAACTTGCATTCGGTTGCACATTCTTGATTCCGGCGTCCGTCAGCTTCTTGGGATCAAGTTCCCGCCCCTGCAGGGCGCCATGACTCCTGAGATGAACCGCCATTTGCGGATCGAAGGCAAGGGTCGCGACTTCCAGCTTGTTATCCTTATTCTGAAGAACAATATTGATGGTCCCGGCATTCGGTGCCTTGGACTGACTGAAAATATCCTGAATCTTTAAACGGGCCTCTGTTTCCCGGCTTCCGCCCACGCTGCCTGCACCACCTGTACCCATAATAACCCCCGAGTTATAATTATAAAAAAGCTCAATAAATCCGCTCTCTATTGTGCCTGATTTGCATAAATCAATCAACTTATACTGCTTTTCACTAAAAAAATCAAACTTTTAAGCCCTTTAAAGACGAACAGAATCAGTCATTTGCGAAAACCCGCCGGATATGCTGTATAAGGGGAAAGAAAAACATGATTGTGGGTAAGAATCCATGACCGCACGCACGCTTTACGACAAAATCTGGGACGAACACGTCATCGACCGATCCGAGGACGGCACCTGCCTGATCTATATCGACCGCCATCTGGTCCACGAAGTCACCTCCCCACAGGCCTTCGAAGGCCTCCGCATGACCGGGAGAAAGGTCCGCCGCCCGGAAGCGACACTGGCCGTGATGGACCACAACGTCCCCACCACCGACCGCTCTATACCCATCGTGGAGGAGGAAAGCCGGATTCAGGTCGATACTTTGCGCGAAAACTGTGAGGAATTCGGCGTCCAGCTCTTCGACCTTTCCGACGTGCGTCAGGGCATCGTGCATATCATTGGCCCCGAGCAGGGCTTCACCCAGCCGGGCATGACCATCGTCTGCGGCGACTCCCACACCAGCACCCACGGAGCCTTCGGCGCACTGGCTTTTGGTATTGGAACCTCAGAGGTCGAACACGTTCTGGCCACCCAGACCTTGATCCAGAAAAAAAGCAAAAATATGCGCGTGACCGTCAACGGCAACCTCGCGACAGGAGTAACAGCAAAAGACATGATCCTCGCCATTATCGGCGAAATCGGAACGTCAGGTGGCAATGGCCACGTCATCGAATTTGCGGGTGAGGCCGTCCGCTCCCTCTCCATGGAGGGCCGCATGACCATGTGCAATATGTCGATCGAGGGCGGCGCCCGCGCCGGATTGATCGCCGCAGACGAAACCACTTTCCGTTACATCAAGGGCCGCCCCCTCGCCCCGAAGGCGGGACACTGGGACAAGGCCGTTTCTTACTGGAAAACCTTTTTCAGCGATGGCGGAGCACAATACGACAAGGAAGTTTCTTTAAAGGCCGAAGACATCCCCCCCATCGTCACATGGGGCACGACACCCGAAGACGTGGTGCCAATCACCGGATCTGTCCCCTCCCCCGCAGATTTCACCGACCCGAACAAGAAAGCCTCCGTCGAACGGATGCTGGCCTATATGGGCCTGACCCCGGGAACCAAAATGACGGATATCAAGATCGACAAGGTCTTCATTGGCTCCTGCACCAACGCGCGGATTGAGGATCTCCGTGAAGTCGCGAAAGTCGTCGAAGGCAAGAAAGTGGCCTCGACAGTCGAGGCTATGGTTGTCCCCGGCTCCGGTCTCGTGAAAGCACAGGCCGAAGAAGAAGGCATCGCCGCGATCCTCATCGAGGCGGGCTTCGATTGGCGCGAACCCGGCTGCTCCATGTGCCTGGGCATGAACCCCGACCAACTCCAACCCGGCGAGCGTTGCGCCTCCACCTCCAACCGCAATTTCGAGGGCCGGCAAGGCAGGGGCGGACGCACCCACCTGCTCTCCCCTGCAATGGCCGCCGCCGCTGCAATAACCGGCAAACTTACAGACATTAGGGATGTATAAAAACGGGACAATACAGAGAGCGACTTAACGGTCTGAATAATAAGAAAAAAAAGCCAAATATTTACAGAACTTGTAACATAATGGTAATTTAAGCCTTAACACTTGATAATATTAAAAAACAAGGGCGGGCAGTTTTCTTGATTATTGTAAAGTCATTAGTCGATTATTTCACGCAACACAGCAGTGTAAAAAGCGCCTTTGACGCAAGCAAAAGTTATTCCCAGCAGGATTTTCGTCAAACCCTTGGAAATAATGGCTGGCGGAGCAGAACAGACAATTCAAAAAATCTTTTAGTAAGTCCTGACGACCAATGGATAATCAAATTTTTTCACCCGAGAAGGAACGCCGCCGAAGCAGAGTTCGCAAGATTTTCAGCAGAGCACCCGACAGCAAGTGTCAACACGCATATCGTCCGTACCGAGCACATCGGCGAGCTGAAGGACGGGGCTTTTTGCGTCATGGAGAGATTGGACCGTTTGCGCCTGACGACCAGACAAAACGCGGAAGCCTTAGGACACATGAACCGACTGCTCTCGCCTGATAATCTGGGGGCAGAGTACGATGAACTGCGCCAAGGCATTGATTACCTTTCGGAAAATAATCCAAAAATGCTGGAAGCGGCAAGAACCGCCCTAATACATGGAATATGGCTCTCAAGAAATGCTCCGGTTTTTCAGGGTTTCAAGCCCCATGGAATCAGCACAAAGCTGGACTCTCACGGTGACAACATCATGATGAGACCCAATAATGGCCAGCCCGAGACAATCGTGTTTATTGACCTCTTTCAAATGAAACCCTGGCCCTCGAACACCACCATGGGAACGCCGCTAAGACAAACCCTTTATTTACTTGAAATAGATATTGAAGGGATAAAAAAGCGTTACCATCCCTATACACAGGACTATGATCATAACTCATTTTCATAGTAAGACCTTAAGTTGTCTTATATATTAGTTTCCACCTTCGGCAACCAAAGAACAGGAAACATAAGGAGCGTAAAATGCCGTTTTCAGAAAACCCCGCTCGCAAATTCTTCCTTCTCGAAGGCCGCAGCCGCGAGATCGCCCAACGGGTAGAGCAGGTCGTGGGAAGCCAGGACAAAATGAGTCTCGACGAGTTAAGGGAAGCCAACGACTATCTCAGCCTTTTCAAAGGAACGGTGGTCGGCTTCCACGCACAGGGTAGCCGCGTGGACTATTACCCGGTTTGCCCCGCCCTGCACCGTTCGCAGCACGAACCGGAAAATTATTATCTCCGCATCCCGGTCAGCGATTTCGATGGCTCTCATTACACGCCAAAGGACGCGATCGAAATCTCCGATCCTCAAAAACTCGCCCGTCTGGACTCTCTCTTTGCCGAAGGAGCGGACATGATCTACTGCCACCCACACCGCGAAGCGCCCTTCACAACCGCCCAACCACCCGCCCCCGCTTCCGATCGGGATGAAGGCCCGCAACTCTAAACTCCTGATTGATCGGCGAAGAACCCCGTCTTATGATCGGGGAAGATAGAAAGAGGCAAGAAAGCCTAATGCCACACAAAATTAAAGGATGGCCCGCCGGTTTTGATTTCGATCATGACCCCGTCTGTCAGAAATTTTTCAAACCCTACATCCTCGAACAAATCCAGAAACTCACCGCCTTCGATGCAAAAAGACCGAAGGACACAACCTACATTTTTCACGAACACGCCGAGCGCGTGGCGCAGGATGTCAAAAAAACCTGCCAGCATCTCCATCTCGGCGATGCTGTAGCGAATAATATGTACTGGGCCGTCCTGCTCCATGATATCGGCAAAATGCAGCTGCCCGTCGAAATCTGGGACAAGACCGAAAAACCCAGCGAACAGATGAAGGCCTTCCGGCGCAATCACACACGTCTGGGCGCGGAAAGCTTCGCCCGCCACTTCAAGGATATCGAACACCCCTTCAAGGATCTGGCGCTAGAGATCATGCAAAACCACCATGAGCAGATGGACGGAGAGGGGCCGGAAAAACTGCCCGCCGAAGCCCTCTCGCCCCCCGTCCGGCTAGCCGCGATCGTCGAGGCCTTCGACGGCTGGTCCATCCCCCGCCCCCATTTTGGCGAGCGGGACGTCAAGCCTCCGGCAGTCCTCAAGCGCATGAAAAAAGAAAAAATGCATATGTTCGACCCCGATCTGTTTGAATCATTTGCAGAAATGAAGCGCGCCGAGTATAAAAAAACCTCCAGAAAACGTAAGAAATAAGGACGAGGAACGGCGATGCAGCCCTTCACCAAACTCAACGGCACAGCCGCGCCGCTGGATATGATCAATATCGACACCGATATCATCATCCCAAAGCAGTTCCTGAAAACCGTGAAGCGGACGGGTCTGGGCGTCAGCGCCTTCTACAACCTGCGTTATGACGATCAAGGGAAGGAAAACCCTGACTTTGTCCTGAACAAGCCCGAATACCGAAACGCAGAGATACTGATCACCGGGGACAATTTCGGCTGCGGCTCCTCCCGTGAACACGCGCCGTGGGCCATTCTGGATATGGGCATCCGCTGCATCATCGCCCCCGGCTACGCCGATATCTTCTACAACAATAGCTTCAAGAACGGCATCCTGCCCATCGTCCTGCCGCAGGAACAGGTCGATCAGCTGATGCAGGAAGCCAAAGACCACCCCGAAGTCAAACTCGAAATCGACCTCGAAAAACAGACGGTCACCCGCGGCAACAAATTCTCCTTCAGCTTCGAGATCGACCCGTTCCGCAAGCGTTGCCTGCTCAACGGTCTGGACGATATCGGCCTGACACTGGAAAAAAATAAAAAAATCGACGGCTTCGAACAAAAACGCGCCGCCGACAAACCGTGGCTTTAAGGAAACAAAAACCATGACATTCAAACTCCACATCCTCCCCGGCGACGGCATCGGCCCCGAAGTGATGGCCGAGGTCGAAAAACTCGTCAAATGGCTGAACGCCAAAACGGATATCAAAATCAAAACCTCCCAAGGTCTCGTCGGCGGCGCCTCCATCGACGCGCACGGCAAACCGCTGACGAGCGAAACACTCGACGAATGTAAAAAATCCGATGCCGTCCTGCTCGGCGCGGTCGGCGGCCCGAAATGGGACAAGGTGGACTTCGCCATCCGCCCCGAAGCCGGCCTCCTTGGCCTCCGCAAAGAACTACACCTCTTCGCCAATCTGCGCCCCGCCCTCGTCTTTGACGCACTCATCGACGCCTCCACCCTGAAGCCGGAAATCGTAAAAGGCTTGGATATCCTCATCGTCCGTGAACTCACCGGCGGGGTCTATTTCGGCGAACCCAGAGGCATCGAAGACCTCGGCAACGGCAAGCGCCGCGGCGTGAACACACAGGTCTACACGACCGATGAAATTCTCCGCGTCGGCCGCGTGGCCTTCGAACTCGCCCGCAAACGCAGAAATAAGGTCACCTCTTGCGAAAAGGCCAATGTCATGGAATCCGGCAAGCTCTGGCGCGAGGAGATCACCAAACTCCACGCCGCCGAATTCAAGGACGTGGAACTGGAGCATATGTACGCCGACAACTGCGCGATGCAGCTTCTGCGCCGCCCCTCGCAATTCGATGTGATCGTCACCGACAACCTCTTCGGCGATATCCTCTCCGACGAGGCCGCCATGCTCACCGGCTCGCTGGGGATGCTCCCCTCCGCATCACTAAGTGTAAAAGGCTCCACAGCCCTCTACGAGCCCGTCCACGGCTCCGCCCCCGATATCGCGGGACAGGGCAAGGCCAACCCTCTGGCCACAATCCTCAGCTTCGCCATGTGCCTGCGCTATTCCTTCAACCGCGGCGATCTGGCGGAAACCATAGAATCCGCCGTCCAGCACATCCTGAACGCCGGAATCCGGACCCCCGATATCATGGCCCCCGGCTGCAGGGAGGCCTCGACAGCGGGAATGGGAGATGCTTTAATAGCGCAACTCGATAAATCGGTCGCATTAAAGGGTGTTGCATGATTACGGTCATACTCGCGCTCCACTTTATGGGCTTCGTTTCTCTGGAAACGACGGTGACGTTTCTTTACGTCGTCGGTATCGCCATGATCGTCGCCGAAATCGGCGTGGTGTCCTTCGGCCTGCTGGCCTTCAACGGCCTTGTCGCCCTCTTCGCCGCCTACAGTCTTCAGGTCGGCGAAGTTCTGCTCTTCGGCATCCCCGTAGACTGGAACATCGTCTTCGGCATCGGCTTTGTGGAATTCGCCTGTATCGTGAGCGGTATTGCCATCCATATCTGGCTCCGCAACCTGAAAACGGACACCGGCACCGAAGGTATGATCGGCGCAAAGGCCGTCATCCTCGAATGGACCGGCAAAAGGGGAAAAGTCCGCGTGGAAGGGGAAATCTGGAAAGCCTCCTCGTCCCATCGTCTGGACCTCGCACCCAATGACGAAGTCACGATCGAAGCCGTTGAAAAACTGCAACTCATCGTCAGAGCATAGAAAATTTTTTTGACTTAATTTTATTGATAAGGAGCCTGCCCAATGACCTTTCTAGCCCCCGTCCTGGTGGTGATCATCATTCTGCTGATCGCCTCCATCCGCATCGTTCAGGAATATGAGCGCGGCGTGATCTATACGCTCGGCCGCTTCACCAGCACCCGCGGCCCCGGTGTGCAGATCATCGTCCCAGGCTTCCAGCGTGTTCTGCTGGTCGATATGCGGATCAGAACCGAAGACATCCCCTCGCAGGACATCATTTCCCGCGACAACGTCTCGGTAAAGGTCAACGCCGTGGTATACTTCCGCGTGGTCGATCCCGGCTACGCCATCAACAAGGTCGAGGATTTCCAGATCGCAACCAGCCAGCTCGCGCAGACCACCCTGCGCTCGGTTCTCGGAAAACATGACCTCGACGATATGCTCGGCAAGCGCGACCAGCTAAACAAGGACATTCAGGAAATTCTCGATCACCAGACAGAAGGCTGGGGGATCAAGATCACGAACGTCGAAATCAAGAACGTCGATATCGACCCCACCATGATCCGCGCCATCGCCAAACAGGCCGAGGCCGAACGGGAACGCCGCGCCAAGATCATCAACGCCGAGGGGGAACTGCAGGCCGCCAAGCAGCTTGACGAAGCAGCCACCATCCTCGCCCAGCGCCCGGAAACCATGCAACTCCGGTACCTCGGGACCATGAGCGAATTCACGAACGCCAAGGGCAACACGATTGTTCTTCCCATTCCGCTCGATATGCTCGGCAGCCTGAAATCGATAGCCAATGCGGTAAAGCCAAAAACCTGAGCCGAACTTACCAAAACAAAAAAAGAGCCTGGCAAGCCAGGCTCTTTGTGTTTTCTGTATCTCAAGTCTAAGTCAAGAATTAACCCTGGATCCGGACAGCAAGATTGCAAAGCTGGTCCTGATCGTCTTCGTTGTAGTTGTTGGTATCGCGGCAGTTCGCCGTGGTTTCGGAAACAACTGCACCGGAGTTAGAACGACCATCGTCCATTTTACGGTCAATCCGGGCGGCTTGCGACGCCGTCAGGATGCCTGTACCGTCAGCAGAGTCAGCAAGCTGACCGGTCAGGACTATATAGTGTCCCGGACGCATTTCAGTCGCCGTAAAGTTCGTTACCCCTGTGCTGGAATGGCCGACCATGTACCCGCCGCCGATCTCGGCAGTTGGAATAGCGGCTCCGAATTGAAGCGTGGCAGCGCCGTCAAAGCCGGTGACCAGGTCAGTCACACGCATATGGTTAAAGAAAAAAGCACCCTCATCGGCCAAAGTAGGAGCGTCACCGACGTTCACGTCAATACGGGCATCACCATCTCCGTTGTTGCAGGGGTTGGCCGCACAGTTGACCAAGCGGGTCGAAGCGTTCGCCATATCGCCGGGGAAAGCATCGTACTGGTCCCGGAACGTGGAAGCGGCAGCCTCAATCCCCTTCATCTGGGCGACGGTAGCGGTCACCTGAGCGTTAGAGATCATTTCCTGACCTTTCAGGATTCCCCCGATCAGCAGGCCGATAATAATCATAACAACCGCCAGTTCGACGAGCGTAAAGCCCTTTTCGCTCTGGACGGATTCGTGCATGTAAGTTTTCATCACTCTAGTCTCCTAAGTCGTGTAAAAGATGTAAATTTCTGTTTGAGATAAAGAAGAACGTGCCGAGCGGCACCACCGAATCATACACGGTCTTCCCCTATTCAAACAAGTCCCAATATCGTTAGCATTGCGGAAATCGTTAAAGAAAAGCTTAAAAAATCAGGCAAAAATTCTCATAAAAACAAAATGATAAGTCAGATAAGCGCAGGAAAACAAAAGAGCCATTTTTTTAAGATTCACTTAATCATGTTTTTTCGGTACTCGCTAGGGCTGATCCCCGCCAACTCCTTGAAAACCCTGTTAAAAGAGGGCAATGAGTTAAACCCGACCTCCTCGGCGACAGTTTTGATGTTTACCTCAGTTTCAAGCAATAATCGCTTGGCATCATCGATCCGACGCTCGTTCAAAAGCTGAGGAAAGGATTTATTAAAAAATTGCCCGATAATTCGCGTGACTGTGGCTTCCGAAACCCCAAGTTCCTGCGCCAAATCGGACCGGGAGTAAGTGGCCTCGTGGTAAATTTTCTCTAACTCCAACAATTTGGCTATTTTATCAGCAAGCATCTGATCTTCAGAGGTAAGGCTTTCTTCTTTTTTCTTGGCGGCAACGACAAGAAGCGCCTGAGGATAAATACGGAAAAGGCTAGTAGTGACGAGATAAATGAAAGAAAGCCCAATCAGGGTACGCACAACTGTGGTTTCTCTGGCTAAACCCTCTCCGGCGATATTCAAGCTTAAGGCGGCAAGAAGGAAGATATTCATAAAAATGATCGATAAAATAACCCAATAACGCTCCTTTCCGGCCTTTTGCTTCTGAAGTTCAGAAAAAATATCCCGGTGCAGCCAGACCATAAGCAAACTGGCCGCACCGGCAACCAGCCCTGTAACATCCAGCCAGTCCCATAGCACGGAGCACTCAAGAAAAACCTGGCAGTCTTTGGCTTGACTGGCCATAAACAATGAAAAAAGCATCGCTGCCGGGACAAAAAGAAGTACGGCGTAGTCCGCAAGAGAAGGCATTTGGGTCGTCTGCGCCACCTGAATGATGACCAGCACACTCAGCGGCGGTCCCAAGAACCACGCACACCAGCGGATAAGATCATAATAAGGCGTAATTTCTCCAATGTATGACGCACCGAAATCCAGAAAAAAACCAACCCCAAGAACCAAAAAATACAGCAGGGGCAAAACAACCCGCGAAATGTTTCCCGCCCGGAACAACACATAAACAAGGATATAAACGCACTGAAAAACCCCAATCAGGGACAGCATCTCAGGAATCGTAAAGCGCAACTGATCCATGAAAGACAGATTACCCTCAGAGCGCGTTAATTTTAAGGGATATCTTTACAAAGCGGGTTTAAATCAGCCTCTGATTTTTCGAGTATCCGCTCACATATATACCCACGCAGAAAATTCGACTCGTTCGGGGCCAGATTCTTGGGATCGGTTTTTAACATTTCCAGTAGCAAGGCATAGGCCGCCTCCTTCTTGCCTTGGGCGTTCATGATGAAGGCAGGCATCTGCCGCGTCCAGTGAGGCATTTTCGGGTTATTGACCGCCGCAAGTTTCTGGGCCAAACGCAAGGCAAGGTCCTGATCCTCAAGTTCAAACCGCGCCAGATAAACGGCATGAGCAAGAAAACGCCACTTCTCACCGTCTACACGGCTACCGACCGCAACGAGATAATCCAGAACGGGTTTAAATTTTTGGGGATCCTGCACACCCCCGAAATAAAAGGCCGCCAGATAAGGAACATAATTTGAGTAAGGGTCTAAAAAATCTTGTAAAAAAAACCATTTCACCAGTTCTTCATAGTTATAATCGTCCAGAGAAGTCGTCCGCCCGCCCGAATCTCCCATATTCTGAATCATGATCCCTACGGAACGATAGGAAAGCTGCGGATCGCCCAGCCCATAGGCCGAGGCAAACCTTTGCTCGGGTGCAGGAGGAACATTCATCCACTTCGCCTGAACGCCCCGGGCGGAAAACCAGAGCCCGATATTCGCAACGAGAGCAAGGAAAAGAAAGACTTTGACCGTATTTTCATTCGAAAGGGTCATGTTTCAACCCCTAAAACTGCCTTTTGAGCAGATCCAGCAATCCGGCGAGAGTCACAAGGGCGCAGAACAGCAGCCCCTGCAAAAACACGAAGCCAAGACCGATCCCCTCACCCACACCGTAAATCAGCCAAGACGTCTGCCCGAGCAGGTCAAGCCGCGGCGTAACAACAGACACAAATTGCACGGCCATCGCCATCGGGCCAGTATCAACGATGAGATTCGAGTCGACGATACCAAGCAACTGCCCCATCATTCGGGCAAGGACATAAAACGCGAGGGTAGACATCGCCGCACTGGTCGCACTGGACATATAAAATGAAAAGAACAGAGCCGTATTGACCATGATGATATTCTCAGCCGCAATACTGGCAATCCACAAAACGTGCCCCGAGCCGAACAGATGCGGCCCGACCGCAAAAAGGCACAGGCCGATACCAAGGCTGAGGACCAGCGCGAGAATCGAAAAAGCCAAGGCATAGGAGTAAAGAAAGGCCGGACGGCTGATCGGACGCGAAAGCAGGAACTCCACATCCTTCCCGTCAAAGGACCGTCGGACAAAGAATACAACAAAAAGGACCAGCCCCAAGACACCTGCCATACGCAACCCGCCGGCGGCGAAAACAAGGGCAAAGCGGTCTTTTTCAATCACCGCCGCCGATCCGACGAACACAGCAAGGCTGCACCCGAGGGCAAGCAAAACGAGCAAAGAAACCACAAGCTTGTCCCGCACAGCTCCCATGAGAACGTATCTGACGAGCGGGAAAGACATATGCCTACCACTCCTGCCTCAATCAAAGCTTCAGCGGACGACGGTCTCCCGAAAACGCCTTATAAAGGTCACGGTCAACATCGTCGATGCTGTCTTCTGGCTGCTCCAGAATCGTCGCTTTCAGGAAAATGACCAGTTCCGTCTTCTGGACCAAATCAGATTTTTTGCGGAACAGGCTGCCGATAACGGGCGTTTCTCCAAGCACAGGAACAGATTCCTGATTATTGACCGCCCTGTCCTGAAGCAAGCCACCCATAACGATCGGCTGCCCGGAACGCACCTTGACCACGGTATCGATCTCCTGAACATTGAGTTCAGGAATTTCGGAAACCACACTTTCCGCACCGGGGATAGACGCAGCAACGAAGCCAACGGCCGGATCGTCAACCGTATCCACAATGCGTGTAACGGTCGGACGCAGCGCAAGAGAAATCGTCCCCCTCTCAAGATCGATAGAGGGAATGACATTGACAAGAACACCCTCGGGGACGCTCTTGATCTCCGAATCCACCTCAACAGTCGTGACACCTTCATCGGTCGTAGAGTCGATATCGATCTCGAAATAAACCTGATTGGTCGCCACATTAAGCACGGCGGATTGATTGTTAATGACCGTCAGGCGCGGACTGGCCAGAGCGCGGACCGTTCCGAAACCTGAGATCGCCTGAAGCAAAGCCTGAATATCGTTACCGACATATCCAAGCGTCACGTTAGCCGTCGTTCCGATTGCAGAGCCTGTAGCGGGTGAAAAAAAGCCCGAACCAGAAGAAAGGAGTGTATTGATCGAAGTCCTTCCCGCCTGGTTCATGAACGCAAGAGAACCCTCTCCGCTGGAAAGACCAAGAACGCCCCAATCGATCCCTGTGATATATTCATCAGACAGGTTGACTTCAAAAATCTTGGCTTCAATCAGGACCTGTGAGGAAACGGCCCGCCGTAAAATGGTAAGATATTCGGCAACTTCCTTATGCTGCTTTTCCGTAGCGAACACATTGATGATACCAGCCTGCTTGTTCAGCGTGAATGTGGAGACCGGACCATCCTCATCATCCTTACCGCCGCCTTGCGCACCTTCATCCACCGGAAGCGATTCAACTTTAAGGACAGCTTGCGGAGGCTGTACCTGCACTTCGCCCTTTTCACCTTCCTTCGGGGCAGGCGCAACAGCCTGCACCTCAGGATTCTGCTCAACGGCGGTAATCCGGGGATCAGCCTTCGTTTTCAATCCACCTGTCGTTCCGCCACCCAGCATCTGGGTCATATTCAATTCAAGCTCAGCCCAGAAATCGGCCAGACTCTCGGATGAAGCGGTAAAAACGGACCCCGTATCGGCACCTTCGCCCGAAACCACCGAAACATTGGTACTGACCGAACTGGAGTTCTTCCGCATATAGCTCAGATAATCCATTTTGTAGGTTTTGTTGTAAGGCGTATCCAACTCAACCCGAAGGCTGTCATCCCTGAATTTGTAACGCAGACCGGCAATATCAGAGATTTTACCCACCACTTCGTCAAAAGGACGGTTCCGGGCGGTGAAAATAATCGATCCCTTGATGTTGGGGTCAAGCTCAATATCATATTCCGCCTGCTCAGCCAATTCGAACAGAATATCACGAACGGGAACCGATTGATTCACAGCCACGGAAACTAGGGGCATCGGCTTGATCCCGGAAGCCTGTGTTGACATATAGGGCTGGAGGGCAGGTATCCCGCCCGATCCGTGCGCCGTTTTTTCATCATCGACATCGGGAAGCCGCTCCGAGAGTCCATCGCGGAAATCCTGGATCTCCATGTTCGATCCACGATCCGGCTTCTGGTAATTCGCCGCCAGATCGCAGGACGAAAGAAACAGCGCCGCGCCGAAACACAAAACCAGAGTGCGGACGCCAGTACGACCCATCTTCATCATAGAACTCTTCCCTATACGCATTGACAATGAAATTCCCCGAAATCTTGGGTAAGAACAAAAAGCGCGAGTTACAGGCGCAGAACGCACCTGTTGATTCTCGTCCATCCACTACAACATATCGCCACAATCTGGGCAATAGCGCGTTGCAGTGGCAGGGGAAAAACCGCTTCGCCTGTGCATAACTTTGGGGGAATTAATCGCTGAAGGAGATCAGGGACGTATCGACCGCGTCCAGAGCGTTCTTGCTGCCCTTGGAACTGCTGACCAGCTTGTACTGCTGGACCTTGATCTTCATATCCGAAGGTTTGTCGGAGTTTGAAATCGCCGTATCTTCGGTAATCAAGCCGTCCTGGAACAGCTTCATCAGGGACTGGTCGAAGGTACACATACCGATCGAATTATTCTGCTCCATAACATCGTGAATCTTTCCGATCTCGCCTTTAAGGATCAGTTCGCGGACCAACCCCTGATTGAGCATGACTTCAATCGCTGGCGCCATCCCCTTCCCCGTGCTGGGCAGCAGACGCTGGGAAATGATGCCCTTGAGGTTCATGGAAAGATTGAGCCGGATTTGGTTATGATAATCCTCGGGGAACAGGTTCACGATCCGCTCGATCGCCTGATAGGAGTTGTTGGTGTGGATAGTGGCTAGGCACAAATGCCCCGTCTCCGCAATCGACAAGGCCTGCTCCATCACAGCGCGGTCGCGCACCTCCCCGACGAGGATAACGTCAGGCCGCTGCCGCAGGGAGTTTTTCATAGCTGTGGCAAAGGATTCGGTATCAACCCCGACCTCGCGCTGCGTGACAACACAGCCCTTATGCTCATGGAAAAACTCGATCGGGTCTTCGATGGTAATGATATGTCCCTGGCTGTTGCGGTTCCTCTGATCGATCATCGCGGCCAAAGTCGTGGATTTACCCGATCCGGTCATCCCCGTAACCAGCAGAAGCCCGCGCTTTTCCATCGCCAGCGTCTCTAGGATTTTCGGTAAACGCAGATCGGCGAAGCTGGGGATTTCAGAAGTAATTCTGCGAATCACAAGCGCCGGAAATTGCCTTTGACGCATGACGTTGATCCGATAGCGCCCATGCTGCCCCATATCGAGAGCAGTATTCAATTCCAGATGCGCCTCGAAATCCCTCTTCTGGCGGTTTGTCAGCATGGAGTTAAGAATATCGTTGATATCGTCAGGGGACAGAAGATCTTCAGAGAGCTTTATAAGAGATTTATCCCCGCGCAGGGTCGGCGGAAACCCGACCGTGAGGTACATATCCGCCGCACGGGTTTCGTTCATAGCACTGAGATATGAGAAAATAAGAGGAGCGGTCAAAATGAATACCCTTCGTCACCAGATTTCTCACCCGAACCGGCACGGCCGGTTTTCTTCTGCGGAACGATATCGTATTCCTGTTCCATATCGTCATCGACCATCTTGCGTCCGCCCAGAGCCCCGGCGGCATAATCGTCATCCGGGCCTTCCTCAGCATCGGTACTCTTGAGCACGGCCCTGCGGGCCTCGTCCTTGCCGATGATCCCGGCCTCAAGAAGGCTTTTCACGGCATCTTCCATCGTCACCATCCCGTAACGCGACCCGGTCTGCATCATGGAGTACATTTGCGGAATCTGGTTCTCGCGAATCAGGTTTCGCACGGCGCTGGTGCCCACCAGAATTTCATAAACGCCGACCCGGCCCCCGCCTTCAGCACGGCGTAAAAGGGTCTGGGCGATAACGCCCTGAATCGAACTGGCCAACATGGCCCTAACCATCTCCTTATCGCCGGTCGGAAACACGTCGATGATACGGTCGATAGTTTTAGACGCGGAGTTCGCGTGCAGGGTTCCGAAAACCAAGTGTCCGGTTTCTGCGGCGGTCAGGGCAAGGGAAATAGTTTCATGATCGCGCATCTCCCCCACCAGAATCACGTCGGGATCTTCCCGCAGTGAGCTTTTCAGCGCACGTGCAAATGACCGTGTATCCGTTCCGACCTCGCGATGGTTAATAAGAGACTTTTTCGAAGTATGGAAAAACTCCACAGGGTCTTCAATCGTCAGAATATGCTTGGGATGGTGGAGGTTGATATGATTGATCATAGACGCGAGGGTCGTCGATTTACCAGACCCCGTAGGACCGGTAATCAGTATGATCCCCTTCTCCAGTTCGGCAAAACGTCGCATGACGGGCGGCAGGTCAAGCTGCTCCATCGTCGGAATTTCCGTGGGAATGGTCCGGAAAACGGCGGCGGCACCAAGACGCGTTGTAAAGGCGTTCACCCGGAAACGCGCCTTTTCGCCCAAAGCGATCGCAAAGTCCAGTTCCATATTCTTTTCGTACTCTGCCCGCTGGTCTTCCGCCATGATCGAATAAAGCATCGTGCGGATATCATCACTACCCAAAGCATCGGACTTGACGCGCTTCATCAGTCCGCTGACACGGATAATCGGGGGGCTTCCGGCGCTCAAATGAAGGTCGGAGGCTTTGTTTTGCATGGTGAACGCGAGTAGCTGTGTGAGATCCAAGGTTCTGCTCCCTGAGTGTGCGGTGTTGCCCCGTGATACTGTTTTAACGCAATTTTATAAAAGGAAAGTAAAGATAGTGCGGATTTTAGGAATATTATTCATTTAAGGATCGGTCCTTGCAACAAAAGAAGAGAAAATAAAGCAATGATTAACGGCGGACCGAAAGGGAAGTCTCTTTTTCTTATGACAATACGCCAGAACAAAGCCAAGAAAACTCCCGATACCCCGGCGAAAATAAAAAGCACGGGCATCCATTCAATACCGAGCCAGAAACCCATGATGAAGAAAAGCTTAACATCTCCCATTCCCAAGGCTTCCTTACGTAAAGCCATAGAAACGATGTATCTGAGCGCCAGCGATAGTACCGTGTAGAAAAAAGCCGCCAGCAGGTAAGGCAGAAACAGCTCTGAAAAAGAATGAAACTGATTAGTAAAAGAAAAATAGCCCAAACGGGTAATACCGAGAATTAAGCACGAAAACTGCAACTGATCCGGCAGAATCATCCTCTGAAAATCGATAACGACCATCGCCGCGAGCAAGGGCGTCAAACACATCAGAAAAATGCCCTCGCCTGTCAGCCCGAAAAATTTATAGACGATTAAACAAAGGACGAGAACCCCGACTTCTATAGCTGGATAAAGCCAAGAAACCCCCTGACCGCAGTGACGGCAACACCCACCGGAAAAAAACCATGAAAAAACAGGGACCAGATCGGCAAAGCCCAAAAGCCTCTTGCACGAAGTACACGCAGAACGTTTTGATATCCAGTTTTGCTTACGCGGCACCCTGTAAACCAGCGCGGTGCTGAAACTCCCGAAAACCAAACCCAAAAAAACGATAGTCAGGATTTCGAAAGTATTCATGAACTATACGCAACAGAGTAAAAGAATTAACGGATATTGGCCAGCCTCTCGTAAACGGACTCGCGGGGAATGGACCGCCCAGACCCATAAATCGAATCAACCTCAAGAGCCTGCTCGTAATAGCTCACAGCCTGAGAGGTCTGCCCCGCTCGGTCGGTAATCACTGCCATGTTATAGAGATGGTTTGCATTATGCGGCTCCATACTGGCGGCTATGCCCAAATGCTTGAGCGCGGATTCAAAATCCCCTACATTGGCTTCGGTCACAGCAAGCTGCGCAACAATACCCGCATGGCTGGGATGTTCCTCACGCAAATCCACAAGCCGCCGCAAAGCGATAGCCGGATACTTCGTGGAGAGAAGACCAAGCATATTAACCTTGACGTCGATATTCCGGGAATCGAGCGCAGAGAGCTCTTCGTACATCCGCATCGCATCCTCAAAATGCCCGAGATTCTGCAGCGCCACGGCGCGGCCCATGAGAACCCTTGGATCACGTTTACTCTTGGCATACAGACTATTGAACATCTCCAGCGCAGAATCATAAAGCCCGAGGGACATCGCCCGCTCGGCAGAAACCAGTTGGGCCGTGGTACTGTCTTGTCCGGCATTCTTACGGACAGTGATTAGCTTTGACGCAGGCTGCAAACTCGGATTGACACGCTTTGGCCCCTGCTTGCTCATTTCCCCCTGGGGAACCAGCTGTTCAGCATCAAAAAATGCATCGGGATCAGCTTCCAGATCAACGCCGGAATGAACTGCCGAAGGCCCGGAAATGGCCGCGGCCTCATCCTCCGGACTCGCCTCAGGTAAAATCACATTTTCGCCCTGAACCGCCGCATCTACAGGAGGCTGAGCACCGGGATCCGGCGAGGCCAGCCCTGCTTCCGAGGGGATGCTCTCCCCGTCATCGACAACAACCGAAACATCCTGCCCATAGGCGCTTGGGGAAAAAAGAGTGCCAAGACCTGAAGAGGCAACGACAAGCGCAACCAGTGAAACTTTCAGGGGGCGAAAAGAGAAACGCAACTTTTTCATAAGGAAAACTCTGGGGAAAACGCATAACGGTTGGAAAAGATTAAGGACAAGCCGGACACTGGCTTGATTCGGATGATATCACGCAGCTTTCCTTTTCTCAACATAATCAAGAAAGGCCTGCTCAAGATTTTGCGCCTTCGTCTGCGCCTTCATCTCTTGCGGTGTCCCGACGAAAAGGATTTTGGAATCATGCAGGACGGCCACACGATCACAGATCTCATCCATGTCAGAAAGTATATGTGAACTCAAAAAGATAGTACGGTCCTTGTGCTTAATATCCGTAATCATCTTTTTGACAAGCGCCCGCGCCCGCGGATCAAGCCCGCTCATCGGCTCATCCAGGATGAACAGCGAGCATTCCGTAAGCAAAGTCCCCAGAATCCCGAGCTTCTGGCGCATCCCCTTGGAATAGGTGTTCATTTTCCGCCTCAACGCTTTGGGATCAAGTGCAAGCCCCTCCGTAGCCTCAAGAATAGCCTGATCGCTCATCGTGCGGTTATAGAGGCTGAGGCAGAAATGAAGAAACTCCATTCCCGTCAAAAACCACGGTGGCTCGAATTTCTCAGGCAAATAGGCCAGCATGGCCTTGCTTTCGGTATCCGACTTGTCCCGGCCGTTGATCAGAATTTCGCCGGAATCCTGCTCACGTAAGCCCAGAATGCACTTGATCGTCGTCGTCTTCCCCGCACCGTTAAGCCCCATCAGACCAAAGGTTTCCCCCCTGCGGATATCAAGATCGATGGCGTCAAGAACCTTTGTGCCCGAAAATGAAACACACAACCCGCGAATATCAAGAGAATGTTCGGTCATAAGAAATCCACAGGGCCCAAAAACCGCTAGCCAGGCAAGAAAATTCTCATATCGAGGTTAAACCGCTGATGTGCCCTTAAGCGGATGGGAAAAACCTGATTAGTATGTTCGTCCAACCATTTGACTTCGATGTATTCCTTAAAGACGCGCAAATCGATCACTTCCTTGGGAATCGCGCTCGGCGTCACGCGCATCCCATTAATCCAGATCGTCCAGTCATCTGCGGAGACAAAGACAATACCGTCAAGAATCAAATCCCGCTCACCAGGCTTCTTCTCCTCGTCTTTATCGAGGTGCTTCAGTTCAGACTCCGTGGGTGGACGGGCTCTTCCTCTGGACTTCTTGGCATCAACAATCGCCTCATGCTGCCAGTAGGTGAAAAACAGCGATCGTATCTTCTCGGGCTTGAACGGCGAACGGTCATCTTCTGCAATTTTCTGCTTTACGGAATCAGGCGTGGGGGACTCAGGTTTCCCCTTCCGCTCAAGCATTTTATCAAACCCCTCATCGGTACTGGCTTGCGCAGGCTTAGCATCATTTTTTTCAGGGCTACCAGCAATATCGATCCCCGGAAGGTCCGCAGCCATCCCGCCGCCGGAATCCTGTACAGGCTGGGGCGGCATACCCGAAGCCTGCTCACTTTCCGCAGGCTGAGCCAGATTTACATCAGGCAACGCCGGAGCCTGATCGAGAGAAAGATCTTGATTGAGGGGAGGAGCAGCCTGAGAAACAACAGGCTCGGGCAAAGACTGAGCAGCTTGCGGCTCCTCAATGCCCTCAAGCCCAAGATCATCGGAACCGCCCGTTACACTGACTTCTTGCTCTTGTGCAAAAACAAAGCTGCCCAAGGCCATCCCCGTCAAAAGAGTACCGCAAAAAACAGCACCTGCAACCAACCTTCTGATGTAAGGCAGGGAAGCTTTTCGGTGAAGAGAATTTTTCATGTTCGTATCTTTTTGCATGAAAACTACTGCTGCTCCTCAACAATAATTTGCGAATCCGGAATCATGGTCCGCCAGGACATTTTGATGGTCGCCTTGACGAGAACAGGGTTTTGACCCGTGGCAATGGAGCGTAATACAGGCCCGGAAATGTCCGTAACACGACTCATCGACATCTGATCCACACTGAGATGCCCGGGAAACTTCTGCTCAAGAATAAAGAGATAATTATATATATCCGCATCGTCAAACGCCTCCACAGTAATACCGATGGGACTCGCCAAAAGCTTGTAATTCGATTTCTTGGCCTCCTCGTTTTCCTCGATAATGCCGGGATTGATCGCGGCAACGGACGAAACAACGCGGGATTCAAGCTGAATGTCTCTGAACAGTTTCCTCGCAACGCTGCGGACCTGTGTTTTAAAAAAACCGTCCTCCTTGAGCGCATCAAACTTGTCCTGCTGCTGCCCGAGCTGCTCAAACTCAATTTGCATCCGATCAAAATCGGCTTGCTTGGTTTGGTTTTCACCACGGAGCGTACGAAGCCTTTTTTCGGTCTCGGATTCTTGAGGAATAAGATAAAGATAAGTGGCCGCAGCTAGTAAAACGTTGACGCCTAACAAAACCGTAAGAAGCAACAATCTCTTTGCACCGATAACCTTGATCATATTTGAAGCTCCGGCCCCTCAATTTTAATTTCGGCAACAAAATCGGCCGACTTGATTTCCTTGGCAGCATCGCCGGTCTGGACGACGATGCTATCAACATACTCATAATCTTCCAGCTTCTTTGTAACCTTCACGATATGGTCGGGCAAAACGGTCTGAAGGCGGGTTTGCAAATCCTGAACCTCCTTATTGCCCTTCTCTGGATCGGTTGTACTCGGAAAAGTCATGCGGACAACAGCCCGGAAAAGCGGAGCCTTAGGTTTTTCTGCAGCCCATTGGTCGATAATGCCAGCCTGCGCTCTCTCGATCTCGATCACATCAAAACGCAACTCCGTCCCCATGGACACGCCTATCCGGTAAAACAAATCAAGAACCTTAATCCTCTTGAGTTCAAGCTGGTTATGAACAGCCAAAGCGCTCTGGATCAAGGTAATATCGAACCCGAGATCCTCCTTGCGCTTGATTTCCTTGGATAACTTAAGATCGAGCTGCGCTTTCTTGGATTCTTCATCGTCGATCTGCTCTTGATTTTCACTCACAGTACCGTAGGAATTAAACAGCTGATACCCCTGAAACAACCCTACAAGCAAAAGCAGGGCAGAAGCGGCAACGGCGATTTGCCGGGGACGCGAGACCCTCTCGATCTCCTTGGCCTTCATGGGGAGGGTAAACGAAGCCTTCCGCCCCGACCAGGCAATATGAAGGATATCAGCATAACCCAGATGATCCTGCCGACCCAGCGACATCCCCAGAAGCTGCGCGGCATCCTGACTCGTGAGATTATAATAATGGCAAGGCGTATCAATAGCCTCTTCCATCATCTCACCCACGGACGGATTGGAAATAAGAATAACATTCAACCCATCGGAAACATCGTAACCGAAGCGCCCCAGATAACTCATCGTCGCCTTGAATTCCTGGGAAACATCAGCCACCCATTTCGCGGGATCGTCATCGCTCTCAACGATCGGCGTCATACGGGTCAGGGCCAGCTCGCCGTTCTTAACGACAACCTGACGCAAACCTCCGCTCTGGTGCTGCCCGATAAAAACGGTCCATTTGGACTTGTCTTTGCCTTTGGTCAGCTTCTTAGCGAGAATCTTGACCATCCCCGCAGCCTCAACCGGGAGAAGGCAGAAGCCAGCAATAGGCGCAAGCGAACGCCGCGCAGCGCCCATCGTTTTCTTGAACGGGTCGGTATCAGGGACAGCGGCAAAAATATACACACTTCCCGGCAGGGCTTTATCCCCTTTCCCGGTCTTCTCCTTGAGCGGAAGCGCCGCCCGTACCGGGTAGTTCGGAAAGGCAACCATAAGCTTGCGCTGCAGGACATTCGCCTTGTCCATAACGCTGACTTTAGGGATCCGCTCTTTGCGGTAGTGCTGCTCAACCATGTCGTTGAGGATCAGCACAGGCTTACCGCCGCACTCCTTGGAGACGACAGCAGCAACATTTGCCTCAAAATTATCGACAGCCCAAGGCACTGTATCCACAAGCCGGACACCCCTGGCGGTCACGCTGAAAATAAGAAGCGCATCATCGGTAATCAGAAGAACAGTCCGCGATGGCGCTAAAAAAGACAGAGACATTCTCAGTTACTCAAAAAAGAGAAGGACAGGATCCTACTGAATCTTATCCATCATATTGCCAAGGTTCATATAGATCGGCCCGAGCGAGCCAGCAGCAATCCAGACGATCACCAACGCCAGTATACACGTTAATGTCGGCTGAATCAGCTCAATTAATCCGTCAATCGCTTCATCCACATCTTTTGTGTAAAAGGCCGAAACCTGATCGAGAACCTCACCAAGCTTACCGGATTCTTCACCGATTTTAACCATGCGGATCACCATACTGGGAAACTCACCGGAAGCGTTAAAAGCGTCAGAAAGCGGGCTTCCAGACTTAACATAATTTTCAACC
This sequence comes from Alphaproteobacteria bacterium, assembly GCA_018000295.1. GTDB lineage: Bacteria > Pseudomonadota > Alphaproteobacteria > Micavibrionales > Micavibrionaceae > JAGNKE01. Next base: position 8,916 of record JAGNKE010000017.1, on the reverse strand, counting down.
CCCTCCATGGCATCAAGAAGGACAAGATTATTGACGGTGTTACGGGCCGACTTCAAAGCGTTGATAACATCAATCCCGCTGGTAAAAAGGGCTGCAAAAGTCTGAGAATACCGGGCAATGGTAATTTTCCGGATCAGCGGCCCAGCCACAGGCATATTGAGGTAAAGAGAATCTACCTTATAGGCCACCTCATCGGACATCCGCCGCATCATAATAAAAATTGTGGCCAGGATAACCGGAACGGCAATGACAATATAAGCGCCATAGATAGGAAGACCCAAAACTTCGAACTGCGGATTGACGAAGAAACTCGACGTATTGATCAGCCAAACCGAATACCACGGCAATTCGATATCAAGATACTTCAGGAAGCCCACAATTTGTGGAACGACATAACTCATCATGAAAATAATCGTGAAAAGCACGACAAAGGTCACGATGATCGGATAACGCGTCGCCTTCTTGATTTTGGACTGCATCTCGTCCACCCATTTAAGGAACTTCTCCAACTGGGAGTAGGAAGAGGTTAAATCGCCGGTGTCTTCGCCAGCTTTAATAAGGGAGATATACAAAGGCTTGAAGATTTTTGGATGCTTGGACATAGCTTCAGAAAGAGAGGCTCCATCACGCACGTCCCTGTGAATCTCGCTCAGCATATCGCGGAGCATATCGTTACTGGTCGCATCGCGGATATCCGCCAGCGCATCAAGCATGGGAACGCCAGCGCCCTGCATCTGCTGCATAGCGATGAAAAACTGGATGAGGTCGCGGACCTTCACCTTGTTAAAAGAAATACCGGGAATTTTGCTTTTTTTCTCTGTCAGGGACGCGCACTGCACCAACTCCAGACCGGCGGTCTGAAGCTGGTTGTAAAGATCGACCTCGCTGCGCGCAGACAACGAGCCGCGGACTTGCCGACCCTTGGAGTTGATCGCTCTGTATTTATAGCGTTCTATGGCTCTGCCCCATCAGTAAAGACATGTCTGAATATGCAGGAAAAAGGTTTACAGAAGATGAAACTTTGAGAGGTAGTATAGTTAAGAAAGGGTTACTTGGTCATATCGACAACATCCGCAAGGGCGGCGATGCTCGTCTGACCTTCCATGATCTTGAGAATGCCATCGTCTTTCATACTTTTGAAGCCTTTTTTAACGGCCACAGTTTTTAATTCAGCCTTAGATTGACCACGGGCAAGCACCTCATCAAGCTCCTCGTCGAACAGCAGGATTTCGACAACCGCCACGCGGCCCTTATACCCCTTCCCTTTGCAGACCTCGCACCCTTCGGGGCTGGCCGTATAAATAACCGTCTGATCTTCCGGGGCCATCTTGAGAATCCTGCGCTCCTCCTCTGTCGGCGTATACTCCACCTTGCAGGTTTGACACAGCCGCCGCGCCAGACGCTGGGCAAATACGGCGATAATAGCCCCCGCCAGCATCCCCGGCTTCATGCCGAGATCGATAAGCCGCGGAATGGCACCGAATGAATCGTTGGTGTGAAGCGACGTATAGACCTGATGCCCGGTCATCGCGGCCTTCAGGGCCATTTCCGCCGTCGTCTGGTCCCGGATTTCCCCGATGAAAATGATATCCGGATCTTGCCGGAGCAGAGCCTTAATCCCGTCCGCAAATTCCAGAAATCCCTCACGGACAGGCGTCTGCCGGATCATCGGCAAAGAATATTCGACGGGATCTTCAAGAGTCTGGATATTCACCTCAACATCGTTGATTTCGTTCAGCATGGAATAAAGCGATGTCGTCTTGCCGCTCCCCGTCGGCCCGGTCACGATGATGATCCCCTCCGGGCGAGACGTAGCGATCTTGATCTTTCGCTTGTTCTCCTCGCTGAAACCAAGGGCGCTCAAAGGCATGATGCTCGCGCTCTTATCCAGAACCCGGAGAACGATATTCTCGCCGAAAACCGTCGGCAGAGAAGAAACGCGGAAATCCGCCTCGCGCCCCCCGACATTTAGCCCAAAACGCCCATCCTGTGGCGAGAGCTTATCGGCAATATTCATATCGCAGAGAATCTTAAGGCGCTGCGATATCCCGTTCCAGTGCTGCTTATGCAAAATCTGTGCAGTAAACAACACGCCGTCCAGACGGTACCGCAACCGGACAAAATTCTCCTCAGGCTCGAAATGTAGATCGGAAGCACCGATTTTGACAGCCTCAAAAACCAGCGCATTAACTAAGCGCACAATCGGATGGGAAAAGGCCTCCGCCCCGGAAAGACTGGCAACGTCTTTCTGGGCCTTTCCCTCCTCCAACTCCTGTAGAATATCCTTGATCGAACTGGCATAACCATAAGAAGCATCAATAGCCTCTGACAGTACGCCCGCCGTAGTGACATGAGGCTTGATCTGGCGACCTTTGGGCAAAAAACGGCGCAAGGTATCAAGAGCAACGACGTCGTAAGGGTCCGCCATCGCCACGTGGACATACTGATCATCAATGGAAATCGGTAACAACTGATGCTTGATCGCTAGAGATTTCTCGATCAGGGCAAGCGCATCCCCATCAACAATGGTTGAGCGCGGATCGAAAATGCCGAAACCAGAAGTCTCGGCCAGAAACATCGTAAGCGTTTCCTCATCGATAAAACCAAGTTCGACAAGAATTTCACCCAGCATCTTATTGGTGATTTTCTTTTCCTGCAGGGCGACGTTGAGTTGGTCGGCTGTAATCAGCCCCATCTCCACCATCCGCTCGCCCATTCTCTTTTTCGCGGCGCCAGGATCATGCCCCCCCTCGCTGGAAGCTTCAGCAGAGAAAGATTGCAGACCGCCTTTCCCGCCCGAAATAGCCTTCCCTTTCGGCTCCTCCTGCTTTTTCTTTGGGAAAAACGGGGCCGGGACATTCAGGAAACTTCCCTTTGATGGCGCTGGCCTTTCAGGCGCAGGCGTACTGCTATCCACGAAAAACCCCTCCTCGACGACGAAGTCGATGACTTCCTCGTTATCGGGCGTGGGCGTTTTTTTGTTAGGGTCTTCTGCCATAGTGTCTAGCGTATAATTCCAAGGATACCGAGCAACCTTTCAGAAAATGTCTCTAGTAAAGCAACACAAGTCCGTTCACCCACTTGAAAAAGCACGAGAACACAACCAAAACTTTTAAAGAACACTCCAAAAGTGAATCAGGAACGCAGAAACTCGCGGTCACGAGGGATACATATAAATATAGCCATCCGCAGCCAGTGACAACAGCCAAGTGATGAAAACAAAAAAAGACGCCCGTAAAAATTACGGGCGTCCTTAATAATTTCAGCTAAAGACCGTTATTCGGCGGCAATCGCGATTTTGGCATCCTTGCGCGGCCACGAGGTAAAGGTCATGACCTTCTCGTCAACACCGCAGACCGTAGCGCACAAGCGCGCGGCGACCAGATAAGGATCTGCGTTGGCACCCGGACGGCGGTCTTCGAAATATCCATAACCTTTGAGCGCAACGGGCTTGGGAATCCGGATCGAACAACCCCGGTCCGCATCACCGACTCGGAACGTATTGATGTCGCAGGTTTCATGCCGCCCGGTCAGACGGTCATGATTCCCCGCGCCGTAAACAGCGATATGTTCGAAATGCTTCCTTGACAGGGCATCGGTTGCCGCCTTGATCGCCGCACGGCCTTTCTTCGGGTCGCGGGTATCCTTGGTCGAGAAGTTGGTGTGCATCCCGGCCCCGTTCCAGTCGCCCTTGACGGGCTTCACATCGAACGTCACCATCACGCCGTGATCCTCGGCAACGCGGCACAACAGCCAGCGGCCCACCCAGACTTGGTCAGCCATGTCGATCGCATTCGCGGTTTCAGAGGCATCGCCGCGGAAACCGATCTGGAACTCCCACTGGCCGGGCATCACTTCGGCATTGATCCCGTAGAACATCAGTCCGGCATCAAGACACAGCGCAGCATGATCTTCCACGACCTCGCGCCCGAACACCTCGTCGGCTCCGACGCCGCAATAATATGGACCCTGCGGCCGCGGAAAACCGTATTCCGGCCAACCCAGAGGCTGACGCCCGCGGAAGAACGTATATTCCTGCTCATAGCCGCACCAAGGTTCCTGCTTGGCGGCACCGGCATCAAGAACGGCACGCAACTGGGCGCGGGAATTGGATTCATGCGGCGTCTCGTCGGGGTTGAAAACCTCGCACATGACAAGGAAACTCCCTTCCCCGCGAATAGGATCGGGGAAAAAACTTACGGGCTTGAGGATGCAGTCCGAATCATGGCCATGCGCCTGATTCGTGGACGATCCGTCAAAGCTCCACTCCGGGAAATCCGAAACCTTGGGATTGGCCCCGACCTTGACGGTCCGTGCCTTCGAGCGCAGATTGCGCGTCGGCAGCGACCCATCAATCCATATGTATTCTGCAAGTCCGAATTTAGACATGAAATTCCTCCTGATGTTTATTATATAGTGCGTTGCAGCAAATACTTAACATTTTCACGAGGAAATGCAACGTTTTTTAAGGGTTTTTTTTGGGAAAAAGACAAACAATCAGTCCCCGCTGTTATACACAACGGGCGAACTACATATCCGCGACAGGATCGGCCTCCTTGTCGACAATGTCCCCTACTCCATCGATAAGGATCGGCTCATCCTCCTCGATAGGTTTCATCAGCCACTTCCCACGAATGGGACAAAAAACAATGACAGAATACCCCTCAACTGGCGTCCCCGGCGGGATTTGAACCCACGACCTCAGGATTAGGAATCCTGCGCTCTATCCTGCTGAGCTACGGGGACAGGCCAAAACCAATATCTATCAGGAAACAGCCATTCAGGGAAACGGGGTTTTCAAAGAAAAACCATACAAAGGTATGTTTTTGTATTCCCTGTCAAAGGCTGCTAGAATGCACAAAAAAAAATTGTTATCAAAGAATATTCACAAAGAATATTCATAGGGGGTTCTAATGTCGGGTGATCTTCGCACTCTTGAAAAGACTATTTCCGATTCTCTTGCGGTCTTGTCGAACGCTCAGGCAACCGATGAACAAAGATCTTTGGCACGCGAACAAATCGAGCAGATTTACACCGCGCAGTTGCTAATCTTCAACGAGCCTTCACGCGAAGCCATTCACGATCACCCGGCGGTAGCCCTACTCAGCGAGCGCCTGAACCAGACGGCTCCGGAAAAAAGGGCTGAAGCGGTTTTGATCTTGGGATATTTAAACAGTCTTGCGAACAGTGAAGGAGCGAAAGACATTTTTCCCGGATACAATCGGGCCAGCAAAACCTTCGACGGAACACAAGGGCTTGCGCTCATCCAGCAGACTCTGAACAGTGCGCTGACACAGGCGCAGGAAGGCGCGTTTAAAAAATTTTTAGGCACAACGCAACCGACAGCCCCGGGACTCTCTGGCCTTAAAGTACCTGAAGGAACAGGCACCCCCAAACCCGTATCGGTCGATAAAGTCCTGCGCGACCTCGCAATGTTCGACGGCGCGGACGGCGTCAACAGGATCGCCGATATGCGCCAGCAACTCGCCAAGGACGGAACCATCAACCCGTATCAGCAAACCCTGATGACGCTCGCCGCCCAGATCAAGGCCGCCGAACTGCAGGAAATGGCGCGGCCCTTCCAGAACATGACCGGCGGAGCGCCGCAGCCTCCCTTTGACCGCGAGGCCTTCATCCGGGAACAGGTTCCAAAACTCTTCACCGGACTGGCGCAGGTAGACCAGACTCTTTCCCTGATCTCTATCGAAAAAGCCAACATACTTGATACCTTGCAGATTGAGGATATCCGGGAAGGGCTGAGAGCCCAGATGTCGGGAACCACCCTCGTCGGCGAAGCTCTAAATCTCACGAAGGCCGAAGGCTTCATGGGCTGGGCATTGAAGACCTATATGGACAACAAAAACCAGTTTCAAACCGCCGAGGATATTCAGAAACTGTTCACGGATCCTGACAGAATTGTGCTTCTTCTCCACGATGCGCCGGGAATGACGGCAGACAGAGCCAAAAACATGGCTGAACACGCCCGTTACTACGCCACTTATAATACGGATTTCGAAGCAGCGCAAAATCAAGGCCTCCCGCTCACCCAGCTTCGTCAGCACCGGGATCAAGGCACAGCCCCCTTCCTCGCCCAATATGTCGCACAAAACCGAGGAATACAGATTACTCCAGCCCGCCTTGAATCGGCCGATACGGTCAGCAATAATTTTCGGGCCGATAACTCGGGCGGACCATACAGGTTCCAGGTTCCGGTTCTCGACGGCGGCCTTATGATGGAGAGTGAGCGTCTGTCCACGGGTGTAATTTCCAACGGCAAGGGCGATGGCCTTCGGCTCGGAATGATGAACTTTCAGGGAACCCTCGAACCACCCGCGCCAGAGCTTTATGTCCGCCATACGGTGGACTCTGCCGGAAAAATCGATGTCGGCCTTCTGGGCCATCAGGACGGCGATACCGACGGGCAGATCAGGACGTCGCGCCCATGGGTGGACGACCACTTCGAAGGACACAGGGACATTCTTGGAATTCGCTACAGCAGCCGTGATTTTCAATTAGGGTCCGGAACCTTCACGCCTTATTCCACTCTCGGCACCGAACAAGGCGATCTGTTTGCAAACGGGGGTCTGACTCTCAACCAGGGATTATCGGAATCGATTTCCTTGCGTTCCGGTGTATCAGGCACTTACGCAAACCGCCCGCGTGTCGATGCCTTTGGCGAAGTCACGGCAAACCTGACCAACAATTTCAATCTGGGATCGGACACCTATTGGCGGACCGGATTTCATGCCACGCAATGGCTGGAAAATGACCCTCACACCTTAGGAACGGCCTATTCGGAGTTGGAATTGAACAGCAAGGGCGATCAGTGGTACAGCAATCTTCGCCACGTTTTCGGCGCCAATGTGAACACGGATGAAAATTTTGGCGTTTACTCTGATCATACCAAACGGGTCGATCTCGGCCCGCTGGGTACGCCCGATGCGGGGATCAGACTTCAATATGACCGGGATGATGAATTTCAGGCCGGGTTCGTCATGGGCTGGAAACGCTGAATCTGCTGGTCTTTTACTCAGATTTCCGGCGTAGGGTGATCGTGATGGTCCGTAGTTGAATCGCGTCCCGCGAGGCTTGCAAGCCTATGTCCCGTTTCCGCGCGGTGGGTCCGCAAAATCGCATCGATTTCCGCATACCGCTCGGCGAAGAATTTGAACGGCCCCGACGCCGCGCTTGCGCTGGAGAAATTAATGAACGCCCAACCGGCATCACCCTTCAGACCGTTATAAACGCCCTGCCCGATCGACGCGCCGATGAAAATCCCCTGAATGACGGTCATCCGCATAAATTTCAGACGGTCCTTGAGCAGATCCTGATACTGCTCGTCAATGTGCAGACTTTCCTCAAGAATGCTGGGCTGAAAGTCTTCAATATTCTCGACTTCTATCCCCTTGAGGACAACGCGGGTCAGGTCGATCGGCGCGTCTTCAGGCTCCTTGGACTTAAAAAGTCCCTTCTTATGATCGTGTTGGATTTCGTTGCTCCCGGTCGCCCTTATATGCGCCAGCCGCCACGACACGCGCAACGCATTCGCCGTGGCCTTGAAAATCCCCACAATCCCGGTGGGGTTGCGCCAATAAGCGTTGACGAAACTTTCCTTGAGGGCATGGCTCGTCGTCTGGCCGAACTGAACCAGACGGTCGGCGATCTTTTTCGCGGTGCCGACGTCGGTCTGGGCGACACGATCACCGATTTCATAAACTTTCATCAGCGACAGCGTCCGCCCGCAGGTCTGGCCATTCAATTCGATATTCGGAACCTGCTCCAGTTCCAGACCGGCCTTATGGAGAACATCCCTGTCCTTCGTGCGCTTGTATTCATCGAGCAATTTGAGGGCACTGATCAACCGCCCCTCGGCCTTGGTGCCGTCCTTATGGATCTGGGTCAGAAGATAAACGGCAGCCGTCGCAGAAATATAGGCAAAGGGGTTTTCAGCCAGAGCCGCGGGAGATTGCTGCATAAACGCATGAACAGCCCCTTTTCCAATCTCAACGAACGAAGCGGCATCGGATACAGCCTCGTCCGCGAACTCCTGCCCGGTGCGTTTCTTCTGGTCATCTGCATGAATGATCGCCCCGGCCAGCGCCTTAAGCGGCGAAAGATCATGCTCATCGACGTCATGCCCGACCGGAATCCAAGCCAGCGACTCCGAACGCTGTTGCGGATTATCATCGAATGTCTGCTTATCGTGGCCGGAGGGCATAAGTGTCAAACCTCACAAAATACTCTTATATGTCAAGACTTCCCTGCTCGGGATCCTGGCCACCATAAAGCATATGGAGATCCTTACGCTCTTCCTCGGGAATCTGCCCTGGTCCGGACTTCGTGACCTTGCCGTTAAAAGCCTCGATAAGTCTCATTAAATTCAGGGTCGTTCCACGGTCCGTATTATCTTTGACGGCCTGAATAATGGCCGCGTGTTGCTCAGGAGGAGCGGAGATAATAGCCCACCCTTTTTGATTGTTAGACTCGAAGGGCACATAAGCAAACGGAATACTATCCGGCTGATCGGCTTCTGCTTTCGCGTACATGATGAAAAACCCTCTATGTTATCGCCCGGTGAGTATAACAGCCTTTGGCGTCTGTCACTCTTATAATTCTTGCGGCAGAGTTTTAACCAAAAACCCCGGAAAAATCAAGATTTCCTGCAAACTCTCCCTGCTCCCTAATATTGCCATAACCTGCCCAATAAAGGCAAAAACTAATTTTTTACAGTCATTTCAGTCTTTTGGAGCAAATAAGCTGGAAAGATTCAGAAACTCTTGAAATTCCAAAGTGTTTCGAGTAGTGTCCGCTTTCATTTCCGGTTTTTATCCTGCGCACCCGTAGCTCAGCTGGATAGAGCGTCTGACTACGGATCAGAAGGTCGGGAGTTCGAATCTTCCCGGGTGCGCCATTTCA
>JAGNKE010000016.1 GCA_018000295.1 Alphaproteobacteria bacterium | reverse complement strand
CATTTCCAATTGTTCCTGAAAGAGTGTGAATGGAGGTTCAATTATCGCCCCTCAAGCAATCTCTTGAAAATTTTACTTGAGTGGGCTAACAAGTAATCTCTTCACCCTTATCTATGTCAGCCCCTAACTTTATCGGAGACAAAAACCCCTTTGCAGCTTACTGATATATCATTGATATATAATGGTTTTTATTTGTGAGAGTCTATGATCGCTTTAAGGATAATGAAAGCCTAGCTGAGCGGCCGCACCCGCCCCTTGAGCTTCTCCGGCCCAAGCTCCACGAGCAGCTTGCGGACTTCCTGCCGCGCTGAAACCTGCGAAAGGGTCAGGGGATGCTCCTTGCTTTCTTTCAAGTCGAGCAAGGTAAGCCCCTTAAGGAATAATTCTTTAAAAATCACTCGCTCGTGAAAGCCGGGGGCGATTCGGAACTTGTAAGGCTCTGCGAGGGATTCGAGGATTTTTCCGACATCCTGCTTGTTGCGGGCATTCAGGGAGGCCAGCCGATTCCGCATGACGATCCAGTCGATGCTGCCCCCATCGCGCAATTTGCGCTGGTTGCGCTGGTCCTGCACCATTTTGGTGTAAATGGAGGGCGCCCGCACCGCCAGAGTATCCGGGTCGATATCCGCCAGCAGGTCGAGGTCTACGAAACTGTCATTCATCGGCGTGATCAGCGTATCCGCATGGCTGTGGGCAAGGCGGCTGAGAAAATTATCCGTCCCCGGCGTGTCGATGACGATGAAATGATGGCTGGCACCCAGCTCCGAAAGCGCCATCCCGAGAAACTCCTGTTCCTCCGCCCGTTGTTCGAGCACCGTATCCGCCTCGCTGCGCGGAATCGCCATATGGGACGGGCTGGGCAGGGGATCGCGGGTGGCGGTGATGAAATCGAATCGTTTCTTCAGATAGCGGGTGAACGTCCCCTGCCGCGCATCGAGGTCAAGACTTCCGACCTTATACCCCAGCCGCAGCAGAGCCACGGCCGTATGCATGGCGGCGGTCGATTTGCCCGACCCGCCCTTTTCGTTCCCGAAAACAATTATATGCGCCATATCTTGTGTCTTGAGTGGAAGGAACCGTAATATTATGCCACAACACCTGTAAGAGGGATGATGACAGAAAACGCATTACAAGTTCAAGACAGGCTGGCCGCTTTTCGTGCAAAGATTCAGGAATTCGGTCTGGACGGCTATATCGTGCCGCGCACCGACGAATACCAGAATGAGTTTCTGGCGGCCTATGCCGAGCGCCTGAAGTTCCTGACCGGCTTTACCGGCAGCGCGGGCACGGCGGTCATCTTAAGGTCTAAGGCCGTGGTTATGAGCGATGGCCGCTATACGATCCAACTGGAGCAGGAGGTCAATCTCGCCCTCTTTGAAACGGCGGACAGCACGAAGACAACGCCTGCCGACTGGCTTCAAAACAATACCGCGCAGGGGCAGAGGATCGGCTTCGACCCCTGGCTGCACACCGCAAGCCAGATCGAAAACCTGACAAAAAAACTGGACGGCAAGGCCGTTTTGGTTCCGGTCAGCCCGAATATGGTGGACGCGGTCTGGCCCAACCGCCCCGGCCAGCCGATGAACCCGGCGGAACTCTTCCCCGACGAAGTGGCGGGGATGAACTCCGCCCAGAAAAGGGAAAAAATCGTCGCCCTCATGCGAGAAAAGGGCGCGGATTCCTGTCTCATCACCATGACGGATTCGGTCTGCTGGCTTCTGAACGTGCGCGGACGCGATATGCTCTACACGCCCTCGCTTCTGTCTTTTGCGATGTTGTATGCAGACGGATCCCTCGACTGGTTCATTGATCCGCGTAAAGTAACTCCAAACGTGCGCCAGCATCTGGGCGAAGCCGTGCGCGTGATTACCAGAGAGGAAATGCCCGCCCGCCTCGCGCAGTTTTCGGGCAGTAAGGTCATGCTCGACCGCGACAAGTCGGCGCTCTGGTTCGAGGAAACGCTGAAAGCTTCAGGCGCACAGATCGTCGGAGAGAAAGACCCCATCGAACGCTTGAAAGCGATCAAGAGTGAAACCGAGATCGAGGCGGTCAGGCAGGCGCATATCCGCGACGCGATAGCCATGATTCAGCTCTTGCAGGAAATCGACACCGAAGCCCACAAGGGCCGAATGACGGAAATCTATATCGACGAACGCATCCAGATGCTCCGCGCCCAGCAATTCGGCTATCAGGGGCCGAGCTTCGCCACCATCGCGGGATATGCGGAGAACGGCGCGATCATCCATTACCGCGCCACGCCGGAAACAAACAAACAGATTACCCCTCCCGGCCTGCTGCTGATCGATTGCGGTGGCCAGTATATGTGGGGCACGACCGACATCACCCGCACGGTGGCCATCGGCCCCCCGACTCCGGAGATGAAGCGGCACTACACCCTCGTCCTCAAGGGGCACGTCGCTCTGTCCAAGGCAAAATTTCCGGAAGGAACTACAGGATTGCAGATTGACGCGCTCGCCCGCCAGCACCTCTGGGAGGCGGGGCTGGATTATGCCCATGGCACAGGCCACGGCGTCGGCTGCTATCTCGGCGTTCACGAAGGCCCGGCCTCCATTTCCCCGCGAGGTAAGGAAAAACTGGAAGTGGGAATGCTGCTCACCAATGAGCCGGGATATTATCTCAAGGGCTCCTACGGCATCCGCATCGAGAACATTATGCTCGTGCGCCTTGAAAAGGAGGAGGAGGGCAGCAAGAATCTCCTCGGCTTTAAATCAATGACCCTCGTGCCCTACGATCAGAGACTGATCGAAAAGGAAATCCTCACCGCCGACGAACTCTCATGGCTGCGCGGTTATTATCTGGATATCGAGGAAACCATCGGCCCGCTCCTGCGCCCCGAAATGCAGAAATGGCTCAAGAAGCAGACGGCGTTTTTTCTCCAGTAAACCCGCCGCTCCGCAAAACTATCTAAGGCAAAACTTTGGTTTGATCCTTAGGATGGCTTACTCTGGGTGCAGGCACCGGAGCCTTTTCAGCAGGAGGAGCAGCAGGGTCTTTGGGGCCTTCAGCAGGTTCGGCGGAGACAGAATCCATATTTGGTTCGGACGAATGCTCAGGGTCCGCATTCTCGGCCGACTGAGGTTCGCCCAGCTTGATAGTGGCTTTAAGTGTCTGTTTGTCTTCTTCTATAATGGCTCTGCCATCACTCTTGGATAGGCCTTTATTCCCCTCTCCATCAACACTATCGGCATCGGCCGATGAATCCTCATCATCTTGATCCCGATCAGCATCCTCAAGAGTTTCTTCTGCTGGGGCAACGGATGAAGACATTCCCTGTGAAGATGATGTCTCTGGCTTTTGGTAGCTTTTCTCAGGATGAAACTTTACAAGTGAAAACAAGGTCTTTCCAAGAGGGGCATCCACTTGGGCAAGAGATCCCATATACTCCAAAACGACGATACCGTCCTTGTTGAATAAGGCTTGGATAATAACAGCGGTTACATAAGGGTATTTTTCAAGACCACGAAGCCTGATCTTGGTAGAGAGTATCCCATGAGAGCCGTCAGTAGCCATCCGCTCGTCAAACTTCAAATCCTCAAGCCTGAAATTAGGCAGATACTTGGAGACGTGCTCGGCGTGAAGCAAGACCTTAACGTCATCGAAATTTTTTTCTTGCTGTATTTGATATCCGAAAAAGTTAAAAAAAGTGCGGTGCCCCAACACAGGATCCTTAAAAGAAAACCGCCCTTGCTCCCTTTTTTCTTCTTTCACAAACTTAGGGGCGCCGAGTGCATAAGTGTTCTTTTCATCGGGGAGGACCAGGGTAAAAATACCTAAAGGCGACACATACTCCGCCCATCCTTCGCCGATCTTGCCTGGGATCCTAGCGTTACCGTCATAAAGTTTCAGGGAATTAAAAAACTCGTTGGCCTTGAAGGAGTACATCGACGGTTGCGGGCCAGCCAAAACAGCTTCTACCCTGGATACATCAGTATACATGACCTTAACGCGCAGGCCTTGTTCAGCACCATTCTCGGTAAAACTGAACATAAACTCCTTGCCAATAAATCCATCAATATTAACATCTTGCTGAGATTCTAGCTTAGCACCTAAGGCTTTTGTCGCTTTCTTAAACTTAAAAACATCGCGGTTCAAAAGGTCCTCTATTTTTGAGCTTCCTATGACTTCACCCAAAGTTTGGTCAACTTTAATTGAGTAGTTTCTCTTCGGAGCTTCAGGATTGTCTTCATCTTCAATCTCTGAGGTGACCTCGACTCTAAAAAGCACAGTCTCGTCGTCAACCCTCAGCGGGCTTGACTTTATTTTATAATTGGAGGGAAAACGGGCATCAAACGCACCGGAAACAGATTTATGATATTCCCAACGCACTTTTTCCTTCTTTGCAAACGCAGTAACGGCTGCAAACGTGAAAATAGAGATCAAAAGAAAAAATATTCTCAAATAGAAGATCTTACCGTTACCATGCATTTATATCTCCCAGATCAAAAATTAAGCGCCTACAGTAAAACGTACTGGTGGAGCGCAGCCATTCGAAAATAATCCCAGACCTAACAAAAAACTGCCAACGCTAAATTGGCAGTTTTCCTCAAAAACCTCAAGGCCCGATCCTAATTACCGTCGCGCTGGCGCTTTTTGCGTTCCATCTTGCGGAAACGGCGCACGGCCTCGGCCTTCTCGCGGGCCTTCTTTTCGGAAGGTTTTTCGTAGTTTTTGCGAAGCTTCATCTCGCGGAACAGGCCTTCGCGCTGCATTTTCTTCTTGAGGACGCGCAGCGCCTGATCGACGTTATTATCCTTGACGGTTACGGTTACCAAAGGTCATCTCTCCTTAAAATCTGTTAAAAACAGGCCAAAAGGCCACTAAATTACTCGAATAGCTATCTTAATCCATTTACGGTTGCCAAGGTCTTAACACTCCCCGCGCCAAAAAAAAAGCAAAATTTTTGATCTTTCGGGCTTTTTCAGCCGTTACCTGGGGTGGATAAGGTGTAAACAGACCCAAATTTGGAGTTTTTTGATGCGATGCAGCACAAATCGGGTGGGGTACGGCAGAAAAGTTAGGGCCAATAGGTAAAAAACTCTTCCTCCTTCGAAACCATAACCCCGTCCTTAAATTTGAAAATCATGCTTTGCTGCGCCCTATACGTATAAGTATCTATGACTATACCCGCAAAATTGCGGGTACTTACGCGTTCGCTGATCCAACGGTATTTCAGAATCTCTGAACCGTCTTTCCATGTGACAGCCAAGGCGGGGGCACCCATGCCTTGAAGAACGTCCTTTTGGGTTGTTTTATGCTCGGTAAACTGGGCGGCTGTCTGGATGTTGAGCAGGCTGCCCTCGACATCCTCATAAGCACCGCAACTCATGGCGCAACCCGAAAGAAAAAATAGGGTCACAAGAAAAGACCATGAAGATTTCATACCTACCCCGCCCGCGCCTTAAGATTCAGCGCGGCCTCGATGAGCGTCTTGGTGTAATCCTGCTGGGGTTTTTCAAAAATCTCTTCGACCGTCCCGGCCTCTACGATCTTGCCGTCCTTCATGACCAGAACGTCGTGGCACATCGCCCTTATCACCCGCAGATCATGGCTGATAAAAAGATAGGACAGCCCGTGTTTTTGCTGCAATTCGCGCAGAAGATCAACGATTTCCGCCTGCACGGAGACATCAAGCGCCGACGTTGGCTCGTCCAGAACCACGAAATCCGGGGCCAGCACCAACGCACGGGCGATGGCAATCCGCTGCCGCTGCCCGCCGGAGAATTCGTGCGGATAGCGGTGGCGCGTCTCAGGGTCCATCTGCACGTCGTTGAGCGCATCGATCACTAGCGCGTCGCGCTGCTCTTCGGACAGGTCGCGCTTATGGAGAGCCAGCCCCTCGTCGATGATCTGCGCCACGCTCATGCGCGGAGAGAGCGATCCGAAAGGATCCTGAAACACAATCTGCATTTTCGAGCGCAAGGGCCGCATCTGCTTGCGCGTGAGGGGAGAAACGGCCTGACCCGCGAACACAATGGTTCCCGTGCTGGGCAGCATCCGCAAAAGCGCGAGCGCCAGCGTTGTCTTGCCTGATCCCGACTCACCGACTACGCCCAGCGTATGCCCGCGCTTGAGGGTGACGTTCACATCATCCACAGCCTTCACGAAATCCAGAGGTTTTCCAAAAAAGCTTTTCCGCCGCGGAAAATAGACTTTGATGTTCTGCCCCTCAAGCAGGGCAGGGGCATCGGCATCAGCGGGCTTTACCCGGCCCGAAGGCTGCGCGGCCAGAAGTTTCTGGGTATAGGAGTGTTGCGGCTTGGAAAATAAATCTTCAGTCGGCTGCACTTCAACCAGTTCGCCGCTTTTCATGACGCAGATTTTATCCGCCATCTTCCGCACAACGGACAGGTCGTGCGAAATCAGCATCAGCGCCATGCCCAGTTGCGTCTGGAGTTCCTCCAGCAACTCAAGAATCTGCGCCTGAATGGTTACATCGAGTGCGGTTGTGGGTTCATCGGCAATCAGCAGGGACGGATTGTTCGCCAGCGCCATCCCGATCATCACCCTCTGCCGTTGCCCGCCGGAAAGCTGGTGCGGATAGGAGTCGAGCCGATCCTTCATGTTCGAAAGCCCGACCATATCCATCAGTTCCAGCATCCGCGCCTTCGTCTGCACGGTGTTCATCCCCTGATGAATCCGCAGCACTTCGCCGATCTGCCGCTCGATCGTGTGCAGCGGGTTGAGGGCGGTCAGCGGCTCCTGAAAGATCATGCCGATTTCCCGCCCGCGGATCGCGCACATATAGCTGTCCTTTTTGGCGACAAGGTCTTCCCCGTTGAAAAGTATTTTGCTCTCCGCGCTGTGCGCGGCCAAAGGGTAGGGCAGAAGCTTCATGACCGAAAGCGCGGTGACGGATTTCCCCGATCCGCTCTCGCCGACAACGGCTACTGTCTCCCCCTTGCCGACGGTAAAGCTGACGTTTTTAACGGCGCTGAAAACGCCGGAGGGCGTTTTGAAATCAACGCTGAGATTTTGAATCTGCAGGAGAGGATCGAACATCCGGCTAATATATATCTTTTAAGCGCAGAGAAAAGAGCAGATCAAACACTTCTTAATTGATCGGCTCCCGCGGATCGGCGGACAAAGGAAGATCCCCGTCTATCTCTAACCGCGTCAGGAAATAAAATTTGACCTCTTCCTGACGAATCTGCGATTTCCGCATAAGAACCGCGATATCCTTGTAAACCCGCTCCGCCCCTTCGTCATACCGTTGCCGGAAATCCCGCGCCGCCGCGAATTGTCCGGCCAGGCCGCGATTATCAGGTGGGGCCGCCCTCTGTTGTTCAGTAAATAGCCTCACAAGCCCCTGATTGGTGCGAAAGGACTCATAAGCGCAGGCCAGCGCAAACGACTTGTCGATCCGTGCAAAAACCTCCGGTGTTGTATCGAGAAGATCGCAAAGTTCCTCTGACCCGGGAGTCACATCCAGAAAGGCCATACAATAGTGGAGCGGGTCATAATCCGTGCGCGGATTCTCGGGATACTCGGGCGCGTCTTTCATCGCTTCCCAGCTCTGCTGCATCATGAACACCGCCCCCTTGCGGGCATCTTCATAAATCTGGGAGAGCGTGAACCCGGCGGGTTCAAGAACCGGGGCGGATTTGCTCTTGAGGTCTTCGCTCGGAGGATCGAGAGCGTCAATAGGCGAGGCCAGTCCGGCCTGTGCAAGCAAAACAATAAGACTCTCGTAGGAAGCGTAGTGGGCGTACTCACGGGCATCGACACGCTCGACGCGGCCTTCGTCAGCACTTTGCGCCAGCGAACGGATATTCTCCGCCACCGTGTGAATGCCCTCGATCAGGCTTGTGGTTTCATCGTTTGGGATAAGGAGTTTCAATGCACATACCCCGGAGAACTCTCGGCCTTGGGAATCTGCCCCTCCATCTCCAGCCGGGTCACGATATAGGCGGAAACCTCCTGAAAGGTCAGGCCGAAAGGTTCCATCAGCCGCCTCAACTCAAGGCCGACAGGGTTGGAGGCGCGGGCAAAGCTGGCTTCCAGACGATTTTCAAGGCTGGGTCGGGGGCGCACTTCCCCATCCTCTGAGGCGGGCGGCGCAAGCTGTCCGGCGACAATCTGCAGCAATCCGCGCTTATGGCGGAGGTGATTGTAGATGCCGGCCAGCGCGTAGGATTTATCGACCCTGCGGAACGCTTCCGGCGTGGTGTCCAGAAATTCGCACATTTCCGGGGAGCCGGGCCGTATACGAAGAAAAGCAAGAGCATGATGAAGGCTCTGGTATTCGTCGGAAACCTTGACCGGAGTGTAATAGGAAGATTTTAGCGTCTCCCAGGAGTTTTTGGCGATAAAAATGCTTCCCTTGCGGGCATCCTGATAGAGTTGCTGGATGTCCGTTCCCGATGGAGCAAGAACCGGGTTGACCTTGCTTGTCAAATCAGGAGAAGGGGGCTGAAACGAGTCATCCGCATGGGCCAGCCCGGCTTGTGCGAGAGGAAAAATCAGCGCGTCATAGGAATAATCCTGCAGATATTCAAAGGGGCTGAGCCTTTCCGGGCGTCCGGAATCAATGCTCTCGGCCAGTGAACGGATGTTCCGGGCGACCTTATGGACGGCATCGAACAAAGTTCTGTAATCCTGCTCGCGCATCAAAACCTCTATTGAACGGGAGCGGGTGGCCCGTCGGGGTTGTAACCCTCCATCTCCATCCGGGTAGCGAAATAGAACTGCGTTTCCTGATCGCTAAGGCCCGACTGCTCCATAATTCTCTGAATGTCGCCTATGACCTGCGGCATCCCGCGCATATACCGCTCGACATATTCGACGGCAGCATCGAAAGAAGGGGCCAGCCCCTTTTCCCGCCTGAGGGAGAGAAGGGGCTGATGGAGCATCTGTGCGACGATGTGATGATCCTTGAAACAGTCATAAGCGGCGGCCAGAGCATAGGATTTATCAATTTTCTGAAACTCTTCCTTCGTCGCTCCAAGAGCGCTCAGGGCGTCCTCTGATCCGGGCGTCAAACCGAGAAACTCGAATGAATAATGAAGAGAGTCATAGAGGGCCGAGGCATCCTTCGGAAAATCAGGATGGCTCTTCATTTCATCCCAAGCGCTTTTAAGGACAAACATACGTCCTTTGCGGGCATCGTCATAAACCTCGTCGATGGTGAACCCTATAGGCGCCAGCAGGGGATTGGCGTTTTGACGTAAATCCTCGGTCGGCGCACGTCCGGCATCGTCAGGGGTCGCAAGTTTTGCCTTGGAAAGTATAGAAATCAGGACGTCATAGGTAAAGTCATTGACATTCGCGAACCCATCCACAGGCGCCGTCCGCCCTTTTTCGACCTCCCGTGCCAGAGTCCGTATATTCTGCGCCACCTCTTGCACGGCGGCGGCCAATTCTTCCTTGTTTTCATCCCGCATGGCAAGATTTTAGCTTTTTTTAACTCTGAGAACAGCAAAAATATTATTGGAAATACGCTTCTCGACCGCTTGCATCTCGGAAAGCGCCAATTCATGCAGTTTACAGCCCTTCTTTTCCGCCATTTTCACGATAGTTCCGGTGATATGGTGCGCGTCCCGGAACGCAATGCCGAGTTCCATCACCAGCCAATCGGCCAGCCGCGTAGCCGTCGTATAGCCGTCCTCCGCGGCCTCCAGCATCCGCGCCGTATCGAAGGCGGCGGTTTCCAGCATCCCGCGCATGGCCTGTAAACACAAGGCCAGCGTATCAAACGAGTCGAACACGGGCGCCTTGTCTTCCTGCAAATCCTTATTGTACGCGAGTGGCAAGCCCTTGAGGACGGTCATGAGATTGTTGAGGTTACCCCCCAGCCGCCCGGTTTTGGCGCGGATCAGTTCCGCCGCATCCGGGTTTTTCTTCTGCGGCATGATCGAACTGCCCGTGCTCCAGGTGTCCGAGAGCCGGATAAACCCGAACTGCGGCGTGGACCACAGGACAATCTCCTCCGCTAGCCGCGAGAGGTTCAGCCCGCACTGCGCGCAGGCGAACAGAAACTCGGTCGCAAAATCGCGCGAGGAAACGCCGTCCATCGTACTCGCCGTCGGCCGGTCGAAGCCCAGCGCCTTCGCGGTCATCTTCCGGTCGATCTTGTAGGGTGTGCCCGCCAGAGCGGCGGACCCGAGCGGGCATTCGTTCAGGCGTTTCCGGCAATCGGCGAGGCGCGACAAGTCCCGCTCCAGCATTTGAACGTAGGCTTCGAGATGCAGAGCCAGCGTAATCGGCTGCGCCGCCTGCAGGTGCGTAAAGCCCGGCATCGGGTCTTTCTTGTGCTTGGCGGCAAGGTCGTTCAGCGTGTCGGTGAGGTCGGTGATATAAAGCGACAGATCGTCAATCGCATCCCGCACCCAGAGCCGGAAATCCGTCGCGACCTGATCGTTCCGCGACCGGGCGGTGTGCAGCTTTCCGGCAGCCTCGCCGATGATTTCCTTCAGCCGCGACTCGATGTTCATATGAATGTCCTCAAGCTCGGTCTTGAAGACGAAGGAACCGCTCTCGATCTCCTTCTCGATTTGGGCAAGCCCTTTCAGGATTTTCTGGGCATCCGCTTTAGGAATAATATCCTGTTTCGCTAGCATCTCGCAATGCGCGATCGACCCCGCGATATCTTGCCGCCAGAGCCGCTGGTCGATGGAAATCGACGCGTTGATCTGGTCCAGAAGGGCATCCGGCTTATCCTCAAACCGCCCGCCCCACATGGTGTTGGAAGCCTTCTTGGTCTTTTTTTTCATTTTTTCACTCAATGATGCAAAAAATCCGTCCGCCCCAGGCGCACATCTCCACCCGTAAACTAACAATAAAGAGTGGCGACAAAAAGCAGTTTATAGAAGAAAAAAAGAGGCTCAGAGTTGTCCTCTAAAATTAGGGATGATAGGATATTTTCCTGCTGTTTAGAAAGGCACTAAAGAAAAAAACTTAAATTATTTAATATTTTCAATGAGTTAATAAATAAATATTTTTTTACATTCCTACAATTTTCCAATATACTGGGAAGACCAAGATTTTTTTAGGGACAAAACAATTTAGGGGCATAAGATAATGACGGAAGGACTCAAAGATAAGTTTTTGGAAAGGATGACCAACGGGTATAACCAAGGGCAATACACGGTTCATGATATTGAAAGTGAAATATACAATACGATCGAAAGCCGTGTTATAGCCGCTAGACACCGACAAAGATGCGAGGACTTTTTGGCTATTCTCAAGCCCGAGGAAAAGTCCTACGTTGCACAACAGATGTATTCTCATATTGTGACACAAAGTCAACCTTCATTAACTGGAACGAACGCAGGGGATCCTATGAAGTTACATAATGTTTTTTGGGCAACAGATGTATGGAAGGGCACGCTGGGCGGTCTGCCCGATGACTCGGCGAGAGCTTACGCCGCCATCGACGCGGAACAAAATGCTATTCATCCCAAGAATAAAGATTATTTTGAAAGGCCGCAAGGCGGACAGTATCTCGATGAGGCCGCCAGAGACGTTCTGAGGGACTTATCAAAAGATCCGGTCATCGCAGCATATATTGAACAGGTTAAAAATCAGGGTATACCTCTAGACCTTCGGGATAGGCAACCGCAAGCCGCACTGGAGTGTTGATAACCGACCGCATTTCAGGAATATCATTCGTTAAAGCCTCGGTTCTTAGGGACCGGGGCTTTGTTTTTCAGGCTTAGGCATCCGGCATATCCTCGAACCGCCCACCCCACATGGTGTTGGAAGCCTTCTTGGTCTTTTTTTTCATTTTTTCACTCAATGATGCAAAAAATCCGTCCGCCCCAAGCGCACATCTCCACCCGTAAACTAACAATAAAGAGTGGCGACAAAAAGCAGTTTATAGAAGAAAAAAAGAGGCTCAGAGTTGTCCTCTAAAATTAGGGATGATAGGATATTTTCCTGCTGTTTAGAAAAGCACTAAAGAAAAAAACTTAAATTATTTAATATTATCAATGAGTTAATAAATAAATATTTTTTTACATTCCTACAATTTTCCAATATACTAGGACGATAAAGAATTCCTTAGGGACAAATCAATTTTAGGGGTTAAAAAAATGGTAGAACAAATCAGGGATACTTTTTTAGATTTTGCCAGCCAGAGATATGCCCAGAGTGGGGACTCCCCCGATAGGTTGTTTGAGAGCATTAGTGGGGTAGTCGCTTATAAACGCTTTTTGGTCGACCGAGATAAAGAAATTTGCTTGAAGTTTTTGAGCGTTGCTAAGGACGAGCAAAAACCATACATCGCCCGACGCCTGTATGATAGCGTTGCCGCAGGCTTCCAAAGAAGCCCTGAAATGGGCCGTGATCTCTTTTGGGCGACAGACGTATGGAAGGGGACTCTGGATGCTCTGCCCAATGACAGGGCAAAAGCCTACGCCGCTTTGGACGCTCAACAAAATGGTGAGAATCGGGTGAATAAGAACGGTCTTGAAAGACCATATGGCGGGCAATACCTCGATGAGGCCGCCAGGGAAGTTCTTGGGAGCCTATCAAGAAGAGATCCGGAAATGGCTGATTTCATAAAACAGGTAAAAAACAGAGGCCTCCCGTTAGCTTATGATGAACGGCATCAAAGTGCCGCATTGGAAGTCTAAGACCTGCGGAATCGACACAAGGGAACCCCCCCGCCTCAACAGCCTTGATTCATAGGGATCGGAGTTTTTATTTTTCAGGCTTAGGCATCCGGCATATCCTCGAACCGCCCGCCCCACAGGGGATTGGGGGAATTTTTCTTGCTTTTTTTCATGGCGGAGATCGCTATTTCAAGGAGTTAATGCCAGATCCAAACGTTATTTTATTACTTGAATTGACTCCCTCGCGCCAGTTTAAAAAGCTGTTGTTATGAACAGAAATTGGTTATAGTTAGGGAGAAAACCAAGGCTAGCTGAGGTAGGCGGAGACTAATGGGTAAGGATGTCATGGTTGGTGACTTGATGGTCATTGACTTTCATTCAAAGCATTTAACACCTGAAATTCAGGCGTGGAAGGAACAGGCCGCTGTTCCCTTCGCTGCCAGTTGCGCGCGGCAGATCTGGTACGGGACTGAGGATGATTTTAGAGATTTTCCTTATCCCGAAAATAGGGATGCGGTTAAAACTCTGAAGGGAGCGGAGGGTTATTCCGCACTACTGCGCGTTTTATCCGGATTCGAAAGCAACCGTCTCGGAGAGACACATGTGAAAAGCCAGTTTGACGAAGGCTGGCGCTGCTTCAACGACGAACACCCCGACAAGGCGGAAGGTTATCAACGTCTGATCGGAATGTTAAGAGAGGATGTGAATTTCATCCGTAACGACATTGCCTCGGCCTTTAAGTATCAAAGGCATGAAATGTCCGCACGCGATCTTTCCGGCCAGAAAAAGGGAGAGGAACTTCTGGTTATCGGCAGCGTGAGCAAGGCAGGAATCGTGTCCGCCTTCACTGAAGGCATAATTCGAGTATCGGAAAACAGGCAGAAAAATAATGATCATTTCCTTCGGGTCACACATCCGGACCCGGATACGCTTCAAACTATGCGCAACGCTCTTCTGCAGATGAAACAGGATAAAAAACTTCGCACGAATATAGAATTTGTCAATTTCGAACTGATCGGAAAGCTGATGGACCTGAGCGATCGGGTCTATGTGGACTTGCCGATGGGGTCGGACCCGGAAGGAGAGGCTCAGATCATCGCCGCATGGCGCGACAGGACAAGAAACGACAACACTTTAACCCATCTCCGCGGCGATCCGCACAACCGGGCTCTTTCGACCTCCCTTTGGGCGGAAGCCGGCTTGGACAATTACTTTTCACCTGAAGATATCCGTCACGACATGGCGGAAAGAGGGCGCAATAACCGCAAGGTTCTTGAAAACGCCGATGCGGCTTTTGATATGTGCGGCCAATTACGTCTCGAAGGCCGCAAGCCGAAAAACTGCATCGTACAGTCGGATGATTTGACCCTGACTCTTAAGGGGCAGGGGGCACAGCCCGAAGCCGAGCCCGCTTAGAAAATTCCTACATATCCCGCTCAAGCTCGGGTGGCATCCGCACGGCATGAATCCCGCGCTCATGCAGGATCGCGCCGATCTCCTCCATCGCGCCCATCAGAACCTCACGGATTTGCGCGGCGGCCTCGGCCCCGCCCGTCTGATGCCGGAAGGCTTGCTCAAGACTGTCGCCAGTTGTCTGCCTTAGATTGAGGCGCAGCCCCGTGGCGTCGTCCGTGCAGGACAGCCCGCCGTGATCGTCCAAAGGCGTGACGTGAAGAAGCGGGCTATGGTGATGTCCGTTGGTACTCATGATCCTGTTCCTGTTCTATAAGCTTTTGTTTATTCAGAACAGTTTAGCTGAAATGCGGGCAGGGACCAAAGAAAAACACTGGAAACAGCGATTCAAGCCGCCTTACGGCCCTTCTTTTTCCCGGCCTTCCGCCGCACGATCGTATTGTTCCGCAGGCGCACGGCGTTAATCCGAATGAACCCTTGCGCGTCCACCTGATTGTAGCCGCCTTCCTCGTCCATGCTCGATTGCTTGGGGTCGTACAGCGCGTTGGGGGAGGTGCGGGCAACCGGGTAAGCGCGGCCCTTGAACAGCTGCACCGTCACCGCGCCGTTCACCGGCTCCTGCGCCTTGTCCATGAAGTGCATCAGCAGCTCGAACTCCGGCGCAAACCAGAAGCCGTTATAGATCAGCTCGGCGACCTTCAGCGCCATCATGTCCCGCAGCTTCATGACCTCCCGGTCCATCGTGAGGCCTTCGAGGTCGCGGTGCGCCTGCCGCAAAATCTCCCCGCCCGGAGTCTCGTACACCCCGCGCGACTTGATCCCGACGAAGCGGTTTTCCACCATGTCCATCCGCCCGATCCCGTGGCGGCTGCCGACCGTATTGAGATACGTGAACAGCTCCAGCGC
Source organism: Alphaproteobacteria bacterium (assembly GCA_018000295.1). Lineage (GTDB taxonomy): Bacteria > Pseudomonadota > Alphaproteobacteria > Micavibrionales > Micavibrionaceae > JAGNKE01. Next base: position 47,621 of record JAGNKE010000016.1, on the reverse strand, counting down.
ACCTGTTTTTTTGGTGCCGTCGTCCTTGTTCTCGACTTTGACGGGAATGCCTTCCTCGAAAGTCAGAACGATCGTCTCCGCCTCATCCGGCCACTGGTCAGGATGGGATGTGCGGGAATAAATCTCCTCATCGCACGCCGCGCCGGGATCTTCCAGAATCCCCGCTTCGTGGGAAATGTGCAGCAGGTTATCGTCCTCGGAATAGGGCTTCTTGTGCGTGGCCGTGACGGGAATTCCGTATTGCTGCGCGTAGTTCAGCATATCCGTCCGCCCCCGGAACCGCGTCAGGAATTCCGGCATCTTCCACGGCGCAATCACCTTGATATCTGGCTTAAGCGCGTAGTAGGTCAGCTCGAACCGCACCTGATCGTTGCCCTTTCCGGTCGCCCCGTGCGCGACATACTCGGCGTTCTCCTTCTCGGCGATGCGAATCTGGTGCTTAGCGATGATCGGCCGCGCAACCGAGGTGCCAAGCAGATACCGCCCCTCATACACCGCCTGCGATTTGAAAGTCGGGAAGATGTAATCCGTCACGAACTCCTCGCGCAGATCCTCGATATAAACTTTCGACGCACCGACCTTGAGCGCCTTGGCCTCTGCGGCTTTGAAATCCTCGTCCTGCCCGACATTGGCGATAAAGGCAATCACCTCGTAATCCTGCTCGATCAGCCATTTCAGAATGACCGATGTATCCAGTCCGCCCGAATAGGCGAGAACGATTTTGCCTTTTTTTGCCATGCCCTTAACTCTCTTGATCTTAGTTCAAACCAGACCTTTATTTAGGCCATCGCCGCTAAAAAGTGAAGGATAAAGACCTAACCCTTCTTCCTGACCCTCACGCCCGCCTCCTCAAGACACCACGCCAGAATCGCCTTCTGGGCGTGCAGGCGGTTTTCGGCCTCATCGTAAATCACGCTGGCGGAGGTTTTCAGAACCTCCGGCGTCACTTCCTCGTTCTGGTGAATGGGCATACAATGCATGAAAATCGCCCCGTCCTTCGCCTGCGCCATCAGCGCAGAATTGACCTGATAGGGCATGAATTTGTCAATCGACTTGCCTTCCTCCCCCATAGAAACCCACGTATCAGTGACAATGACATCCGCGCCCTTCGCGGCCGCCTTGGCATCTTCCTGATAGGTCACATCCGCGCTGGTCCTCGCAGGTTTGAGGTCCGGCGGGGTGGAGATGACAAGATCGAACCCGAAAATCGGCGCCGCCTGCGCGAACGTCTTGCAGACGTTGTTATAATCCCCGAACCATGCGATTTTCTTGCCTTCGATGCTGCCCAGCTTTTCCTCGATGGTCAAAAGGTCCGCCATGATCTGGCACGGGTGCGACTCGTTCGTCATCCCGTTGATGATCGGAATCGTTGCCCAGCTGGCCAGCTCTTCCATCAGCTCATGGCTGCTCATCCGCAGCATCACGGCATCGACAAAGCGCGAGAGAACCTTCGCCGTATCCTCCACAGTCTCCGACCCCGCAATCTGCATCTCGCCCATATTCATGACAATCGTATGCCCGCCGAGCTGCTTCATAGCCACCTCAAAGGAAAGACGCGTACGCGTGGAACGCTTGTCAAACGCCATCACCAGCGACATCCCCTCAAGGATCTGTGGCGGGCTGTACTTCTCTCTCTTGAGCGCGTGCGCGTGCTCCAGAATGCCCTTGAGAGTGTCCGGCCCGATATCGGGGAGGTTGATGAAATGTCTGATGCTCATGGTCTGTTCCTTATACCTAATCCATCTCTTTAAGGGTTTTGCCGATAATCGCAAGAGCCTCGTGCGCTTGCTCCTCTTTCAGAATGAGGGGAGGGGTCAGGCGCAACGTATTATCGCCCGCCTTGGTGGCCATCAGCCCGTTTTTCTGCAACGCCTTCAGCAGGTCCGTGCATTTGGTGTTCGTATCCACCCCGATCATCAGACCTTTACCCTTGATCTCGGTGATCTTGTTCGACTCGCGCTGGAGCTGCTTCAACCCCTCGAACATCACGCCCGAAACCTTCTTGACGTTGGAAAGAAAGCCGCGCTTGAGCATCTGCTTGATGACCGTCGCCGCCACCGCGCAGGCCAGCGGGTTGCCCCCGTAAGTCGTGCCGTGCGTTCCCACGACGATCGCCGAGCCGAACTTGCGCTTGGCCGCCATCGCGCCGACAGGGAACCCGCCGCCCATGCCCTTCGCCCAAGCCGCGATATCCGGCTCTATGGGCTTGGCCTTGCTGGGCTTAGGCTGACCGGTTTCGACACAATCGGGGCAGCAGGAAAAAGCTTCATAGGCGTTGAACGTGCCCAGCCGGCCGAACCCCGCCTGCACCTCGTCGAAGATCAGGCAGATATTTTTCTCGTCGCAGAGCGTCCGCAAACCCTTGAGAAAGGGAAGTTCAGCCACCGCCAGACCGCCTTCGCCCTGCACGGGCTCGACGATGATCGCCGCGGTTTTATCGGAAATAAGTGGTTTGACGGATTCAAGATCGTTGAATTTCGCGAAATGCACGCCTTCAAGATACGGCCCGAAATAGGGCTGGCTCATCCGCTTTTCCGTCACGCTGGCCGAACCGTAGGTCCGCCCGTGGAAACTGTTGCGGAACGCGATGATCTCGTTACACTGCGGCCCCTTGGTATCGTACGCCCATTTGCGGGCGCATTTGAGCGCGGCCTCCACGCTCTCCGTCCCGCTGTTGGAAAAATAAATCTGGTCGAAGCACGAATGTTTGACCAGCAACTCGGCGGCCTCCATCTTCTCCGGCGTGGCGTAGGAGGACTGGCAGGCCATCAGCCGCCCCGCCTGCCTCTTGATCGTTTTCAAAATCGCCGGATTCGCGTGACCAAGCGACGCCACAGCGATCCCCGCTGCGAAGTCCAGATACTTCTTCCCGTCCGTATCATAAGCATAGCAGCCTTGTCCGTGGTCCAGCGCCACCGGCTGCGCGTCATAGGTGCTGACCAGCACGGCCTTGGTTCTGTCGATAATCTCTTGGGCGGTGGGGTGTGTCATAGTTTGATTCCTATTTTCATTTTTACAAAGTTTAACTTTTATTTCCTTATATATTAAGACAATCGTCGTCGGGTGTTATACATCGTCATCTCCCATGAGAAGGAATTTTTTTCTCCTCTTGGCTTTCATGGCCTGACGCGCCATAAACGCATCAAGCCCTTGACTCTCGTCTTCCAGAACTTTTTCTTCCTCGGCTTCATAGCTCCTGACCTGTCCCAAAACTTGTTGCCGTAGACTAGCCGGATAAGTGGCAGGGGCCATTGTCAGAAAATTAAGCCCCTGCGGCGGCAGGCCGTACGGAGAAAGGTAAGGGGCGCTGGCTTTAAACAAAAGATCAATAAACGGATCAATAATGTCTTCAGCCACAGATTTTAAGGCTGCGCCAAAAAACTCCCTACCTAAAACCGCTTTCCCGCCCGTGATCAATACAAGAGGAACAAAAACAAAAAAAATGAAAAAAGAACCAACAAACAATCCCAGCGAGCAAAGAAACGCTACGACGGCATTTTTTGTTGGAAATGGATGCGTATCCCGGTATCGCCGGACGCTGATAAGAAGTAAAATATAAAAAAGAATAAGCAGCCCGGTCACGCCCGCAAAGACATTTTCTATCCGCAACAGGCCAGACAGCGCAAGGCCGCAAAGAGCCAAGACAATATAGAACTGCATCCTGTTCGCCCGCCCTTGCCGTATGTCCAATATCTCCAGCGTCACCCACATCACGACCTCCCCTTGAATTCCTGGGTTTCAGTGAAGGTTGCTTCGGTTTGTTTCAGGCTTTGCCCGTAAAGCCCCTCAAGCCGCTTCTGATAAGCTTCTTCGGCGACAACGGCATCCTTGTCATTCTCGCGCTCTTGCGCCTGATACCGTGCAAGCAGCCCCGGCGGATAAGTTGCCCGGGTCATCGTTCCAAGGATCATCCCGACCGGAGGATAGCCGTATTCATTCGGTCCCGGATCGCCCCTCCTTAAAAGCGGGAAAAGAAAATAGGCATAAAAGAGGATTTTAAGGCCAGCCAAGACAAAGACAGTATGAATACCCGCAAAACTTAAAAAATAAGCGGACATAATAATGAACAAAAATCCGGCCTTCGTGAAGCTGAGAACAATCCATGAAAACATGATGATTAAAAAAAGAACACCGAGCCAAAGCAGGCCAACATCCCTATACCGTCTAAGCATTCCTACAAAAAAAATATAGGAGATGAAGAAAAGAAATATAAGTCTGTAAGGTGAAAAGTAACTGCGAATATCTATAACCTGCTGGTTTTGAAAAATTATTTTATGAACACCCAAAGCAGCCACAAGAAACAGCACAAACAGCAGAAACTGCATCCTGTTCGCCCGCCCTTGCCGTATGTCCAGCAGCGCCCACATCATCCTCTCCCCTTGAAGTCCTGAATTTCAGCAGAAGATTTATCGGGCGCGGGGGTGCCGACCTGATCCGCCCCGTCCGCAGCCGCCGCAGACCCCTTCCTAAAAATCAGAATCAGATAATACCCGGCAATCACGATCCACAGCAAACTGTTCAGAGGATTGTTCGAGAGCAGAAAGGCAAAAACGCTCCTCCAGAAATCGGCGTTCTGGCCGGACTCCAGCGCCTCCGCCGAGAAGGACAGCGCCCAGATATAAAGCCGGCTGAGCAGCCCGATAACGGCGGGAAACGGATGCGTCCCGAGATCGCGCAGCCGCCGCACCTCGATCAGTAGGCCGAAATATAGAGAAGCGAGAACCGCCATCGGCAGATAAAGAAATTGCGCGATTTCATGCGGGATATGGATTATGACAGGCATCAGCAGGATAAACAGAGGCACAAAAATAAAAAAGTAAAAGACGAAATAGGCGATCAGGAATTCGATCCTGTTATACCGCCCGACCCGGATGTCCAGAAACGCCCGCATCAACCTCTTCCTTTAAAATCAACAAATTGTGTGGCGCCGCCCGTCTTTGCCTTCCGGTGTGTCTTGAGAGCGATAAGCTGGTCGTTGAAATCCTGCTCTTCTTTTTGCTTCTCCTGCATGACTTTGTCGAAACGCTCGATCAGCGCGTCGGGATAGGTCGCGGGGATTGTGGTTTTAAAATTCATCCCTAAAGGGGGATGCCCATATTGGTTGGCATAAGGTAGTCCATCTCCCAGCATAATAAAAAGAACCAAAGCGCCCAACGTTATAAGAATAGGTATTGCAAGAAACTCAACGATGACCATGAGGGGAACAACTACAACAATAAAAAGTACGCCTAAAACGACCGGGTTCATGGGTACAAAAAGAACCATCAAATGGCTGGCCTGACGAAAGTTTGTGGCCGCTCTTGCAAGTAAAATGCTGTTGGCACGGGCACTTTCGTAAGCTTCTTCAGCACTCAGATATTCATAAAAAACGGAAACATCCGGATTTGGCCGTTGATCAGCAAGACGCCTTAAGACGAAAACAAAAATAGTATAACAGCAAATGAAATTAAGAATTACGACCAGCGCAGGCTCCTGAATAAGATGGAACCCTGAAAACATTATCCCCCCGCATAACGCCGCGCCAAGCAGAAACTGCTGCCGATTCATGCGCCCAATCCACGGGTTGAAGAATTGCAGACTCACTTTTTTTCCTCGCTTGGGATATTCTTCCTGTCTGCAATCGAGGTTCTCTGCAGATGACGCTCTTTTAACTTGTCAAGATTCTCGACTGCGGCTTTACGTTTATCCGGGTATGTGGCGGGAACAGTTGTCCAGAAATTCATCCCCTCAGGAGGGCGACCGTAGTGATTAGGCTCGGTATTACCCGCTCGCATTAACACATAAAAAATACAAAAAAGGAGTGAAGCAATCAAAGTCATTTGAACAAGCGTAATTGCAAACGCAAACGTTTTGTAAATAGCGGCAAGAACCCATAAAAACAAAAACACAAAAAAAGAGAAAATATAAGAAATATAAGGATAACATCTCAGCCTTCGAGATAAACGAGCGTAAGCTTTCAATGGGTATAATAACACAGGAGCCATATCCTCAAACCACCGCTTAGCCAGAGTAAACCGCTTTGATTTTTGCGAATGATCATCGCTATGCTGGTCACTCAGCCTCCGCATCACAAATACAAACAGCATGAAACCGAAGAAAACATTGAGCGCAACGACCAGAGCGGGTTGCTTGATCAGGCTGGTACCCAGATAAATCGCCGCACCGCACACCGCCGCGCCGAGCAAAAACTGCTGCCGGTTCATGCGCCCAATCCACGGGTTGAAGAACTGGAGGCTCACACCGCTTCTCCTTCTTCTTCCTGAGCTTTCAGAAGGTGGGCGGGGTAAGTGGCGGCCAGCATGGTCCGCAGATCGAACCCCACCGGCGGCGGGCCGTATTTGTTTACTTTGTGACTTTCAGGAACAGCTAAAGGTATAACAATAAAAATACAGCTAAAGGTAATTAAAAAATTTTCAGGAAAAATGGAATGAGAAAAAGCATCTGCTTTTGCGGGGCAAAAATAATCTAAGTGCGAAAAACTGCAGGAAATTACAATATATAATATTGAAAAAAATTCAGGCTGGATAAGCTGAATAAACAAAAAGATCGGTAACAAAAGAGCGAAAAGAAACAAGACAACCCCCACAGAAACCATGGCAGCGCTTGTCCCGAAAAGAAAAATCCCTTTTAAGATATTGATACCTGCATCCCTGAATCTCAGGGAAAATCCGACAAGTAAAAAATAGCAACCAGCAAGGAAGAATCCTACTTTGTATGATGAATAACCATACCCGTACTTATACTCATCGAACAAAATTTCAGCCCACAAAACAAAGAGGACATAAATCAGAACAAAAAACAAAAATTGCTGCCGGTTGGCCCGGCCCGCGAAAGGGTTCAGAAAAAGATTCAAAACCTGAATCGCACTCACTTCCTCGCCTCGATCAGTTTCTGCACCTCGACTTCGTTGAGGTAGTTCTGCCGCTCCTCTTCGGGCAGCACCATGGTGCCGGGGCTGACCGACTCGTAAATCTCCTTGTAAAGCGCATCCTCGCGCAACCCGTTAATCAGGTGGATGCGCTTCACGCCGCCCTCCAGCGCGCGCAGGCAGTTTTCCAGCTTCACCTTCATCCCGCCCGTCGCCGTGCCGTCCTTGATATATTGCGAAATCTGCTTCGAGGTAATCATGAAGGCGGTTTTCCCGTTGACCATCACGCCGTCCACATCGCTCAGGAAGATGAGCTTGTGCGCGCCCGTGCCGATGGCAAGTTCCGTGGACACCGAGTCCGCGTTAATATTCACCAGATGCCCCTCCCGGCTCATCGTCAGGCACGGGCAGGCGATGAAATTGGTCACGCGCAGCAGGCGGTTGATCGGGCGTTTGAAAACATCCTTGATATCGCCGACAAACCCGAAATCGACGGGCTTCTTCGGGCGCAATTCCACGCGCATCCAGTCCGCAGGCACGGCATTGAGCGCCAGCCCTTCGAGGTTGTTCTTGTGCATCCCCTGATAGACGCGTAACGACAGATCGCCCCCCACGACTTCACGCAGGATTCCCATGGTCGCGGAATCCGTCACCCGCCGCCCGTCCTTACGCTTGACGCCTATCCCCCGCGCCTCGACCGCCCGGTCCACCAGACCGCCATGCCCGTAGATCAGGATGACCTTCACCCCATGCACCGTCAAAGAGCGGATATTCGCCAGCAGATTATCGAGAGCATCCGGGTTTTCGATGACTTGTCCGCTCGCCTTCACGATGAACAGATTGTCGCGGAACTTGCTCTCGTAGAACGCGTTGATGAAGAGGTCGGGCAGGGGCTTGGGTTTCTTTTTGGCCATCTTTTTCAGTCCTTGTTTTTTAATCCTTATAGGGGTCGAATTCATCCGCCCCCGCCATCGCCACGATGAGGGGAGTCAAACGGTGGAGAACGCTCACGCTGTCCGCATGATAGGACAGAACGTCGTCAAGCTTGCGGTAAACGTCCGGTGACTCGTCTGCTCCCGCGCCGTAAAGCCGTACGCCCTGCGCCGCCACTTTTTTCCGCATCTCGGCCTCGTTGATCTTTCCTTCGGAGATTTTAAGCTTCTTGCCCTTGGCCCAGCGGCTTTTGCCCGCCGCCTCCGTGCGCGACATCACGCGCCCCGCGCCGTGAATGGTGGAATACAGATTCTCCTTCGCCTCCGGCGTATCTCGGCCTTCGAGGATCACGGAAATATCGCCCATCGACCCGCCGACAAAACACTTCTGGCCGGGGAAGGCGGGCGTCGAACCCTTCCGCACGACAAAGAGTTTCTCCCCGTCATGCTCCTCCTCGAACGCGAAATTATGGTGGTTATGAACCTCGACCAGCCGCTCGGTATTCCCCTGAATGATCCGCGAGACTTCATCGCACACCCACTCGCGTCCGGCATAAGCGTAACGCCCGCCCAGCCGCATGGCTTTCAAATACTGCTGCCCCAGATCGGATTTGAGATCGACGACGCACGGATCGACCAGCATCCCGTCTTTTCCGCCCGCCGCCTTCAGGAAATGCGTCGTGGATTTATGCCCGAGGCCGCGGGAACCAAAATGCACCCCGATCCAGATAAAATCCTGCTCGTCCTTGAACACATCGACATAATGGTTGCCCGACCCGACGGTTCCGAGCTGCGCCGCCGCCATATCGCGCAAATCGCCGACGACGTCGATCGCCCACGCATCGTCCTCGTCAAGACACTCCGCCTCAACGGAGGTTTTATTCGAGCGTCCGACGCCAAAGGAAATCGTCTTCGCAATCGCCAGCCCGATCTCATCCAGCCGGTGTTCGATCTCGGAATGTTTGACCGGAAGCTTCACCGCCATATTGCCGCAGGCGATATCGAACCCGACGCCGGAAATCGAAACCGCGTCGCGGTAAGCCACGACGCCGCCCACCGGCTGCGCGTAGCCCAGATGTCCGTCCGCGCACAGCACACCCTTCACCCCGCCGAAATTGACGCAGTTCTTCATCTGCTCGATGGTTTTTTCTTCGTGCTGTCCAATAACTTTCAAATCCATGACGCGCTCCTAGGGATAAACGGGGGCAAGGATATCCAGGCCGAGAGTCTCCTCAAGACCGAACATCAGATTCATATTCTGCACCGCGCAGCCCGCCGCGCCCTTCACGAGATTATCCAGTGCCCCTTGCGCAATGAAATTATTCTCATCCACCATCGTATAGGCGATGTCGCAGAAATTGGACCCGACGATATTCGCCAGCGAAACCTCCTTGCAGATCCGCACAAACGGCGCGTCTTTATAAATCTCCGTCGAGCATTTCGTCGGCATGGAAGTCGTGCGGATAAAGGCGGTCGCAAAAATCCCCCGCGTGAACGGCCCCGACGTCGGCACGAAATTCAGTTGCTTGGCATCAATTTGTGCCGTGCGGATAATCTCGGGGATATGCCTGTGGATATTGATGTTATAACTTTTCATGTTGTGGTTCCGCACCGGGTGATGCGTCCCCTCGGACGGCGACTTGCCCGACCCGCTGGAGCCGGTGACGGCCATGATATCCACGCTTTCGATCAATCCGGCGTAGGGGTAAAGCATCAGCTGCGCAAGCAGCGCGAAGCACCCCGGATTGGCGACAATCTGCGCTTTTTTGATCTGCTCTTTATAAAATTCCGGCGCGCCGTAAACCGCCTCTTTCAGCAGGGCAGCGTAGTTATGCGGCGTCGCGTAATATTTCTCATAGGTCGCAACGTCGTCCAGCCGGAAATCCGCCGACATATCGATGATTTTGGTTTTTCCATGCAGGGCCGCCACCGTATCCTGCGCCGTCTTGTGGGGTAGGGCGAGGAATACCACGTCGCTACCCTTCGCCACCGTGTCATGGTCCGTATCCGTCACCTTGAGCTTGAGGTGCGAAAGGTGCGGGTACAACTCGCCGATGGGCGTGTCCGGGTTCTGCCGCGACGTCAGGTACGCGATCTCCACCCGCGGGTGCGCGATCAGCATCCGCAGAATTTCGAGGCCCGTATAACCGGTTACGCCGATAATGGAAGCTTTGAGTCTCTGAGCCATCTTGATATCACCAAATCTATCCAGTCACTGGTCGGGTTAAAGGCGTTGTAAACCAGAACGCCCAATTCTTCTTTCACGATCGTTTTTCCGACATGGTTGTCGGTCACGGGGCCGCTGATCACGTCAATCGGAATCCCGATCCGCTTGCACTCCCGCGCCAAGCCGATGGCCCCTACGGGATCGCTCGCGCAGCCGATATGCAGACGCACATTCTCCTGAATTTCTTTCATATGCAGAACGGCATTGACCCCATAGCGGCCCATCAGCCCGTCCCCGAATTCGATCATGATCGCATCGGGTTCATCTTCGCTGAGATAATCGAGCGCCCCCCGAACGACATCCTTGATATCCTCGTCCGGAATATTGGCGGTGGAGGAAATCCCGGCATCGACGAAGGACACGGAATTATAAACCCCATAATCCTGCATCTTGAAGATATCCCGCATCGCCGCTACGCCGGTCAGCTTCGCCCCGGCCAGTTTCATGCCCATGCGGGTCAGGGTCTTGATGACCTCAATCGCCACGGTCGTCTTGCCGCTGTCCATGCTGGTTCCCGTAGTGATGATGAGGGGAATATCGCTCTTCATTTTTTTCTTCGGCGCGAACAACGCCTTCTGGCCGATATTGAGAATCTCGCCCTTGCGGACAATCGCACCGAGAACGCGTATGCGGAGCGGATCGCCGACTTCCTTCACGTTCGCGCTCAGGCACTCCCCGGCCACGCCGCCGAAATTCAGAAGGTGAATAACATCTCCGGGCCGCAGCGAAGTGGGCAACCGCCCGACAAACCCTTTCAGCGCCATCCTCTGGCCCAAGGCCACGGCGATAATGTCGCCCTTCTTGATTTTCGACATCCGGCCCGAAGGCAGTTCGATCTCGTTATAGATCGATTTATCCTCCAGCACCTCGGCGGCCAGAACCGTGCCCATCGTGCAGGGCAACTGCATCTTGGGTTTATCGAGAATAGTCTCGATATGTTTGAGGCCGAGGTTTTTAGTCACCGAGCAGATTTTATCAATCGCAACTTTCTTCATTCCTATGTCTTTCGCATTCGTCGTGTTAAGCGGTGGTATAGTCCGTAATTATCCTTTGTTTCCAAATTCTTGCCCCGGCTCAAGCAGAGCCATAACCATGCCCAAAAAAGCGGGGCGCTGCAATCGGTTATCGTTGGAAAAATTCTAAAATCCTGTCCGGTTCAGGCGGTTCGTTTGTCAAAATAGGGAAAATCCGGAAAACAGACGCGGGGCTGCGCCCCCGCTGGCGCTTAGCGCGGTCGTCGTCGTGGCAGCGATGGTGTGTTCATCGTGTTCATGGGACTATCAGAAACATATAAGGCAAAGGCTTGTCAATGAATTATTGAAATAAAGGCCTTATTTCAGAGGTAAAGCCATCTCCACCAGCTTCACCCAATATTCCACGCCCAGCGGGATCAGATCGTCATTGAAATCGTACAAGGGACTGTGGAGGCCGTTGCAGCTGCCGTGCGCGGGGTCGTTCGGCGCCGCCTGTCCCATCTTGATATAGGCGCCAGGACGGCCCTTCAGCATCGCCCCGAAATCCTCCCCACCCATGGAGGGCTGGGCCTCGGTGTTGACGTTCTTATCGCCCACAACAGCGGCGGCCACAGAAGCGCAGAACGCCGCCTGCTGCGGGTCGTTGATCGTCGCGTCGATCCCGAAATGATAGCGGCACGCGGCGCTCGCCCCGAACCCGCCCGCGATCCCGGCCGCCAGTTCCATGATCCTCTGACGGATGGTCCCGCGCAAGGTATCGCAATAAGTCCGCACCGTACCGCTGAAATGAACGCTTGAGGGCGTGACGTTATAAGCCCCGGTCCCGCCCTTGATGTTGGTGACGCTGACCACCGCAGGTTCGAACGGGTCGGTCCCCCGGCTGACGATGGTCTGCAGCGTCGAGATAATGTCGGCGGCCACCACGATGGGATCGACGGTCGTATGCGGCTTGGAGGCATGGCCCCCGCATCCGGTGATCGTGATATCGAAATTATCGACATTCGCCATCGCGGCGCGCAGATTGACCTCGACCTGCCCGAGCGGCGTATACGGCCAGTTATGCAGCCCGTAGACGGCATCGCACGGATATTTCTCGAACAGCCCGTCCGCCATCATCGCCTTCGCACCCTTTCCGGTTTCCTCGGCGGGCTGGAAGATGAGGTGGACGGTGCCGTCGAAATTGGGATTCTCGCTCAGGTACTTCGCGGCCCCCAGCAGCATGACCGTATGCCCGTCATGCCCGCACCCGTGCATCTTCCCGGGTATCTTCGAAATCCAGTCCTTGACACCTTCCTCAGGGATATCGAGCGCGTCCATGTCCGCCCGCAACCCGATAGACTTCCCGGAACCTGTCTTGCGTCCCTTGAGCGTAGCCACGACTCCCGTTCCGCCTAGACCGCTCTCAAACGTGATGCCCCATTCGCTGAGCTTCTGGCCGACGAAGGTGCTGATAAAGACTTCCTCGAACGCGGTCTGCGGGTTCTGGTGCAGAGTTCGCCTATAGGCGGTGAACTCCTCATGCATGTCCTGAATCGCGTTTCGCACCGGCATGTCCAGCCCTCACAACTTCGTCTTGCGGGGATCGAACGCGTCCCGCACCGCCTCGCCGATGAAATTCAGCAAAACCAGAATCAGCGCCAGCGAGGAAAAGGCGGTAAACCCCAGCCATGGCGCGGAGAGGTTGTTTTTCCCCTGAAGCAAAAGCTCACCCAGAGAGGGGCTCCCTGCCGGCAGCCCCAATCCGAGGAAATCCAGCGCAGTCAGGTAGGTGATTGAAGAAGTCAGGATAAACGGCATAAAAGTGATGGTCGCCACCATGGCATTGGGCAGGACGTGCCGCCACATGATAACGGGATCGGACACACCGAGCGCCGCCGCCGCACGGACGTAATCGAAATTCCGCGCACGCAGGAATTCAGCCCGAACCACATCCACCAGCGAAAGCCATGAAAAGAGCAGAAGGATGAAAAGAAGCGTCCAGAATCCCGGCGGGAAAAGCGCAGCAAAAATGATAAGAATATACAAGCTAGGCATACTGGCCCATATCTCGATAATCCGTTGCAAGGTCAGGTCAGTCCTCCCGCCGTAATATCCCTGAATCGCGCCGATTGTAATGCCGATGATCGAACTGATAATCGTCAGGATCAGCCCGAAAAGAACAGATAGCCGGAATCCGTAAATCACCCGCGCCATCACATCGCGCCCCTGATCGTCCGTGCCGAGAAAGTTCTGCAAGCTCGGAGGGGTCGGCGGCGGCGATCCCAACTCATAATTGATCGTATCGTAGCTAAAGGGAATAAGCGGCCAGAGAATCCATCCCTTCGATCCATCGGTACCGAGGATCAGCTCCTTGACATACGCATCCCGGTAATCCGCCTCGGTCTCGAAATCCCCCCCGAACGCGGTTTCAGGATAGGAAAACAGCACCGGAAAATACGTCTGTCCCTGCGTATACACGATCAAGGGCTTGTCGTTGGCGATGAATTCGGCAAACACACAGACCATAAAAAGAAACAGAAAAATCCAGAAGCTCCAATACCCACGCCCGTTCGCCTTGAACTGCGCCAGCCGTCTTTTGGTGATGGGGCTAAGGGTCATGGGATATCCGACTCTCCTGATAGGCCAGTTTCTTTTTTAATCTTCAGTCTTCGTTTCGTAAAGGCCGCTCGGAGTTTTTCCTGCGATGCCAGCAAAGTCCCAAAAAGGATCAGCAGCGCTGCACCAAGCACGGCGGGCGTAAACGGCGCCTGCCCAAACCCGATCAGGTAAAGCGTGGAGAGAAGCGGCATGGAGTTGGAGGCAACGGACACAATCTGGGCATGGCCGTGCTTCATCGCCCCGTCCCAGAGCAGATACGCGGCCCCGGACATCGTGCCGAGAAGCGCGATCAGAAGAAAAATGTTGAAATCAAACACCCACGGCGTCTCCAGAACCTGATGGGCGCAAAAAAGCAGAACGGAATTACAGAGGAAAGCAGCCGTATTGTAATCGCCGGGATGGTGCTTGATAAGACGCGTACCCGCCGAATAGACCGCCCACGCCGCCGCCCCGGTGAACGCAACGAAATGCCCCGCTTCAAGGTCGATCATGAGGCCTCCGTCTTTCTGAACCACCAGCACAACTCCGGCAAACCCGATCAGCGCCCCGATAAGATATTCAGGCCGGAGCTTCTGGTCGGGCAGAAATGAAACGGCCAGCACCGTCAGCATCGGCCAAAGGTAATTTATAAGATTGGCCTCGACGACCGGAACCATGCGGATGGAATAGGTCAGGCACAGCGACTGGAACCCCAGCCCGAACATCGTCCAGAGCAGGATTTTCGGATGACCTGTGAAATAGGGCAGGGGGTTCGTGCCTTTGTATATCCAGCGCGTCGAAAGCACAGAAAAGGAGGCGACATTCGCCATCGACAGAAAAAGGATCGGCGGGACGCTGGCGGTAAAGCTCATGATAAGCGTGGTGGAGGACCACAGCAGGATCGCCGCAAACCCGCCCAAAGTCGCTGAACGTTCGTTCATTTACATCGCCCGGGAAGAGAAATCGATGCGCGGATCGACCCACATATAAGTAAGATCACGGATCAGATGGACGATCAGAGAAATCAGACCGAAGAAGTAGAGTGTGCCCAGAACCACGGGATAATCGCGGCTCATAACGCTCTGGTAACTCAGAAGCCCCAGCCCGTCGAGTGAGAAGATAATTTCAATAAGCATATTTCCCGTAAAGAAGATCGCAACGAAGGCAGAAGGAAAACCTGCGATCACGATGAGCATCGCATTACGGAACACGTGACCGTACAGCACTTGATTTTGCTCCAGACCCTTCGCCCGCGCCGTAAGGACATACTGTTTGCTGATCTCATCGAGAAAGGAGTTTTTCGTCAGCATGGTCTTGGCCGCAAAGCCCCCGAAAACCATGGCGGTAATAGGCAGGACCAGATGCCAGAGATAATCGAGAATAGCCTGAAAAATACTCATATCCTCCCACCCATCGGAGGTCAGGCCGCGCAAGGGGAACCAGTCGAAATACCGCCCCCCGGCAAAAACGACGATCAAAAGAATACCCATCACAAAAGAAGGAATGGAATAACCGACGAAAATCACCGCGCTGGTCCAGACATCGAAACGCGAACCGTCATGCACGGCCTTCCGGATTCCAAGCGGAATAGAAATTGAATAGATAATAAGAAGGGTCCAGAATCCTAGGGAAATCGACACCGGCATCTTCTCCAGAACCAGCCCGAGGACGTCTACGTCCCGATAGTAACTCTCCCCGAGATTGAAGGTCAGGTAATTTCCGATCATCAGGATAAAACGCTCATGCGCGGGCTTGTCGAACCCGTACATTTTCTCCAGCCTTTTGATGAATTCCGGGTCCAGCCCCTGCGCCCCGCGGTATTGGCTCATTTGCGAGGAGCCGGGATTAACGCCCGCACCGCTCCCCGACACATCGCCCTGACCGCCCGTAAAGCGGGAGGTGCCCGAAGTGTCATGCCCTTGCATCTGCGCGATCATTTTCTCGACCGGGCCACCGGGCACAAACTGGATGATAATGAAGCTCACAAGCAAAATCCCGAAAATCGTCGGGATCATGAGGAGCAGGCGCTTAAGAATATAAAAAACCATAGCCCCGATCATAGGAGGCTATGGTTTTCAAGTCTATGCACATTTTAGGAGTGTACCATGCCCGTCATGCACATTTTCATCTGCCTTCTGTTAGTGGACAGATTTGTATCCTTCGCCGCTCAGCATATTGAAATCGTCAAACGCCGAGGGCATATCTTTTTCAACGAAGAAGGAACCCATTTCCTCCAGAATGTCGGCCTCACGTTTTTCAAGCTCGGCCATCCGGCGGCGCGCCGTGACATTATAGGCCTCCGAAAGGGTCTGTTCACGAATTTCGTCCTTGCCCAGATATTTGGCGATATAGGCCTTGTTGCCCAGAGCCAGCATATTTTCAGGATCGTAGGCCAGCGCGACGTTGGTAACGGCCAGCGCCTCTTCCTCGCGCCCGAGATTGGCCAAGGCAAAGCCCTTGTTGATCAGCGCATTGACGTTTCTTGGGTCTTGCATCAGAACTCTGTCCTCGCGGGCCAGAAGCTTCGCGTACTGGTCGCGCAGATGCGTGATGAAGGCTTGCTGGAACAAAGATTTTTCGTGGTTCGGGTTGGCGGCCAGCCGCTGCTTGATGATGATTTCGGCTTCTTTATAAAATCCATCGACGATCAGGATATCGACTTCGTCATCGCTCTGGTGCGGGTCGAACCCGTGCAGCGAGTCGGGATTCAGAAAGTAGGGGCAGTCCGACCGCTTCATGAAGGCCATCAGGTCGTAGGCGAGCCGGGCACGCAAGGCGCCGTCATCGACCGGCAGGTGACTCAGAGGATGCGAGTACTGAAACTTCGAAGAAGAAGCACTCTTGGCATATATCTCTTCTGGGACCATTTCTTGTTCAACCCTCTAATTTTAAAATCTTTTCCCGCTTTTTTATGAAGGTCAATCGAGTGACCTTTCTTATACTCCCTAACTATACTCTTTTTCTAGGGAGGAAACAAACTTTTTCTTAGGGAGGATACAAAAATCTCTATATTTTCCGTAATTTATGGGCGAATATCCCAGCCCGAAACGGCCCATTTCCGCCCGCCAAACGTTAGCAACCCGAGCGCTCCGGTTCGCAGCTTGAGGGGATGGCGGGATCGGAACCCTTCGAAATCCCCGGTGATATGCGGGGCGAAACGGGCAATTCCGTTGGATGTAACGGCAAAAAAGACATTTTCTCGTGATTTTTCAATATCTTGCGCGATGGAAATCCAGCCCTTGATGATCGCCGCCGGATCCGCCCGCCAGCCGGGGGGAACAATAGCCTCCTCATCCCAGCGCCGCAGAGCATCCGCCCCGACACGGGCAATCACGGCCTCTTCGGGCTGATTCTCATCCGGCCCGTAATCGATCTCCCGCAGCATCTCAAGGCTCTGAACGGCAACCGCGCATCCACAGACCTCAAGCGCAATCTGCGCCGTTTCCCGTTGGCGGAGCAGGGACGAGGCGAAGGCAAGGTCGGGAATCAGGTCATGTTCACGCAAATACTCGCCGAGCACCCGCGCCTGTTCGCGCCCTTTTTCAACCAAGGGCAGATCGGTCCGCGCACCAACCCGCGTTGGCGTGTCTTGCGGCCCGAACGTGTTCCCGTGCCGGGCAATAATGAGGGTCTTCATAGCAGAGATTCGCCGTGCGTCTTCAAAAACTGCGCGGCGCGTTTGAGGTCTTCTTGCGTATCAATCCCCGCTTGCAGCGTACCCTCGGGCAGGCTGACCTCAACGGTCTGCACGGCGATCCCGTTTTCGAGCATCCGCAGTTGCTCCAACCCCTCAAGCTGTTCATAGACGCCCAGCGTCAAGGAGCAAAATTTTTCAAGGATATCGGTGCGGAAACCGTAAAGCCCCAGATGCTGCCGCACGGGCGAGAGCGGTTCAGCAGCGCGGAGGTTCTCCTCATCGCGGATCGCCGGGAGGATCGTCTTCGAAAACCACAACGCACGGCCCCGTGAATCCACCGTCACCGTCGTGCCGCTGAACGGCGTTTTCTTTTTATTTTTCCTCAGACGATCAAGATCCGCCCAACTCAACACCTGAACGGGCGTAATCACTTCGGCCTTGGGGTTCTGCAAGAAGGTCTCGAACATTTTCCGCAGCACGGAGGGCGGCGTGAAGGGCACATCCCCCTGCAGGTTGATGATGAAATCCGGCCAGTGGTCGAGCTGCCGCAGCGCCGCCAGAACCCGATCCGACCCCGTCGCGCAGGTGTCCGGCGTCATAATACAGGGAACGCCGATCTCCTCGGCATGGGCGGCGATCCGCTTGTCTTCAGTCGTAACGAAAAGCCCGACGTCCGCAGCGCCGGACAGCACAACCGCCCGCCGTGCCACGTCCACAACACGCGAAAGCATGGAACGCCCCGCGATCTCCGCCAGCGGCTTGCCCGGAAAGCGGCTCGACCCGTAGCGGGCGGGAATGGCAATCGCAAGGCGCGGTACGGGCATGGGGTTTCCTTTATTTTTTGGAAGCAGGCGCGGCGTCCGCTGCCTCCGGATCAACCCACCAGCTTTGAACGACGAGCGGGTCTAGGCCTGAGAGTTTCTCGGGACGCTTGAGGTGCTTCCAGTACGCCAGACGCCACTTATCATAGTGCCACATCGGAATCACATAGTGATTCCAGAGCAGCACACGGTCCAGCGCATGGGTTTTAGTAATAAGGTCTTCGCGCGAGGTTGCATGGATCAACTGTGTGACAATCTCGTCAACCACAGGATTTTTGATCCCGATATAATTGCGTGACCCGGCGATATCGGCTTTATCCGACCCCCAGAATTCCCTCTGCTCGTTGCCCGGGGACTCGCTTTGCCCGAACGATCCGATGACCATATCGAAATCATATTCGTTCATCCGGTTTTGCATCTGCGCGGCATCGGTAATGGTCCTGAGCGTGGCCTTCACGCCGATACGGTCAAGATTTTTAAGGAAAGGGCCAACCCACCGCTCATACATCACGCTTTCACAAATAATTTCAAATTCCAGTCGCACGGCGCCTTTGGTCCGCACTTTATCCGGCCCAAGCGTGTAACCGGCGGCTTCAAGGAGTTCACTGGCCTTCTTGATGTTCAAACGGGCATTGCCTGTACCGTCGTTAACCGGGGATTTGTATTCGCTGGTAAAGACCTCATCGGGTATTTTCCCCCGGTAGGGTTCAAAGATTTTAAGCTCCGCCTCGCTGGGAAGGCCGAAAGAAGCCAACTCGGAATTCGCAAAATAGCTGTTGCTCCGCATATAGGCGCCAAAGGCGAATTGCTTGTTCGACCATTCGAAATCAAAGGCGTAGTTGAGAGCCTCCCGCACCTTTGCGTCCTGAAATACGGGCCGCCGGATATTGAAGATAAAGGCCTGCATACCCGCCGGACGGTCGTTTTCGATCAACTCCTTGATGAGACGTCCATCCTTGACAGCAGGAACATTATAGGTCGTCTGCCATTGATGCTCGGAATTCTCGTTTTTATAATCGAAATTTCCGGAGAGAAAAGCTTCGTGCATCACTTTATCGTCCAGATAAAGATCGTAGACGATCTTGTCAAAATTATACATTCCCTTGAAAAACGGCAGATCCTTGGCCCACCAGTGTTCGTTGCGGACATATTCGATGGAACGGGGGGCATCGATTTTTCCGAATTTATAGGGTCCGCTGGTCAGGGGAGGGACAAGAGACGAGGCATCCTCGAAATTACGCCCTTCCGCCGTCCAGTAGTGCTTGGGCAGGATCGTGAGCTCTGCGACGATCAGAGGTAACTCGGCATTGCCCTTGACCTTGAATTTAAAAGTAACCGTTTTAGGACCATCAGCCGTGACGCTCTCGACGTCATGCCAGTACGCCTGAAAAAATGGCTGGCCTTTGGTGGTCAGTGTTTCAAACGTCCAAACCACATCGTCGGCGGAAATCGGAACGCCGTCGTTCCATTTTGCTTCCTCGCGCAACTCAAACCGCACCCATGAGCGGTCCGGGGCGATCTCGATAGACTTGGCGATGATACCGTAAAGAGAAAACGGCTCATCCGATGAATTCTGCATGAGGCTTTCATAAAGAAGCCCGCTTCGAAGATAGTTCGCAGACACGCCGGGGGCAGGATTGCCCTTGACCAGAAACGGATTGAGCGAGTCGAACATCCCCAACCCGCCCGCCCGCAACGTCCCGCCCTTCGGAGCATCGGGGTTCACGTAATCCAGATGTTTGAAATCCGCCGGATATTTCGGCGACCCGTGCAGCGCGACGGCATATTGCGGCCCCTTGCTTTCGGCAGCGGGCGCAGGTTCATCGGCAAAAGCGCCCGATGAAATGAAACCTGTAAGCGAAAAGAGGCAGAAAACAAGAAGGGATATAAATCGGAGCATAAGGAGAACCTTGCGTCTTGTTCGGAAATGATACGCAGGTATTCTAGCGCCCCCTGCGGCAAAGTCACGCCCGTTTTAAAAGGAGGGAAGAGTTAAGCGCTCTTGCGGAATTTATAGACGCCTTCAAGGTCGGGTCGCCCGAAGAGGAACCCTTGCCCGTAATTGACTTCGTAATCCAGAAGCTCAAGCAGTTCCGGCTCGTGCTCCACCCGGTCGATGATCACCTCGACCCCGTTGACCTCCAGACGCCGTTTCTTGCGGATCATCTGCGCGAAATCGGCGTAGCCTTCTTCCTTACCGAGGAATCTCTGGGCGGGAATTTTCAGGAACCGCACGTTACGCTGATAAAGTGACAGGATATCATCCGGCAGCGCGGTAACGTGGTCCAGCGAGAATCGGCAGCCCAGCTTGGTCATACCATCTAGAATCAGACGCTCTCCGCTGGACAGCGACTCGAAATCCGCCTGCTTCATCTCGAAGACGAGCGAAGGGGCCATTTTCTTGTTCTGCGCGATGAACTTCAAAAGATCGTCCATGAAATCAGCATTCCGCAGGGTCGAGGGCTTGATGTTGATGAAATAAGTCGAAACCCGTTCGGTGTCGAAATTCAGCAGCAGCGCCTTGAGGCACTCCAGCAGCAGGATATTGTCGATGGACTCCATCAGCCGCTCCTCGACTGCCAACTCCATGTAGCGTTGGGCGGGAAGGTAAAGCCCCGCCTTGGCGCGGATACGCGCAAAAAGTTCATAGAAATTGGCATGGCGCTGCGGGAGGCGGACGATGGGCTGCAGGAAGATGTCGATCTGTTTGTTCTTGACGGCGTGATGCAGCAACTCGCGTACGGCCATGTCGGTCAGCGCCTCGGTATTGGCGTAGATATCCTCATTCGCCACGATCTGCGCGGTGCGCGTGGCGCGTAAAACTTCACCGGATACGGGCTTAGGGGCACTCGAATCGTTGGAATGCGGCGGTAAGCCTTTTCGGGGTTTCAGAAAGGCGGGCACAATGCGCTCCATACCCTTGCCGGAATTTTCGTCAGCCATCTGCTCCTTCATCTCCAGAACATCCCCCCGGTTCGGCGTATGCCGCCCGACCGTAAGGCTTTGTTCCTCAAGCGTTTCACGAAGCCCCAGTATATCAGATTCATTTTTTATGACAATTTTTTCCATCGCGTTCATGCGGCGGTACAGGTGCTGCACGGTTTCCAGAAACTCCATGCCGATCTCGTCCCGGCGGTCGGAGGTCATGTTGAAGAAGCACCCGACAAGGATAACCGAGGCGACAAAAAGCGCCAGTTCAATGGAAACAGAGGACAGGAAAGCGACCATCACGCAGCAGATCAGGAACATGGAAGCCGCGACGACACGCATGAAGCCTTCGGTCTTGCTGGTCTTGGGAGTCTGCCTCACGCGGCCC
Organism: Alphaproteobacteria bacterium; assembly: GCA_018000295.1. Classification (GTDB taxonomy): domain Bacteria; phylum Pseudomonadota; class Alphaproteobacteria; order Micavibrionales; family Micavibrionaceae; genus JAGNKE01. The sequence continues at coordinate 26,269 of JAGNKE010000016.1, read as the reverse complement.
TCTTCGGTCATCATGCCGCTTGCTCCGCCCCGTTCGTGTGTCCATCGCGGTGATCCGCCCCGATCGCCTCGCTGATATGGCTGAACCCGTCGCGCGAGAGCAGCCCGAGCAGTTCCCGGCAAATAGAGGTGGCGATCTCCGGCCCGCGGTAAACAAGGCCCGTGTAAAGCTGCACCAGCGAGGCGCCCGCCCGGATTTTTTCATAGGCATCCTTGCCGCTGAACACGCCGCCGACCCCGACGATGGGCAACCGCCCGTCGGTTAAACGATAGAAATTACGGATAGTTTGCGTGGCAAGCGGGCGCAGCAGCTTGCCGCTCAGTCCACCCGATTGGGAGGCAAAAGACTTCGGCAGGGCATCGGGACGCGCGATCGTCGTATTCGTCAGGACAATGCCGCTCACGCCCGACTCAAGAAGAACATCGACGATCAGCTTCTGCTGATCCTCGGGAATATCGGGCGAAAGCTTGACCAGCAGGGGCGGCGGCGCAAGCTCACCCGTTGCCCCAATCAGAGTCTCCATCAGACTCTTGAGCAGGGCGCGCAGCGGCTCCTGCTCCTGCAAATTCCGCAGTCCGGGTGTATTGGGCGAGGAAATATTGACGGTCAGATAATCGGCTTTCGGGGCAAAGGCGCGGATCAGGGCACTATAATCCTCAGCCGGCTCCTTCTGGTCCTTGTTCATGCCGATATTCACCCCCACAATTCCCGGCGGCGGAATATCTTCGTTTTTAAAGTGCTCAAAATTCCTGGCAAAGACTTCCATGCCCTCGCCGGGAAAGCCCATGCGGTTGATGATGGATTCGCTGCCCGGGTCGCGGAACACGCGGGGCAGGGGATTGCCCGCCTGCCGTAGCGGCGTCACAGTTCCAGCCTCCATGAATCCAAATCCCATCTCCAGAACCGGGCGGATGACTTCGGCGTTCTTGTCGAACCCTGCCGCCAAGCCAACAGGGTTGGGAAACTTGAGATCCCAAACGGTCTGTTCAAGCTCTGCAGCCTGTATTCGCGGCGGCACCGGCATGAACCCTGATTTCATGAACTTGAGGGTCATTCGGTGGGCTTTTTCGGGTTCCAGCTTGAAAAGAACCGGGCGGGCAAGTCGGTAAAGACCTAGCATAAAAAAAGGCTACGCAATTTCCCTCATGCGGTCCAGACCGCTCACAGGGTTATCCGCAGGATCATGTTGATATCTTGTGAAGGGACAAAATTGGGTTCAATCCCGCCCGATATGTTTAAGCCCGACCCGCAGGTACTGCGCCCCGGTCACCATCGTCAAAAGGGTGGCCGCAAAAAGCAGCCCAAGGCCGAGTTCCAAGGCGAACGGGGCATGGGGGCCGAGGATCAGAAACCCCGTCGCCACCATCTGCGCGGTCGTTTTCCATTTGGCTAGGACGCTGACGGGCATCTGGATGTTCTTGGGGCCGAGATATTCCCGTAATCCCGAAACCAGAAACTCCCGCGCAAAAATCAACAGAACCAGCAGAATCCAGAAGCCCGTGACCCGCCCGAACGCAACCAGAAGCACAAGCAGAGTCGCCACAAATATTTTATCAGAAATAGGATCAAGAAAAGTCCCAAACGGTGTGATCTGATTGTATTTTCGCGCCACATATCCGTCAAAAAAATCCGTCACGGCGCTCAAAACAAAAACCACAAAGCACAGCCACGCCGCAACCGCCCCCCAAGAAGCCTCAAGATAAAACAAGGCGATCATGACCGGAAGCAGCAGCAACCGGGCAAAAGTCAGAATGTTAGCAAGATTGTCTTTGATGAAATTCATGGAACAAAACTAATCAATTCGGCGCAAAAAGAACACCGTAAAAACAAAACTCGGCCGGAGCCCCGGGTTTAAAATGTTCAAATTTTAAATACAGACGCAGACGCCTAATTGGACTCATACGCCGATGGATCGAAGCCCAGAAGTTGCCTCCGGCCCTCGTCGGAAAAGCCCGACATCGCCGCGAGTCTGAATTCGGCATACATAGCAGTAGCCCTGCCGGTTAAGCCTTTGTACAGGGATGGGTAAAGCGTCGGGGCCGCGGCTTCGAGGAAAAAACCCTGCGCAGTAGGACGCTGGACATGAACCTGATCGCCGTCACTATTAAAATGCGCCTTCATTCTCTCGGCAAACCCATCGGGCCAGCCCTTCATGACCTCGGGGCGTCGGTCAATAAGCCCTTGCATGGTGCCAAGAGGATGATTGATTCCCTCTCTGATTTTAAGGCAACGCAGAGAAAGGAGAACCTGCTGCTTCGTTGCCCCGGCCTGAAAAGCCTGTCCGATAAGGCCCACAAGCGTGTGAGCGTTCTCAACCTCGGAGCCCCGGTTTCTCATATATTGAATCGAATTAAGATATGACTCGGAATTGTTGTTCGAATTCAAATAAGAAGAAGTGGACGACCCGTTCATGATTTCACCCTTGAGATTTCTCAATATAATTACATAAAAATATAGGGAATAAAGAAAACAAAGTCAAATTTGTCAGTCCCTCCGGACCGCAAAAACCCCAACTAAAGCCTGATGATCCGACCCGAACGAAGGTCCGGCCTTGATCTCAAGCACCGTCAGCCCCGGCCCGTAAGTGATATGGTCAATCGGAATCTTAAGAAACGGCAGAGTGAAATAGGAAACCCATGTCCCCGGCGGAAAAATCCCGTAAGTCTGATACTTCTGGCCCGAGACCTTCAGAAAATCGGAAAAATACGGGGAATAGGGCGTGATGTTCCAATCCCCGACCGCAATCTTATAAGGGGATTGATCCTGCGCGATCCACGCCGCCAGCCCCGCCAATTCTGCATTGCGCCGCACCTGCCCGCGCCGGGGCATCGGAACCCGCGTATGGACAGAATAGAAAACCACAGGTGCTTTGAAACCTTCCGGCTGCATCTCGACGCGCGTTCCCCGCGTACCGATCATATCCGGTGCAACCTTTTTCCGTTCGACGGAAAGCGGCTTATGGCGGCTGAGGATCAGGGAAAAATCCGGCCCGACTCCCTCTGCCGGTTCCGCATACGGATAGACCTTTGCGGTCAATCCGCGCAGGGCATCGGCATCGTCGGGCTCGACCTCCAGTAGAAAAACGATATCGAAACTATCCGGGCTTTGATTGAGCCAGTCCGCAATCGCTGCGAAATTCTTGTTATCGTAATGTTTGTTGTACTGAGCGACCCGAAAGATATTCCGCTCCTTGGCGTCTCGCGGCGGGGCCGAAAAGCGCCACGGTTCGGCCAACGGCCGCCGCGTTTCGTAAAAGGACGCCAGAGAAACAGACAGCATAAGCAACGAAAGCGGATACATTTTCAGGACAAATAGAATCGCGCAAAACACCAGCGCAAAAAAAGCATATTGAACGAGGAAATGACTGAGAAGATCGAAAAACCAGTGCCACCGGGCGAGATGAGCGGCGCCATAACACGCGAGGAGCAAGACCGACAGCAGCACAAAGAATTTGCCCGGAATTCCAAGCAAGGCGGGATCAGGGGTCATTATTTTTCTGCGCGACCGGGTCAAGCCTGTAAACCGCCACGACCGCATGATGGTCGGACCCCAGAGACGGCCCGCGCCGCTTGTCGATCAGGGTCATATTGCCCCTATGCAGGAGATGGTCGATAGGAATCTGGAAAAAGGAATAATATTGCGCCGGCCATGTGGGAAGGAAAAAGCGGCTGGTCGTCTGATTCTTGAACCCGGTCTGCTCAAGCAGCCGCGTAAAAAAGGGCGAATAGGGCGTGATGTTCCAGTCGCCCAGAAGGACAATATTGGAGTTTCTATCCTTATGGTTATAGTTGATGATCGACGCAGCATGATCGAGTTCGGCATTGCGCTGCTCAAAAAACCACGAACGCAAGGGCGGCGGTGCATGAAGCGCGTAGAAGCTTACAGGCGCAAAGCCCTTAATTTGGATTTTGGCGATCAGAATAAAATTTTTAAGCCCGCTTTTGACAATGATTTGGCTGAACGTTACCGATTTAGATTTGAACGGATGCCGACTGGCCGCCACCATACCGAATGCGTTTTCCTTTGGGAAAAGAAGTTGATAAGGATAAACCTCCTTCATATCCTTTTTCAAAGCTTCGGCATGGGTCTCATTCGCCTCAAGGATAAAGAAAATATCCGGATTCTCGGCTTTGATGAAATCAACCATCTCCTGATGCGCAGTCAGGCTGTGATGGCGGTTGTAGGTGATGACCTTTATCAGGCCCGGCCCTGCGAGTGCCTCAGCAGAAGGGGGCGGAACATAATCAATCCGGCTGATGATCTCGTATCCGCAAAGCCCGCACAGGGCAACCATCGCAAGCGCATAAGGCCAGAGCTTGCGAACCAGCGCCAGCAATACAAAAACAATCGCTAGCAGGGCATACTGCAAGAGAAAATGACGGAAAAGATCGAAAACCCAGAAATAGGCCGCGCCCAGCGATAGGACATAGGCGACAGCCAACAGGACGCAAAGCAACCGGATCCAGTTGTTGAAATTATCGAGCTTTGATATTGCGCCCGTAACATTTTTAAAGGAAACCATGGCGCATGATGCTGACGATCCCGGAGAGAGTCAACGCTTCAGGCGCAAAGATTTTTCAAAGAATTAGGCGTTGGCAGCCTTCTTGTCCTTCTCGGCTTCCGGATCGCGCAGAACGTACCCGCGGCCCCAGACGGTCTCGATATAGTTGCTGCCGTCTGTGGCTTCCGCCAGCTTCTTGCGAAGTTTGCAGATGAACACGTCAATGATTTTCACCTCCGGCTCGTCCATCCCGCCGTAGAGGTGATTCAGGAACATCTCTTTGGTCAGGGTCGTACCCTTCCGCAGCGACAGAAGCTCAAGAATACCGTACTCTTTTCCGGTCAGGTGCAGCGGCTTGCCATCGGCTTCCACGGTGCGCGTATCGAGATTGACCTTGATCTTGCCGGTCTGGATCAGGCTCTGCGAATGACCCTGTGAACGCCGGACGATGGCTTGAATACGGGCGACCAGTTCGCGCTTGTCGAACGGCTTGGTCAGGTAGTCATCGGCCCCGAAGCCTAAGCCTTTAATTTTGTTATCCAACTCCGTCAGCCCGGAAAGAATCAGAATAGGGGTTTCCACCTTGGAGGCCCGGAGTTGCTTAAGCACCTCGTAGCCGTCCATATCGGGCAGCATCAGGTCGAGAATGATGATGTCGTAATCGTAGATTTTTCCAATCTCCAGACCGTCTTCGCCCAGATCGGTCGTATCCACAATATAGCCTTCGGACTTGAGCATCAGCTCAATGCTCTTGGCGGTTGAGGTGTCATCTTCGACGAGCAATACACGCATATAAAAAATCCCCTGATACTGAAAAGGTGCAAGATATAAAGTGGCTCACTTTATTAATAAATATCTTAACAAATATTAAAGACAGCGACAAATCCTTTCCGCACGTTATTAACTATTAAATTTTTTTTATAAGCATATGATAAAAAACAATAATGTTTAATTTCCCTTTCGCTCGGAAGGCTGATAAACTATCCACAGCGAAAAACGCATTTTCTTGAAACAATCACCCATTTTTATCGTAAACTCACCTGATGGACAGGCTGGCGGAACAGGCCATAACGGCGATTGACAGGCTTCCGACCGTAGAATTTTACGGTCAGGTCACCAAGATTCTCGGCCTTCTGGTCGAAATCGCCGGGGTCAGCGACCGCCTCACGGTCGGTTCGGTCATCCATCTTTGCCCGCGCAAGGACCGCAAAATACCCTGCGAAGTCATCGGATTCCGCGAAAAACAGGCTCTTTTGATGCCTTTCGGCACCCTCGACGGTGTAGGATTGGGTTGTAAGGCCATCATTCAGGAGCAGGAACCCCTCGTCAATCCGTCCGAACAGTGGCTGGGCCGCGTCCTCAACGGTCTGGGCGAACCGATTGACGGCAAGGGCTTTCTGCCGCAGGGAAAGATTCCTGTCCCCCTCCGCAATCGCCCGCCTGCCGCCCATGCGCGGCAAAGGCTTGGCCCGCAGCTTGATCTCGGCGTCCGGGCGGTCAACAGCTTCCTCCCCTTAAGGCAGGGCCAGAGGATGGGGATATTCTCCGGCTCCGGCGTCGGAAAATCGGTGCTCCTCTCAATGATGGCGCGCTATACCGCCGCCGATGTCTCGGTCATCGGTCTGGTCGGAGAAAGGGGCAGGGAGGTACAGGAATTTCTCGACGACGATCTGGGGCCGGACGGTCTGGCCCGTTCCGTTGTGATCGTGGCCACCGGCGATGAACCCGCCCTCATGCGCCGGCAGGCCGCCTATCTGACGCTTTCGGTGGCCGAATATTTCCGCGATCAGGGCAAACAGGTGCTGTGCCTGATCGACTCGGTCACGCGCTTTGCGATGGCCCAGCGCGAAATCGGCCTTTCGGCAGGCGAACCGCCGACCTCGAAGGGCTATCCGCCCACCACCTTCGGCGAACTGGCCCGCCTTCTGGAGCGAGCAGGCGCAGGTCCGGCGGGCAAGGGCTTCATCACCGGACTCTTTTCGGTTCTGGTCGAGGGCGACGACCATAACGAGCCGATTTCCGACGCTGCACGGGGGATTCTCGACGGCCACATCGTGATGGACCGCAAGATCGCTGATCGCGGCCGCTATCCGGCCATCGATATCCTTAAATCCATCTCCCGCTCCATGCCCAACGTCTTCAGTGACTGGCAGAACGGCGTGGTCCGCAAGGCCAAGCAGGTGATCACGGTCTATGAGGACATGGCTGAACTGATCCGCCTCGGTGCATACAGGCGCGGCACCGACCCCGCCGTGGACGAGGCTATCCGCCTCTATCCGCAGATCGAGACGTTTTTGTCCCAGAACAAGGATGACTCCGCGACCATAGAAGACAGCTTTAACAGGCTGGCATCCATTCTCGGCATGAATGCATAAAAAAACCGGAGCGGGACTCCGGTTTCGTTCATGACACTAAGAACAGACATAAAAATTAATTGGCTCTCCACTTTTTCTTTCTCGGCCCAATCCCGTCTTGGTTATGCGCGGCGCGTTTCTCCTTGAAAGCTTTCCGTTTTTCCTTGATCTGTTCCTTCTTTTCCTCGGGCAAGGCATCGTACTTCGCTTTTGCGGTCTGCACCTTGGTGCGGCGATCATCAACCTTGGCTTTTTGTTCCGGGCTCAAAGTTTCGTAGCGCTTGGCGGCAGCTTCCTCGAGGGCGGCCTTTTTTTCCTCAGGAGAAAGACTCTGGAAATTGGCTTTCTTTTCCTTAACCTCGTTCAGAACCGCCTCCTGCTCTTCGGGGGGCAGGGAGTCGAAATGCTCCTTTTTCTCCTTGAGTTTGGCCTTGCGGGCATCAAACGCTGCTTTCTGCTCTTCGGTCATGCTGTCGTATTTTTCCTGAAGGCGGGGAGGGGTTGACGGCGTGCCAGACACCTCTTCCGCGAACGCGGCGACGGAAAGGAGGCTGACACAAGTCACTGTTAAACAAAGGAAAAAAATCTTGATATAGGGGCTCATGGCCGAAACTCTCACTATTTTATGGCACTATCCTTCCTATCGTGCCATTTTTATATAAATAAAAGATGTCCAATATGTAATTTTTTGTAAACGGGGTTGAGCTTGTGACGGTGCGGTTGAAGGATTTTAGCGATAATGACCAGCGCATGAAGGCGCTGCTGGAATTGCTGCCCTCATCTTTCATCCAGAACGCCCGAACGCGCATAGATCCCTCCCGGGTTGTCTATGTTGATATGGACTGTGCCGCAGTGACGGCGCCCGGCGCGACCTACGAAGTCCTGGGAACCGACAGTCTGGCGACCTGTATGGGTCTAGCGGTGCATAATACCGCGACAGGGGCAACCGGCTTGACCCATCTTTCTCAGGAAGGGGCGAGTACCGATATTTCCATTGCAGGCTCTGATTCCCTGATAACGATGCTCAATCAGGTCAGGGGAACGGGAGGCCTTCTGGAGGCCCGCATCATCGGCCCCAACGTAGGTTGGCCTTTGAATGAGGAGTTTATTAATGAGATTCTGGATATTCTTGAAGGCTACGATGTTCATGTTCTAAGCGCCGATTTTGCCCATAAAAAAGGACTAAGCGTCGTCGCAACGCACGCCGGACTTTGGAATGAGGGATTGATCAGGGGCAGGGTTCACACCGCCGAGGTCATGAACGCCCACGCGCAGGGGGAGGAGGCGAAGGTCCGTCTTTTTGCCGAGGTGGTCAATCTTGAGCGTATGGGGGTAAGGGTTCACCCCAGCCCGGACGGATTGGCTTACAATGGATTAACGGAAAAAGGAAACGAACCTGAACCGGGTCCGCTTTAAAAGAAAACAAGAGAATGCCTATGGATATCAGAAGTTTTGAACAGGATAGGCAAAGTCGCTTGGCCGCGCTGATGGCCCTTCCGGCCACCCCTTATATCCCAAACGCGGCGAAGATATTTAACCCGAAGCAAAGCGCTGAGATCGGCTTGAATTTTGCCGGAGTGACGATGCCCCAAAGCCGTTATCCGGCGCTGGGCACAACGGGTCTGACCTCTAGCATGGCTGTCATCGCCTATAATCCCGTCACGCAGGCGACGGGCTTGGCGCACCTCACGCACGAGGGCAGGCTTGAGGCGCTCTCGTCCACGGGCGAAGAGGCGCTGCGCGAAATGCTCACCAAAGTAGGGGGGCAGAATACTCAGGTTCGTCTCGTCGGCCCGCAGCTGCGTGGCCCCGTAGTCGATGGCTTTATCAATAACGTCCTCGATATTCTCAGCGAATACGAGGCCGATATTTTAAGCGCCGATTTCCGCGGCAAGGAAAGCCCGCACAGCATCGCCGTCCATGCCGGAAACTGGAAGGAGGGATTGATAAGAGGATCGCTCAGTGTCTTCAACCACTCCGCCAGCGCGATAAAAAAGGGCGAGGAAATGAAACGCCGCCTCTCCGAGGTCGTCCCTCTGGCCGGAATGGTACGCCTGGAGCATAAAAACGACAGCAGGATTGTCTACTACGGCGAAGACGCGCTACAATCGGCCCCTGAACCTGTCTGTCCCTAAATCTGTTTAAAATATCTCCATGGCCAATCTCAAACCTCTGATCCGCGTCCGCAAGCACGCGATCGAACAGAAGCAGAAATACCTCGCCGGCCTCTATCGGGAGGCGGAGGAGCATGAGCGCCAGAAACAAAAGCTGATCGACGAATTCGCGCATGAACGTAAAACGATTCAGGAAATGGGCGCCGATATGCTGGGCTTCTTCGGCGCCTATTCCAAGGCGGTGGAAAAGAAGCGCGAGCAGATCGACGCTGCGATTGCAAAACTCGAAACCCGCATTGTCATCGCGCAAGACGATATGCGTCAGGCCTACGCCGATTTGCGCCGGATCGAGATTGTTCAGGAAAAGCGCGACCGTGACGCGGCGCAGGCCTTGGCCAAAAAAGAATCGCACGAGTTGGACGAAATCGGCATCACCCGCTTTCTCGCGCAGGCCGAGGAAGCCCGTTAGCGCCTCTCAGTAATTCGCGGAAAACGAATAGGCTTTATCCGCCTGTACTGTGACCCACTTATCCGCCCCCGTCTGGAAAATCAGGCCGCCGGACAGCGAAACCTCCTCCAGCGCTTCGGTGAACAATCCGCGCATCTCGTGTTCCATCGCTTTGGAAAACGCCTGTTCGGTCCGCAGAATCAAATCGAACCGCTTCGCACCGTTGAGAAACAAGGCATCCATCTGGATTTTCCCCATCCGGCTGAGGTCGAGATTGATAACAAAACGTGTGCTGCCCTTCTCACCGTTTTGTCCGCTGCGGGAATCCTGATCCTGACGGTAATAAATGGGAATTTTAAACATCTGGTTCTGCCAGTACAACGGCAGGCTCAAGGCCTTCCAGTCCTGCCCCATGGGTTCGGAGGCCGCTCGGGAAAGGCCGGACATTTCTTGAGAGAAGCGCGAAAGCACATCGCCGCGCCCCGAACGACGCAGGGCATCGACCGCCTTCCCGCCCAGCCAGCCTTCAACATCGCCCGCCCGGATCGCCGCGATAAAAAACAGCGCCGTCGGCGCAAGATTTTGCGGATTCGCAGGACTCGGAAGCATATTGACGAACGCCTGCGCGGCTTGCGGCGCAACTTGCGGCAGGATCGTCAGCATCTCCTGCAACACGGGCCACGTCTCCGCAGCAAGAGTAAAAAGGGGCGCAGGCAGAGACGTTAAAAGCACCGAAGGCGCGTTCACGGGCGAAAGGGAAATCTGCGTTCCTTTAGGCGGGATCGAACCAAGTTCAAGCAGAGCAAAATGCTGGGGCTCCGAAGCGGAAGGAAAAATAATCTGCACCGCCAGCGCCGCCTTGTCCACGATCGGGCCAAGCACGACCGCCAGCGCATCCCCCGCCCGCAACGCTGACACAAGCCCCGAAGGGGAGGGGGGTGTTACAAGGTCGGAAAGCTGCGGGGGACCGGGTTGGCTCTGCACCACGCGGAACGTCAGGCTTTCAGGGAGTAGGAAAGGTTCTCGCGTTTTTGTTTGCAGAAAATCCGCAACCGGAACCTGCAGGCTCGAAGGCGTCAGCAGGAGGAGGCTTTTGGTGATGCGCGTAAGGGCAGGTTCCAGCGTAGAGGCAGCGGGAAGGCTCCCCCCCGGAATTGGAAAACTCTCGGGTGTCCCCGAAGAAGCAGGTAAAGAAAAAAACGCCTCGGGTTTGAGAACGCTATTCAGACCCGCCCCAGACACGGTCAGCGATTTTAAAAGCTCAAAAATCTTTTGCTCGGCGACCAGCACGGTCTTTCGGGCGGAAGACGCGGCGCTGTCCAGACTCGTCTGGACGATCTCCGGCTCTGCAGTAAGAATTTGAACCGCCTCTCCGGCGGGCAGGGCAACCGCTCGCACGATCCGGTCCTTGATTGCATCGGGCAAAAAATTTTTCTCCGCGATGACCGATGCCTCGGCCTTCGCCCGTTCCAGCCGCACTTCAATTTCGGTCTGTGTCGTGCGCGGGGTTTCGCGCTCGGGCGGGGCAGGGCGCAGATCGGCAGTGCGCGGCGGCCGTCCCGGCGGAACGCGGATTTCAACACGCTCCCCTTTTTCGAGATTGAGCGGACGGTCGCTCTCAACGCTCACCTCGCCCTGATCGGTGAGAATCCGCACCGCGCTCTCGCCTTCTCTGCGGATCACTTCCCCGCGCAGGATAGCGGCCTTCTGAACATCGTACAGCCGCTCAGGGAGGGAAACGATCCGAACGGTCCGGCCCTCCTCCGGCACGTTTACCCGCAGCGTCGGCTCGACGGCGGAGGGCGGAACACGGGGAATGCGGGAATCGACCATACCAGAAGCTTAACGCAGATAACGGCGCAAAAGAAGCTCTGGAAAAAGAGCAGAAGAAATCAGCCGCGGGCCGTTTTCAGCTTGGCATTTTCAACCAGCGCCATCACCCGCCTGGCGATTTTCTCGACATCCATGGCGGCCTCAGCATTGGGCGTGCGGTTCAGAATCGGCGTCTGGCTGCGGATGCACTCTTTAACCCGCGCATCCTGCCGGATCAGGCCCATAAGCGGCGGCGATAGGCGCAGGAAATTCTCGCAGGCCTTCAGCAGGGTTTTATAGGTCTTCTCGCCCTCACTGACGCTTGTCGCCATATTGATGACGATATTGATATTGCGCGAGACCCCTGCGGCAGCACCAAGCTTGATGAAGGCATAGGCATCGGTCAGCGCCGTCGGTTCATCGGTCGTCACGAGCAGGGTGCAGGCCGAACTGGCGGAAAACAGCCGCACCGTACGGTCCACGCCCGCGCCAAGGTCGGCGATTACCACATCATACGTCGCCGTGACTTCCAGAAGCTGATCCCTGAGCAGGGCAAGCCTCTGGCTGGGCAGGGCGGAGAGCGAAGCCTGCCCCGACCGTCCGGCGATAATATCAAACGAACCTTCCTCGAATCTTTGAATCACCTTGTCGAGACCGAGCCGTCCGCGGATCACATCATTCAGATCCCGCTTCGGCATCAGACCCAGTTGAACATCCACGTTGGCAAGCCCGAGATCGCCGTCAAACAGCAGAACCTTCTGTCCCGACTTGGCGAGGGCATGAGCAAGCGTGACCGAAAACCAGGTTTTGCCGACCCCGCCCTTGCCCGAAGCCACGGCGATCAGGTTATCGGCGCGCTTGATCGTCACGGGATGGGAGAGCGGCGATTGGGCGCCATCGGGCGTCATTTCGGTCATGTCCGTTTCCCTGACTCCGGAGTGGGTTTAAGGATGCGCCGGGTACGCGTGTCACGGAACGCACTGGGCATCAACAATCTAGATAACGTTTTTGGATTGAGCGGCGCAAGCCCCTGCGCGACCATCGCGGTGTGGCTGTAATCGCTCAAAGACAAGGAACCGTGGTGCGCGGCGGCCAGTATTCCGCCCAGTCTTCGGGCGATATCGATTCTTGTGGGTAACACTTCGTCCACGCCGATGGCGGCAAAAACACGGGCCATCTCTCCGGATTCATCTGCATCGATTCCCCCCGGCAGGGCAAGAACGGGCCGCGCTTGCACGGACAGGATCAGGCGGGCAAGAACCTTGACGTCCTCCGGCTGGAACGGGTTAAGCCCGGACGTATCGACGACCACCTGATCGTGCGTTTCCGCCATCCGGTCGATCAGGGCTTTGAGTTCGGCGGCATTGGCGGCTTTTTGCAACTTGATATCCAACAGCCGCGTGAAGGCCTCAAGCTGTTCGACGCCCCCGGCGCGCACGGTGTCCGTAGAAATCACCCCGATATTCAGGCCGTTCATGGCGCCTCGCGCCGCCAGCTTGGCTACCGCAAGCGTTTTACCCGATCCCGGCGGCCCGACGAGCATCAGCGGTTTTTTTACCGCCGCAATCGGCAGGGGTTTGAAGGTAAACAGATGCTCGACCGCGGCGATTAGCGCCACCCCCGGTTCATCCAGCCCCATCACAGTGGCGCAGGACACGACCTGATCGATGATCTCGTCGGGTACAGCATGGCGCAGCATGGCCTCGGTCAGTTTTTCGACCACAGCCCCGCTTTCCATCTCGCGGTCATACTGCAGCCACTCTTCTTTTTCCGTAAGGCCACGCGGGCCGATCTCGAAGGCCGGCTCCACGGCAGCGGTCACACGCACGGACTTGCCCCCGGCTTCCTCCTTGGTGGCCACGATGATAGCCTCTTCGCCCAGAGCCTTTCGAACCATTTGCATCGCTTCTGTCATGGTGGTGGCGGTAAACGTCTTTAAACGCATGGAAAATCAGCTGCGAATCACAGGTTAAGTATAAATTGTCCCGAATCGGATGGCCAGAGTATAAACATAAAAATCCCGCCCTTCACCCAAATTATCGCAAGTCAAAGACGAAGGATTTTTTTGTCTGAACCGTCTTTCTAATGTAAAATGGAAGAAACCGAAGGGGAACAGTCAGATGCCGAGAGTCTCTAAGAAACTGCTTTTATCCTGCGCCGTGATAGGAGCTTCAATCTTTCATCCGGGCTTGGCAAAAGCAGAGGAGCAAAAAAGCGAAACGGTGCAGACGGCGCCCGTATCCGTTCCGGCGCCGCAGATGCTCAAAGCCCTCACCCGCGAGGCCATCGAGGCCTTTTACGAAGAAGCCTCTCGGGTGCAGCTTGAAAAAATAGAGCGGACCGTTGCGTTTCTGAAAAAGCATATGCATGAGGATTCCATAAGCACGATGAAGATACTCTCGCACGTTCCCGGCGCCCAAAGCGTCAGCGAGGTCATGACTCTGAACAAGAAACAGCTCATCCTGAAAACCAAGGAGGGGGCGCGAAGCACGAAGGTCAAATCCCTCAAGACCAAAATCATCGCCGTGAATCTGCTGGAGGAAGGGCGTAAGGCCAAAGTCAAGGATACGTCTTTCGGCGTGTCCCTCATGCGCGTGGCTTCGCCCTATGGCGGCGTGATGCTGATGGAGGCCGAACAATCCATGTTCTGCGACGACGAATTGGCATTGTCCGCCGAGGGTGTCATCCAGATACTCAAGAGCAAATGCAACGTCGAACTCTCGATGGAAGAGAAAAAGTAAGCGCTAAATCTGCCCCAGCGTGCGGATGCGTGCCTTCGGGTGGATTTCGTTCTGCGACATCACGACCGTCTGCGGCCGGAACCGCTCGATCACCGAGCGGACATAAGGCCTTATGCCCGGCGAAGTCAGAAGCACCGGCGAAACCCCCTCATGCGACAGACTGTCGTATTTCGTGCGGATCGCCGTGATAAATTCCTGAAGCTTGCTGGGCGGCATAGCTAAATGCTTTTCCTCCCCGTCCCCCATCAGGGATTCCATGAACGACCCCTCCCAATCGGGAGAGAGAGTCACCAGCGGCAGCACACCGTTGGCATCGGCATAGGTATCGCACAACTGCCGCGACAGGCGGCTGCGGACGTGTTCGCTGATCTGCGCGAGGCTCTTGGTGTAAACGGCGGCCTCCGCAATCCCTTCAAGGATGGTCGGCAGGTTACGCACCGATATCCGCTCGGAGAGAAGATTTTGTAGGATGCGCTGTAACCCGCCGAGGGAAATCTGGCCGGGAATGACATCGGCGACCAGCTTCTGGTAGTCCCTGTGCATCTCGTTGAGTAGCTTCTGCGTCTCGGCGTAATTCAGCAGGTCCGGCATATTGTCCTTGATGATTTCCGTCAGATGCGTGGTAATCACCGTCGGCGCATCGACGACAGTATAGCCGCGGAAATGCGCTTCCTCGCGGTATTGCTGGTCGATCCACATGGCCGGCAGGCCGAAGGTCGGTTCGATGGTGTTCTCCCCCGGCAAACTGATCGAATCCCCGTTCGGGTCCATGCACAAAAGCATATTGGGACGGATATCGCCGCGCCCCGCGTGGATTTCCTTGATGCTGACGACATAGGTGGTGGACGGAAGCTGCAGATTGTCCTGAATCCGCACCGCAGGCAGAACGTACCCCATATCCTCCGCCAGTTGCCGCCGCAGCCCCTTGATCTGGTCGGTCAGCTTGTTCCCGCCATCGCCCTGCACCAGCGGCAGCAAACCATAGCCAAGCTCCAGCCGGATCGTATCCATCGCCAGCGCCTTGGAAATCGGCTCGTCGGCAACGGCCGGTCCGCCGGGTTGTCCCGGCTTTGCCTTCGCGTCAGCAGCGTCCAGTTCCTCTCTGGCCACGCGCTGGAAAGAAATATAGGAAATTCCGGCCAGAATCAGGGCCAGAATCGCAAAGGGGATTTTCGGGATCCCCGGCATCAGGCCGAGCATGAGGATCAGCACGGCGCTCATGGCCAGCGCCCGCGGATAGCGCCCGAACTGTTCAAAAAGCTGCTGCTCCGCCGAGCCCTCGACGCCCGCTTTGGAAACCAGAAGACCCGCCGCGACAGAAACAATAAGCGCGGGAACCTGACTCACCAGTCCGTCTCCGATCGTCAGGACGGTATAATTCTGCGCCGCTTCGGCGAGTGTCAGTCCCTCTGAGACCGTGCCGATGACGATACCGCCGATGACGTTGATAAAGACGATCAGGATGCCCGCGATGGCGTCCCCGCGCACGAACTTGGCCGCGCCGTCCATCGCCCCGAAAAAATTGCTTTCCTGCTCCAGCTTTTTGCGCCGCGCTTTGGCTTCGTCCTCGGTGATCATCCCGGCGGAGAGATCGGAGTCAATCGCCATTTGCTTTCCGGGCATGGCATCAAGGGTAAAGCGCGCCGCCACTTCCGCAATCCGCCCCGAACCCTTGGTGATAACGATAAAATTAACAATAACGAGAATCGAGAACACGATCGCTCCGATCACATAGCTGTCCTTGATGATGAACGTCCCGAACGCCTCGATCACCGCCCCGGCGGCTTCATGTCCGTTATGCCCGTTTTCAAGGATCAGCCGCGTGGACGCGACATTCAGCCCCAGCCTTAGAGCGGTGGAGATCAAAAGAACAGTAGGAAATGTCGAAAATTCCAGCGGCGTCTGGATAAACAAAACCGTCATGAGAATAAGGACGGAAAACGTGATGGAGATCGACAATCCGGCATCCAGCATGATCGTCGGCATCGGGACCAGCATGAACAGGATGATGGTGATAATACCCAGCGCAAAAATAACGTCCGACCGCATAAGCGGCGAGAGCCGCACCCCCACAGGGCTGGTGCGGAATCTGTCCATAGACCCCGCAACGCCGGTAGCCGGACGCGGAGCGGGCAGATTGGATGAAGGACCGGTGGCCATGGATATACAAAGAGATTAAGACAAAACAAAAAGGACGGAAAAGCAGGACTCTGCCTCCTGACTCATTCTAGCGGTTCATCTCACGATATGCAAATAGGGCGTTTCTGCGTTAAAATACGGAAGGGGGGCATATGCTGCTCTTGTGGATATACATCGCCGCCAATCTTTATATGGCGCTGTTGACGTGGACAAGCTACCGGAAGATGCTGCATGGCCGCGGGCATGATTTTCGCTGGACGTTCGATAACGGCATTAATCTTTTCCTCTACTGGGTATTCATCACCTCCAGTTTCGAGATTGCATTTTTCCACAGCCACAGCCTCGGAGTCTTTTTGTTAAACGTGGCGCAGGTCGCCGCATTTATCGGCCTGATTAAAATCGGCACCAAGGATTTTTTCACCACAAAGGAAAACAGCGCCTAGCCTGTAGCCCCGGCGGGGAGCTTTACGCCCTCGTCCTTGTACTGGTTCAGCTTGTTCCGAAGGGTGCGGATGGAAATACCCAGAACTTTCGCGGCATGGGTCCGGTTGCCCAGGCAATGGTCGAGCGTATTCAGGATCATATCCCGCTCGACATCCGCAATCGTCCGCCCGATCAGATTCTCAACCGCGCCCTCGTTTTGCAGCGGCGCGACCGCAGATGACGGCGTGGCCGCCGGTCTCGCTGCCGCCGCTTCAGCCCCCGGAGAGGAAAGCGGGCCGCTTTGCAGGAAGATCGCCGCATCCTCAATCTCAGTCTCAGCGGAAATCAGGATCGCCCGGTGCATGGTGTTCTCAAGTTCGCGGATATTTCCGCGCCACTGGCAATCCGTCAGCAGCCGCATGGCGCTGGCGGAGATTTTTTTGCTGGGCATTGCGTTGGCCTCAGCGTACTTGTCGATGAAGAATTGCGCCAGAACCTTGATATCGCCGGGCCTCTCGCGCAACGGAGGCAGGACGAGGTTAACCACGTTCAGACGGAAATAAAGATCCTCGCGGAATTCGCCCTTCTGAACCGACTGCTCCAGATTCCGGTTGGACGTGGCGATGATGCGGACATCAATCTTGACAGAATCGTTACTGCCGACCCGCGTGATCTCCCGCTCCTGAATGGCGCGCAGCAGCTTGGCCTGAAGCTGCGGGTGCATCTCGCTGACCTCATCAAGGAGCAGGGTTCCCCCGCCGGCTTCCTCGAACTTTCCGATCCGCCGCGCACTCGCGCCGGTAAAGGCGCCCTTTTCATGCCCGAACAATTCCGACTCCAGAAGATTCTCAGGAATAGCCGCGCAGTTAACAGCAATGAATGGCCCGTTCTTGCGCTTGGATTTGTTATGGATGTGCCGCGACATGACCTCTTTGCCCGTCCCGGATTCTCCGGTAATCAGAACGGTCGCTTCCGAAGGCGCGATCTTGTCGGCCAGTTTGATCACCGCCTGCATGGAGGGATCGTTGGCGATCATCTTGCTGTTATCTTCAGTCACGGCTTCGATAATCGCCGCGATCAGCTCGGCATCCGGGGGCAGGGGGACGTATTCCTTCGCCCCCTCCTGTATGGCTTTGACCGCAGCCCGCGCATCCGTGCTGACCCCGCAGGCGACAACCGGAAGATGAATGCGCTCGGTCTTGAGCCGTTCGATAAAAGGGCCGATCTTTTGCTTCACGTCGATCATCACAAGGTCCGCGCCCTTGCCGTTCATCAACGCGCCCAGAGCCTGCTCGGTATCCTCGCAATGGATCACCTTGGCCCCGCGCTGGAGGGCGATCTTGCCCGCCTGGGTGATATAGCCTTCAAGCTGACCGATAATCATTAAACGCATAGTAAGTGAACCCTCAAACTAATTAGACATAACCATAATTTTACGGTAAATAAAGACGTTCACCGCTATACTATATACATATGGCACAAAAAAACTATATACCAGCGGATTACGAAGGAATAAAGGTCGTCGGCGACCTTTGCGCCCTGCTGCAGACCGATTTTGGCCACTTTGCGAATGTGATTCTCTATCCCCGGCGACTGAAAGGCGACTTCGAGGGGCTCGCGGATGCGATGGCCGAGCATTTTCAACTCACCGATTCGGAGATTTTCATCAAATACGCCGACAGGCAAAAGCTCATCGACTTCCGCGAAACCCTCTCCGATAAAAAACTTCTCGCCGCGCTCGATGTCGTCCTGACCGATATGGAGTTTTTCCATCATTCGGGCGCCCGCCCGCATATTCGTATTCTCAAGACCTATACCGAGGATGAAACCACACATGAGTTTCATGTCGATGGGGTGATGCAGGATTTCGACCGTTTCATGACCTGCTACAACGATCCGGTCACCGAGTTTATGCGTAATGACGATGTGCTGAAGGTCGAAGGTCATAAGGTAATCTGCAAGCCCAACGCGCCGATCTACGCCTTCCGTCCCGGCGATATCTGGAAGCAGCGCGTACGCAACAAGAATGTCAGTGCCTTTGGAAAATGGCTGAAAAAAATTCTTCAGACCGATCGGCGCCGCGCCTTCGTCCACCGTGCTTTGCGCTCGGATCGCCCACGCCTGATGATGGTGGGAGATTTGCGCCTGGAACCGGGAAAAACTCAGTCGAAATAACGAATTTGATCCGAGGGAGCCAGTTCCCCGTTCAGCGCCATCTCCAAGCTGCGCGGGTTCTCATGGCTGACAATCGAACGGCAGGCCTTGAGGATCAGATTCATGATCTGCACTTCGTCCGCCGTGTGTTTATCGAGCTTGACCGCCATCGGCGCCAGAATGATATTCCCCATGATCGCACCGTAAAAGGTGGTCAGCAGCGCGACCGCCATCGCGGGACCGATCGCCTCAGGGTTCTCCAGATCGGCCAGCATCTGCACAAGCCCGACCAGCGTCCCGATCAAACCCATCGCCGGGGCGATTTCCGCCGCCCGCCGCAGCACACTCGACGAACGCTTTTGCCGCTCGATAAAACTGTCGATCTCGATTTTCAGCATCCGGTCGATATCCTCGGCGCTGTAGCCATCCACGACAAGCTGGAAGGATTTGGCAAGAAACGGTTCCTTCCGCATCTCGCCCTCATAGGCACTGAGCGCCAAAAGCCCGCGCTTGCGCGCCACCGTGGCGATATCCATCAGGCTCTGCGCCAGACGCGAGGGTTCGCGCACCGGACGGAAAAACGCGGCAGCAACGACGCTCCCCGTCTTGCGGAGTTCGTCGGTGGTATAGGCTGTGCAGGTGGCCGTCAAGGTTCCGAAAACGACAAGCAGGATGGAGGGTATATCAATAAAACTGGCCTCGCTCCGTGAAAACATCATCGCAGCTACAATAAGGGCCAGCGTCAGAGAAAGACCGAACACGGTCGCAAGGTCCGCCCGCTTGGCGGCAACAGGAACCCGCACCACCGGGATGGGGATGGTGTCCTGGGCTGATACGGCTTCGGCGGCGTCGCTCATGAAGTCTCCGGTTGTTGGAAAAGATACGCGCTGTTCTAGCCGCGGTCGGATTTGACAATTTCAGTCATCGTAATGCCCAGCTTGTCATCAACGACGACAACCTCGCCGCGGGCGACCAGACGGTTATTGACATAAATATCAATCGCCTCTCCGACCTTGCGGTCAAGTTCGACCACCGCGCCACGTCCGAGCTTCAGAAGCTGGCTGACCTGCATGGTCGAACGCCCCAAAACGGCCGAAATTTGAACAGGAATGTCATAAATGGCGCTGACATCTCCGGCCATGGGCTGTCCGACTTCGTAATCCTGTTCGTTCATGCCCTTGAGTTCGGGCGCCTCGTCGATCTCGTTCAACGCCATGCCCGCCTTGGCCGGACCGCCGCCGAACATATTGTCCACATCGTCCTGGCTGGCCTTTTTATCGTCGCTCATCAGCTCTCTCCAGCATCCTCATTCTTCTTTTTGCCGCCGCGTTTTTTGGGCGCAGCCTTCTCCGAGACATCATTCGCTTTCGCCGTTTCGGGTTTCTCTTGATCCGAAACAGGCAAACCAGACGGCGCAGGGGCATCGTCCGGCAAGGAATCCAAAAACATCTCCCCCTCATCATGGACCGTAATACCGCGGGCCGCAAGAGTCTCTTCCAGAATGGAAAAAATTTTCAGCGCAATATTTTTGGGGTCGTGGATCGCCCCGCCATCGGCCCAGCTTAGCCGACACTCGGTGCCGCGCAGGGCAGGGGACGCGTTCAACTGAAACCCTGTCTCCGGAGTCATGTTTTCCTGCGCCATGAAGGTGCGTGTCTCTTCGGCAAGCGCCGCCGGAACCTCGATAATAAGAGTGTTGCTCTTTAACCCGGAGGCCACAATCTCGCGCAGTTTTTCCCGCACATCCTCAATCCCCGAATGGCGGGAAAGAAGCGGAAAGATTTTACGCACGATGGAATAGGTCAGGTTCAGCGCTTCGGCTTCATAAAGAGCCTTCCGCTCATCCTCCGCAGCAAATAGCAGGCTCGAATTCTGCCGGATATTCTGGACGAGGGCGAGAACCTGCTTCGTCAGTCCCGCCTGTCCTTCCGCAAAACCCGCCTTCCGCCCCTGTTCGTAGGCTTCGGCTTTTGCCTTTTCAAGATCGGGAGCGGTGAACTCCAGCGGCGGCCCCTTGTTCTTGGAGGTCATCCGCCCAACTTCGTCGAAGACGTTCTGGTCGAAGAAAAAAGGCTGTCCCTTGCGGTTGGTCATCGGGCTCGCTCTATAGTAAAACAGGTATACACAGCTTAGAATATCATCTCGTCTTCCGTGCTGCCGCTGGCGATCACGATTTCGCCCCGGGCCTCCAGATCCTTGGCCACGTTGACGATATACTGCTGTGCCTCCTCGACATCCTTGAGGCGGACCGGCCCCATTGCGGCCATGTCTTCTTTCATGATCTTGGCGGCGCGCTCGGACATATTGGAGAAGAACAGGTCGCGCATCGTCTCGGTGGCACCCTTGAGGGCGGTCGGAAGTTTTTCCTTGTCGGCAGCGCGGATGAGGGTCTGCACGGACGCCGGATCGAGTTTGCCCAGATCCTCGAACGTGAACATCAGGCTGCGGATCTTTTCAGCGGAATCGGGAACCATGCGCTCCAGCTCTTCCATAAAACGGGATTCAACCGAGCGCTCAAGGCTATTGAAGATTTCCGCCACAACTTCATGACTGTCACGCCGCTGCGTGCGGGCGAGGTTGGACATGAACTCCTTCCGCAGAGTTTTCTCGACCTCATCGAGAATTTCCTTTTGAACCGTCTCCATCCGCAGCATCCGCTGGATAACCTCGATGGCAAAACTGTCGGGAAACTGCCCCAGAACACGGGCGGCATGGTCAGTGGAAATTTTTGAAAGCACGACCGCAACGGTTTGCGGATATTCCTTCTGCAGAAAGTTGGCCAGCACTTCCTCGTTGACGTTGCCCAGTTTTTCCCACATCGTCCGCCCTGCCGGACCGCGGATCTCCTCCATAATGGAGTCGATTTTATCCTGATTCATCCCGGATTTCAGCAGAAGCCGCTCAGTGCTGTCATGGGAGCCGACAACCGCATTGGTTGAACTCATCTGCTCGGCAAAATCGATGAACAGGCGCTCAATCACACCGGGGCTGATCCGCCCCAGAGTGGAAATGATCTGCGAGAGTTCCAGAATCTCCTCATCGTCCATCATGCCAAAAAGCTTCGAGGACTGCTCCTCGCTCAGGGAAAGAATAAGGATAGCGGCTTTTTCCGGGCCGGAGAGAGAGCGGTAATCGTCACGGACGCGCATACAAGCCTCTTAACTCTCTTGCGTCATCCAGCTGCGGATGACGGAAACGGTTTCGGTCGGGTAATTATCGACGATTTCCTCAACTTTTTTCAAGGTGGAAGCTTTGACCTTCCCCTCAACGCCCTGAATATCAACAAGGGACTCTTCGGCCTGCTTGGCAAACGCAGGTTCGCTCATGCTCCCTCCGCCCCCGCTCGGCGCGGCCAAAGCAGGATTGGACGGCATGGCGGCGATCATATCCGGCTCGACGCGCCGCGCCCCGCCGCTCGGCGAGCCGCCGCCGCCCTCGGTTGCCAGCAGGCGGCTGACCATCGGCTGCAGGACAAGCAGCACGACAAGGATCATCATCACGCCCACAGTAATGACCTCCGCCGCATCAATAAGATCGCTCTTTTCGAACCCGAACAGGTAGCGGTCATCCACGATTTCCTCGGCCGTGTCGATTTCCGCGAACTGCAGGTTGCTGACCTGAATCGTATCGCCGCGGTCCTCGTCGATGCCAACGGCGGACTTCACGAGAGACGTGATCGCGTCAAGCTCTTCCTGCGGCCGAGGCGCATAGGTTTTTTTCCCTTCCTCATCGGTAGTGTAGCTGCCATCGACCAGAACGGAAACGGAGAGTTTCTTGATTTCACCCACCTGCCGGACGACATTTTTGACGGTCTTGCTGATCTCGTAATTGGTGACTTCCTCCGTCTTGTTGCTCTGTGCGGAAGGCTCTTCGCCAAGCAGAAGACCGGAATTCTGTCCCGGCAGATTGTTTTCAACCGAAACCTCATCGCCCGGCGCTTCGCGCTCGGTGCTGCTCTCCTCGGTAACCTGAGAGGAGCGCAGAACCTGCCCCTCCGGGTTGTAGCTCTCCTCGTTCATGCTGATCTGGTCGTAATTGATATCGGCGGTCACAATCGCCGTAACCTTGCCCGGCCCAACCACGCGGCTGACCTGCTCCTCGATCTTACTGACCAGATTGGCCTCGAAACTCCGGCGGCGGTCCTCGGCCTCAAGGGTGACAAGATCGGTGTCCTCGTTTCCGCCCTTGGCCAGCAGGTTCCCGTTGCTGTCGATAACCGATACGCTTGACGCCTTAAGGTTGGAAACCGAAGACGCCACCAGCGATTGGATAGAGGCGATCTGTGTGCGGGCAAGCACGATCCCCGCCGGAATGTTGATGAAGACGCTGGCCGAAGCTTCCCGGTTTTCGCGCCGGAAAAGCTCACGCTCGGGCAAGACGATATGCACACGGGCGCTGCGGACATTATCCATCTCGCTGATCGTGCGCGCCAGTTCGCCCTCAAGGGCGCGGACCTGATTGATATTCTGCACGAGATTCGTCGTCCCAAAGGCGGACTGTTTATCGAAAATCTCATAACCCATGGACCCGCCGTTCGGCAGCCCTTCCTCGGCCAGAAGCATCCGCGCCCGCCCGACATCGTCGCCGGGAACGGAAATCCGCGATCCGTCCGAAGACATATCATAAGGAATCTGAAGTTCCTCAAGCTTCGCGGCCACCGCCCCGGAATCCGTGACCGACAGATCGGCATACAAAAGCTTCATGTCCGGCGAGGACACGCGCAGGGAGATAAACACGAAAAAGACCAGAAGGCCAAGCACTATGGCCGACATCATTAAAAGCCGCGCCGGCCCGAGCTGTCTTAATGTATCCAGAAAACTGTTCACGATCGCAAACCTCTTGATGCCCGCACGCTCGAGCCCCGGGGAAGGGTGGGGGAGCAGTACAAACAGACAATGTCTGCAACCGAAGGCGATTGCAGTCAATCTAAACTACTTGAGAATTTTAATTCTGGCAAATATCAAAGCGGCTCTTTCGGGTAATTTTCAAAAACAGCGAATCAAAAAGCAAGTTTATGAAAAAAGAAACGGTCGGGATGAGGGCAGGCCCACCGATTACTTGGCCTCGATAGGATTATTGGAAATAATAAAGGGAGTGAGTGAGGACGGAAGTTGGAAAACCAGAGAGTTTTTTATGTGGAGGAAAGAAGGTTTCTATGCTTGCTGAAGTAATTACTTTATCATTATCCACTATATTAATAAATAATTAATACATTTATTAAAAGCAAATCACCTGATGATTGTAAAAATCATAAAATAAGCGCACTGCGCTGATAGAAAATGGAGGATGGTTACTTCTGTTTTCATTGACATTTTGCATTTTTTCCCGTAATATGATGATAGGTTAGTATGTCTGGATTACGTCTAAAGTTTAAAAGGCGAAACGGCCATACGATAGGTGCAAAACGCTCAACGACTGAAATGACATGATAGAAGCGGTCAATTCATCGGTATCAAGCTCAGCGGTCCTCCGGGCGACGGCGGATCAGGCGAGTACGCAGCGCGCCCAATCCGCAAACCCCGCACGGGTGCAGGAGGCGGCCGAGCCTCTACGTGACGCCCCGCAGGTTCCCTACATCAGCCCCTATATTCATCTGGATTTGAATTACAACAAGGCGGTGCTTCAAATTCGCGATTCCAGCACCGGCGACGTTGTCCGCCAGTTTCCCTCCGAGGAAAGCCTGGAAGTTCGCCGCCTGCAGAGCCTGCGTCAGCAGCAGTCTTCCGAACCCGTAGAAGTAGAAGAGGCGGTGACGCCCGAAGGTCGCGAGACCACGGCTCAGCCCTCGCGCTCCCGTATCCCCGGCAAATCCGCATCCGCCGACATTATCACGGTGCAGGATGTGACCTCTGCGCCCCCGGCCAACAGCTCGGCCCCGCCGCAGATCGCCACGGCCGCCTTCAGCGCCGGCGGTCAAAGCGCCGGGACGGCGAAGGTCAGCGTTCTGGCTTAAGTTGTAAAATATTTGCTAAGCTAAAAGCGCAACGAACGGTGCGCTTTTTTTATGTCTAAAATATCTTCAAATGCAGCGGCGGAATTTTTATGGATCCCCGGTCAGGGGTCTGATAACGCAGTCACGATCTGTATAACAAGGGTATGAGGATTTATTACTGTGAGCGAAGACATTCCAAAAAAAACCAAAAGAAAAGGGACGTATTTGATCCTCTTTTTGGGGGCTGTGATTCTGGTTTTTGGGTGGGCATTTGCCAACCATAAGATAGGACTATGGATATGCTGGGTTTCAGATGGGAAATATTGCTCTTTCAACATGCCACCCTTTGAACCAGCGCCAGTTTGGATGTCCCATCCTCCGCAGAATTAGGAGTAAAAATAATGCCGAATACTTCAGATGTCGAGAAAATTGATTTCCTTTAGGCGTAGGCGCCGCCCCCATCAACCCTCAATATTCGTCGAACTCCCCGCCGCGGGGGCAGGAGACTGAGCGGCCTGCGCCGCTGCGGCCTTCTGCCCGGTCAGTAGCCCGGCGGCCACTTCCTTGTTGATGTTGATCAGGACGTTGAGCTTGTCCTTCTGCGGGTTGGAGAGAATCTCAAGCTCCCGCTTGAAAATGAAATTGGCGAGGTTAATGATATTGCTCCGCAAATCGTTGGGCCGATTGCCTTCGGGATTTCCCATCGCCGTGTCGTAAAACAGCATCCAGATCTGCCGATTATAGAGCAGGGTCGCCTCCAGCACCTCCGCCGTGCGGCTGTCCCACTCGCGCATCAGATCCTGCATCATCCGCGCCGATTTCAGCAATACACGCCCCTCAAGCTCACGCTGGTCAGGGGTATTTTGCTGGGCGTTGTTATCATAGGCGCCCGCCGCCTGGGCATAGGGGTTATTGTTTTTTGAGCGCATTGCTTACGAGTTCCCTCTCATGGTCAATCAGTTGCCGCGACACTTTCAGAGCCTTATAGTAAGAGTCCGAAATAATGTGGTCGTTGATCTGCATGAAGAAAAAGGCGCAGGAAGGCGAAGCATTCTGAATCTCGCTGACCATATCGAAATACTTTTTGTGATAATCCCGCGGCGTTCGCGCAAGATACATACACTGGACGAGAAAATAGATTCGCTTGCATGGCGTGTCGGCCTCTTCTTCCTTCATAACGTCTTTTTCACGCAGAATAGGGGCATCTCCGGCGATCTGGAACCGCGCCCGTTGAGTGCCGTTGGTAATGACGGCCTCGCCGATCAGTATTTTTTCGTTCGGTTTTAGATCAATAACCAGCGCCATGGAATTCTTCCACTTCTATAAAAAAAGAAAAGCATCCTGCCTTTACTCAGAGTGCTCACTCTAACATAGCAGAATTTTCTTGATAAATGGTTATCCCGGAAAAAAGAAAGAACCGCCCACAGAAATAAAGCACAAATAAAGCCTAAAAGAAAAAGCCGGCGGATTTCTTCCGCCGGCTTTTGGTAGAGGGTATATCGTAAGAATTAGAACAATCTCAGGACGGCCTGCTGGGACTGGGAGGCCAGTGCCAGGGAGGTGACGCCCAGTGTCTGGCGGGTTTGCAGAGCCAGAAGGTTCGCGCCTTCCTCGTTCTGGTCGGCGACTGTCAGTTTGTCGGAGCCTTCCT
>JAGNKE010000015.1 GCA_018000295.1 Alphaproteobacteria bacterium | reverse complement strand
CCGCCCGCCCGCGCCAATCGCCTATATGGATAAAGGCTCTTTCGCTTACGCTCCAGAGCCTTTATCTATGAGAACAGACCAGCAACCGATTCACTCTACAGGCGGACTCAAATATGGGGGTTGACCAGGATCAATCGGTTTTCCATCGTATATATCCTCATCAACCGAAATCAGCGTTCCAAACCTGTCGGGCAGGCGGTGTATGTTTCTTGGCTGGCATTCCTTCGGTTTGATTCTTGCTCCTAGACTTTCCAACACCTCACGCAAATTTTCTAAGGATTCCTTTGTGACTCCTCTAGGTGAAAGCCAAGGATACGATTTTATTAAAAAATCCTCGTTTCTGCCGGGGACAGTATCAACGGTGATGGGCGGCAGTTTGAACAGGGTGCTTTCTGAAGGAGTTGAGCAGGATTGTGCCATAATCTTGAAAACGATTCCGTTCCCTGCGTATAGAGGGACAGAAGCCAAAGCATCCGACGATATCTTGACCAGTGGAACAAAGCGCCGTTGTCCCTGGTCTCGCAAAGTTCTCATAATTTCCAGAACCGCGTTATCATCCCTCTCGAGCTTTATTACCGAGGCGTTCAAACCCATCGAAGGGCTTAAATGATTGAATGTTTCTAAAAAACCTTTTGGCTCAATTACTTCCATTGATAGCGCCGGATCACTTTTATCCACGATTAGATTGAAGTTACAAAATATGCCGTTGCAGTCTTGTTTGAATATATGGAAAAAAATATACTTTTTGCAAGGCCTCTGGGGGGGTTTTAGCTGTTTTTACAAGGGCTGCGGCGGATCTGCGGGTTCGCTGTAGGCCGGGGGGAAGGGTATTTTCGGCAACTCTTTCGCCCGTTCTGTCATATATTGCGCGTAATTTTCGTCCTCGCCGATCAGGAGGCGGGGCAGGGATTTGGAGAAATTCGGCTGGCGGAGCCATTCGTCGATGCCGTCCTGCCAGGAGTTCCACATTCTCTGCAGATTATTGTTATTCCGCCCGTACAGGCGGATGAAAGCGGTTTCAAAGCAGCTGATGAGTTGCTGGTAAATCCTATCCTGCTGTTTGGCCTGATCGCCCGAGAGGGGCTCCTGATGGTTATCGAGTTCGGGGTGGTCGATGAGGATGTCGAGGATGTGGTTATATTGCTCCTTGAGCTGGCCGTCGATTTCCTGCTGTTCGGTCAGGCGCTCCTTGGCCTGCTCCATCAGGAACAGGTAGATTGCGCCGGGCAGACCGACGATCTGCACCACATAGCTCATGACTTCGAGCGTTTCCTTCCATGCAGCGGAGTCCATGCGAAAATCCTTTCCTGTTTGCAGAGGAACAGCTTAGAAAATCCGGCGCTGTTTGGGAAGGGATTTTCCTGCCGTGGGCAGTGTCTCAGAAGGCCGCGAGTCCCGTCTGGGCGCGGCCAAGGATGAGGGCGTGGATGTCGTGGGTGCCCTCGTAGGTGTTCACGGCCTCCAGATTGCAGAGATGCCGCATGACGTGGAATTCCTCGGAAATGCCGTTGCCGCCGTGCATATCGCGGGCGGCGCGGGCGATGTCCAGCGCCTTGCCGGCGTTGTTGCGCTTGATCAGCGAGATCATTTCCGGGGCGAAGGCGCTTTGGTCCATCAGGCGGCCGACCTGCAAGGCGGCCTGCAGGCCCAACGCGATTTCGGTCTGCATGTCCGCCATCTTTTTCTGGACGAGCTGCGTGTGAGCCAGCGGGCGGCCGAACTGCCTGCGGTCGAGCGTGTATTGCCTTGCGGCGTGCCAGCAGAACTCCGCCGCGCCCATGACGCCCCAGGCGATGCCGTAGCGGGCACGGTTCAGACATTCGAATGGACCTTTGAGGCCGGAGGCTGTGGGCAGGAGATTTTCTTCAGGGACGTCAATATCCTGCATCACGATTTCCCCTGTCACGGAGGCGCGGAGGGAAAGCTTGCCCTCTATCGGAGGGGCGGAGAGACCCTTCATGCCCTTTTCGAGGATAAAGCCCTTAATCGCGCCGTCATGCTCCTCGGATTTGGCCCAGACGATAAAGATGTCCGCGACGGGCGAATTGCTGATCCATGTTTTCGTGCCGTTGAGGGTATAGCCCTTTCCGGTGCGGATGGCCTTTGTAGTCATTCCTCCGGGGTCGGAGCCGGCATCCGGTTCGGTCAGGCCGAAGCAGCCGATTTTCGTTCCTGCGGCGAGGCCGGGGAGGTATTTTTGCCGCTGCTCCTCCGAGCCCCATTTCCAGATCGGGAACATCACCAGCGAGGATTGCACCGACATAGCCGAGCGGTAGCCGGAGTCGACGCGCTCGATTTCGCGGGCGATGAGGCCGTAGGAAACATAATTGGTGCCTGCGCCGCCGTATTCTTCGGGCAGTGTGGCACCGAGCAGGCCGAGTTCGCCCATTTCTTGGAGGATTGCAGGGTCGAAAGCGGCTTCGCGGTAAGCCTTGACGATGCGCGGCATCAGGCGGTCTTGTGCGTAGGCACGGGCGGTGTCGCGGATGGCCCGTTCTTCTTCGGACAGGCTGTCTTCCAGCCGCAACGGATCCTGCCAGTCGAAAGCCAATGATGCGGTCATTTGCGTTTTCCGTTTTCGGTTGGTTGAGTCTCTTGGGAGAGTATCCTTCCGCCGAGGCTTAAATGCAAGTTTACGCGCTGATCCAACAGTTCGCGCTGCGCTCTGGCGCGGTCGATCCGTATGGCGATGGTGTTGCGCTTGATCTGGAGCAGGTCGAGCAGTTCGATCTCCCCAGCCTTGAAATTGGCGTCGGCGATGTTCTCCGCCTGTTTGGCGTTCTCGTGGGCTTCGTAGAGATCCTGCGAACGCTGGCGGAAGAGCTGCTCGTTGCTGATGGCCGTTTCAACCTCCCCGAAGGCGTTCAGAGCGGTCTGGCGGTATTGGGCGAGGGAGGCTTGCTGTTCAGAGGTGCGGATGTCCACATCGGCTTTCAGGTTTCCGGCGTTGAAGATGGGGAAGAGCAGGTTTCCGGCGGCGGACCAGATGACGTTGGCCGGATCGGTCAAGTCCCTGAGCTGATCGCTGGTTCCGCCGAAGGAGCCGGTCAGGGAGATTTGGGGCAGCCGTGCGGCCTTGGCCTGTTCCGTGCGCTCGAAGGCGGCGTGGACCCGGCGTTCGGCGGCGATCAGGTCGGGGCGGCGTTCCAGCAATTCGGCGGGGATACCGGCGGGAACGGGGGCGGGCAGGGCTGGATAATCCGTTTCATGCTCCACCATGGCCGCCGGATATTTGCCCAGCAGGATTTCGAGGCTGCGGCGGGCGAGAAAGGCCGCGCTTTCTGCGTTGCGGATGGACTCTCTTGCGCGGGCGAGATCGGATTTGACCAGATGAACGTCCTGCATGGAAATCAGTCCTTCGTCATAGAAGGCCTGCGTGACGTCGAGCGTATTTTTCAGGTTCTTTTCAAACTCGCGGGCGAGTTCGAGTTGTTTAGAAGCTTCTATTGTCTGGAGATAGGCCTTTGCCGTTTGCGCGGCGAGGGACTGCCGGGCGGCGGCGTAGTCATTCTCGGCGGCGTAATACTCATAGAGCGCCGCTTTTTTTCCGGCACGGACACGGCCCCAGACGTCGATCTCCCAGCTGACATCGAGGGAAACGTCGTAGGTCGTCGATCCGCCGGAGCCGCTGCTGAAATTGCTGTTGGAGAAGCCGCTGTTACCAAAGTTGAACCCCCCGCCGGAATCGCTGCTGTCGAGCGAACCACTGCGGCGGACGAGGCTGCGGAGATCGAGAACAGGCCAGAGGCCGGAGCCTGCCTTTTTGAGCTGTGCGCGGGCGATATCGCGGCTGGCGGCGGCTTGCACGAGGTCGTGATTATGAGCCAGCGCGTCGGTGACGTATTGCGTGAGCAGCGGATCGCTGAAATCCGCGACCCAGCCGGAGTCGGGGTAGGACTCAACCTCGGCTTCCGGTGCGCGGGGTTTTTCGGACGTCCAGTTGGGCGGAACATCGAAGTTGATCGTCGCCACGCCGCAACCGGATAGAAAAAGCGGGAGCAACATCAGGGAGAAATGATAATTCAACTTACTCTTCATCCCTTGGCCCTCCTTTGCTTGCGGGCGGCAACCCAGCCGGACATTTTCGTGCCCAGCATCAGCATACAGGGGGTGAGCAGCAGCGTGAGCATCGTCGCGAAGGTCAGGCCGCCCGCGATGGCCGTTGAAAGCTGGACCCACCATTGGGTCGAGGGGGCGCCGAAGGAGATATCCTGATTCATGAAGTCGATGTTGACCGAGAAGACCATCGGCATCAGGCCAAGAACGGTGGTCACAGAGGTCAGAAGAACAGGCCGAAGGCGTTGCGCGCCGGTGCGGAGCAGTGCCTCCTTGGGTGTTGCGAATTTCTGGCGCAACTCGTTGTAGGTGTCGATCAGGATGATGTTGTTGTTGACCACGATTCCGGCCAGCGCGATGACCCCGATGCCGCACATGACGATACCGAAGGGGTTGTCGGTGATGAGCAGCCCCAGCATGACTCCGGCGGTGGAGAAGATAATCGCGCTCAGAACGAGTATCGTCTGATAGAAGCTGTTGAACTGGGTGATGATGATGGCCGTCATCATGAAGACCGAGATATTGAAGGCGTTGCTCAGGAAGTCCGCAGCTTCCTTCTGATCTTCATCTTCACCCTTGAAGACGATCTGAACGGCGGGGTCGAATTCGTTTTTAGCTTTGGCGATGGCGTCCTTGAGCTTATCGACCTGATCATCCACCAGCATCCCTTCGGCGACGTCGGATTGCACGGTGAAGGCCATATGGCCGTCCACACGGGAGATGGTTCCGGTTTTCTGGGCGGTGTTGAACTGGACGAAGTTTTTCACCGGGATATGGCCGAGCGCAGTGGGGACGCGGATTTGCAGAAGCTGGTCGAGGTTGCGCTCCTCGGCGGGGAAGCGCATCCGAATGTCGATTTCCTCGTCGGCGTCGTCGGGCGTGTATTCCGCGACCAGAAGGCCGGTGGTCAGCATCTGGACGGCGGCACCCAGCGTGGCCACGTCCGCGCCATAGCGGGCGGCTTCCTCGCGGTTAATGTCTACGCGCCATTCGAGACCGGGGAGGGGGCGGGAGTCCTCGATATCCACGAAGCCGCCGATGCCGTTCATGATGTCCACGACCTTTTGCACGGCGGGGGGAAGTTTTTCAGCAAAATCCGAGCGCACCTCGACGTGGACGGGCCTGCCGCCACCGGGACCGTGCTCCTCCTTGCGGATTTGCGCCTTGATGCCGGGGATATCGCTGACGGCGGTCCTGATCTCATCGATAATCTCCGAGGCGGGGCGGCGTTCGCGCCAATTCACGAACTCCAACTGGATGATGCCAATCGCGTCTTCGGGCATTTCGCGTTCGCCGCTGCTGCTGGCGAAGGTGCGGGCATAGACATACTTGACCGACTCCATGCCCAGAATTTTCTTTTCCACGCGGCGGACCAGTTCGTCCTTCTCATGGATCGAGAGGTCGCCGCGGGCTTGCACCTGCACCTGCACGAAATCTGGCTCGATGTCGGGGAAGAACTCCACGCCCTTTCCGACGGTTGCATAGGCTGCGTAGGAAAAGACCAGCATGAAGATTGCAAATCCGAGCGTTTTGGCGGGGTGGTCCAAAAGCGTGCCGAGGACGCGGATATAACCGCCAGCGAGACCCTTGATGCTGTTTAAATCTCCGCTTTCGGCGGCGATCATCGCCTTCATGCTTTCGGGGTCGGCGATGGCGCGGTTGCCGAAAATGCGGCCCAGAACGGGGATAAAGATCAGGGCCATCAGGATGGAGAAGAAGAGGGTGATGATGACTGTAATAGGCATATAAACCATGAATTCGCCGACGATCCCCGGCCAGAAGAGCAGGGGGAGAAAGACGATCTGGGTGGTCAGAGTCGAGGCGATGATCGGCCAGGCCATGCGTTTGGCGGCGTAAGCATAGGCTTCGTTTCTTTCCATGCCGTCGGCGATTTTGCGGTCGGCGTATTCTATGGCTACGACCGCGCCGTCCACCAACATTCCCGAAACGAGGATCAGGCTGAACAGCACCACGATGTTGAGGGTATATCCCAGCAGGTAGAGGGTGAGTATTCCCGCCAGAAAGGAGCCGGGAATGGCGATGCCGACCAGCAGCGAGGGGCGGACGCCCATGGAGGCGATCATCACAATCATCACGAGGATGATCGCGCTCATGACGTTGTTGTTGAGATCGCTCAGCATATCGCGGATCTGGACGGATTTGTCCTGCATATAGGTCACTTTGAGAGATTCCGGCCAGTTTTTTTGCTCCTCCGTGACGACTTTTCTTACGCTTTCGATTGTTTCTATGATGTTCGTGCCGACGCGCTTGGAGACTTCGAGGACGAGGGCGGGCTGACCGTTCAGGCGGGCGAAGCTTTCGGGATCCTTATAGACACGGCGCAGGGAGGTGACGTCCTTAAAGGTGACGACGGTGCCCCCGCTGACTTTAATCGGGAGGGAGAGAATGTCCTTCGCATTCTCGATGACGCCGGGAACCTTGATGACGAGGCGGCCCGCGCCTGTGTCCATGGCTCCGGCAGCGACGAGGCGGTTGTTGTTCTGAAGCAGGGTGTAGATATCCTGAAAGGTGATGTCGTAGCTTTCCATCGCGGTGGGATCGACCACGACTTCGAGCATTTCTTCCCGGTCGCCGCCGATTTCAGCTTCAAGGACACCGGGCAGGGCTTCGATCTTGTCCTGCAGGTCGCGGGCGATCCTGACCAGAGCCCTTTCGGGCAGGGGGCCGGAGAGGGCGACGGAGAGAACCGGAAAGAGGGCGATGTTGACCTCCATGACCCGCGGCTCCTCGGTATCGGGGGGCAGTTCAGCCTTGGCAATGTCCACCTTTTCGCGGACGTCGAGCATGGCCTGATCCGGGTCGAAACCGGCGGTGAACTCCATCGTCACGGAGGCGAAGTTTTCGGTCGCTACCGCGCTGATTTCCTTCAAGCCCTCCAACCCCTTCAATTCCTTTTCCATCGGGCGGACCAGCAGGCGCTCGGCGTCCTCGGGCGAAATACCCTCATGGAACATAGACACGTAGATAATCGGGATGGGGATGTCCGGCTCGGCTTCTTTGGGGATGCTGCCAAAAGATTGTATCCCCGCCATGAATATGAAGAGAAGGCACAGGATCATCAGCCGCGAACGGCTCAATGCGGCGTCAATCAGTGCGTTCATGAGGCTGATCTCCGGTCTTGGCCGATGCGTCGTTTTCCTGAACGGCCGGAACGGCTTTGACCTTTTCGCCCTCTCTAACAAAGCCTTGACCGTTGACGATAATCCGGGCGCTTTCAGGAAGACCGGAAACGAACAGCCTGTCTGTCTCCGCGCTGACGATCGTTACCGGATTAAAATGCACGATGTCCGTGTCATCCACGGTTTTGATGCCCGTGCGTCCTGTGTCGTCGAGGGTCAGGATGCCCGGAGAAACCGCATGGGCCTTGACGCTTTTCTTGGGGATGTAGACTTCGGCGCTGGTTCCCGAGGAGAGGCTGGCGGTGTTTTGTATTTCCACTTCCACGCGGAAGGTGCGGGTGCTTTCGTCCGCCTTGGGGGCGATGAAGCGGATCATTCCCCCGGTCTCCTTGCCTCCGGCAATCTTGATGAGGGCATTGCCGCCCAGCGCGATTTCCCCGATTTCCTTCTGCGGGACGGGAACATTGACGACCAGCGGCGTGTTATCGACGATGGTTACGATGTTGTCTCCTATATTTACAAAGTCGCCAATCTCTACGTTTCTTTTGTCAAGGATACCGTCAAAGGGGGCGCGGATTTCCGTATCCCCGATTTCCAGCATGATCTGCTGTTCTTCTGTCTGCGCCTCTTTGAGTTGGGCAAGGGCTTCGTCGGTGCGGCTTTGGGCGGCGTACCCTTTTTGTGCCAGGCTTTTTGCGGCGTCAAATTTCCGTTTCATTTCCGTCAGGCGGGCGCGGGCGCGTTCGAGGCGGATTTGCCTATCCTCCATATCGAGGCGCAGGATGATGTCGCTTTCCTTGACGTCCTGCCCTTCCTCGCTCAGAATTTCCTTCACTTTTCCTGTTGTCTCGGCGCGTAGGGTGACTTCGCGGTTCGGAGTGACGTTGCCTTGGGCTACAATGAAGCTAATAACAGGCTTGCTGTCCTGCTCTTCGATTTCCACTGCCATCAGGGCGTTCTGTTGAGGGCTTTTCGTCTCGGCTGATTTTTTGCCAAAACCCAGCAGGCCCGGAAGCATCCAAAGTACCAAAAGCGCGGAGACAGCGAAGGCTATCAGATAAGACTGTTTCATCTGGTCCAGTTTCCTTGGCGGCTCACGAGAGCGGCGGCATAACGCCTATTTCTGATTTCCCCAAGGTTTTATCCTTTATAGCGATCCAAGGAAACAGTTTTTTGGCTCGGGGTCTGCCTTTTTCTGATGCCCGTTGTTCACTATTACGGCCTGAGGGGGTTTTATCCTTCGGGCGGTTTCTCAGATTTCAGCGAGGAGGAGGCCGAGGCTGACGTAAATCACGCCGCGGACGGCGCCGGCGGCGATGTTTCTCTGAGTCAGTAATTCATGAGAAAAATCAACATTGTACATGATGATTTTCTCTGTCACCGTCGAGAGAATTTTCAGGATTACGGTCACCACGAACGAGGCCACTGCCCATCCGATCAGCATGGCGTTGAAATCGGTATCTTCGGAGGGGACCAGGTGCGTGGCCATGGCGATGGCCAGAGCGGTGCCGATGATCCGGCCCGCGAAGGTCAGAGCGTAGGCGATATTCCCGCTCCGCAGTTCTTCCTCAGAACTGCGGCCCTCGTGCTTGAACTTGAAAATTTGTATCCTTGCAATCGTCGCGCAGGTCAGCATGACCTGTGAGAGGGCGTAACACCCGGCCAGCGTCATGACGGTTGAGGCGGAGAGTTCGTCGTATGGAAACCAGACCATCACGGCGCGTATGATAATCGCGGCGGCGAGGACGTTGCCGGTGTCGGCGATGGCTACGGCCATGTTTCCGTTGACGATTTCATCGCGCAGGGAGATTTTCGGCAAGGCGATTTTATCGAAAATTATGCGGGTCAAAGCCATTAAGAGGAGGCCGAGGAGGCCTTGAAAGGCAATCAGAAGAGCTCCGTCCAGCACCGTCAATTCCGGGTCGCCGTAAATCGTGCCACTGAGCATCCAGGTTACAGCCAGAGTCGTTCCGGCCAGAGAGAGGCCGAAGGCCGGGTTGTCCTTTTTGAGAAGTTCTTCGGATGCGTTAATATGCGCGATGGCACCGGAAAAGAAACGCAGGGAGGTGAAGAGAGCGATGACAACGCCGAGATTGACCAGCAGGCGGAGGTTATATTCGCTGTCCCAGTAAAAGATATCGAATTCCATAGTCTTTACCGAATGTTCTTGCTGCTCATGCCTGTCTGAAAAATCGACTCGCCGATTCCAAGCTTTGTTCCCTTGATTATAAATTATCGGCGGGTTTTCTTCATCATGGCCACGGTCTTTTTTTGCCTGTGATGTAAAAAGGCCACATTCTCGTATTTTTGCTGCTTCGCAGAGCCGACAATTCATGCCACATTGATGAGGATGAGCGATTTCTTTCAGATACTTGAGCGGATTGTCGGCGCGGGAAACGTGTTGACGGACGATGCGGACAAGGGCCGCTACGAGGAAGACTGGCGCTATGACAACGGACGGGCGCTCTGCGTTGTGCGGCCTAAGGATGCAGTGCAGGTCAGCGCGGTCATCAAGGTTTGCGCGGAACGCCGAGTCCGGCTTGTCCCGCAGGGGGCGGCGACGGGGCTGGTCGGGGCATCGGTTCCCGATCAGAGCGGAGTCCAGATTGTTTTATCTCTGCAACGGCTTAACGCGGTTCTTGATATCGACCCTGTCAACAAAACCGCTCTTGTCGGAGCCGGGGTGACCTTATCCGCTCTCAATGCCAAGGCAGCCGAACGCGGTTTGTTTTTCCCGGTCGATCTGGGGGCTGATCCGACCATAGGGGGCATGGTGGCCACAAATACGGGGGGCAGCCGTCTGATCCGCTACGGGGATGTACGCCGTAATGTGCTGGGGCTGGAGGTGGTGGACGGGCAGGGGAATATTATCAATCTGCTCAAAGGTTTGCGGAAGGATAATACGGGATTGGATCTCAAGCAGGTTTTTATCGGTACGGGTGGGGCGTTCGGGGTGGTCACGGCGGCTGTTGTGGCGCTGGCGCCGATTCCGGCGCAGACGGCGACGGTTCTGGCGGTCCCGCGCTCGTTCGAGGATATTAACGCCATCCTGCTCGATCTGGAGAGGGCGTTCGGCAGTCTGCTGACCTCCTTTGAGGGGATGTCGCGCAATGCCATGGATTGCGCGATTCGACACGTTGCGAACACGCCTGATCCGTTCGGGGGGAATATCCCTGATTATGCGCTGCTGATCGAGCTTTCGACTCAAGAAGCCGAGCCGCTTCTTGAGGACCGCCTGATTTCCTTCGTCATGGCGCGGTACGATGAAGGCGGGGACAAACCAATCGTTCATGCCGTGACGGGCAAGGCGGAAGGGCTGTGGGCGCTGCGGCACCATATTTCCGAAGGGTTGCGCCAGGAGGGAAAAGTCATTGGACTGGATATCTCTGCGTCCCGTTCTTCGCTTTGTGCCTTTAAAGAAGAGGCCAAGATGCTGCTAAAAAACAACTTTCCGTATTTTAAGCTTTGTGATTTCGGGCATTGCGGGGATGGGAGCGACCATTTCAATCTGGTGTGGCCAAAAGAGGCGGGGCCATATGATGCGGTGAAGGCGCAAGCGGCGCGGGAGGCGGTCTATGAGCTGCTGGTGCGCTCTTACGGCGGCAGTTTCAGCGCGGAGCATGGGATCGGTCCGGCCAATCAGGCCTATTATCACCGCTATGTGCCGCAGGAGGTTCAGGTTCTTGCCGCGCAGTTCAAAATGATTTTCGATCCGGCGGAAATATTGGGAAATATTCGTTTAGGCGTCGAATGTTAAATGATTTTCCTGAGGGGGTAGTTTAAAAACTTGCTCCGCCTTCATCACGGGTTTTTGCCAATCCCCGGTCAGGCGGACTCTGAAGATGTCGCAATTCTCCGGCCATTTGTCTGTCCTCTTCCCGCAGATTTCATTCAGGGCCAGCCAGACGCCGCCGTGCGAGACGATCAGGGGGATTTTACCCTCCGGCTGTTTTTTGGCGGCGATATCCTTTAACCCTTCCATGATGCG
Organism: Alphaproteobacteria bacterium; assembly: GCA_018000295.1. Classification (GTDB taxonomy): domain Bacteria; phylum Pseudomonadota; class Alphaproteobacteria; order Micavibrionales; family Micavibrionaceae; genus JAGNKE01. The sequence goes on along the minus strand of JAGNKE010000015.1, from coordinate 53,389 downwards.
GTGGTGGAAGGACGCGTAGTTCTCGCCCTTCGGAGGGTCTTCGCCGGACAGGAAGTGTTCGGCGGCTTCCTCCCAGGGCAAGCCCTCCCATTCGCCGAGCATCTGTTCGTTAAAGGCTGCCTTCTCTGTTTGCGGAAGGGTCAGGATGTCAGCGATTCCGGCGCCTGATTGCACGGCGCGGTACATTTCGCTGTGGTAGATTTCGGACACTTCGGGATCAACCTGATTGAGATAAGCGGCGGTTTGACGGGTCTGATTTTCGCCTGTTTGCGTTAATTTGCTGTCTGAGCCGCTGCCGTTGGCGATGCGGTTGAGGTTCGCCACGGATTCCGCATGGCGCATGAAGTAGAATTCTATCAGTACTTGCAGTTCTTTGGGGGGCATTGCTCGAAACCTAAAGGTTGCTGGCCAGGCCCAGGTCCGGGTCTTTGGGCGTATTGCCGTTGTGTATGCCTTCTATCTTTTCGGCTTCGCTTAAAATGTAACGCATATCCTGAATATTGCCGCTGTAGACTTCCAAAAACGTTTCCGGTGAAAGAAAGTGCCGTGCCGTGACTTCGTTGGATACCGGAAAGGGTTTGTCAATGTTGAGAATAATGCCGGCCATGACGACCATATATTTCGGTCCGTCCTCATCGCGGTAATCGTCAGACTCCATCAGGAGAAAGGGGATCATCTGCCCCACGTCCAAGCCTGTTTCCTCCTTGAATTCCCGGCGGGCGGTTTCGTAGTCCGATCGGTCGCCGATTTCCCGGTGTCCTCCGGGTATGTCTAAGCCCCTGTTTACATGTTGAACGACCACAATCTTTCCATCGGGCAAGAAAGGGACGAGCAGGACGGCGGATATCCGTTGTTGGGGAATATCATTCGTGAAGGGGTGGAAGCGGAAACGCGAAGGTGTTGCTCTCATAGGTTCGTTGGCCGCCGTTACCGGGACTCCCGCCTGGTGAAACTCCGCGTCTATTCCTGCAGTTTCGCGTTCGGGGGTTCCCATTATCCCAAGCCTGTTCCCATTTCCATTCTTGATTCACGCTCCGGGGCAGGATCGTTTGGATTTCTTTTTACCATAAACATATTCAGCGTGTAAGCAGAATTGCTGGCGTCATTTTTTATAGGTTTTTCAAATTGCTGGGAGGGATCTTCTGCAACCGGGTAGACTTGAATGTCTCCAGCTTCTCCGGTCAGTTCGAACATCCTGCGCAGAAGAGCCTCGTCATACACCATATGGTGGCGCATGAAGGGGTTCATTTCTCTGTCTTCGTAGCCGCGGCCAAAAATCTGGGTCAGCATATGCGTCGTGTGTTCGACCGATACGGCCTCACGGCCCTTGCGGTCCTTGTTGCCGTTAACGTATGCTTCCACGAAGAGAGCCAAATCAGGCACACAAACGCGGAGCTTGCCGCCGGGGGCAGTGACGCGGGACCATTCCTTCATTACGGCGGGGGCTTCGTTCAGTGTAAAATGCTCCAGAACGTGAGAGGCACGGACTTCCTCGAACAAGCCCTCCCATTTCTCCGGCAGCTTATGGATACTCATGACGAGGTCGGCGGCGCCGGGTTCGGCGTCGATGTTTAGCCACGGCTCGGGGAAATGTTTTTCCAGCGGGACGCCGCAGGCGAGGTTGAGCTTCGTGTAGACCTTCCCGTTTACGAGGAGGCCACCTTCGACGACTTCCCAGGACGGGTTCTTACCGGTTGAATTGTTTTGTTCGCTCATGTCCTGTGACTCCTAGTGCATACCGCCGGGTTCGCGGGGCGGTTCTGGCGGTTTTTGTGCCAAGTGGATATGATCCTCCTGAAGGGGATCCGTGTCTCCATCCATGATTTCATCGGCCTTAATTCCGGTTGGCCCTGAGCCCACGACAATCTGGGCAGGCTTGGCGTCTTTTCCCGGAAGTGCGCCGTTCGTGATGCTTGTCAGGAAGTTCGGGTCGGAGGGATCGCCGAAAGATTTCTTGGTCGTGGGGGCGCTAACCCAGGGTTTGCTTCCCAGTTCGTTCACCCTCATGTCTGGTGGGGTCAAGGAATCCTTGATCAGATTGCAGTGTACTCTTTCAATTTCGATCAATAAACCTAGTTGTCTTCGCGTGTCTGCGGGAAGAGTGGGGTTGTTGGCGTTGTCAAAATCCCTGCGAAAAACTGTCTCCTGTAGGTATCTATGCTCAGGGTAAAGCAGGTCCAGGCGCCTGATTTCGGTGAGGGTTCTGTCCATGACGCCGATATAGTCCTCAAGGCTCTCCGGTGGATGGAAGTGGATTGTCGCGCCCTGAACCTGAGAGATGGCATTGGGTCCATATTTGTGCGCGATGACTCTCGATAGATAGATATCATCCACCTTCGGTCCCTCTTCGAGGCCAAGATGGCCCATAAACCAGGGATTTTCCTCATTGCGTACCCGCTCCACTCTCTGAGGCAGATCGTCTCTCATGGTTTCCAGCAGGGAGCCGTCGCGCATCATGAAGGTGCGCCCGTGGATATAGTTGCGAGGGGGCTGCTTTACCCGGGAGATATAGTGGGCCAAGAGCAAATCTTGAAAAAGGGAGGGGTGGTTGGGAACGTGAGGCTCTACGTGCGCGTAGGCCGCCTGACAATTTTGATCCTGCTGAAGCTTGCCCATCAGCGCGACGAGCGTCTGAGGTTCCATGACAATATCGGCGTCAGCGAAACAGATCATGCCATCATTGAAGGTTCTTTTCCCAAGTATCGCCAACTGGGCGTTCATTTTTCCCGGTTCCGAGGTCATGATTTCCAGACGCTCGATGCGCGGGCCGTTCTCAGCCAAGTCCCTCAGGATTTTCCCGCTGTCGTCGGTGCAGCCGTTCAGGCAGTAAATCACCTCAACATTGACATTCCGCGGCAGTTGGTTGATAGCTTCAGCCAAGGACGTGAATGAGCAGGGGAGAGACTGTTCCTCGTTGTATACGGGGATTCCGATTGTTAATGTTTGTAGCTTATTCCCCTTTGTCATGTGCTGCCCCTAACATATTATTCTGTATTAATATTCGTAGTATTATAGATATTTGTAATATTATAGCCATTTTGTCTTCAAACGACAAATATTTAAAAAATCAAGCTGGGCCGTGGGGTTCGACATCTGCGGGCTCCTTACCCCAATCATTCCAATTTTTAAGCTCTTCGAGTCTATCCCAATCCGGCTTTCCTTGCATTCTGTGTATTTCGCGTGTCATTTGCTTGGACCACCTGTGAAACTCCCAACCGGCCATTCTGTATGGCGCACCTTCCGCATGATCTTTCCATCTAAGGCGCATACGGGACAGAGAGCCTTGCTTGTCAGCCTCTACGCGAACGCTTGATAAAGCTTTTTTTTCGTCATAAAGCCTGTTGGCTTCAGAAATAAACTTAATGTAATCAATCGTGAAGGGGTAGTAACGGCTGTTCTCTGCCTCGGCGATTTCGATTATTCCTTTCGGGCGTTCGAGAAAGCCATAAGCATAAACAAGTTCCTTGAAGGAATAATCAAAGGAGAAATTTTTCGTTTTTATAGACGCAAGACCCTTCATTCTGCATTTGATTCTTAGTCCGAGGGAAGTATCTTCGAACTCGTTATCTCTCGTGAAATCATTCGACCTCTTAGGAATAAAGGCTTTTGAGGGGCTTGTTGTAGTTCTTATCTCTGGTGTGCCCAATTCCGCTATACCGGCCTGTGCCTCGTCAGTTAGTTCTGTTTTCGCGCCTGTTTGTTCGTCGTTGGCTGTGTGATGGCTAAAATCTGTGTCTGAATTGTCTCCATGAAGTTGGGTTGTACCCCCAGAGTGGGGTTCAGGAGAATACTGTCTTTCCGCTTTGGTATCCTGTAGGGCTTGTTTTGCCTCGCTATCCACTTTTTCGGCTATTTCCGCTATCGCCTTAGCAATGTCTTCGTTGAGGGGCATCATTCCAAGCTTGATGCGCTGCAATTCTATATAAACTTGGGTTTTGCCATGGCGTTGCTCCAGTTCGATAAAGTTTGGGTCGACATTGGAGCGGGCATGAACGTAATCTTTTGAACCAGCTGTAGGTTCTGGAACCGGCGCAGCTGTCTCCATGGCGATCTGCGCCGCAGTTTTGCTTCCGGGTAAAAGCAAATATTTTGAAGGTTTTCCTGACGGGTCGTCGCCTGGTCCCATTCGATCCGAAATGATCGTATCGAGAGCTTTAACAATTCTCTTTAAGTCATGGCTTGCGAATCCTGGGTTACCCTTAATATTTTCGAGTGCGCTAGCTATTGTCTCAAGGGCTCCCTTTTCGTTTTCGTTTCTGCTTCCCCCTGTTTTTGGTTCCGCTGTGTAAGAGCGTCTTATTCTTTCTATGACCTGCTGTCTTGACTCTGTTCCGGGTTGCAGGGCGTGTTCATTTCCTACCGACCAACCCCATACATCGTTGATGCCACGAGGGGCTCTTGGCGGTCTCTCTGCGACTTTCATCAGAGTGGCGAGCGCGAGTTTCAGTTCTGCGTCTTCATCCTCAGCAGTCAGGGTGGCAATCCTTTCCTGAGCCAGACGTTCTGCCTCTTGGGTGAAAGTTTCTTCCTGATCTGTCTCTGAAGCCATGGTTATATAAAACAAAATTATGTCGTGAAAGTAATGATCAAACAATAATAACTAGAGCAGTATGTACGTTAAAAAGATAAGATCATTATCACGCTTTAAAAAAATCACTTCGTTTTTTTGTAAGTAGCTCTTTATAGCTCCGCTAAAGATAAATTACAATATTTTTATGTGAATTTGGACAAGGGCGGAATTCTTATGTACTCAGCCCTTGTTAATTCAGGTACTTTATGTTCTTGTGGAGTAAAATGGGGTTCGTTGAAATCCCTCCCTCTATTTCCCTGCGTTTTGGACTATTATTTTGGTGGTGCTGTTCACTTGAAAAATGCGTTTTTTCGGTGCGGCGCTGTTTCTTCATCCCTATGATTTGGATATCTCGTTATGAACAAAAGGCTTTTACTATCAGTATGTGCTGGTACTGCGTTGATTTCGGGTGCGGCTTCGGCCGAAAATCCCTTGGCTTCATCAGGCATAAGTTTCTCAGGAAATCTGGGGTTTGTGACGGAATATTCCTTCCGCGGCATTGCTCAGTCGAACGAGAAACCGGCCATACAGGGCGGGTTTGACGTTAATCATACCTCGGGGCTTTACGCTGGGGTGTGGGGCTCGAACGTCGATTTCAACGATGGGGATGAAGCGACGGTCGAAATTGACGCTTTCGTCGGATATGCCGGGGAATTCAAGGGATTGAGCTATGATCTTGGGTTGATTTATTACGCCTATCCGGGGGCGGATGACTCGCTGGATTACGATTACTGGGAGTTTGCGGCGTCCATGGGGTATGATTTCGAGGTCGCAGCCCTGACGGCCTCCTTTAACTATTCGCCCAACAATTTTGCCGATAGCGGTCATGCTGAATATTATGCTCTTTCCGCGGATGTGCCGATCTATAAGGAATTGTCCCTGACGGCTCATGTCGGGCATCAGGAGATTGATGAAGAAGAGGATTTCGGGGTTGACGATTACAACGACTGGTCGGTGGGGTTGGGTTACAGCCTGTACGGGTTCGATGCCTCCTTGCAGTATGTCGATACCGATCTGGACGAGACGGAGGAATGCGCGGACGGTTGTGAGGATCGCGTGATTTTCGGAGTTTCCCGTACATTTTAGAGTGACCAATCAGCGTTTCTTAAGGATGAGGAATTCAATATGAGTCTGTCTAATCTTAAAATTTCCCATAAGCTGCCCTTGCTTATTACAGCCCTTGCCGCTTTATCTGCGGGGGTGACCGGGTACTTCGTCGTTCAGCAGGCTTCAGCGGACGCGTTAAAGGCGAGTCAGGAGAGCCTCCTTTCCCTCGGCGAGGCGCGGACGGAGACCCTTAAGAATTATCTCAGCTCTATCGGCGAGGATCTGTCCGTCATGGCGCACAGCGATTACGTGCGGCAGGCGTTGCGTGATTTTCAGGTGGGCTGGGGGGATCTGGCGATCAACCAGACTGAGCGGCTGCAATCCCTTTACATTAATCCTGACAATCTGGCCGACCGCAATCCGCATCCCGCCGGACAGAAGGACAAGTATGACGGGCCGGAACAGGGGACGGTTTACGATCAATTCCACCGCACCTATCATCCCTGGTTCCATAAGGTTCAGCAGACGCGGGAATATTACGATATCTTTCTGTTCGACAAAAACGGGAACGTCGTTTACACGGTGTTTAAGGAGTTGGATTTCGCCACGAACATGAACTCCGGTCCTTGGAAAGACAGCGATCTGGCCAATGCGTTCCGATCCGTGAAGCAGAATCCCAAAGCAGATTTTCAGGCTTTCTTCGATTTTAAACCCTACAAGCCCAGCAACGACGTTCCGGCGAGCTTCATCGCGCAGCCTATTCTTGGGCCGGACGGCTCGTTTGAGGGGGCGATTGCCTTTCAGATGCCGATCAGCCGGATCAATGGGATTATGAACAGCGGTAACAAGTCTGACTCCGAAGATGCTATCAAAATCGGGTCGTATATTATCGGCTCTGATGGCTTGATGCGGAATGACTCCGTCTACGCTCCGGCAGGGACGTCGACCATTTTGACCACGAAGGTCGCGGGCGCTCATGTCGATGCGGCCTTGCAGGGACAGAAGGGGTACGTCATCTCCCCGGATTACCGTGGGGTGGAGGTGGTTTCCTCTTATGCGCCTCTGGATTTTCTGGGAACGCGCTGGGCAGTTCTGACCGAGGAGGGGATGGCGGATGTCATGGCGCCGATCAACGATATGCGCAATTCGGCGTTGATGACCACGGTATTCATTCTGGCCGTTGCCTCGCTGGTCGGGTTTTTCTTCTCGCGGCGTTTGGCCGGGCCGATTACAGCGATGACTTCAGCGATGGGGGAATTAGCGCGGGGGAATTTTGATGTGGAGATTCCGGGGCGTGAGCGCGGGGACGAGATTGGCGCTATGGCGGCGTCTGTTCAGGTGTTCAAGGAGAACGGTCTTGAGGCTCTGCGTTTGAAGGGGGCGCAGGAGGAGAACGAGCGGCGGGCGCAGGTAGAGAAGAAGCGGATGATGGTGGAGCTTGCGGACCGTTTTGATGCGGAGGTGGGCGGTTCGATCCAGAATCTTGCCGTTGCGGCGGAGAAGCTGCAGGATGCGGCGCGGACGATGGAGAATACGGCGCGGGAGGCGCAGGAGGCGAGTTCATCCGTGGCGTCTGCTTCTGAGGAGACGAGTGCGAATGCGGCGACGGTGGCTTCGGCGACGGAGGAGATGACGGCGAGCGCGCAGGAGATTTCGCACCAGATCACGGATGTTGCGGCAAAGGCCAATCAGGCCTCCACCAATGCCAGCCGGACGAGCGCTGAGGTTGATCAGCTTAACAAGCTTGTGACGAATATCGGGGAGGTTGTGGTAGCGATCAAGGATATCGCCGAACAGACGAACCTTCTGGCGCTCAATGCCACGATCGAGGCGGCGCGGGCCGGGGAAGCCGGGAAGGGGTTTGCGGTTGTTGCCGACGAGGTGAAGAAGCTGGCGAACGAGACGGCGAAGAAGACGGAGGAGATCGAGAAGCGGATTACGGAGATTCAGGGGGCGACGGGCTCGGCTGTCCGGGCGATGCAGGAGATTATCCGCAATATCTCGGATATCGATGCCAGTTCGGCGGGGACGGCGGGGGCTGTGGAGGAGCAGAATGCTGTGATTTCCGAGATTACCCGGAATATCAGCGAGGTTTCGCAGGCTTCGGCGCAGGTGTCGAGCATCATCGGGAACGTTCAGGTGGCGGCGAGCGAGACGGGGAGCGCGGCGCAGATGCTGAACGCTTCGGCGGACAATATCGCCAAACTGGCGGACGGTCTGGAGCGGGCGGTGAGCGGGTTCCTGGACCGTATCCGCGACGACCAGCAGGACGCCCAGAGCTTCAAACGGGCTGCGGAGTAGGGTTTTGTCATCTTAGAGAGAGAGTGTGTGTGAATGAAAATTAGTTCCTTGATGATTTTGGTCAATATCGCTTTTATAGCGATTATTTCTCTTCTTTCCGGGCTTGCGGTTTTTCAGATTTATTCGCTCGATCATATCTACAACCAGTCAAAGAATGTTGCGGTCGCCCTTAAAAACCAAGTCGAGGGCGATATGATGCATGACGGTCTGCGGGCCGATGTTTTGTTCGCTGTGAAGCTGGCGCGTGAGGGTAACATGGAGGGGCGCCCTGAAGCTGAGGCCAGCACCAAGGAACATTCGGAGCGTTTCAAAGAAGTGATTTCTGCCGTCGAGCAGATTAATCTTTCTCCTGCCGTGAACGAAACGCTTGTAAAACTCAAGGAGCCGCTGGCCCGTTATATTGCCAGCGCCGAGAAGCTCACATCTGCCGCTTTTACCGATCCTTCAAGTATTGACAAGGGTTATGCGGCATTCGAGGAGGATTTCGAGTACCTGGAAGGCGCGATGGAGGAGTTCTCCGGCGTCATCGAAGCTGAATTCGAGGGGGTTAATCGGTATGTGGAGCAAAAGGAAAAGGATATCAAAACGACCATCACTTTTTCCGTCATTCTTGGTGTTCTTGTTGCTTTGTTCAGTTTGTTTATTTCCAGAAACCGTGTTGTCCGGCCGATTTCCTCGATGACTACTGCGATGGGTGATTTGGCGCGGGGGAACTTTGATGTTGAGATTCCGGGCCGTGAGCGTGGGGATGAGATCGGGGCGATGGCGGCATCGGTTCAGGTGTTCAAGGAGAACGGTCTTGAGGCTCTGCGTTTGAAGGGGGCGCAGGAGGAGAACGAGCGGCGGGCGCAGGTAGAGAAGAAGCGGATGATGGTGGAGCTTGCGGACCGTTTCGATGCGGAAGTGGGCGGTTCGATCCAGAATCTGGCTGTGGCTGCGGAGAAGCTGCAGGATGCGGCGCGGACGATGGAGAATACGGCGCGGGAGGCACAGGAGGCGAGTTCATCGGTGGCTTCGGCTTCTGAGGAGACCAGTGCCAATGCGGCGACGGTGGCGTCGGCTACGGAGGAGATGACGGCGAGCGCGCAGGAGATTTCGCACCAGATTACGGATGTGGCGGCGAAGGCCAACCAGGCATCGGCGAATGCCACCCGCACGAGTGCGGAGGTTGATCAACTCAACAGGCTTGTGACGAATATCGGGGAAGTCGTGGTGGCGATCAAGGACATCGCGGAGCAGACAAACCTTCTGGCGCTGAATGCCACGATCGAGGCGGCGCGGGCCGGGGAGGCCGGGAAGGGATTTGCCGTGGTTGCCGACGAGGTGAAGAAGCTGGCGAATGAGACGGCGAAGAAGACGGAGGAGATCGAGAAGCGTATTTCCGAGATTCAGGGGGCGACGGGCTCTGCTGTGCGGGCGATGCAGGAGATTATCCGCAATATCTCGGATATCGATGCCAGTTCGGCGGGGACGGCGGGGGCGGTGGAGGAGCAGAATGCTGTGATTTCCGAGATTACCCGGAATATCAGCGAGGTTTCGCAGGCCTCGGCGCAGGTGTCCAGCATCATCGGCAACGTGCAGGTGGCGGCGAGCGAGACGGGGAGCGCGGCGCAGATGCTGAACACCTCTGCGGACAATATCGCACAGCTGGCGGACGGTCTGGAGCGGGCGGTGAGCGGGTTCCTGGACCGTATCCGTGACGACCAGCAGGATGCCCAGAGCTTCAAACGGGCTGCGGAGTAGGCGTAAGTTTCGGATAAGTCTCAAAATTCTGGGCTTGGGGCTTACTGAAATATTGATAATTTCGAAGGATCGTGCGATTATTCGGTTTATGAAGATATTCTCTCGTTTTGTTTTGGCTGGGGCTTGTTTCTGTTTTCCCTTTATTGCGGGTCAGGATGCTTTTTCGCAGCAGTTGAAGGGGCAGTATAATCCTCAACCCAAAGTGGTTGAGGAGGAGACTCTTGATCCCGTGGTGCCACGGGTTTTTTCGTCGCAGGTATCCGACGTTCAGAAGGCTGAGAAGCTTGACCAGGCGTTGTACAGTCTTACTCTTGTCCTTAATGGTTTTGTTGAAGTCGATGCGACTTATAAGGAACGTCTTTTTGAGCTTTTGCAGCCCTATAAGTTTCAGGTTACGCGAAGAGGTCAGGAATTCCGCAAGGATATAGCTAGCGCGAAAAAAACAGTGAAGGAGAGTTACGATTCTCTGAACAATTATGTAGAGCAGTACAGGGTTAATCTTAAGGCAGAATTAGAGAACTTTAAGCCTGAGGATCGTAAGATTATAGAACAGATCTCGGAGGAGGCTCTGAAAAGTTATCTGGTGCAAGCTAACAAGTATTTTGATTTGCAGGCGCGTTTTATCAAGACGTATCAAAAATTGGTGACCTTTATTCTTAAGAACAGTGGCGGTTATTATCATACCGAGGGTTCCAAGGTTATCTCGTTTTACGATCCCGGGATTGCCGAATCTTATGCAAAACTGTTCGATACTCTTACGAAAATCAATTTTAATCAAGTTCAGCTTGTGCGAGATATGCAATCCGGTCCTCCCCTCTAGTTAATTTTATGCGTTTTATTATCCGGGGCTTTTTAAAACTCTCTGTTCGCGTGTATATTTTAGCGATATGACCATTAGAGCGAACGCATTTTTCTTTTATTTTGTTTTGGGTTTTGTCTTTGCCCTGCTTTTGATTGGCAGCTTTGCCCTTGGTGTCTTAACGGCCCTTTATCGGCCGGATATTTTTTTGAAATTTGAAGCTCCGAAAGCCGCTCAGATTGCACCCGTGGCGGTTTCTTCAGACACTATTGAGTTAACACGACGCTCCGTTCAGAGCGATACGTCAAAACCGTCCGATGTTGCTCTTAATCCCGATGAGAAATTTGCCAAAGAATTTGAGGTCGTCTTGAATCAATTTTTGAAGGATTTGAGTGCTGAGACCGTCAGTTACAAGAGAGATCGCAGAATCCTTAAGGAAGTCATTAGCCCATACAACCTGGAGGGAACCGAGAATGCTGAAAAAAGCTACAAAGCTTTCAAAGATGATATTGCGCCGACATTGAGACAAAAAGGGCAGAAGATTATTGATCTTTTTCAGAAATCAGATGTCGCCATCGTGTCTTTGCTAAAGGATAAACCCGAGGATGTCAGAGAAAAGCTTCTCTCTGCCTGGGGTGGGGTGAAGAAGGAGCAGCTTAATGGTGTTATTGATTTTCTGGCGAACGAGGAGCGGCTTATCGCGGCGCACGAAAAGCTCCTGAAGTTCTATTTCGTCCATTCCAAACTTTATTCCGTTGATCCTGAAGCTGGGGCGGTGGTGTTTAAAAACCAGAAATACCAAGAGGAAGAGAAGAGGCTTCTTGATGAGATAGAAAATATTAGAGATTACGGAAAAAAAGAAGATTAGGCATCTTCATTTTTTTATGTGTTGTGCGCCCATTTGTTTTGTTCGGATGGCGGTTTTCCCATTAACTGTATCTTAATTTTTTCGAGAAATTCCATCTGTTTTTGTGTTGGCCTTCCTTCGCATTGTATGACTGTTTCCAAAAGTCGCATGGCCGAATCCTTTTGATTTTGATCGAATTGGGAAAGGCTGGGGGCAAGAAAGGTCTCGAGTCGGTCATAGATTTTTTGCTCATCGGGAATCAGGAAGCTGCAGGAGGTCAGAAGCTCTCGCGCCTTGCTATCGTTCAGATGAAATTCGTCCTGATACAGTCGGAGGATTGTCTCCTTCTGCTCTCGTGAAATTTCGCCAGAGTATTTGGCTGCTACAAACATCAGGCACGCGGTTGATTCCATTGGGCTTTTTAAAGAAAAGGCTGGATCGGTGTTCAGGGTTTCGCGCCATTTTCGCCGTCGATTCCATGCAAGGGGGTCGAGCCATGTCAGCCACCGGAAGTTGATGCCCGAACGGCTCATCATGCTCAGGTAGAACAGGATGGTTATGATGGAGCCGAGAATGGCAAGAATGATATGCATCAATAAACCCCTTAATTGTCTTCCTGTTTAGCAAAAGATATTAACGTCTACAAGCTTGGGTCTTATTCTCCAAATCACCCATAAATTTTATGCTATAGGGTTTAATTGGTGATTTTTTGTATTTTTTCCTGTCGGCTGGAGTAACGGTCTTTGCTCGTTTTTGTCATTATCAATCCGGGTGCGGGGCAGGGGGTCCGTCTGCCGGGATTTTTGCGGCGCTTTCTTCGGCTTAAGAAAAAGGAAGTTCTTGATGCTAGTGTTTTGAGGCAGCGGATTCAGGATGGCTTTCGGGCGCAAGATATTGTGCCGACGATCGAATACACACTTTATCCTGGCCATGCTGTTGAACTTTCGAGGCAAGCCGCTGCGCAAGGGTATAATGCTGTTGTCGCAGTCGGCGGCGACGGAACGGTCAACGAGGTCGTCAACGGTCTAGCAGGAACCGATACGGCTTTGGGGATCATTCTGGCAGGGACCGCCAACTTACTGGCTGGCGAACTCAATCTGCCTGCCGATATCGCTACCGCCTGCGCCGTGATCGCTGCTGGCCGGACCAAAACCATTGATCTTGGAGTTATTGATGGCCGTTACTTTACCATGATGGCCGGCATAGGGTTCGATGCCCATGTCGTGCGGCTTGTGGACCGAAAGCTCAAAGGACGCTGGGGAGCTTTTTCATATCTTATTGTCCTGTTCAGGGAGTTTTTTCGATATGGTTTCAAGCCTATTGATGTCGTGACGGAAACGGGTGAGAGGCTCAGAGGGTATTATATATTCGTTCAGAATGCCGCGACCTACGGCAGCGGCTTCTCAGCATCGCCTGAATCAACGCTCGACGATGGCCGGTTTGAACTTATTATTTTCCCCCGCAGGTCTTTTTTTTCCGTACTGAGATATCTGCTCGCTAAGAAAAAAGATACTCAGGCTGTGGTCAAGCGGTCCATACTGCGTCTGGAGGTTCTGACTCCTCATGAAGTCCAGATTGACGGAGATTTTTCTTGCTTTGGGCCAGCGGAAATCTCTCTCCATGAACTTTCGCTTCGGGTTCTTGTCTGCTAGTGTGCGCTTTCGCTTGGCATTTCGGAGGACTTACCCTCCGCAATGGTGTCATGGGCTATACTGAAAGATAGCAGTTCCTTCCTATGAAAATATTTTTTCTCAACCATAGTTTTAAATGCATTTTTAAGCTCCTTTAGATCGCTTACTATGATTTCCTTGTCGTCTGGAGGAGTGTAGCTCCATGTGGTCCAAACACTTTTCGAGGGATCGAAGGTCAGTAACTGGTAGTAGTACTCCCTATTTTTCTTGTTGGTCGTGACTGCAGCAACAATAAATGTGTCCTCATTTGGCACGAGTTCCGCTCCGCTCCATTTATAAAATCTGACGATAGCGTTTTCGGAGGGGTCGCTCAAAGAACTGGCGAAATATGTCCGCTCCAATTCCTTTTGGAATCGTTCCAGAAGAATTCTTTCATTGTCGTGTGTAATCCATAGGAGATGTCGGGCGCCACCAAGCATAATTTCGGATTGTTCGTTGCTGATGATTTCATTCTTGGATTTAATGACGCAACCGCACAAGAGAAGCAGGCTGATCATCAACAAGGTCCGCATATTTTTTTGTGCGTCAAACATCAACACCCTCGCTTTTAAAAATTCTTAACCTCTAGCGTGGAACCGAGAGCTTAAGGATATTCTATAAGCCGTATTCTGTCTTGAGAATTTTTACCACCGCCGCCATCTCATCCAGGCGGGGCGGGGCGAAGGGTTCCAGAGCGCCTTCGAAGGGGCGGGCGAAGCCCTCGGCGATCAGCTTTGATGTAAAGCTTTGCAAGCGTTTGCTGCCGCCCGGCAAGTTAAAGATGTAGACGGGTTTGCCGGTGAAGCAGGCTTCGGAGGCCATGTTTACAGAATCGCCGGTCACGACCAGAAGATCGGCCAGCGCCATGATGCCGAAATAGGGGTTTTCGCCCGTCCCGTCCCAGATGAAATTGTGCGTGCCGGAGAGAGCCTCGCGCAGGATGGCCTCGTTTTCCTTACCCGTGCGGCGCGAGGGGGTGAGGAGGAGGCTGGCGCCGGGGAGGGCTTGCTGCGCCGTGTGCAATTTGCCTGCGAAATCGCGGGCGAGGGCCGGTGTGAAATCCTGCCGCTTGTTGGAGCCGCCGACGAGAACGCCGATTTTCGGGTTTCCGAGAGCGGCGAAGTGGGGGGCGAAGGCGGCGCGGGCCTGTTCGAGCTTTTCATCGGTCAGGCGGTGCAGGGAGCCGCGCATGGTCATCACGTTTGGGCCGCTGTAATTGTCATGTTCGGGGACGATGACGGCATCGAAGCTTTGCGGGGGGAGGGGAGGGCGCTGCAGATGGATGGCCACTGTTTTCTTGCCGCTCTGGCGTTTGATCGCTGCCGCTGCGGCGGCGCTGCGGCGGCCGCAAGAGATCAGGATGTCCGGCCAGGGCGGCGTCAGAGGCGTTTCGGGCGCGGCCATGCCCAGCGGGTTGGGCCAGAGACGGGCGGGCAGCCAGATCCAGGGGGCTTTGGGGCTGACACGCTTGATTTGCGGGGTGAGGCCGAGATTTTCGGCGAGGCCGAGACACTGCCCCTCCATGCCCGCGTGGCCCTCGGTGAGAACCCAGCAGGTTTTGGGGGGCGGTGTGTTTGGCGGCGCGGCGGACATTCCCATCTTTTAGAACAAGGGGCGGGGGAAGTCACGCGGGATTGCGGGCGGTCAGGGTTATATTGGAGGTCATGGGTTGCGCGGTGTTGACGTGACCACCCTCAGTTCTTTATCGTTTGCCGGAAGGTTGCTGAGGGTTAGTGTTGTTAGTGAGATGATAGGCCTTGTATCAGGCTTTAAAAAATGGGGAAAATTTTTTTTGGTTCTACAGGCTTATATAGATGAGAGTGAAGACGATGATAGTGGCGGGGTGTTTTGCTTAGCTGGTTATTTGGCCCCTGTTGTTAATTGGAGGGCTTTTTCGCAAGAATGGAAGACGCTGCTAGATATGAAGTCACCTGCATACGGCCCTGCAATGCCGTACTTCAAAATGTCAGAAATGGCGTGCTCACAGATAAGAAGAGAAAAGGCTTATTTGTTTTATCAAAGAATAGAAAGTAATGTTTCTGCCTCAATTTCTATTTGTTTTAAGAAAAGCGACTTTACTGCTGCCTTAAGCTATTTCGGTCTCTCGAATGTAAATGACATAAAAAATCCATATATTTTCTCATTCAAGTTGCTTCTCACTTATTTTTATCATCACAAAAAAGAACTATCCATTTTTGAACCTGTTGATTTTATTTTCGACGAAAAAACAGAAAGCTCTTCCATAAATAAAGTTTGGGACTTGTTAATGAATGACGATTCGAATTACATAAGGGAAATAATGGGGGGCAGGCCGTTATTCGAGAATGACAAGTTGGTCTTACCCCTGCAAGCTGCTGATCTTTACGCGTATTGGGTAAGAAGATGGATGAATGAAGGCCATGAAGAATTGGAAAATCTTAGATTTCCTTGGAAAGTAAAAAGGGAAATTCCGAGTCTAGTTATGTATCCGAAAGAGCAAGATTTTTTATCTATCCTTGATCATATGCTGCATAGTACTTTGTAGGTGATTATTACACTCCACGATTTTACCGAAAGGATAAGTTATGAAAAAAATCATGTTTCTATCATTGTTTGCCTTATTTATTTTCGCCCTGCCAGAGTCGGCCTCAGCAAATCTTGGATGCGGGCTTAAGCCATTAAGACCATTGGGGTGTTATGGAGAGCCTCAGTGCATATGCACTCAACATGGCTGTTCTTGGATTTGGACAGACTGTCGTTAATTAAGGATATAGAGGCCAGAAGTTCAATCTCTGCCCTTTACCTTCAAATATCTTGCTGCTTTTTTTCAAACGTTTTCTGAGCAGCTTCCATGGGTTAGGGTTTGCCGCTAATGCTCTTCATGCTGAGCTTGAAGAGGCTGAGAAATTCTGCGTGGGGCGAGGGATGTTTAGAGCGGGCGCGGGCGGCTATTTATAAATAAACCCATACGCCGCGTAGGGGGCGCCGAAGCTTTTGCCGTTCCAGAAGCGCAGGAGCGACCAATCGTTCTTGGGCGAGACGTCCTTCACGCGCATGGATTTCCAGATCCGGCTGCGGGAGCTTTTATCGCTGCCCCAGTTGCTATGGGTGATGTCGATTTCCCGGCTATTCACCACGCGGTTGACGACCGCCAGATGGCCGTATTTCAGCTTTCCGGTGTTGCGGAGGACGAGAACCGCGCCGCGCTCGGGTTGCTTACCCCTCGTGTAATCGTATTTCGGCGCCTGATCCCACCAGGTGTGGGCGTTGCCGCGCATCTTGATTCCAGAGACCTTGCGGGCGTAGGGGACGCACTGGATGGGTTTGGCGACCTTGTAATATTTTCCATAGGCGCCGGCGCTCTCGGAGGTCGAGGAACAGCCGGCCAGAACAAGCAGAAACGCGAACACAGTCAAAGAGTATTGCCAGAAACGCATATTTTCTATCGAGTCTTCTATCGAAGGAGCCGATTCCATCATTCATTAACTTTTTTGATCTGGTTGCTTCTTAGGCGAAAAAGGGCGGGGCGTCAACCCGTGTGGCCTTCCCGTTTATGAACTGATGGTGATCGAAGAAGACGTCGTAAAAAAATAATTTGAACAACAAAAGCTGCCATTTTTTTAAATATCTTAATTAACTACATAATAACAACGACTTAAAAAAATTTGCAAAAAGCAGTATTTTTGCCTATTATTAATTGAACAACGTTCAATTAATGTGAGATCCATCATGCTTTGGGATGACATCCTCTCTCTGGCCGCTCGTACGCCTTCGCCGCATAATGTGCAGCCTTGGAAGGTCGTGATCCGTGATGAAAACCGGTCTACGGTTTATCTGGATACAGGCCGAACTTTGCCGATCGTGGACGACACGGGGAGTTTCGTTCTGCTGTCGATGGCCATGTTTACGGAGTCTATCTGTCTGCTGGCGGCCAACCGACAGCACCGGGTGGATATTACGCTTGTCTTCTCTGGCTTTTCTGACGCCGCTGTTATTCCTTATGCAGAACTCCGGCTTGTCAGCGATCCCTCTGTTGTGGGCGCTTACGAGGACTCGTTGTTCCTGAAGCGCCGAACGTCCCGGGCCGGATCGTTGAGGAAGCCTGTTCCTGCGGAGGCGATTGAGCGTTTCAAGGCTTTTTTTGACGGGGCTGGACAATCTCTGGGATTTACCACGGAGTGGGAGACGATCGAAAGCCTTATGTGCGCGAACATCGAGGCGCTCTTCTCCGATCTGAATGACGAGGCGTATTATCAAGAGCTTCTGGAGTATCTTCGCTTTTCGGAGGATGAATCCCGACAGAAGCGGGATGGGCTTGATTTCCGCTGCATGAATATGAGCGGCTTCGAGTTGAAAGGGTTGACCAAATTTCATGCTTTGCTGCGGGCTCCGGTCTTCCAATCTGTTCTTTCCCGTTATTATCGGCAAAAATTGGGCCATACCGAAATGATGGCCTGGCTTTCCGGTCCTTTCTGGGACGCAAGGGATGCGATAGCCGCCGGGGCGCCCTTCATGCGGTTTTGGCTTGAGATGGCGCGGGAGGATCTTTACCTCCTGCCGTTCGGCAATCTTGTCACTAATCCTGTAGCGAACGCCAAGATGAGCGGCCTTCTACGGAGTCAGGATATCTGGATCATCTTCAGGCTGGGGTACTGCGATCCTCCGCCTGAAAGTCTGAGGTTATCTATCCGCGAGGTTATTCTCAATGATTGACCGTTTTATCTATTATCCTTTGTTTTTTGTGTTCTGCCGTGCCCGTGAGATCAGGGTCTTTAACCTGATGTTTTTCTGGCTCCTCAGCCGGAAAGCGGCGCAAAGATATCATGGGCGGCTGGCGAAGCGGCTGGCCTATCTGGCTTATCTCAAAGCCTCAAAACATTGTCCGGCTTACAAAGATTTTCTTGAGCACAGACACTTTATCGGCGCGGATTCTGCCGCAGATTTTTCGACGATCCCCGCAACAGATAAAGAGGTTTACGTTAAAGCCTATACTGCCGAGCAGCGCTGTCATTACGGGCAATTGCCCGTCCGCGGCGTGGTGATCGACGAATCTTCGGGGTCGGGCGGTGTGCCTACGAACTGGGTGCGGGGGCCAAGCGACCGGCGCCTGATCAGGCATCTTTTGCAAATGAGCCTGAAGCGAACCTATCCTGGCCAGAAGCTTTTCATCATCAACTGTTTTGTCATGGGGCCGTGGGCGACGGGCATGAATGTTTCGATGTCGTTTTCCGATGTGGCTCTGCTCAAATCGTTGGGATCGGATTTAAAAAAGCTTGAGAATACGCTCAAAACTTTTGGACCTCATTACAATTATCTTATCCTCGGTTATCCGCCCTTTATAAAGCTGTTTGTGGATACGATAACGCTCAACCTGAAGGATTACAATCTTCAGTTAATCACCGGAGGGGAGTCTCTGTCCAAAGGGCTGGAGGATTACCTTTCAGGGACGTTCAGAACCATGATTTCGTCCTACGGCGCATCGGATCTGGATATCAATATGGCCGTCGAGACAGCTTTCAGCAAAAAACTCCGGCGGCTTTGCTTCGAACAACCCGGCCTGTGCGAGTCTTTGTTTGGAAAGCGGACGGTACCGATGATCTTTCAGTGCAATCCCCTTGATTATTACATTGAAAGGTCTTCCGAGGGGGAGCTTATCTTTACCGTTACGCGTCTGAGTGCGCTGGCGCCCAAGATCAGATATAATTTGCGCGATGTTGGAGGCGTGTTATCCGTCGAGGATGTCTTTGAGCGGCTGAAGAGTCTAGGGCTGGAGGACCGGATCGAAGAGCCCCAGGGGTATTTTCCTTTGCTCTATGTCTATGGGCGGGGAGATCAGACTGTGCTTTTTCTTGGTGTCAATATTACGATTTCGGATATGGACACGGTTCTTCACGGCCATAAAGAACTCTATAGTCTTTTTCATTCCTTCCAGATGTCTGTTTTCGAAGACGAGAAGGCCAACTCGTATCTGCGTTTAAGTCTTGAGCTTAAGGAGGGAGTGGCCCAAGAGGATGCAGACAGGTTTAACGCCGGCCCTTTCATTTTTGAGGCTTTGAAGGTTGTCAATCAGGAATTCCGGGAACTTTCGAAGGTTTATCCGGCTGACCGCCTTGTTGTGGAGACTCATCTCTTTGAAACCGGACCTTTTGCCGACCGGGGGCAAAGGATCAAGCAGAAGTATATCGCTTAGCGGGGGCTATGGCGATGGGGGTTTTGGTAGCGGTGGGGTGATTTGAACACCCGACCAAAGGATTATGATTCCTCTGCTCTACCCCTGAGCTACACCGCCAAAACCAAAAGTTCGAGGCATTTTATTGTGCTTTTCGGGTGGTTTTGTCAAGAGTTGTTGCCTTTGGCTTTGATTTCTTGCACTTTACCGGACATTCGGGTTAGAATTATAGCAACAGTTTTATATGAGGGGTGTCCTATGGCCAGAGTTGATGTTGAGAGGCTTGATTTTGTAGACGTGTCGCAGAAGACACGCGGCAACTTTATGGAGCCGGAGAATATCACCCGGTTTCTGAATACCGAGGTGGGCAAGGCTCAGGAGCGGCTGATGCGCGATCAGATGGCCGCGCAAATGAACGTGGATGTCACGGACAAGTCGAAGATGACCAAGCCCGGCGACATCAGTACAGATACGATCCGGCGTGCGCTTTTCACCGAGCAGGCTTCACAGGATCAGGGCTACCGTTCGCCTGATCTGACTACCGCAGCGTTGATGGATAAGGCCGGACCTTCTTGGTATGTGCGTATGTTTGACTCTTTCAAGCAGGCCGTTACCGGCGCCGATCAAACTATCCGTGATGGTACTAGAGTTGGCGCCGATGCTACAGCCACGATGGTGACCAACAACTCTGGTTACAGCGGACAGGCCGCAGCAGCGCTGTCCGGTCGCGAAGCGCAGATTGAAAATGCCGTCAATCAGGCTCTGGGTGTTACGCCCGGCGGACGGAAGCCGTGATTTTTTAATGCATGTTTATCTGATGGCCCCTTGATTGGGGCCATTGTTTTTTGGCCTAGACTGTCTGCGTAATCCAGCCGCCGCCGAGAACTCGGTCGCCCTCATAGCAGACAGCGGCTTGACCCGGCGAGATGCCGAAGTGCGGCTGTTCCAGAGCGATTTCCGCTGTATCGCCGGAGATTGAGAGCTTGGCCGGGACCGGCGGCATCACGGAGCGGAATTTCACGGTTATCTCTTTGTCCTTCGTTTCGCTGTCTTCAAGCAGCCAGTTGCAGTCCTTCAGCACCAGCGTATTCCTTGCCAGCGCCTCCTTCGGGCCGACGATGACGCGGTTTGATTGCGGGTCGAGCGCCAGAACGTAGAGCGGGTCGTTGTTTTCGCTGACGCCGCCGCCGATGCCCAGCCCCTTGCGCTGGCCTATGGTGTAATGGATGATGCCCTCGTGCCGCCCAACGATGCGGCCGTCCTGATGGACGATGTCGCCGTGTTTTTCCGCTTCGGGGCGGATTTTCTTGACGACTTTGGCGTAATCGCCGTGCGGGACAAAGCAGATATCCTGCGAGTCCGGCTTGTCGGCGGTCAGGAGGCCGAGGCGCTGCGCGTGGGCGCGGGTGACGTCCTTGGTCCAGCCGCCGATGGGGAAGCGCAGGAATTCGAGCTGCTCCTGCGTTGTTGCAAAGAGGAAATAGCTCTGGTCTTTCCCTGTGTCATGAGCGCGGTGGAGTTCAGCGCGGCCCTCAGGGTTGATTTCGCGCTTGATGTAATGGCCGGTGGCGAGGCAATCGGCGCCCAGATCGTGCGCGACCTTCATCAGATCGCGGAATTTGACGGTCTGGTTGCAGCGCACGCAGGGAATGGGCGTTTCGCCGCGCAGGTAGCTGTCCGCGAAGTCCTCTATGACGGATTCGCGGAAATTGCTCTCGTAGTTCAGCACATAGTGGGGGAAGCCGCGCTTGGCCGCGACCTGGCTGGCGTCATAGATATCCTGTCCGGCGCAGCAGGTCTTGGATTTGACCACGCCGCCCGCCGCCGTGGCCGCGCCGTGATCGTAAAGCTGCAGTGTCACACCGACGACATCATAGCCTTCCTCGTGAAGCAAAGCGGCGGTGACGGACGAATCCACGCCGCCGGACATGGCGACGACGACCCGCGTGTCCTGCGGTGATTTGGCTATGCCTAAGCTGTTGAGGGCGTTTTTCATGGGCCGGACTGTACGGGCTTTGATTTCCGAAGGCAAGTTTGGGCGGCAGGGCGGGTTTTTGCTCCGCGCAACAAAAGACTTAAAATTGGCTTAAGATACTCATTTCATTCAATAATATCATTTGACAGAATTCTTATTTAACATATAATAGAATTATCCCTTGGGGATTTTTGTCTGGGTTTTTTGGCTGTGGGGGCCGGGAATGACGCATTTTCCACACTATCATCTTCATGGCACGGGTTCCTCGGGTCTGGCCGAGCGTTTTACCGATCCGTCCGTGGGGGAAGCTTTACCTGAGGCGGCGGATCGGGAGGGTAGCCTGCGGCGTATCCGCGAATTGCTGGCCGAGGCGCACCGCGTGGATACGCGGGCGCACGATCTTGAGACGGCGCGGGAGATCGACCGGATTCTTAAAGCCAGCGGGCTTGACCTTCATTCGCCCGTGCTGCTGGGGGCGGGGATCGACCCGGAGGAAATCCGCGCCCTGAGGGTAACGCGGTTCGGTGAACGGCTGAACGATTTTGTCTCGGCCTATGTGCCGGTGCTGACGTAGGTTTTGCACTACTCTTTACAATCGCCTTGATAGTAAATGTCAAAATAGATCCGAAGGTGTCTTTCAGCTAAGCATTTTAGAGTTTCAGCGGAAAGTCCGATCTCTTCATTAATTTCCTCATGAAAAATACCGATAAATAAATAGGCGTCATACTTTTTGCTTAATGAAAGCCAAGATTTGTTGTCTTTCGTTGTCTTCTCAAAGATTTTAGCTATTTGTGCGTTCAGGTTGCCGGGTGAGATAAATTCCAAGCTGTATATCCAGCATCCGCTTTCATTTATTTTTCTTCCGTGGACTCTCGGCTGACCTTTACGTTCTATCCTTGTAGGTGTTACGCCGATTATTGACGCGATTTCATCGTGGTCTTCTCCGCCGGAGAATCTAAGGGACACGGTTGTACTGTTAACTTGCGGCATTTTTAAAGATTAATTCCTTACATTCGCTGCGTGTCATTTATTCATTGGTTCTGGCGCGTTAGGGGCTGCATTCATCCTCTGAGTCGCCGTAATAATAAATATCGAAATCAATCAGCAGATTGCGTTCAGCCAGCATTTTAAGAGTTTCCGGCGCTAGGCTCACTCCTTCGTTTTCATAGTGCATGAAAATACCAACAAAAACGTCCGCTCTATATTTTTTGCTGAGTTTTTCCCAGATTTTCAAATCATTAGACAAGGCTCCGAAAATTTCAGAGATTTGTGCGTCGAGGTCGCCGGGCTGCTTTCGCTCAACACCATAAAGCCAGACTCCTACCCTTGCTGTGCGTTTGTTACCTGTTTTGCTGTTTACAATAACATCGCCTTTGCGTTCAGATTTTGTTGGATTCTTCCCGAGCATGCGTTTGATTTCTTCGGGGTCAAGGTCTTCTCCGAAAAATCTGACGCAGGCTGCGGTTTCATAAACTTTGGACATTATTTTTGAGTTTTACGTTGCAATATCCACCGCGTATCTCTTATCCCTGAGAGGCCTCACGGTCTTGGTGGACATATGGTAGACGGGGTCGTCCTTGTAGCGGTCAAGCGCGGCTTCGTCGGGAAATTCGCCGTAGACCACGACATCGACCTCGTTGGCGATCTTGTCGATTTTCATATTCTTGCTGACCTTGATTGTCCAGTTGCCCTCGATGGTTTCCAGAGTCTTGAGCGCGGTGAAGATTGTTTCGATATCCTTCGGGTCTTTGGCGGTGAAGAAGACGATGTGTTTGATCATGGCGGCTTGCTTTCCCTTTTTTACCAGTCCCGTTTCGCGCCGGGGACGGCGACGATGAGGCCGTCCAATTCCTTGCTCATCCTGATCTGGCAGCCGAGGCGGGAGGTTTCGCAGACATCGTGCGCGAGGTCGAGCATATCATTCTCCTCGGCGGTTTTTTCGTTGTCCAGCGCCTCAACCTTATCTGCCCAGTGGGGGTGGACAATCATGTGACAGGTCGCGCAGGCCATGGAGCCGCCGCAGACACCCTCGATCTCCGGCACATCGGCGTCGCGGGTGATCTCCATGAGGGACCAGCCCTC
This sequence comes from Alphaproteobacteria bacterium, assembly GCA_018000295.1. Taxonomy (GTDB): domain Bacteria; phylum Pseudomonadota; class Alphaproteobacteria; order Micavibrionales; family Micavibrionaceae; genus JAGNKE01. Next base: position 30,207 of record JAGNKE010000015.1, on the reverse strand, counting down.
CTGCGCCTCGATGCTTTTGGGCGTGCCGTCTTTCTGGATGACCGTGATTTTGGGCATGGTTTACGCGTCTTTCTATTTGATGCGGGCGAGAACCGCTTTTAAAGCTTCGGTGAAGTGTGCGGTCTCGGACTCTTTCGTAGCCCAGCCGAGCGAAACACGCAAGGCGGAGGCGGCGGTTTTATCATCCATGCCCATCGCCTTCAGCACGTGGCTGGGCTCGACGCGGCCGCTGGAGCAGGCGGAGCCGTTACTGACCGCCACGCCTTCGAGGTCGAGTGCCATGAGCAGCGTTTCCGAGGAGAGGCCGGGGAGGCTGAAGAAAGAGGTGTTGGCCACGCGTTTCACGGTTTTGGCGTGGATGATGGCATCCGGCGTTATTTTCAGGATTTCCTTTTCCAGATTGTCGCGCCAAGTGGCGAGCGCCTGATAGTGATTCATCCGCTCAAGCGTTTCCTTCGCTGCGGCACCGAATCCTGCGATTCCACACACATTTTCAGTTCCGGCGCGGGCGCTTTTTTCCTGTCCGCCGCCAAAGAGAAGTTTGGGTGTTTCGCCGCAGAGGCCGAGGATGAGCGCGCCGACACCCTGCGGACCGCCGATCTTGTGCGCGGAGAGGGTCAGGAAATCGATTCCCATTTCGGTCAGATTCAGGGGGATTCTTCCGGTGGCCTGCACCGCATCGGAATGAACGAAGGCGCCGTGTTTTCTTGCAATGGCCGAAAGCTGCGAAACGTCCTGTATCGCTCCGGTTTCGTTGTTGACGGCCATCACCGAGACGAGCGCGACTTCACCGCCGGATGTCATCATCCTTTCAAGCGCTTGCGGGTCGATTGTGCCATCAAGCCTGACCGGGATACGTTCAAGATTCGGCGCGGCCTGAAAAACGCTGGGGTGTTCGATGGCCGAAACCAGGATGCGCCTTTGTGGATAAGTGCGGGAAAAGTGCTGAATAACCGTATTGTTGCCTTCGGTGGCCCCGGAATTGAATATGACCTGCGCGGGCGGTGCGCCGACCAGCGCGGCGACCGCCTGCCGCGCTTCTTCGATGATCCTGCGACCCTCGCGTCCGAAAAAGTGTACGGCGGAGGCGTTCAAAGCCCCCTCGGTATGCCCTAAAACCTGCTGCATTGCGGTATTGGCACAGGGGCGCAAGGGGGCACTGGCGTTGTAATCGAGGTAGATTCGGGGCTTTTTCATCAATTCACAATCGCCTTATCCACATTATTTTTCAATGACTTGTCATAAATTTGTGGACTTTATTCCTGCACTTTAATATACAATGCCGTTGAAATATCAACTGGTTTCCATCGGTATTTTGGAAACGTAGCCACTTCGCGGGGTCCGGCGCTTTTAATACCTAGGCGTTCTAAAACGGGTCCGCAAATAAAAGAGGTTTATTGATGCCTGAAGTCATTCTGAACGGTCCAGCCGGCCGCCTTGAAGGCCGTTATTCACACTCCAAGATCAAGAATGCGCCGTTGGCTCTGGTGTTGCACCCGAGTCCCGAGCATGGCGGAACCATGAACAACAAGATCACTTATTCGATCTTTCAGGCCTGCGTTGCCCGCGGGTTTTCGACGCTGCGCTTTAATTTCCGCGGCGTCGGGCGTTCGCAGGGCGTGTTCGACCGCGGGGAGGGGGAACTCTCCGATGCGGCATCGGCTCTGGACTGGATGCAGGAAATCAATCCGAATGCGCCTTATGTGTGGGTCGCGGGGTTTTCGTTCGGCGCGTGGATCTCCATGCAGCTCCTGATGCGTCGGCCCGAGATCAAGGGTTTTATTTCGGTGGCTCCTCCCGCCAGTACGGAAGATTTCACTTTCCTTGCGCCGTGCCCGACTTCGGGGCTGGTTTTGCAGGGTTCCCGTGATGATGTGGTGCCCGAGACCTCCGTGGCGGATCTTGTGGGCCGTCTGCGGCAGCAAAAGGGCGTTAAAATCGATTACCGCGTCATTCCCGGCGCCAATCATTTCTTCCATGACTGCACCGATCTGCTGATCGACCATGTCCATGATCATATGAACAAGGCGAATGGCGGGATGCCCGTGCAGGTCAAGGTCTCGGAAGCGGCCTGATTTTCCGAAAAATCTTAAAGAAATACGGTGACGGGCCTTATGGCCCGTTTTTCGTTCAGGCGGCGATGCGGTTGGCGGTCAGGGCGGACCTTACGGCCTCGACGTGTCCGGGTACTGACACGTTGCGCCAGATTTGCTCAATGCGGCCCTGTTCATCAATCAAAAAGGTCGAGCGTTCGATGCCCATGTATTTGCGGCCGAACATGGCTTTCTCCTGTATGACGTCGTATTTTTCGCAGACATGGCCGGTTTCGTCAGAGGCCAGGGGAAAATTCAGCCCGTATTTCGTCTTGAAGCGGTCATGTTTTCTGGGGCTGCATTTCGAAAGGCCGATGACTTTTACCTTCAGGAAGTCGAACTGGGCAAGGGCGTCACGGAAGCCGCAGGCTTCGGTGGCGCATCCCGGCGTATCGTCCTTGGGATAAAAAAAGAGCACGACCTTGCGGCCGCGCAGACTTGAAAGGGTGATTTCCCCGCCACTGTCCGTGGGAAGGGTGAAGTCAGGTGCAAAGGTGCCCGGCATTAATTCTGTCATGGCATTCTCCTGTATTCATATGGCCCTTTCTTTATACAATTTTTGCAGTGCAGCGATCAAGAACGGAATCCGTTTTGGCATTGACTTGAGCATGGTCAAAGCGGAGCCTGTCCTGTAATAGTTGTTTTTTGATTCAATTCCCTCTGACCGGAGCTTTCCCGTGGTCCGCAAAAGCGTCAAAGCCGTTTCCCGCATCGGCCGATTTGCGTTTATCTTCACGCTGCTGTTTTTATTTTTTGCGGTGGTTGCTGTTGCGCTGCTCATGATGCGGATTTCCAGCAGCCCGCTGGAAATCGGATTCGCCAAGACCTATATCGAGCAGGCGCTTTACGATCCCGACACGGGTAATCATCTGGCGATGGATCAGGTTTTCCTTTACTGGCCTGATTTCAAGGATGCGGTCAATCTGGTGATGAAGGGCGGAAAAATCCTTAACAAGGACAACAAGGTTATCCTTTCAGTCAACGAGGTCTCGCTGACGGTTTCCAAAACGGGGCTTGTTTACGGGCGGGTGATGCCCAAGACCATCCTGATCAAGCAGCCGCAGCTCAGGCTCACGCGGACGGCGGACGGGCGCATCGATATCGGGCTGGGCGATGTTTCCGCCGATGACGGCACGGATCAGAATGAAGTGATTACACAGATTCTCGATGCGCTTTCGCAGCCGGATCAAAAGACCCCGACGGGGCATCCGCTTTCGCGGCTGCGGAGCCTCAAGGTTCAAGAGGCGCGGCTGATGATCGAGGATCACATTATCGGGCTGTCGTGGTTTCTGCCGGATTTCGACGTTTCCCTGTCCCGTGCCGATTATGGCCTCAAGGCCGATATGACCATCGATCTGCCCCCCGTCCGCGGCCAGCCTTCAAGTTTCGGTCTTCTCCTGAATTACGACCGAAGGCAAGCCAAGTTCAATCTGCTGGCCGATATCCGCAATCTTGATTCCATGATATTGGCAGGGAAGATTCCATCGCTCGATATTTTAAGGGATCAGGATGCGGTGATGAATGCGCTGGTGCATACTTCTTTCGGTACCGATTTTCAGCCCAAGCATTTTATCTTCAAAATTTTTTCCAAGGAGGGGAGCCTTTATCATCCCGAGGTCACGAAGACTCCCGTTCCCTATAAAAATCTGAGTCTGAGCGCGGTTTATGTGCAGTCTACCGGAAAATTCGAAGTCCGCAAAACGCAGGTGACGCTGCGGGATGTGACGTTCAAGGCGGAGGCCGACCTTGTGAACAAAAACTTCCGATCCGTGACAGGCGAAGTGCGTCTTTCCATCGACGAACTCAAACATTCCTCTATCGATCCGCTATGGCCGGAATTTCTGCGCGGGGATAACAGCGAAAAATGGATCGTGCAGCGGATGTCGGAGGGGACGTTCCGCGATCTCCGGGCAAAAGGGCAAATCCGGGCACTCAAGCTTTCGGATGAGCAGTTCGGGCCGTTTCTGGGGGCGCCGCCCGAGCGGCCGGAGGAAGCGTCGGCGGGCGGATGGGATATCGGCGTGGATCAGGTTGAGGCTGAATATTCCTATGAAAATCTTTCAGTTGATTACCGCGCTCCGCTTTTTCCCATTAAGCAATCCAAGGGAACGGGCCGTTTTGATCTGAAGGCCGATACGCTCACGGCGATTATCGAGGAAGGCAAGATCGGCTCTCTTGATCTCAGCAAGGGTGAGCTTCTCCTGGGCGAAGTCGTGGCGGTAGGGAAGGGGTCGGCCGAAATTTCCGCCCATATTGAGGGGCCGTTGCAGGAGGTGATCTCCTATATGTCCAACGAGCCGATCGACCTGCAGAAAAAGAAAAAAATCGATCTCAAGAATGTGAAGGGCGATGCCGCGATTGATCTGTTTATGGGCTTCGATACCAGCAAGCCCGTGTTGATGGATGAAATGGTGATTACGGCGAAAGGTACGCTCAAGGATTACGTCCTGCCCGATGTGGTAAAGCAACTTGACCTCTCCGGTCCTGCGCTGGATTTCACGCTTGAGGACAAGAAAGTCTCCGCAGGCGGAAAAGCAGAGCTTTATAACCGGGATATTGACTTCACGTGGGAAGAATATCTCTCCAGCGAGGGGAAGCCCTATAAATCGAAGGCGACGGCAAAACTTGGCGTCGATCCGAATTTGCGGAAGGAGTTGGGCATTGTGCTGGATTTTTTCCTCGAAGGGACCGTGCCCGTCGATCTATCCTATGTTACGCAGAATGACGGCAGCGGGGTTGCCGATGTCACTGCCGATCTGACGCAAGCAAGGTTTTTTATCGAGCCGTTCGATTACGAGAAAGAAGCGGGGGAAAAAGGCTCAACCGAATTTAAGGCGGTCTTCAAGGACGACGATCTGCAGGAAATCAAAGGCTTGAGCGGGAAGGCGCCGCGCTTTACGCTGGAGAATACGCGGCTGGATTTCAGCGGCAAGGGCAAGAATACGGCGCTGAGTGGCGGGGCGGTGAAGCGGTTCACGCTGGATGAGACGGACGCGAAGCTTGATTTCACCGTGGATTCCAAGGGACTCTATAAGGTGATCTTCGATGCGGCTTTCCTCGATGCGCGGCCCTTTCTGGATGCCGAGGAGGCCAAGGCGGTCTACACCGATCCGCCGACCATCATTTCTGCTACGGCGACGAAGATGCGAACGGCGGACAAGCAAACCATCAGCGATACGAAGCTCTACATGGATATCGATGCCGAAGGGCGGTTCAACCAGTTGGAAATGGACGCCAAGAGCGGGAAGGGCGATATTTACCTGCGTTTCAAACCCGACAAGGCGGGCAGGCGCAAATTTTTCATGGAGATCACCGATGCCGGGGCGTTCCTCAAGGCCTTCAATCTCTATAACGGGATGCGCGGCGGCACCATGACGGTGTCGGGGGAGCCGGTCAAGAGTGTCCGCGACCGCAATTTCAAGGGAACGGCCGAGATCAAGGATTTCGTGGTGGATAAGGCTCCGGCCATGACCAAGCTTTTAAGCATCCTTTCGCTTCCGGGGCTGATGGAAGTTTTGAAGGATGACGGGCTCGCGTTCACGCGCCTGGAGACCGAGTTCAACTGGTATTACCGGACAAAGGGCAGTCTTCTGGAACTGCGGGAGGGGCGCACGTCCGGAAATACGCTGGGGCTGACCTTCGATGGCAAGTTCGACAATGCGGAACTGACCGTCGATGTGTCCGGGACGCTGATCCCGCTTTCGGGGATTAACGAGATTATCGGGAAAATCCCGCTGGTGGGGGATATCATTACGGGCGGGTCGGGCAGCCTGTTCGCGGCGACCTATAGTATCAAGGGCAAGATGGCCGATCCGGTTATTTCTGCAAATCCGCTGTCGGTTCTGACGCCGGGGATTCTGCGGCGGATCCTGTTCGAATGATCTCGCGGGCGCGGCGTGGGCGCCATTGCAGAAGGTTCTCGCGGTTAGCCAGAGTGATGACGTTGCCAAATAATATGAGAGCAATTCCGGCAAGGGCGCCGGGGGTCCAGACGTACCCTTCGAAAAAGGTCGAGATGGTGAGGGCGACGACGGGGAAAAGGATCGTGGCGTAGGCGGCCTTGTCCGCGCCGATCCTGTGAACCAGCGTGAGATAGCAGCCAAAGGCGACTGCCGAGCCGAAGACCGACAGGTATAGCAGAGATATGATATAGGACGGGGTGAACGCAAAGGTCAGAGGTGCGCCCGCGAGCATCGCCAGAATAAAGGAATAGGTGGCGCCGTAGACCATGCCCATGGCGTTGCCCTCGATGACGGGGATGCCGTTGCGGGTATTCCGCAGGGAGACCATGTTACCTAAAGAGGCGCTGTACGATCCGGCAAGGCAGAGGGCGATGCCGATGATCTTGCCCTCCTTCAGGCTCAGGGAGTCGATTTCGGGCCAGAAGACGAGTGCGATCCCCGCCAGTCCGATTGTGCTGCCCACGATGACCTTCCTGTTGAAGGGGATGCCGAAGAAGAGCGCCTGATTGAGCGTGTTCAGGAGGCTCATGGACGAAAAGACCACCGAGACCAGTCCCGTGGTAAGGTAGGCCGTGCCCTGATAGAACAGCCAGAAATTCAGGCAGAAGAGGAACAGCCCCTGCAGCGCGATAAAGGCGTGCTGTTTTGCGGTGAAGCGGGCGTTCTTAAGCCTTCCGGTTATGGCCAGAAAGATAAAGAGGGTCAGAGCCGCTGCCGTGAAGCGGTAGCAGACCGAGAGCAGCGGGTGGACGGTGCCGATCTGGAAGGAGACGGCGAACCATGTCGATCCCCAGATCAGGACGGTGAGGGCATAAAGAAGCGCGTTGGGCATTATTTATTACCAAGAAGCGAGTCGCTGGTTTTGGCAATATCATTTTGCGTGGTTTGCATTTTTTTTGCGCCTAACGCCAGCCCCAGAACGAACCAGAGAAAGCGCGTATACATCACCTCATGAAACAGCGAGAAGGCGGCGAAGGCTAAAAGGAAGAAAAAAATGGCGCGGTGGAAGTCTGCGGTTTCTAAATATTTTTCCTGTTTTGAAAATCCTTTTTTCCATGTTGCGTGAAGGCAGAGTGTAAAAAATCCTGCAACTGACAACAATCCGAGAAATCCGGTTTCGACCAGAAGCCAAAGCGGGGTGCAGTCGATGATATCAACAAATTTACCGCGTTTTTCGATCTGGAAATCCTTATACTGACCCAGTCCCGCGCCGATCAGCAGATTGCTCTTGCTATAAAGCTCCAGCCCGTCTTCAAGAGCCACCATCCGTTTATGGTCGCCATCGTACTTGACCTTTTCTCCCAGCGCGGTTACGGCCAGCAAACGCCTGAACTGGATATTTTTTTCAATGTCCCGGCTTGCGTAAATCAGAGTTGCCCCGTAAGCGATGAGAGCGCCCAGCAGGAGTGCGGGCAGAATTTTTTGTAAAAAAACTTTTGGTTTTTTTATGAGAATGCCTGCTATGAGGATGGCCCCCACGATCCAGCCCGTGCGGGAGGCGTTGTAGACCGCAAATGCCGGGACCAAAAGCCAGAACAGGAACAATAAAACCTTATGGGTTTGCGGGGCGTCTTCTTTTCTTAAGCTTTCGATCAGTAGCAAGCAGGCCATGGCCAGCAGGGCGAAGGCGTTGCGGTTGGCCATAAAGCCTTCCCAAGCAAAGTTACCAAGCCTTAAGTTCACTCCCGTCAGGCTTTGTCCTAAAAGCGCGAGTCCGCTCAGGATCAGGGTGAGGACAAAAAATCCGCAGAAGGCGAGGGAAAAAAGTCTGAGCAGGCGTTCGGGCGCACTGTTTGCTGCTAACCAAGCCCCAGCCGCCAGATACGTCAGCAGGATCAGAAAACCGATGTACTTATTCACCAAGGCCCAGGTCAGATTGTCTCCTCCCACGGAATAGGATTGCGCCATGGAGAGTGTCATCGCTGCGGCTGAGAGGAGGAGGGGTATGAGAAGCCGGCTTTCAAATCTCGGCCATCTGGATTGTCTGCGGAAGAGACTCAAGAGGATGAAGGGGACAAGAAAAGGCAGAAGAAGATCGGCGAGATTGATCCTTAATCCCGCGTATGAATTGCTCTGGAAGAGCGTGACCTGAATTTGCAGAGCGATGGCCAGACACGAGGCGATCCATAAGGGCGCGGGGTGTTTGACGTTGCTGATTATTTTGAGAAAACGGGGCATCTCCGTCCTTGCGAGGTCAGGAATATTTCCCGGCGGGCTTATTCGCACCCAGAAAATCCCTGAGATCGTTGCGGAGGAGATAGGGGAGGCCGTAGATAAAAGGCGCGATCAGGCCGACGAGGCCGACCTGAATGGAAAGCAGGAAGGACTGCTCCATGCTGTAGCCGATCAGGCCGAGACCATAAACGAAGGCGCTTTCGCGGATGCCCCAGCCGCCAAAGCCGACCGGAAGGCTGGAGATCAGGGCCAGAATGGGCAGGAGGGCCAGAAACTCCAATGTTTTTCCCTCTGGGCCATGGATGCCCAGAGAAAGCGCATAGACACTTGTGATAAAGAGTGCCTGAGCGATCAGGCTGTGGGCGGAGGTGGACAGCATCATGTTGCGGTTGGTGAAAAACTTTTTGAGCGTTGTCAGCATCTGAGCATGGCGGCCCTCCTGTTGATTCCTGTCCCAGAGGCCGGAACGATAAAACCAGAGCAGGACAAACACCGTTGCTGCAAAGCCGAAAAGGATCAGGCTCAGAACCCCCAATATTTTCCTATCTACGGCGTGGATAAGAAAAGGCAGGCCGAAGGCGCTCAGCGTCATCAGGGCAAAAAGGGTCATGAATCTGTCCAAGCAGGTGGCGATCACCGCATGGGTTAAATCAATGCCGTGGCGCACGGCCAGTCCCGATTTGGCGATCATACCGCCGATCGTATTGATAAAGAGAATGTTGGCGAAGTACCCGGCGATATTCGTCAGGACGCTGGTTTTAAAAGGTATTTTGACGGTTCCGCAGTTCAGGTAGGCGTGCCAGCGGAGATTGAGGAAATAGATCTGCCCCATGACAAAAAGTGTCGAGAGGATAAAGAGCGGCGCCTCGGGCGCATGGTCGGATTGCCACCATTTCATGAGAATCTGGTGGTCCATTTGCGAGAGGATCAGCAAAAAAAGAAGGCCGCTTAGAGATAAGCGGAACAGAATCTTGAAATTCATGCGGTATTTTAGCGCCTAAATATTCTCAGGCGGGGATTTTTATGAGGGCGTGGTGTTTTTTCCCCGAGGAAATTTTAATGACGCCTTCTTTGGAGAGGTCGGATATTCCGACGGTTTGCTCAACCGCGCCGACGGGCACATCATTGACGCGGGCGCCGCCGCCCTGAATGAGGCGCCGCGCTTCACCCTTGGAAGTGCTGAGGCCGCTTTCAACTAACAGGTCTACAACGCTGGCGCCGCGTTTGAGGCGGTCGATCTCAATGACCACTGAGGGGAGATCCTGGCCGACCGATCCTTTTTCAAAGACTTCGACGGCTGTATTCTTCGCCTGTACGGCGGCGTGTTCGCCGCGGCACATCCGGGTGGCCTCGAAGGCGAGGATTTTCTTGGCCTCGTTGATATCCGCCCCCTGCAGTTGCTCCAGACGGCTGATTTCCTCCATCGGCAGGGTGGTGAAGAGCTTGAGGAAGCGGATCACGTCGGCGTCGGCGGTGTTGCGCCAGAACTGGTAATATTCGTAGGCAGGGAGTTTTTTCTCGTCCAGCCAGACCGTGCCTTCGGCGGTCTTGCCCATCTTGCCGCCAGAGGCCGTTGTGAGCAGGGGGGTCGTCAGAGCGAAAAGGTTCGCGCTGTCCTTCCGGCGGGCCAATTCGACGCCGTTGATAATGTTGCCCCATTGATCCGAGCCGCCCATCTGCAGAATGACGCCGTAACGGCGATGCAGTTCCAGAAAGTCATAGGCCTGCAGGATCATGTAATTGAATTCTAGGAAGGTCAGGGGCTGTTCGCGCTCCAGACGGGTTTTGACTGAATCGAAGGACAGCATCCGGTTGATGGTGAAATGCGGGCCGTATTCGCGCAGGAAGTCGATATAATTCAGGTTTTCCAGCCAGTCGGAGTTGTTCAGGAGCTTGGCGTCGTTGCGTCCGTAGCCGAATTTCAGGAAGACGGAGAGAATCCAGGTAATGCCCTTTATGTTTGCCGCAATCGTGGCGTCATTCATCATCTTGCGGCTCTCGTCCTTGCCGGAAGGGTCGCCGATCTTGGTGGTGCCGCCGCCCATGAGGGTGATTGGCTTATGGCCGGTTTTCTGGAACCAGTAGAGCATCATGATCTGGACCAGCGAACCGACATGAAGGCTGTCGGCCGTGGCGTCGAAGCCGATATAGGCGGTTTGCGAGCCTTCCTTGAGCTTTGTATCCAGCCCTTCGAAGTCGCTGCACTGGTGGATAAAGCCGCGTTCGGTTAAAATGTTTAGAAAATCGGATTTATATGTGTTCATAATATAAAAAATTCCGCCTTCTTGGCGGATGCCTGAAAAATGGAAAGCCTCCGCCATGATACAGAAAAAAATCCAGAGCGCAATTGGGCTTATGTCCGGTACTTCATTCGATGGTATAGATATCGCGTGGATCGAGACGGACGGGGAGGCTTGCGTGCGGCCTCTGGCTTTTGAGGCTTTTCCTTATTCGGATATGGAGCGGGAGACGGTCCGCCTTGCGCTGGGGCGGCGCGAGAAGGGGGCGGAGACCGAGGCCGCCGAACGGATAGTTACCGAGAGGCATATCGCCTGTCTGCAGCAATTTATGGAAAAAAATACCCTTCAGCCGGGGCAGATCGACGTGATCGGGTTTCACGGGCAGACGGTCTTTCACGATCCGGCCCGTAAATTTACATGGCAGATCGGGGGTTCACAGGCTTTGGCCGATGCGTGCGGGATTCCCGTGGTGGGACAGATGCGCGTGGCGGATGTGCAGGCGGGCGGGCAGGGGGCGCCGCTGCTTCCCCTTTACCACCGCGCCCTTACCTATGAATTGGACAAGCCTTTGGTCGTTTTGAATATCGGCGGTGTTTCCAACATCACTTGGATCGGCGAGGGGGCTATTCTCGCGTTCGACTGCGGTCCCGGCAACGCGTTGCTCGATGATTTTGTCCTGAAGCGCATCGGACAGTCTTATGATAAAGATGGGGCGCTGGCGGTCAAGGGACAGGGGGATGCGACGCGGGTGAAGGACTGGCTCGCGCATCCATATTTTTTCCTTAAGCCCCCGAAATCTCTCGACCGCGATGCGTGGCGCCATGCGGATGTCAGCGACCTCAGCGATGCGGACGGGGCCGCGACCCTGCTGGAGTTTACCGTGCGGAGCATTGAGAAGGGGTTGACGCTTTGCGCCTTGCCGCCGCGCTCTATTCATGTGACCGGGGGCGGGCGGCTGAACGGGCAACTCATGAAGCGGTTGCAGGCGGTTTTTCAATTTCCCGTCGCGCCCGTGGAGGCGCTGGGCTGGAACGGCGATGCGATCGAGGCGCAGGGGTTTGCGTATCTTGCCGTGCGGTCCTTGCTTGGATTGCCGCTCACAGAGCCGGGGACGACGGGGGTGCCAAAGCCCCTGACGGGCGGGGTTTTGTATAGGCCAAATTCCTAGTTTGGATTTTCCAAAAGCTTTATCACTTGCTTTTCGCCGCCTTCTTTCGCCAAGTCTAAGGCTGTCTTGTTCTGGTTATTTTTGATGCTTTTATCAGGTTTTTGAGGCAGAAGCGCTATTAATACGGATGGCTCAGTATCATTCCCAAGTCCTGATGAGTCGACGATGAAAGGTTTCCATTGCGCGGCATAATGTAGCGCAGTCATGCCGTTTTTATCCTGTGCGTTAATATTTGCTCCGGCCTCCAGAAGGATTTTAGCATTTTTTACGTTTCTGGATTTGGCGGCTTCGATAAGGGCTTCGTTTAGACGGGGCTTGTCTTTTATGTGCAGCAGTAAAGTTTTTAACACACTACTATGTCTATTTTTTGCAGCTATACTCAGCGCACTAAAGTCAGGGTTATCGGGGTCGTTAATATCGGTAACGCCCTCAAGAAAATAGCTGACAATCGCTTCACGGTCCCATTTTACCGCAGTTAAAAAAGGCGTAAGCCCGTTTCCGTCACGCTGATTTATATCAGCCTTGTTTTTTATCAAAAGCTCTATGGCCGCCAAATGATTTCCTTCCGCTGCATTATGAAGTGGGTTGCCAGGGCCGTTGAGGTTTGCGCCCATGTTCAGAAGCACGGTCAGGGCGGCTGTGTCTCTTGCGTGAGCGGCAACGGCTAGGGCTGTCCGCCCTTTTTCGTCGCGGTCTGTGAGTGTTGCTCCACGTTTAATCAGGAAATCTATCTTGTCCTGTGCTTGCTTTATTTTTTCCGGTGTGTTGCTTCGGTCATGGTAAACCGCAAAGTATAAGGGTATATCTCCAAGCTTTTGCCCATAACGCTCAAACATTTCCAGAATTCTATAGTTGGGATTATGTAAGGCTTCATCCAGAGGTTTTTTCCCATATTTATCTTTGAGTTCGGGATCTGCGCCATTTTTTAGTAGAGTTTCAACAGTTCCCTCATAGTTTTTGCTATGGCCTCGCACTGCTAGATGCAGGGCCGTCATACCTACGGGTGTTTGGATATTCACCATGGCTTTACGGTCGATCAATATTTCTGCAAAATCTTTGCTGCCCATAGATGCGGCCATGTGGAGGAGCGTTGAGCCGTGTTGGTTAGGGCTATTTATGTCTTTTTTTGAGATTAATTTTTTAATCGTTTCAATATCTTTTGTGCGAATTGCTTTGTGGAGAGCTGTTTCTGAAGGCTTTATGGATTCAAATGCCACTTTCCCGATCATCAGGACTGTAAAAATTAGAAATAACCGTTTTAAGATCATGCGCCGATCCCATTGGCAGTTTCTTTATAATAGGCAATTTTATGTCCTGTGCAATAAACCTTGCCTTTTCCTGCTGTTAATGGCTTTGTTCGGGGCATGAGCCGGATCGTCAGTCCTACGCCTGAAGCCATCACGAACGCCGCCGAAATCCTGCGGGCGGGCGGGCTTGTCGGCCTGCCCACTGAAACGGTCTACGGGCTGGCGGCCAACGCGCTGGACGGGGGCGCGGTGGCCAGAATTTTCGCGGCGAAGGGGCGGCCCTCCTTCAATCCCCTCATTATTCATTGTCATAGTGTCGAGCAGGCTGCAACCTTGGTTGAAATGACTCCTGAGGCGCTGGCCTTGGCGGAGGCGTTCTGGCCGGGGCCGTTAACATTGATCTTGAAACGTACGAAGGATTGCCCGGTCAGCGATCTGGCGGGGGCCGGCCTGCCGACTCTGGCGGTGCGGATTCCCCGGCATGAGGTGGCGCTTGCGGTCCTTAAGGCTTGCGATCTGCCGCTGGCAGCGCCGAGCGCGAATAAATCCGGCGCTTTGAGCGCCACCACGCCCGCTCATGTGGCGGAGTCTTTTAAAGGGGAGATTGATTTGATCCTTGCCGCCGGAGCCTGCGCGGTCGGCGTTGAATCCACGGTTCTCGATCTTTCGTCCGGGGAGCCTGCCGTTGTGCGGCCCGGTGCGATTACGGCGGAGGCGCTTTCCGAGGTTCTCGGGCGACCTGTTGTTTATGACAAGGGCGATCCCGATGCGCCGCGTTCGCCGGGGCAGCTTCTGAAGCATTATGCGCCGTCCATCCCCGTCCGCATGAACGCCGTCGATCTCTTTCCCGGCGAGGCGCTGCTGGCGTTCGGGTCGATCAAGTTCATGGGGATCAAGGGGGGCGGGGCGGCCAAGGATCTGTCCGACGACAGTTTGAGGAATCTGAGCGAAGAGGGCGACTTGCATCAGGCGGCGGCGAACCTCTTTTCCATGATGCGGCAGCTGGATCAGCCCGCGCATAAAGCCATTGCCGTCATGCCCATTCCCGATACGGGGATCGGGGTGGCGATCAACGACCGGCTGCGGCGCGCCACGCAGGGCTGAATGATTTCGGCTATTCCGATGGGCGGGTTTCGTGATAAAAACAGGTGTAAGCTAGAGATTACAAAGGCTTTTAATGGTTTTCCGGTTCCGCGTCATTTTACTTCTTTCAGCTTTTATCGTCTGCGGGGTTTCCGGCGCGGCTTCCGGTGCTGAGAAAAAACCTGCCAAGCCCGTTCATCCGCCAAAAGCCGAAACCGTGAAGGAGACCGTCAAGCTTTCCTCCCAGATCGACGCCTATAACGCTTTCTGTCAAAAGGACAGCGCGCTTTCGCAGGGGGTGATTAAGCGTTTTGTCCCTGAGACGGAGGCGAAAAGGCGCGAGGAGCTTGGGGCGCTGAAGGATACATCCTTCAAGGCGGCCAAGATGCGGCTGGACGAAAAGAAGTATGCTTGCGACTCGCCTGATTTTCTTATGGAAAAATTTTCGATCATGCAGCAGTTGAAGATCCTGTTCGCGGAGATTCTGCGGGTCGATCCTGCCAAGCAGAAGCTGGACGGGTCGCCGTTGCCGCCGCCGCCGAAGGAGATTCTGGAGCAGAATAAGAAGGCGATTCCTCCGTCCCTGCCGAAAGAGGAGGCGAAGCCATGAAGCGGATTCTTGTTACTGGCGCGGCGGGGTTCATCGGATATCATTTCGTCAAGCGCTTGTGCGCGAGCGGAGGGACCGAGATTCTGGGGATCGACAATCTGAACGATTATTATGATGTATCGCTTAAGCAAGGGCGTCTAAGCGCTTTAGAGCGCTGCAAAAATTTTGCTTTCAAAAAACTCGATCTTGCGGATGAGAAGGGCATGGCGGCGCTGTTTGCTGATTTCAAGCCGGAGATCGTTGTGAACCTCGCGGCGCAGGCGGGGGTGCGGTATTCTCTGGACAATCCGAAAGCTTACTTGGACAGCAATCTGACGGGCTTTCTGAATGTTCTTGAGGGCTGCCGGCATCACGGGGTGCGGCATCTGGTGTTTGCGTCGTCATCCTCGGTTTATGGCGCGAACCGGAAGCTGCCGTTTTCGGAGACGGATAGTGTCGATCATCCGGTCAGCCTGTATGCGGCGACGAAGAAGGGTGGGGAGCTGATGGCGCACAGCTACGCGCATCTGTTCGGGATTCCTTGCACGGGGCTGCGGTTCTTTACCGTTTACGGCCCGTGGGGGCGGCCGGATATGGCTTATTTTAAATTCACCAAGGCTATCGTCGAGGGGAAGGCCATAGACGTTTATAATAACGGAGATATGAAGCGCGACTTCACCTATATCGACGACATCGTTGAATCTATGGAGCGCGTTCTGGAATTTATCCCCAAGGCAAATCCTTCATATGACGCGATGAATCCCAATCCATCACAGAGCGCCGATCCGTATCGTATCTACAATATCGGCGCGCATTCGCCGGAAAATCTCATGGATTTGCTTCAGATCATCGAGGATGCTCTTGGAATAAAAGCCAAAAAGAATTTTCTCCCCATGCAGCCGGGGGATGTTTACGCGACGTATGCCGACACGGACTCGCTGGAGGCGGCTGTGGGCTTCCGGCCCAAGACATCCCTGCGCGAGGGGATGAAAACATTCATGGAATGGTATAAGGATTATTACACGGTCGGCTTAATTGCCGAAGAAAAGAAGATCAACGCGAAGGTTTGAGAGATGGAGCAAACAACGCAACCCGTACTTACGGATACTGAGATCGAATCCCCCCTGAAATACTGGCTGTCGTGGATCGCGTGGCCGGGGCTGTTCGCGCTTTGTATGACTTTGACGGGCATCGCTTTTTCGTTCGGGATTCCGATCCTGGGTTTTATTTTTTCCTACATCCTCCTGATTATCAGCCTGTTTTTCCTTGAGCGGTTTATGCCGCACGAGCGCGAATGGCTGGAGCCGGACGGGCAGACGCTGGCGGATATCGCGCATACGCTGACGACCAAGGGGACCGTGCATACGCTGTTCGTCTTTGCCGGGGTGATCGGTCTGTCGGAGGTGTTCCGGCCCGTCACGGAGCAGGGGTACGGGATTTTCGGGCCGGATTTGTGGCCGCGGAGCTGGCCGATGGGTTTTCAGGTGGCCTTTGCGGTCGTGATTGCCGAATTCATGTGCTACTGGTCGCACCGAACAGCGCATGAAATCCCCGTCCTGTGGCGGTTCCATGCCGTTCATCACAGCGTCACGCGGCTGTGGTTCGTCAATACCGGGCGGTTTCATTTCATGGATAGTCTCTACCGTGTGCTGATGGGGATGATCCCGCTCGCGCTGCTGGGCGCGCCGATGGAGGTTCTACAATGGATGTCCGCCGTGACGGCCTTTATCGGGATGCTCACGCATTGCAACGTTGAGATGCGGTTTGGCTGGCTTTCGTATGTGTTTAATACGCCGGGGCTGCACCGCTGGCATCACAGCCGCGATCTGGCGGAGGGCAATACCAATTACGGGGAGAATATCGTGCTGTGGGATATGATTTTCGGCACCTATATCAACCCGAAGGACCGCCGCCCGCCGGCGAATATCGGGATCAACGAATTCATGCCCGCGAAATTCACGCACCAGTTGCTGTGGCCGTTCCTGAACAAGGAGAAGCGGAAGGATTTCCGCACGAAGGCGGCGGGGATGGGGCGTTCGACTCAGACTAAGTCCGGTTAGTCCGGTTTTTTAGTGCTAAATGTTTGATTTTTCTGAGCGCGGGGCGGAGCGGACTAAGTTTCCGGCTTTCCGCGGGTTCGGGTTTTTCCCCAAATGAAAAAAGGCGCAGCGCACCCTTGATGGTTTGAGTATAGCGGGTTTGGGGATGTTTTGCAAAAAGCGGGAAATGGCAGATTTTGAGGCAGTTTTGACGGGAGGCCGTTTTTGTTATAACATGAGTTATAACATCTTTTTCCGAAAGGCGCGGCCATGGAACTGAAAATCACGAAGATCGGCAATTCGCTGGGCGTCGTTTTGCCCAAGGAGGTGCTGACGCATCTCAACCTCGAAAAGGGGGATGCGCTGTGGCTGCGCGAAACGAGCGAGGGTGTCACCCTGTCGCCCTATGACCCCTCCTTTGCGGAGCAGATGGACGCGGCGCGTAAACTCATGAAGAAGCGCCGGAACGCGCTGCGCGAACTGGCGAAATGAGCGAGATTACATGGATTCTGGAATCTGTCGCGCTGGCCGTGCATGACGCGCAGGTGGGCGAGCATGGCGGGCTGGCGGGGGTGCGCGACCTTTCACTGCTTCAATCCGCTCTGGCAAGGCCGCAGAATCTTTTGAATTATGGCACGCCTGACCTCGCGGCGCTGGCGGCTTCGTATGGATACGGCATTGCGCGGAACCATCCGTTTCAGGACGGGAACAAGCGCACGGCGTTCGTCGTGACGGAACTCTTCCTGCTGCTCAACGGGTTTGAACTGGCGGTGGATGATGCGGCGTGTGTTCTGATGACCGTGGGGCTGGCGGGCGGGAGCGTGAGCGAGGAGGAGTTCGCTGCATGGATCAGGGAGAATATGAAAAAGCTTTAATTTTACCCCAGAGGCGCGGAGGGCGCAGAGTTTTTTGAAACACAACGATCACGGCGATCACGACGAAGGCCGCGCTTTCTTGTCATTCCGGCTGGATGCCCGCTTGAGCGGGGATGCTAGAAGAGGGGGGGCGGGAGGCTTGGCGATGATGGGCGGCCTGTGAGATGGCCTTTGAATCGCGAAGACGCGAAGGGGGCGGTGGTTTCGTTTGGGAGGGCGCTCAGGATTGACCGTGGACCCCGGCCTACGCCGGGGTGACGAGCGTAGGATGGTGCAGAAGGTCATGGCGCAGGTTTTTCTTGATTTTTTAAGTGGGCAAAGGCTGTGAGGGCTAAGATAATTATAAAATGTGAAATCAAAAATATAAATCCTGAAATAAGGGGGTGGTTGACGTAAAAGAAAAGGTCTCCAAAAATGTAAATACCTAAAAGAGGTACTGCAAAATGTATAAGTAAATATATTAGTAAATATATAAATGGGGTTAAAAATATGTATTTAAAAGGCGAGTAAATCATATAAATTACTATGGCCGCTAAGACAGGGGCTCCTAAGTCTAAATAATAGGAATAGGGAAATTTTTCAATGTTGAAACTATACATAATCATATATTGGAACATCTGCAGTATACACATTGCATAGTAGGGCAGCATCAGGCTGTTTATCAGGTTCATTTTTTTAGTTTCGGTGTGAATTATACTTAAGATTTGCTTTGGCCGACAGGATAAAAAAAGGCATGACAAGCTTATATATAGTCCGCCCCAGATCATTAGCAGCACGAGATTATAGAGAAGTTTCCGCAGTGTTAATTCGCCCGGCAGACGGTTGTCAGCGACCGCCCATTCGGAATAGATCGGCGATACATATATTGTCTTTTCCAGCTTGCAAGGAGATTCATAGGTAAAGGTACTTATTTTCAAAATGTAGTTTTTGTCGCCTCTTTTGTATATGTGTTCGGGCATTTCCAGCTTGCATTCTTCTGTCGCCACATTTCTTTGATACATCCACCACCAAGGTTCGCTAAAGCAAAAAATATTTGGATTGTAAGTGCATTCCAAAGGTTTATCGGATTTCTCCAATTCAACGGGGACGAAGGTATAATGTGCGAATATTTGTGCGAAAATAGGAAGGTTATTATTTATAAAAACCGCAAGAAAAAATATCGTCAAGCAAAACCCATGCAGCACGAGGCTTTGCCTATGGTTTTTGTCTATTTTTTTTATGATGCCCATATTGCTGCCATCCTAGCGAAAATCCTTGCCATTGTCATTCCGGCGGAGGCCGGAATCCTCATAAGCTTTTTGACTGGATCCCCGCTTGCGCGGGGATGCCAGAGAGGGTAGCGCGGAAGGCTTTGTGTCTTTGAGGCTTGGCGATGATGGGCGGCCTGTGAGGATGGCCTTTGAATCGCGAAGACGCGAAGGGGGCGGGGCTTGGGTTTTCCGGCGGCGCTCAGGATTGTCCGTGGACCCCGGCCTACGCCGGGGTGACGAGAGCGAGGCGACCATAGGGCTTATGATCTTGGAGAATTTTACAGGGTTGGTTTTTTCAACAATCTGCCGATTTTATTTACTGCTTCCTCTATCAGGACCAATGCTAAGTGTATTATTAGTGCAAGGGGGCACCGATATAGGGCGTAACCTGTGAGGAAAAAAAGATAAGCGACTATTGCCGGTCCCAGTAACAGGTAGGGTTTGGGGGCGTAAATTACATAAAATATTATTCCAACCAGAGAAGGCAGAATATTGAATAAAAAGCTTTCCTCGATGCCCGGAAAGTTTGTCTTGGTTAAATGATACGACAAGACACAAAGCATTGATACGCAAACAGAGCTATATCCAGAGAGTATGACGCTATTTTCAAAGCTCATTTTTTTACTTGATTGATAAATATTCTGAACAACGGCGGAAAATTTGCAGCCAAGAGCGAAAGAAGAAGCCATGAAGAGGATCGCAGCGTATGCGATTAAGGCGATTGTCTGATAAACGAAGGCAGTCCAGATTTTCCCTGTCGGTATCCGATTATCCGCCACAGACCATGCTGGGTTGATGAAAGAGTAGTAAGCAGTCTTCGAGAGCCTGTGAGGCGCCTCAAACGTGTAGGTCGTGAATATTAACGTGTATTCCCTACCGCTAACCTTATAGGTGTGTGTGGGTATTTTTTGGCCACAGTATTCTGTGTTTTGCCACCAGCGCCAATACCAAGGTTCGCTCCAACAATAGGATAGTTCTCCATATTGCAGTGGTGCGCTGGAGTCTTCGAGTTCTACAGGAACATAGGTGTAGTGTGCAACAATTTGTGCGAACACAGGCAAATTATAATTCACGTAAAACAATACGAAGAACAGCATCAGGCAAAAGCCATGCAGCACGAGGCTTTGGCGATGCGATCTGTCGATTTTTTCTATCGGGTTCATTTCCCTCGTATTATAGC
Source organism: Alphaproteobacteria bacterium (assembly GCA_018000295.1). GTDB lineage: Bacteria > Pseudomonadota > Alphaproteobacteria > Micavibrionales > Micavibrionaceae > JAGNKE01. The sequence continues at coordinate 10,306 of JAGNKE010000015.1, read as the reverse complement.
GCCTGTTGACGCCTTCGTCATTCCGGCGGAGGCGGGAATCCATTTTTTATAACTACAGAGAACGCAGAGATAAACAGAGATTATGGCGCTTATGGTCTCTGTCTTCCTCTGTTTGTCTCTGTAGTTATTTTGTGGATCCCCACTTGCGCGGGGATGCCAGAGAGGGTAGCGCGGAAGGCTTTGCGTCTTTGCGGTTTGGCGATGACAGGCGGTCCATGGAAACGCGGCATTTGAATCGCGAAGACGCGAAGGGGGCGGCGGTTTCGTTTGCGATTGCGCTCAGGATTGACCGTGGACCCCGGCCTTCGCCGGGGTGAGTAGTGGGAGGTATAGCGCTGTTGAGCCTTAAGGCGGCGATTGCTATTATGATTGTGCAAAAAATTAGGAGGCAGGCTAGCGCACCATGGGGCTATTTGATAATGTCGGGCTTTTTAAAAAAGATTTCGAAGGAAAAACGGTTTTTTTCCCTTGGGGGTCTATGGGTAAGGGCTATGTTGTTCCAACGGTCGCAGAAGATGAACGTCTGCGGCGTGTTATAAAGATTTCTAACATGGTCATTATGTTCGCGATTGCAGCCAGCTATATCATTTTTTTAGGATCTTTGGTGCCTTTAGCGATTATCTGTCCCATCAGTTTTGCTTGGTATGTGATATGGGTTCACATAACCACAAAAGGAATGAGCCAGTCTTATGAAATATTCAATGTGGCCGAAGCTCGTAGAAATGTCATACAGTCTTATAATCTGTCTACTCTGGTCGCGGCGGAGGTGATCTTTCTGGTTTTTCTCGCTGGCGGTGTTCAAATTGTTATGGATGGTCATCAGGTTGCCGTGGGTGTTTTCTTTGTGATGTTGTTTGGATTAGGCTCTGCGGCAGCCGGTTATATGATTATGCAGAAAATTAAAAGATAGATTTCTAATTTAGCATCTCAACTTTCTTTTCTAACTTGTTTGTTTTCATTGCTCTTTTGGCACGGATCATGCATTGTGTTTTCACAGCAAATATTCGTGTGGGAGACGCCAATGTTTGGTTCCAAAAAGACCGCCCTCATCACCGGTATCGCCGGGCAGGATGGGGGGTATCTTGCTGAGTTCCTGATCCGCAGAGGTTATAAAGTTCACGGGCTTGTCCGGTGGGACAGCTATATGGACCCCGCCGACGGTTTGCGGCGGCTGGAGGCTCTAGGCCTGACCGATGCCGCGCTCACGCTGCATCAGGGCGATGTGACGGACGCGCAGAGCGTCGCGGCGTTGTTGAAAGAGATTCGACCGCAGGAAATCTATCACCTTGCCGCCATGTCGCAGGTGGGCGTGAGTTTCAAGACTCCGGCGGCGACGCTGGATATCAACACCAAGGGGACGCTGGCGCTGCTGGAAGCCATCCGGTTGCTGGATATGGAAAAGTCGGTGCGGATGTATCAGGCGTCGTCCTCCGAGATGTTCGGCAGCGCACCCGCGCCGCAGGACGAGAATACGCCCTTCATGCCCTGTAGCCCCTATGGCGTGGCCAAGCTGGCGGCGTTCTGGCTGGCGCGGACGTACCGCGAGGCTTATGGGATGCACGTTTCCAACGGCATTTTGTTCAATCATGAAAGTCCGGCGCGGGGGGAGGATTTCGTCACGCGCAAGATCACCAAGGCGGTGGCCTGCATCGAGGCCGGATCGCGGGAGGTTTTGAAGCTCGGCAATCTGGATTCTATCCGCGACTGGGGCCATGCGCGGGATTATGTGGAGGGGATGTGGCTGATGCTTCAGCAGCCTGTGCCTGATGATTATGTTCTGGCGACGGGGCAGGCCTATTCCGTGCGGGAGTTCGTCGAACGCGCCTTCGCGCAGACGGGGGTCAGCGTGGTCTGGCAGGGGACGGGGATCGAGGAGACGGGGCGCGAAAAGCGCACGGGGCGGCTGCTGGTCTCTGTGGATGCTTCGCTGTTCCGGCCGAAGGATGTCAATCATCTGCTCGGCAATGCGCGGAAGGCGCAGGATAAGCTTAACTGGCTGCCGAAATATTATTTTGACGATCTGGTCGCCGATATGGTGAATGCCGACCGGGCGCTGCTCTGGCGCGAGGCCGGGGGAGACTCGGTATGGAAAATGACTGGCTGAGCGTTCCGTATGCTTTTTCCGGCAAGCGCGTGTGGGTGGCCGGGGAGACGGGCATGGTCGGGGCTGCGGCGGTGCGGCGGCTTGGTTGCGAAAACGTTCATCTGATTTCAGCGCCGCGTTCGGTGCTTGATCTGCGCGACGGGGCGGCGGTTCATGAATGGATGGCGTGGGAGAAGCCCGAAGTTATTATTCTCGCGGCGGCTCTGGTGGGCGGTATTCTGGATAATTCGCAACGTCCGGCGGATTTTCTTTATGACAATCTTTCCATTTCCATGAACGTCATCCATGCCGCGCATCTGTGCGGGGTGGAGCGGCTTTTATCTCTGGGTTCTTCCTGCATTTATCCGCGGGAGGCCGAAGTGCCGATCAAAGAGAACGCGTTGCTCAGCGCCGCGTTGGAACCGACGAACGAGGGGTATGCGCTGGCGAAGATCGCCGGGGTGAAGATGTGCGAATTTTACCGGAAGCAATACGGGCGCGATTTCATTTCCGCCATGCCGTGCAATCTTTACGGTCCGGGGGATCATTACGACCTGACGCGTTCGCACGTCATTCCGGCGTTGCTCATGAAGGCGCACGCAGCGAAGTCTTCGGGGCGGCCGTTAAAGGTCTGGGGCAGCGGGCGGGCGCTGCGCGAGTTTCTTTATGTGGACGATCTGGCGGATGCGCTGGTGTTTCTCTTGAAGAATTATAATGGCGCGGGGCCGATCAATGTGGGGAGCGGGGACGAGGTGTCCATCGGCGAACTGGCCGGAAAGATCGCCGATTACGCGGGATGTTCCGGCGGGGTTGAATTTGACTCCGGCAGGCCGGAGGGTGTATTTCGTAAAGTCATGGATTGTTCACGCATTTTTTCCGCCGGATGGCGGCCACGGATTTCTCTGGAGGATGGGTTGAGGCTGGCCTACGCCGATTATCTGGCGCGTTATCAACCGCAGGGACACTCCACGGGGGCGCATGACCTCGCGGCCTGAGATCGTGCCCGTTATCCTTGCGGGCGGGCGCGATCCGCAGCTCTGGCCCCTGACCCATTCAAAGCGTGCGAAGGCCTTTCTCTCTCTCGGTACGGGGCTGTCGTTTTTCCAGCGCACGGTTTTGCGGGTGCGGGCGTTTGCGCCGCCGCTGATCGTCTGTGATGAGCGTCACAAAGAGCTGGCGCAGGATCAGCTCAAGCCTATCAAAAGCGAATACCGCGCTATTATCCATGAGCCGGAATCGAAGGGTACGGCGGCGGCTGTCGCGTTGGCCGCGCATTATCTAAAGGGGCAGGGGCTTTTGATGCTTGTCATGCCGAGCGATCACATCCTGAAAAACGTGCGGGCGTTCGAGAAGGCAGTGATCGAGTCGCTCGCGTATACAATCGACCATATGGTTCTGTTCGGCGTGAAGCCGACTGCACCCGAAACAGAGTACGGGTATATCGTTACAGAGATAGGGAAGACTCCCTGCCGGCCTGTGCGGAAATTTATCGAGAAGCCGAGTTTGGAGGACGCACAGGCGCTGATGATGCGGCCCGACTGTCTCTGGAACACGGGGATATTCCTGACGCGGCCCACGATTTTTCTCCAGCAGATGGAAAAAACCGCGCCGCGCCTGTATGCGGCGATCCAGAAATCTTTTGAGGGCGGGGAGGAAGAACACGTTTTTTTTCAGCCCGACCGCGGTGCTTTTTCAAATATCGAGGCGGTTTCCGTCGATCGGGCGGTGATCAAGAATGCGACGTCCTGTCTGGCGCGCGATCTGGGCGTGCCGTGGAGCGATGTGGGGACGTTGAAAAAACTGTGGCGCTGGCGTTTTAACAGGGAGCAGGGGCCGGATTAAATGTCTCTGGCCATGCCGGGTTGTTCGATATCGATATCGTTGTTGATGATTCCTTTTTCTTCTAGCTCCTCACGCACGTGACCACGTTTTTCGGCGAACCAGTAAAAGACTTCCGAGCCGAGGGTGGCGATACTGAAAGTCAGGATGGGGGCGCTGGTCTCCACGCTCCAGTTGTTTTTGGCCAGATCGGTGACGGTCAGGTATCCCAGACCTGTTATGGAGATCAGTCCGGCGGCCAGATTGGTGCGCGTTTCGGCAAGATTGGCGATTTGCTTGATTCCGGGCAGATTAAGGACGGCGTTCTTGAACTTTTCCGTGGGGTTTTCCTTTTCCCTGACGAAGAAGGTGATGGCGCTGCCCATCAGGTCGGTGGCTCCGGCGACAAGGTAACCCATTGAGGTGTTCAGGTTCCCGCTGCCGATATCGGCGGCGGCCATGACCGCGCTCTGCGCGGTGTAACCGATGGTCGAGGTTTCGTGGGGATAGTCTTTAAAGTTGACAGAGTCTTTCCACTCAAATTTCTTATCCTGTGGGTTGTGGTCGTCAGCATCGCGGATGGGGTCGCCATAGCGGATGAGGATGGCGTCGGCGCTCAGGGCGGCGAGGGCCGATGTGATGAGAACCGGATTCTGAGAGCGGACACCTTCATAGCCCAGGGCCACGCTGCTGATCGCCGAGAGGGCGCCGCTGATCCTTGTTTTGTTGATGGAACAGAAATCGCCCACTGCCCTTCCGGCATCCACCAGTACTCCGCTGGCAATGTGGTTCATTTGATGCAGTAGGTCCGGAGTCGGAGCTGCGTGTTTCCTGAATATGTCTACAAGATGATGAAGCATAATTTCTTACTCTAGTTAACTCTTTATCGCCTGAACCCCAATATTGACCATGGCGCGGCTGCCGTCCGCGGTCAGATGCAGGTTGTCGGTGCTGATCTGGGCGGCGGTAATCTGCGCGTCGGTGGCGGCGTATTTTATCCCTGCTGCCTGCGCTTGAAGCTGGTATTGCTCGTTCAGGCGTTCCATCGTGCGGGTCCAGTTATCGACAAAGCCCTCCTGTCTCCAGGCCGCGCTGCCGCCCGTGTAGGCGCCTTTGGGGGCGTTGAGGCCGAGAATGACGGGTTCGGCACCTTGCGCCCTCATCTGCTGGGCTACGTCAATCACGCGTTTGGCGTAGGCGGCGATCTGGGCATCGGACTGGCCCATCAGCGAGGCCACATCGTTGGTGCCGAAATAAATGAAGGCGGCGGCGTTTTGCGGGATGTTGCTTACGGTCTGAGGTTTTATTGAAGTCAGGAATCCCGCGCCGGGTGTTCCCAGATTTGTAACACCGGCAAATGTCCCCGGTCTGACGCTGCGGGCCATGCCATCGGCGATGGAGTCGCCCCAGAAGATTGCTGTGGAATGGGGCGCCTGAATTGTTGCGCCGTTGGCTGTGACCATGCGGGCTTGCGGGCTGGCGACGAACGGAAAGGCGGCGTGGTCGGAGGATTCCGGCGTCGATGTTATAACAGGGGCGGGCGGCGCTGCCGCGGGTACGGGGGGGGCGGGTGTTGCGGCGCTGGCGGCGGGGAAGAGGGCGCCCAGAAAGGTGGTCATGAGTCCCTTCGTCCAGTCGTTGCTGCCTGCGTTTTGTGCGGGCGCGGCATCGGCCTGCATGGTTCCGTCTTCGTTTTCCTCCGGTTCGGAGGAGTCGCCCTCGTTCGATGCTTCCTCGTCCGGACCATCACCTTCTTCGGATGCGTCAGCGGTGCGCGTGTCTTCCTGCTCAGAATTGAAAAGGCCGTTCAGCCACAGCATGAACTGATGCCAAACGCTCTGATTGTTGAAGTTCTGCTTTAGAGCCACGATGTCACACCCAAAAAACTTTTTGCCCGTAGGCTTTTTGCGCGGTCTTTAGTTTCGCGCTTTCCTTAAAACTAGCATATTCGGCGGTCTGCGGGCAAAGAATATCAGCGGTGGTTCATCCTTCCATGGGAAGGGTAAAGGAGGAAAAAATTGTTATGCATTTGATTTTTAACTTATTGTTATTGCTTGCTTTTTCCAGTTTTTATCGTCTTTATGGACAAAAGTCACTAAAATTAATACTCTATGGAAAAATAGTAAGGGGTGTTCGTTATGCGTAAGCCGCAAGCCGATCAAGGGTTAATCAATTCCATGTTTCAGGCCGTCGAGGCCAGTGATGTTAATGCGTCCGTCACGCTTGGCGTTCTTGTCGAGGATTTCGATTTTGACAGGGCGCATAGAAGCATCAATCTTCCTGATCAGGAAGGGCAAAACGTGAATGCCGTCGATCCGCTTGACCTTTATCTTCATTCCGTCTACCACAACGGGCGGGAATCTCTGGGCGTTCTTCTTGGTGCCGGGTGCGATCACAGGGCTGTTTCTACTCTCTCTGGGGCACAAAATCTGGTCGTCCTGCAGAAATCGTCAAGCTTGCGGTCTCCTGTGATTATTGATCAGGGGAACGATGTTTGCTGGGCCGTCTTGTCGGATCATCCCGAAGCGCTTGCCAATCTTGAGAAAGCATATGGCGAGCATGGCCTCCAGATGGACGTTAACGCTCGTGAAGCCATACCCTATAGTGTTATCGGTTTAAGAAATCGGGACGCTCAAAAGCATACGCCCCTTGATCTGGCGGTGATGCTTTATGTCGCGCAGAAGCAATCCGATTTAAAAAATTCTGATGCTCTGAAAATTAGAGGAGAGGCTCTGGGGCAGGCGCTTAAACCGATCGTCGAGCGCTTTCAGCAGGCCGGGTTTGGGGTTGACGCCATTCAGTATTTGCCCACAGCCCGAGGTGTAGAAAAATTCAAGCCTCATGCGCCCGATACGGAAAAAAATATCCGGCTGCTTTTGTCGCATGGGGCACGGGGTTCCCTTGCGTCTTATTTTCCTGTGTCGGATGAGAGTCTTGCAGATCCGTTCACCAACGGCGATGCTTTTGAGGTGATGAGTCTGCGCGAGTTTTGTCAGCAAAATTCTTCGCTGTTTCCTGCGGATGTACTTGGCGCTTTGACCAGCAATTCCGCACCGGGTCATGAGCGTCATCTCTAATCAGCTTTCCTAATCCCGCTCAGTTTGGTGGTTATTCCCTCCATCCTCTGCTCGAAGCCAAAGGGGATGTTGGCGATGAACAGGCCGCTGCCGTAGAGGGCTTTCCAGCCGTCGCCGCGTTCGGGCGGGGGGGAGAATTCGACCTCGAAGAGACCGGATTTCGGGAGGAGCAGATCCTGAAGCGCCTGAACCATCGGTTCGTGCGGGCGTGCGGGGAGCAGGGGGTACCAGAGGGCCAGTGTCGCTACGGCCCATTTTTTCATCAGTTTTGCGATATAGACGGGGATGTCCTCGTAATCCGTCTTGATCTCGTAGCTCGGGTCGATGAAGACGAGGCCGCGGCGCGTTTCGGGTGGGGCGAGGGCGAGCAGTGCCTGAAACCCCTCTTTTCTATGAATGTTGACGGAGGAGCTTTTTATGGCGCCTTGGAGGAAGGTAAACTCTGTGGGGTGGAGCTCCATGAGGTGCATTTTATCGCCGGGGCGGCGGTAATAATCGGCAATCGCGGCGGAGCCGGGGTAGATGTTGGCGCCTTTCGTGCGTTGGGTGTCTTGCAGAACGCGCATGAAGGGGCGGGTCGGCGGGAACCATGTCTCTTTAAGCATTTTGTGGATGCCTTCCGCGGCTTCGCCGGTTTTTTGCGCTTCCGGGGCGGAAAGGTCATAATAGCCGCGTCCGGCGTGAGTCTCGAAGTAGGTCAACGGCTTGTCCTTTTTGACCATAAGGTCAAGGATTTCGGCCAGTACCATGTGTTTATGGATATCGGGCAGTGAGCCGGCGTGGTAGATGTGCTGGTAGGATAACACTGTTTTCCGTAACTCTTTGCGTTTTGCTGGTCTTAGCGGCTTGTTTTTGGCATAGTTTTAACGATCTTTTCCTATGCTGTCTGCAGCAGAGTCTCATTTTCACAGGGCCAGTCATGAAACAATCCACGGATCATCTGCTGATGATCGAACCCGCAGAATTTTATACCAATCCGGAGACGCTGGAAACCAATGCTTATCAGGCGGAGCGGGATGACCGCTCACGCGAGGAGATTTCGCGGGCGGCGATCCGCGAGTTCCGCGAATACCGAGACGCGCTGGTGGCGGCGGGCGTTAAAGTGACGACCGTTCTGGGGCACCGGGGGTCGCCGGATATGGTCTTTCCCAACTGGGCGTCGGTTTACCCGGACGGGCGGATGATCCTTTATCCGATGCTGAGCGTGAACCGCCAGAAGGAGCGGCGGGCGGATATTATCGCGATGCTTCGCAAATCCTATCCCGATGTGACGGATTGGAGCGGATATGAGAAAGAGGGGAAGTTTCTGGAAAGCACGGCGAGCATCGTTGCCGATCATGTCAACAAGATTGCCTATGCTGCTCTGTCGAAGCGGACGAACCCGGAGTTGGTGAAACAATGGGCGGATTTCATGGGGTATGAGGTCTTGATGTTCGAGACGGAGAGCCATGCGGGCATCCCCGTCTATCATACCGATTACCTGATGTGGATCGGCACGGAACTGGCGGCGCTGTGTGTTGATTGTCTGCTGCCGCAGTACCGGGCGGCGGTTTTGAAAAAATTGCAATCCACACATAAAGTGATTGAGCTGTCGATGGCGCAGTTGCGCGCGAATTGCGGGAACGCGCTGGAGGTGATCGGCGAGGGTGGGGCGCGGATGCTGACGCTTTCGGATACGGCGCAGGCGGCGCTGGATGCAGGGCAATTAGAGGTGATCGGGCGGCATTTTGCGCGGCTTGTCTCCAGCCCCATTCCCACGCTGGAGAAATATGGCGGCGGGTCGGCGCGGTGTATGCTGATGGAGTTGTTTTAGGGGGTTTTTACCGCAGAGGCTTTTTAAACACAACGGGCACGACGATCACGACAAGGGCCGCGCCTGCTTGTCATTCCCGCGAAGGCGGGAATCCATTTATGAAAAAACTACAGAGACAGACAGAGAAAAACAGAGACCGTAGGCGCAGAACGCTTTGCGTCTTGGCGGCTTTGCGATTCAGGGCCAGAGGCGTGAAGGGGGCATTTGAATCGCGAAGACGCGAAGCTTGCCGTGTTTGCCGTTCCACCTCTGCAACAATCACGGCATTCCCGCATAAGCGGGAATCCACTTTTTTAAAACTACAGAGAACGCAGAGATAAACAGAGATTATAGCGCTTCCGGTCTCTGTTTTCCTCTGTTTGTCCCTGGTGTTTTTTACTCGATGCCCGTCTGCACGGGCATGACATTGGAGCAGAACGCTTTGCGTCTTGGCGGCTTTGCGATTCAGGGCCAGAGGCGTGAAGGGGGCATTTGAATCGCGAAGACGCGAAGGGATTTGACAGGAAGAATATGGGTGATCAAGATTATACTGTGAGATTTTATTTAAAAGTGAATTAGCAATGAAAAATGAAGACGAAGAAGGACTAGTCTTAGAGTATTTAAAAGATTTAATTTTTTACGATGAAGGTTTTGTTTACGGGGAAGATTGCGATTATTCCTACGAGGACATTTTTAGTATTAAGTATTCCGCCACCGCTATAAAAAATAGCGTTGCGAGTACGACCTATGAAACATACCTTTGTTTACATATGTCGGATGGATTTCAAATAAAGATAGATCAGGAGCGTTCTTTTTTTTGGATGAACGAGAAAAAAAAAGCTGAAGCCGTGATGCGTGCTTCTGCCATTTTTCATGAAGTAACGTTTACCAACCGCATGGAAAGATACGAAAAGCAACTTAAAACAAAAAGCTTTGTTTCATGGGGGCAATATCAATTTGCTGTAAAAGGAGAGTTTTTTAAAAATTACGAATTGCTTTTTAATTTGAGAGATAAAGACGTTAAAAAAAGTTTAGATGTTTTCTCGTTTCAGGTTTCCAAAAAATCAAAAAGTTTGAAAGAGTCTTTCTTTAATTTTTGGAAAGGTCATGAAGCTATAGATATTTCGATTGATAGAGACTGTTTTCTCTATTTTATGAAAAACTATCTTGGGTTAACTTGGAAAGATGAGGTTGTTAAGGAGAAGAAAAAGCCAAGAAGAAGCGAATTTTTTCAGGCTGTAATTATTTTGGGCGCTAAAGTCTGCAAAGCAGATGGTCGCGTGGACGTCGTAGAAATTAAGACTTTTAAAACTTATTTTGGTATTGATGAAAAGTCTTTTCCCGGTTCAGAGGATATTTTTAGAAGAGCTGCTACTTCGGTTGAAGGTATACAAGAACCAGCTCAAAAAATTTAGGGGCTGACATAGATAAGAAAAAATATCTAAGTTGGTCAGATGGTTAAGGTCAGACGAAAAAGCAGGCTTTCTGAAAGTATTCAGCAAGAAATCATCAAGCAGTTTGTCGGCGGTGTTCCGG
>JAGNKE010000044.1 GCA_018000295.1 Alphaproteobacteria bacterium | reverse complement strand
ATGTTTTGTCGGCTCAAAGATTTCCGACGTATAGCAACACGATACGACAAACTCTCCCGTAATTTCATGGCAGCACTCTGTATTGCAGCTACCATCGCTTACTGGGCTAATTGAGTCTGGAGCCTAAAAGTGTTAAAGATAAATTTGGAGCCCAATCATCAATTTTATCAAAGTCAATCATCACTTCTCCTTTAAAAACCCATGCGACTGCATCTGCCACAGCTTGGCGTAATGCCCTTCGGGAAGCGCAATGAGTTCCTCGTGCGTGCCATCTTCGATAATCCGCCCGTCCTCCATCACGATAATCCGGTCCATCTGGCGAAGCGTCGAAAGGCGATGAGCAATCGCAATCACCGTCTTACCCTGCATGATTGATTCCAGCGCGCTCTGGATCGCGTGCTCGCTTTCGCTATCCAAGGCAGACGTCGCCTCGTCAAGAATCAGAATCGGTGAGTTTTTCAGAACAGCGCGGGCAATGCCAATCCGTTGCTTCTGCCCGCCCGAGAGCTTGACCCCGCGCTCCCCGACATGGGCGTCAAACCCCGTCCGCCCCTTATGGTCCTCCAGCCCCTGAATGAAATCATACGCATAGGCGCGTTTCGAAGCTTCGACCACGTCCGCCTCGCTCGCCTCCAGTTTGCCGTAGCGAATATTCTCCATGACCGAGCGGTGGAACAGATAGCTGTCCTGCGTAACGACTGTAATCTGCCGCCGCAAACTATCCTGTGAAACCTTGGCAATAGCCTGACCGTTGATCAGAATTTCTCCGCCCTCCACGTCATAGGCACGCACGAGAAGGCTCGTGACCGTCGATTTCCCCGCACCGCTGCGCCCGACCAGCCCCACCTTCTGCCCGGCCGGAATCTCAAGGCTGAAATCGCTCATCAGCTTGCTTTCCCGCCCGTAATGAAAATTGACGTGCCTGAAGGCGATGTCGGCCTTGTTATCTTTCAAAACCAGCGGCGGCGCATTTTCAGCGTCCTTGACCTCATGCGGCTTTGAAATCGTGTCGATAATATCCTGAATAGTTCCCAGATGCTCGAACACCGAAGAAACCTCGAACATGATCCACCCCGACTGGAACGTGGCTTGCAGAGCCATCGGCAAGGCCATAGCCAGCGCGGCCACGCCCGCTTGCCCTTCGGTTTCCATCATGGAGTAACAGACCACCCCGGTCGCGACGAGGAGCAGCGTATTCAAAACGTCGATCACCATGCTCATGCGCCAGATCGTTCCCGTAGTCGCCCGGAACGTATTGCTGTGCATCCGCAACAGGCTCACGACCCGCGCATCCTCATGCTCCAGCTGCGCGAAATATTTCGTCGGTAGGAAGTTTGTAAGGCTGTCCACGACTTGCCCCGTCAGAGTGCTCATGCTGTCCGCATGAGCCTTCGAGCGCAGCTTCACCTTGGGCACGAAATAGGCCAGAGTCAGCGCATAAGCAACCAGCCACACGGCCAGCGGAAGGGCCAGCCGGAGATCGACATTCGCCATCAGCCAGATATTCGTGATGGTGAACACTGAGGCGAACCAGATCGACCCGATCGTGGCTTTCACGGCATCCCGGATGCTCGGCGCCTGCATCATTTTATTCGCGATCCGCCCGGCGAAATCGTTCTGGAAGTACGCCAGCGATTGCCGCGCCGTGTACCAGTACAACTGCCGCCGCACGAGGTTCCCGAAATAAGGCGTATAGACCAGATCGTAAAGCGCCTGCAAAAACGCGCCGCCGCCCTGCCGCAGGATCAGAAGCGCTATCCCCGCCACAGCCATGGCCGTGCTGTATTCGGCCTGCTTTACCAACTCGCCGACATACCAGAACATGAGACTCACGCCCGCCGCGACGGCCAGCTCCATGATGAGGAGCAGCACGATCAGCCCCTTGATCTGCCGGATAAAAAACCACATAAACGGCCAGAGCTTGGTCGGCAGGCTCTCGATCCCCTCCGGCGGCAGACGGTCGATCTCCAGCCGGAACCTCCGGTCCCAGTCCTGCAATGTGCTTTTACATTTATTCAAAAACTTAAACATCACATTCGCCCTGAAGTGTGGTTCTTCAAGAGGCGGACGGATTTTCTTGTGGGGAAGAAAGTCCTGTCAGCCTCTGATCCGGCTGACAGAAGAAAGATTATCTTCGGGCCAGTCGGCTAAAAAAATTAAAATAAAGAAGCACTGAGGCCTCTGAGGTATAAATAAAAACAGAGGACCGCTCTAAAGGGGAGGTCATGTTCTGTTTATGAGTCTTGGTGTGATCCATTTCTTCAAAAAGCCTGCCTTGTGAAAAATCGGGAACAAAACCCCAGCCCGGTCAGTAAAACCCATAGACATAAATTTGACAAGAAAAATAACTGGACAAGCCGAAGCACGTCAGCATCATACCAAAGAAGACGGAACAATCATGACCACAATCGAGGATAAAAATGACCAAGGTTTTTTCCCCCCTGAATTTAGGCGCTATCTCCATAACCAACCGGATCATCATGGCGCCCCTTACACGTATGCGCTCAAAGCAGCCCGGCAATATTCCCTGGGAATTGAATGCCGACTATTACGCTCAGCGGGCAGGAGCAGGGCTCATCATCTCCGAAGCAACCCAGGTATCCCAGCAGGGGCAGGGTTATCCGGGGACACCCGGCATTCACTCGACTGAGCAGGTGGAGGGTTGGAAAAAAGTGACCGATGCCGTTCATAAAAATGGCGGAAAAATAGTTCTCCAACTCTGGCATGTTGGACGCATTTCCCACTCTTCGCACCAGCCGGGAGGCGCACTTCCCGTTGCTCCCTCGGCAATTCCTGCGGCCAACAGCGGCACCTTCACGGCAGATTGGAAACCGACTGCGATAGATGTGCCTCGCGCTCTGGAATCCGGTGAAATGGCCGGTATCGTAGCGGATTTTAAGAAGGGCGCGGAGAACGCAAAGGCGGCCGGGTTCGATGGGGTGGAAGTCCACAGCGCCAACGGCTATCTGATCGACCAATTCCTGCAGGACGGTTCCAACAAAAGAACCGATGGATATGGCGGTTCTATTGAAAACCGCGCACATCTCCTTCTCGAAGTAGTGGACGCCGTCGCAGAAGTCTCGGGCTACGACCGTGTAGGCGTCAGACTCTCTCCTTATGGGACGTTCAATGACATGAGCGATAGCGACCCAGTCGGCTTGTTCACCTACGTGATCGAAAAACTCAGCGACCGCAAAATAGCCTTCCTCGACCTGATTGAGCCGCGTTCGACAGGCGCGGGCGGGGGAGACGCCGTCGCCGAGAATATGCCATGTACATCCGATCTTTTCAGGCCGGTCTTCAAAGGGGCTTTGATCTCTGCCGGGGGCTACAACCCGCAAACGGCCATCAAGGCCATAGAAAGCGGCAAGGCTGACGCCGTGGCGTTCGGGAGATATTTCATCTCCAATCCCGACCTGCCTGAGCGTATCCGCTTGAACAAAGCTCTGAATAAGTACGACCGTGCGACATTCTATGGGGGTGCGGAAAAGGGCTACACCGACTATCCTTCCATCAAGGATGCAGCGGCCTAAAATAAAGGAAACGATTTCATGTCCACATGGCCCAATCTTCTGGCCGTTCACGCCGAACGAATGAACGCGTGGCCGAAAAAATTTTCTGACAATGCGTTCCGCACGTCCGTCCTCGGCTCCGTGCAAAGAAGAAATGCGACTCTGGACGCGGTGTTTTATGATGTTGGCTGTATTACGGAAGAAGAACTCCCCTCGCTGGCCTTCTGGTTAGCGCGGGAAGGCGCACTGCTGATTGTCCCCCAGACAGGACAAGGGCAACTGAAAGTTTGTTTGGACAAAGAAGACTTCTTGAAAAAGGGCGGTCAGAAGGTCAAAGCGTTAGCGGTTGCGGGAGTAGGAAGTTCGGCTTTAGGTGCGGCGGCTTTTGCGCGGAATATAGCGGGCGCATTGGAGGGGCCGGTTGCGGCGATAGTCTCAGGATATGGTCTCTCGGATGCTATGACTGAGGCATTGGGCGGATTCTTTTGGTTCGGTACTCTCAACAGTGTGCGCCACACATTCGAAGGGTTCGATAGGTTTACAAAACTCTTCACGCAAAGCGAGCCGTCGATCCCTGAATCAAAAAGAGAATCGGAGTGGACGCGTCTGAGCAAGGATACGGCAACGCTGATAGATTTGTTATCCGATGCCCGCTTCAAGACGCCCTATCTGGTGGGTCATTCGAAGGGAAATTTGGTCATTTCCGAAGCTCTTTATACCCTGGAAAACAGGGGGGATCTGGATAAGTTGACGAAAAACACCCGGATCGTCACAATCAGCGCTAAAATCGGCATGCCGATGTCCTTTAAGGGCAGGGTAGTGGACATCATGGGCCAATGGGATACGTTCGGGGCCATGAACTCCCGCTCGGATATCCCGACCGATCTCATAGTGCCCGGTGCATGGCACAGCACCAATCCGGAGTTTCCCTTCGGCATGGGGATCAACGTCCCCTCAGTTCTGCGCGAGGCGCTCCCGCTTTTCGACCAGCCACGTATAAAATCATCGCACCGCCCGACTTTTAATAAATATAAGGATATACCGCAGCGCGCAGCTTCCTTTATGTGTCGTTGAGCGCTCTGCAAGCATGGTCCCGCAGGTAAAAAACTTTGGGGCTGACATAGATAAGGGTGAAGAGATTACTTGTTAGCCCACTCAAGTAAAATTTTCAAGAGATTGCTTGAGGGGCGATAATTGAACCTCCATTCACACTCTTTCAGGAACAATTGGAAATG
>JAGNKE010000035.1 GCA_018000295.1 Alphaproteobacteria bacterium | reverse complement strand
CTCAATATCCCGATAATCTGCTCCGTCGTATAACGTTTCTGCGACATCCTCGCCTCCATAAATACAGTCCAAATAATCTACCGGAGATTCACTCTCCAACCGGACTCATTTATAGGGGGTGGCTCAATCCCAAAAACGTTCACACTCTCTGCCTGATATCCTTCGACGACTATCTCTCCGGCTCGCCAGGCCCCGCGCTTGATAATCTGGTGGCCAACCCGTG
The DNA here is from genome assembly GCA_018000295.1 of Alphaproteobacteria bacterium. Taxonomy (GTDB): domain Bacteria; phylum Pseudomonadota; class Alphaproteobacteria; order Micavibrionales; family Micavibrionaceae; genus JAGNKE01. Next base: position 18,681 of record JAGNKE010000035.1, on the reverse strand, counting down.
ATTTTTGAAATCTACGGGCGTCAGCCTGTTCAATTGTCTGCAACTAAAACTGGAAATACAGGAAAGGCGAATAGCTCATCGCCAGCAGGCGTGAAACAGCGATCACGAACAACGTGCCGACCACCGCCTGCATGACCAGATTGGGCGTAGTCTTCATCGCCGAGCTACCCTTTGACAACTCTACCGGTGTCCGCCCGCGCTCGAAGTAAGGCATGACGAAGACCAGCGCGATCCCGGCAACCAGGGCGACGATCTGCATCCCCTTGACCTGCCAGCCCAGCGCATCGCTGATCCCGATGCCCTGCAATCCCGCCATCCCCTGATACATCATCATGGCATCGCCCAGCGTATGGGCGCGGAACAGAACCCAGCCGATCATCACAAACACCAGCGTCAAAAGCGTCATAAACACGCGCTTGAGGATGTTCTTTGGCGCAGTCCCCTTGATGCCCAGAGCCCGCTCGACCGCTAGAATGGCGCCGTGCCACGCGCCCCAGAGAATGAACGTCCAGTTCGCCCCATGCCACAACCCGCCCAAAAGCATGGTCAGGAACAGGTTGATATAGGTCCGCACGTTCCCCTTCCGGCTGCCACCCAACGAGATATAGAGATAATCCCGCAGCCATGTGGACAGGCTAATATGCCACCGCCTCCAGAAATCGGTAATGCTGGTGCTGGTATAAGGGTTGTTGAAATTCTCGATAAAACGGAACCCCATCATCAGCGCCAGCCCGACCGCCATTTCGCTGTACCCGGCAAAATCGAAGAACAGCTGGATCGAATAGGCCGCCGTCCCCAGCCACGCATCGGCCATGGTCGGGTTCTCAAGCGCAAAGGCCGCATCCGCAAGCGGCGCGACAGTATCAGCAATCAAAACCTTCTTGGCAAACCCGGCCATGAAGCGGTAAGCGCCCTCCGAAAACAGATCCAGACTGTGCTTGCGGTTGGTGAACTGCCAAACCAGATCCTTGTATTTAAGGACTGGACCCGCAATCAGATGCGGAAACAGCATAATAAAGGCCGCAAAGTCGAACAGGTTCCGCGTCGCCGGCGTATCCTTGCGCCAGACATCCACGATATAGCTGATCGCATGAAACACGAAGAACGACACCCCGATCGGCAGGATGACATAGGCATATTCCGGCGGGATCGCAACCCCGAAATCCATCATCATGTCATTGAAGCTGTGGACCCCGAAATTAAAGTACTTAAAGTAGCCAAGCGTCAGGAGGTTCGCGGCCACCCCGCCCCGCAGAAGCCAGAGCGCACGCCGATAATGGGTCTCGTGATATCTCTCGATCAGCAGGGCGCACAGCCAGCTGAACCCGATAATCGCATAAAGCATGAAGAGAAAATCGAGCCGCCACCAGGCGTAAAAGAACGAACTCCCGATGGAAATCACCGGAGATTTAAGGTTTTTCCCCGCCAGATAATACAAAACGAGGAAGATAGGTAAAAATAGAAATAAAAAAGTTGGTGACGCGAAAATCATAAAACAACCCTGTCAAAAAGCCCCATACCTTATGACGAGGTCCGAAAGAAAAAGCAAGAATATATTATCCATAACAATAACATCGGGGGCGTTTTTTACACAAAAAGTTAATTCGTTAAGTTTTATTATGTAAATAAAAAACAGCCCTTATACCTTGTCAGCATTAGAAACCTAGGTTTCAAGCCAAAAAGAAACGAAAGCGATTCAGGAACCGTTAACGATTCAGTGCTAGCGTTGACTTTATGAAAAAATAATATGTCAACAGTAAGCGCATATGACAAGCCAGTGCCCGGTGTGTGGGCGCTGAGTAAAAAATAAAAGAAGACTCCGAACCCAGTGTCCGCCGGGACTCTTAACCTGTACCGGCCCTTGGTTTGCCGTGCGCCTGTATTCTTGTGATCCAGAAAGGAAGAGTAAACATGAATATCTTTGACCCACGGAACTACGGCGCTAACCCGAACGACAACATCGACGATACTCAGGCCATACAATCGGCTCTCGACGCCGCCAAACTCGCCGGCGGGGGCAAGGTCGTTCTCGACGAAGGAACCTATATTATCAAAGGAACCGGAACGGCCTCTGACGGCGCCTTAAGAATCTACAGCAATACGGAAATAACGGGCGAAGGCATGGGCAAAACCATCCTGAAACTCGCCGACGGTTGGTCTGCCAAAATCACCGGCTTAATTCGTACGCCCGTCAATCAGGTGACAACGGACGTCATCATCCGCGATCTTACCCTCGATGGTAACCGGGCCAACAGCACCGCGGACGTGGACGGCATCATGACCGGAGTCCTGCCCGGAAAAAGCGAACACGACGACCGCATCCTGATCGAGCGCGTGGAAATCCATGACGTCTCGCGCATTGCCTTCAACCCGCATGAACAGACAAAAAACCTCATCATCCGTGATAGCGTCGCCCACCACAACAGCTGGGACGGCTTCATCGCCGACTTTGTATCCAACGCGATCTATGAAAATAATGTCGCCTACGCGAACGACCGCCACGGTTTTAACGTGGTCACGCACAGCCATGACGTCATCCTTCGCAACAACGTCGCCTACGGAAACGCCGAAAACGGCATCGTTGTCCAGCGCGGCGCCGGCAGCCAGACCGTTGAAGGCTGGCAGGATATGCTCAACCGCGACATTCTGATCGAAGGCAACACCGTCTACAACAACGGCTCTAACGGCATCCTGTTCAAACAGGCCGAAAACAGCCAGATCATCAACAACGTGATCTACGGCAACGGCCACGACGGCATCCAACTCGAAGGCGCGAACGAAATCATCGTTGACGGTAACCAGATCCTGTCTTCGACGATCTTCGGCATTGAAATCCGCCCCTATACGGGCAGCCTCGGCGGACCGGGATCGTCCTACGACAACATGATTATCAATAACGTTGTCACGGCAGTCCAGAAAGCCTTCGTGGAAACGGGCAGCACGACCATGAACGACACATTCGCAGGCAACCTGATCGGAAGCCTCGGCGTGTCTTTAGTCAGTTCCTCGACCATCACCAGCAACAGTATTTCGTTCGTCTACGACAAAATACACCTGACGGTCACCTTGCCCCAAAATTACGGAACGGGCGGCGAAGAAACACCTCCGCCCCCTCCTCCCCCGATCGACCCTCCGCCCACGCAAGGGGTCTTCCTCTCGGGCAATGAAAAAGACAACACCCTGACAGGAACGGATTACAACGACACAATCAAGGGCCGCTCGGGCTATGACAAGCTCTACGGCGGCAAGGGCGACGACTACCTCGAAGGCAACGAGGGCGGCGATATCCTCAACGGCGGTCTCGGTAAGGACACCATGAAGGGCGGCCTGGGTTTCGACACCTTCGCCTTCACCTCGTTCGCCGAAGCCGGACAGGGCGACGTCATCCAGGACTTCAACGTCCGCGCCGACAAGCTCGACCTGACCGACATGATGAAATCCTTCGTCGGCTTCACCAAGGCCAAGGCCTTCGCCGAAGGCTATATCAAACTGGTCCAGAACGGCGAAAACACCGAAGTCTACGTCGATCAGGACGGACTGTCGGGATCGGGAGCCTCCAAACTTCTGGCCGTTCTCGATAAAACGGTGGTCACGGCCTTCCGGGACACCAACTACATCATGCCCGATGTCGGCCTGCCAAAGCCCGTGGTCACGACACCGGACGCCAATATGTCGCCCAGCCCGGTCAATCTCGCGGGCACAACCGGGAACGACACCCTGCACGGCAGCAACGGCGTCGATACCCTGAAGGGCAACAGCGGCGACGACAAGCTCTATGGCTATGCCGGCGACGACAGTATGTGGGGGAATGTCGGAAACGACACCCTGCTCGGCGGCAAGGGGTCCGACTGGATGAAGGGCGGCGAAGGCGCCGACCTCTTCGGCGTCACCGTCAACGGCACAGACCGCGATACGATCGAGGATCTGCGTATCCATGACGGCGACCGTATCCAGATCGACAACATCCTGAACTACGACCAGACGACAGACGCCATCAGCGATTTCGTCCGCTTCACCACGGTCGGAACCGATACGGTCCTCTCCGTCGATGCCGATGGTTTGGACAACGGCAGCCAGTTTATCGCCGTAGCCACGATCAAGGGCGTCACAGGCCTGAACGCCGATCAACTCCACCTGGATGGCGACCTGATCCTGACCCAGAACGTCAACGTCTGAGAAAGAACAAATAACCGTATAAAACCCCTTCCCGCGAAGGGGTTTTATATTTACGGACCAAGGACGTCCATGAGATAGTCCGGTCATGGAGAATGCCCTCACCCACACCGATACAAAGCAAAAATACGGCTCAAAAGACGCCCTTCCCCTTTTGGAAATACGCAGCAGCGATATTTACGCCACCATCGCCCTCCTCGGCGCACAGATTCTGGAATGTTCCATACGCGGCAAAAACCTGCTCTGGCTCAGCCCCAAAGCAAAATACGAGTCCGGAAAGCCCGTGCGCGGCGGGATACCCCTGTGCGCCCCGTGGTTCGGCATCCACCCCGATCCGGCCAAACCCAAACACGGCTTCGTGAGAAACCGACTCTGGACCTTAGAAAACATAAGCAAAAGCCACAACTCCATAACCCTCCTCCTGTCCCTTACCCATGGACCCGACACGATCTTCCCCCATGCCTTTCGGATGGAATACAGCATCACGATCGCACAGACGCTCTCCCTCCAAATGGAAATAAGGAATACCGGCACGGACGCAATGCCCTTCAACTGGGCCTTCCACTCCTACCACCCGGTCAGTGACCTGAGCACGGCCAGCGTGACGGGCCTCGAAGATTTGACTTATCTGGACGCCACGGACAATTTTGCAAGGAAAACCCAGATTGGCCCCATTCTATTCTCGGCTGAAGTGGACCGCGTCTATGAAAACGTCCCGGAAAACCAGACCCTGAACACGGCCCCCGCGATAGAAATATCAGCCAGTAACTGCCCCTCAGCGATTATCTGGAATCCCGGCCCCGAACTGGCCAAAGGCATGGACGATGTAGGGGAAGAGAACTATCAGGGTTTTGTCTGCGTCGAGCGTGGAGCGGTCCACGGCAACACCCTCACTCTGCCGTCGGATCAAAGCTACACGGCAAAACTGAAAATCGAGTAGCTGAAATAAAAATTAAAACCGCACGTTCAGGTCGATCTTGGCGCGCAAGGCCGTTTCATCCTGCGCGTCACCATAAGCATCCCCGGCGCGGAAACCGCCCAGAGTGGTCTTGAGATTGATTTTATCCGCAATAACGGGATCGTAGTTGAACTGCTCGGCCACATCCAGATTGAACATGAGATCAAGACCATGCCCGAGATCGGTGTCCTCGCCGTTGACATCCGCGTCAATCGCCCCAACGGAGGTCGAACCTTCCGCCTCGGCCAGCGCGTAATAATGATAGAACCCGGCGATATCAAGCGCATCGGTCACAGGAACATCCACGCCGACCGTGGCAATATGCAAATTCGAGAGATCGGGATGCAGAACCGACCCGTAATTGTCGGTCGAGGATGGGAAGCCCGAAAGATGGCTGGAATTGCTGTCCAGACCCGTCTGGCGGAAATTATGGTCGTCATTGTCCGAAGCATCGTCATCGCCCGACCCATAGGCATAACCGACATGGAAAATCGGTTGAAGGCTCGGGGAAACATTGACAGGCACATCAAGCCCCAGATCGACCGCCCATCCCCTCAAATCCGTCTCCTCATCCCCGGTCACGAGGCGGTTCTCCCCTGAGGACGTGGTCAGAAGGCTATCTTCGGTTCCCGCCATACCGATCACATCGACCCGGTACTGCGGCTTTTCAATAAAGTCAACGGCTTCAGTAATCGTTCCCTTGGCCCGGACACCCAGCCATACGATATCCGCATCGTCAGCATCGAAATCGTCGCCATCAACCTCATCCCCTGCACTTTCAAGACCGGAATGGTCGTTTTGATAAGCGGCGCGCCCCTCAATAAACTGTTCGGGCTTCCACTGCCACGAAGCCTCCCCGATCACGCGAAGTATCCGCTCGTCATCCTCATTGTAAGCCCCGTCCCCGGTACGGTATTCCATCAGGTTCTGCCCGATGGCAACAAAACTTTTAAACAAGGTCGCATCATGGGTCAGTCGCACAGCATCAAGATCGCGGTTCCACCACAACCCGTAATCCTCCCGAAAACGCTGACGGCCCAAACGGACGCTCAGGGGTTTATAGCTATCAAAACCATGGTAATCGACCCAGTACTGGCGGAGTTCTAGATAATCGTCCTCGCCGCTGAACTCCCCGGTATCGCTGTCGAAGCTTCCGCCCTCGCCGTAATTCTTGACGCCGCGGGCCTCAAGGAGAAAAGACACATCCTCGTTAAAACTGCCATCCAGCTTGGTTTTAAGTTCCAAGGTCTGGCTGTCCGTGCCGTTTTCGTCCTGTGTTTCAAGACTGAGGTCATCGGAAAACTCGACCTGGGCCTTGAGATTGACGGACAGATTGACTTTCGGTTCGGCAACGGCGCTGTGGGAAAAACTCGCGCAGGACAGAGCCGCGCACGTCAACAAAACAAACTTGGAGCCGGAGCATTTCATAGGAGCGCACACCCACACTTGGTCAGTAAATTAAAGATATAAACGCAAACGCTTGTCAAGAAAGGCTTTACTGAGAAGACGATAAAGATTGAAGTTCGACAACCTTCTCTGCTGCACCCTCAACGCCTTCTTTTTGGGCGCTTTGGTACCATTGCAGTGCTTGGGAAAGATCAGGAACACCGTCCATCCCTTTTTCATACAATCGGGCAATCCGCATGGCTGAGCGGTAGTATTGCCCGTCAAAAGATTTCTTGTAAAGTTCTAAAGCGGTCAGAAGATTTTTTTTCTTTTCCTCGATCGCCGCGAGTTCGAAATAGGCCTTCGCATTTCCGGCCTCACCGGCACGGGTATAATAGAGGGCCGCATTCTCGAAATCCCCCTGGTCCTTGTATATTCGCGCCAATTCCATATAGGCCTTCTCATGCCCGGATTCAGCAGCTTTCAGATAATACTTGGCCGCGTTGGCGTAATCTTTTTCACCGGAATAATAGCGCCCCAATTCAAAATCGACCTCATGGTTTCCGCTCTCGGAGAGCTTGACCATCAGGTCGCGGGCTTGTGCCTTTTCAGCAACACTGGCGTCCTGTTTCTTCATCAACGCCATGGCCATCTCGTACTGCGCCTCAGGCATTCCGAAATCGGCCAGAGGTTTAAGATGATGAACGGCGGTCACATAATCCCCGTCCTTACGGGCCTGTTTTCCGGTTTCAAGATGCGCGGACATGACTGGCGAACAAGCCGCCAGAGCCAAGATCGGCAGAACAACGCGCAGTCCAAAACCGTGAGCGAATACTTTCGTCATTTAAGCCGCCGCTTCCCTGTTCAAATTCTGTGCAAAAGATGTCGTAACCTTCACAGCCTTGACGCTGCCGCCGTCTTTGTTCTCAAGTCGGTAAGAGGTATTAGGCGCAAGAAAATATGACTCGCCCACGGTTAGAACTTTTTCTTTGCCACTCGGGTCACTGAGGGTAGCATGGCCATCGATCACAACGATAAAGCTGGAGCTTCCTCCTGATACCAGAGCCAGACTTTGTTTTCCGCTCATGACGATCTCTTCGGCCCCCGGTCCGCCGCAGGAAATATCGACCACTTCCTTCCGCCCCTCGGCCTTCATGCCATTGACCAGAAGCTTCATAATATCGCTGTTGTTCTTATCAGCCACAAGAAAAGAGTCGGCTGTTTCGATAATCACGAGGTCTTGCACCCCGGCACACGCGATCAGCTTGTCCTTAGACTGCACAAGGCAGTTGCTGGATTGCAGGGTGAAAACTTCCCCGTTCCGCACGTTCCCATGCTCGTCCTTCTCGCGGATTTCCCACAGGCTCTCCCACGATCCAATATCCGACCAGTCGGGATTACACGGAACCACAGCCACCAGATCGGCCTTTTCCATGATCGCCTTGTCGAACGGGCGCTTTTCGATAGAAGCATACAGAGCCGGATCGACCTCGTTCTCGCTTGCGGACTTTTTCATAGCCGCGCAAACGGTTTCATTGAGCGCCTTCGCGTGTTTCTCGAACTGCGCCAGAACACAATCGGCGCTGAACACGAACATCCCGCTGTTCCAGAGATATTGCTTCGTCTCAAGATATTGCTGCGCCGTGGCCAGATCGGGCTTTTCGACGAACTTCTCGGCTTTGTAAGCACCCTGACCGGACAAGGAAGCTCCGAGGCGGATATAGCCATAACCCGTATCCGGCCGCGTGGGCTGGATGCCGAAAGTCACAAGATAATCCTGCTCCGCCGCCCATAATGCGTGATCAAGCGATTCCTTCATCGCCTTCTCGTCACCGATATGGTGATCCGAAGGCAAAATCCACAGCACGGCATCCCCGCCAAAATGTTTTTTGATGTAATTGGCGGCAAAAGACACCGCAGCGCCCGTATCACGGGCAGAAGGTTCGCTGAGAATATGCAGCGCCAAAGCCGGATCGATGCTGTGCATCTGCTCACGAACGCTTTCGCTCATATTTCCAAGAGTCACGGTCACGACGTTCTCGGGCTTCGCACCGGAAATCCGCAGCGCCCGTAAAACCGTCTCCTGAAGCAGGGATTTATCGCTCAGAAGGTTCAAAAACTGTTTGGGCAGCTTCTCCCGGCTCGAGGGCCAAAGGCGCGTCCCGGATCCGCCGCAAAGGATGACTGGAACAATTTTTTTCGGCACGCCCATACTCAGACCCCTCTATTGAAAATCAACGATCTAGCGTAACTGGAAAACCACCTGTGCAGGCCGATTAATCAGGTCTGACGGAATTTTCGCATCCGGCTTGACGACGACCACGATCTGGTTGGAGGAACCGGCCAGAAGCGGGTTGGTCGCCCACTCGCCCGTATCCGTCTTAATGGAGTCCACCTTACCCGTGAGTTCCGCATTCGACCCGGCCACATTGATTCTGGCTTTCATGCCCAGATTCAGTTTCCGCGCCTCTTCGGGCTTGACCGTCACGGCAATCCACGGAACGCTGTTGGCGGCAACGAGCGAAACGATCGGCTCACCTTCAACTACAAACTCGCCGCTGGTGCGGTGAACTTTAGTAATAATGCAGTCGCAGGGACTCTTGATGTCGTTGTTGTTCATCATGCCGATTTCCTGACGGTCCTTGACGGTCGTCTGGCCCGGCTCGATCTTGGAGGTCAGAATCCCGCGCTCAATGGAACGGACCTGAATCTGCGCTGCCTGAACCGAGGCATTGCTGGTTTTGAAAATAAAGACGTTCTCGTAAATATTGTTCAGGATAAAGGCCAAAGCCGCCACCCCCAGGGCCGTAACCAAAAGTAAACCAGGAATCTGGCGCGACAGACTGACCACAGGCTGGCCGTCTCCCGTCTTCCGGGGACGCATTTTGGTGAAATTATCCCGCGCTGCAACATTCAGCAGGTCGCCCGACCGAACGATCTCTCCGGCCATAAACGACTTAACGACATGATTCAAAAGAGAAACCTGATCCGGGGACAACCCGGTAAACTGCAATCCGACGGTCTTTTCCGCGGCAAGTTGATACACAACGCGGGCATCCAGATCGATCATCATCGAAAAGGTGCTGAACGGCAGGAAAAGGCTGATTTTAAGGGTTTCGCCCTCTCTAACAGACTTCGTGACATTGAGCAAAGCGATCCCGCCGGACGACAAATCCTTAACGGCGTAAGATTGGCCGTCAAAACCCGCTTTTGCCGGGACAGGAAGCCTCACGAACTGGCGCTGCGCCTCGGACTCGTGAACGATATTTAAACTGTTATTACCCATAATAAACACGCACTCCGCGTTAGAAATCAATAGTTTAGAAGCCTTTTTTTATACAAAATATCAGCTTGCGGTTGCGGATACTAATTCAAACCGGATCGAAATACAAGATTTTTGCAACACCCGGCAAAAAATTTTGCAACGCACTATTTTTTTATGGGAATTTTACAGGGAACAGTGTATACCTCTCATCATTCAAATATTAGTTAAGAAAATATTAACTTTAGGACGGACGAGTAATGAGTAATGCGTTAGCTAGAGTAGCACTGGAGAGTAATCTTAGTAGCTATTACGTTGGAGAAGTAGGAACCCGCCCTTGGGGCCACTTTAAAGTCATTGGCGCAGGAATTGACCAGACCGGTCAGGAATTCTGCGAAAAGGAAATTACGGTAAATCCCGGACAGATTCTGTCTCTTCAATCCCACAATTTTCGTGGCGAGAAGTGGACCGTTCTGGAAGGTGAGTTGATCGTCGTACTGGACGGCGAGCGCTACGACCTGAAAGAAGGCGAAAGCATCGTGATCCCCCTGCGGGCGATCCATTGCATGGCCAACGGCAGCAACAAGCCTTGTGTTGTTTATGAAAAACAGCTGGGTCTGTGCAGCGAAGACGACATTATCCGCTACGTGGATATGTACGGCCGCGCCGGAGCCGATCTGGACAGCAAATCTGCCGCCAGCGTGGAACTCTTCAATCTCGTTCTGAGCGAAATCAGGAAAGCAGCCTGAGAATCGACGAAACACGAATTTAAAAGGGGCGTATCCCACAGGATACGCCCCTTTAACTTTGCTGTGATCAGAAACAGGCTCTAATCCGTGACCGAATCCTCGGCCTTTACGGGTAATGTCAGGTCCATCTTGCAAATCTTGGCCTTGTAGGCGCTGCCCTTGGCTTCGGCTTGCAGGCGGACTTCCTTCAACGGTTTGTCGATATTGTAATGAAGTTCGGAGTAGAATTTGCCCGGATTTTCAGGGAAATTCCGTACCGACCGCTCCAGCTTGACTTTGTCCTTCTTATCACCGTCATGCACGAAGTGAATGGCGATTTCGCGGATATCCTTGTTTTCAAGCTCAAGGGAAACGAAATAATTGCGCGAGAAGATAGATTTCGCGGCCAGATCCTTGAGGATGACCGTCCCCTCCTGATCGGCCTCAAGCTGACCCGAAGCCGTGGCAATAGCCTCCTCATCACTGCAATCCCCGTATATGGCCGGGATCATCTCGCGGAACAGTTCGTCCTGATCCAGCCCATAATGCGCCGAAAGCTCCCAGAGGGCCACTTTGGGCTTCTGGGTGTCATATTGTCCGGTCAGGACATAGCTGCCGATAGCTCCGCGGATCGACCCGCCCTGCACGGAGGCGTTATTAACGTCCGCTGAGAGATATTCCTTCAAAAATCCCGCAAAATTGGCATGGGAAGGCTCCGGCTCAGTGCTGTTGCTGGTGCCCCAAAGAACGACCTCTGGAGCCTCCGCCTGCTCGCCGAGCAAAGCCTGAGCCGCGTCTCCGGTGTCTTTACGGCTGGTGGTGTAAATGGTCTTTATGGTCTCCGGTTCAGGCATTTTGCCGCAGGTCTCCTCGATAAACTCAAGGAAATTGTCGTTGGCCTGCTTGCCCTCCTCGGCGGGTGCCTCAGTCGTCACGAATTCAGCCTTCTTGAGAGAGGCGTAGACAGGGTTCGCCTTGACAGCATCCGCGACCTTCTGCGCCATATATTTGGCCCCAACAGCGGTCCAGTGATTATCGCGCTTCAGGAAGAACCCGGAAACCGTGCCGGCATCCTTGCTGTTGGCCGTGATAATGCCGGTCTCGGAAAACATATCGATCAGCTTCTCATACCCGGCCTGCGCCTTCTTCAGGTCGTAGTCCTTATCATAGGGGGGCAAAAGAGCAGGATGCCCGACCAGTCCCCGCGTGGGGTTGATCGAAACCACCAAAGTCGTGCCGCGCTTGCCGAGAACCTCGTTCAGCCGCTTGAAAGAGCCGGACGCCCAGTCGGAAAGCTCGTATTCATCCTGCTTGAGATCATAATCGGTGCGGAAAATCCATCCGTCCTTACCGGCGACCATCCATTTGAAGTCTTTCTGGTCCTTATAAGTGTCTTCCTCGGCAAGTTTGGGGCAAAGTTCGATAACCTTTTCCTCGGCGCGGGCAGAAAACGGCGTCAAACCAGCCAGAACCGTGAACGATAACAGAAAAAAACGTGCAAGCTTGTGATTCATGATATCTCTCCAAGAACTAAAGACGCCGTGAGGCGTCTTATAGCATAATTTTTCATAACGAATATAAAATTTATACGACTATAAGCGTACCGTTATTAACGAGTCCCTGCTCATCCGTCAAGCCCGTAACGTTCAGGATGGTCGCCACCTGAACGAAGTTGGTCGCCGTTCCGGTGATATCGATGGACAGAACCGAATTCAGGCCGCTATCGAGGATCTGGACGAAGTCCGTAATTGCCTCGGTCAACGGGTCGTAAATCCCTGAAAGAATGTCGGAAATATCCACTTTCTCACCCGCCGTGCGATTGAAATCCTGGATTGTATCGCCAGCATCGGCCATAGACTGGAAGACAAACGTATCGACACCCGCGCTACCTTTGAGAGTATCCGCGCCTTCTCCACCGTAAAGCGTGTCGTTGTTGTTACCGCCCTCAAGATAATCGTTTCCGATACCGCCATAAAGACTGTCATCGCCGTCCCGGCCCTTGAGCGTGTCGTTCCCGGCATCGCCGTAGAGATTGTCGTTGCCGTTATCGCCGCTCAGGATATCCAGACCGTCTCCGCCATAGAGATTGTCGTTCCCGCCGTTGCCGAACAAACTATCGTCCCCGGCCAAGCCATAGAGGTTGTTCACCCCGTCATTGCCCTTAAGAGTGTCCTTAAGTGCGACAAGATTTGATCCGATCAGATTTTCGATGGAAACAAAAGTGTCCCCCGCTGCAAACCCGCCCGTAGACGTGTTGTTCAGCAGGTCGATCACCACGGCCGCCGTCGAGTTAATATAGGTGACGGTATCGTTTCCGGCCCCGCCATTGAAATTCTCAGCGGGAGCTGTGGCCGTGAACGTATCGTCCTCGTTGGTAATCGTCAGGTTGACCGTGCCGATATCGTCACCGCCCTGCCCGTCCAGCAAAGTATAATCGAACGTATCCGTCCCGAAATACCCGGCGTTAGGGGTGTAGGTGAAATTGCCGTTGGCCAGAATGGTCACAGAGCCATGCGCGGTCGCAAACGTCCCCGGCGTAACCGACAGCGGATCGCTGTCCGGGTCCGTATCCGGTCCGTTGCCATTATTGACCAGCAGATTGCCCGTAACGTTGGTGTTCAGGCTGCCCGTGAAAGCATCGTCCTGCGCGATCGGTTCGTTATTAAGAACCTCGTTGATGGTGAGGTTAACAGTTCCGATATCGTCACCGCCCCGCCCATCCAGCAAGGTATAGTCGAACGTATCCGTCCCGAAGTAACCCGCGTTCGGCGTATAGGTGAAATCGCCGTTGGCCAGAATAGTAACCGAACCATTGGCCGTCGCAAACGTCCCCGGCGTAACCGACAGCGGATCGCCGTTCGGGTCCGTATCCGGCCCGCTACCGTTATTGACCAGCAGGTTACCGAGGATATTGGCGTCCTGATTGCCCGTGAACACATCATCCTGTGCAACAGGCGGATCGTTTGGCAACACCTGATTGATCGTAATATCAACCCTGCCGGTATCGCTGTGGCCCTGACCGTCTAGAACGGTATAGAAGAACATTTCTGGGCCGAAGTAACCCGCACTCGGCGTATAGGTAAAGTCTCCGTTTGCAAAGATGACAACCTGCCCGTGCGACGTCGTAAACGTAGCGGGTGTAACCGACAACGGATCATTGTCAGGATCCGTGTCCGGCCCGTTTCCGTTGTTCACCAGCAGATTACCCGTAAGCTGTGTATCCTGATTACCGCTGAAAACATCATCCTTAGCCACAGGCGGACCATTCGGAGCCTGATTAACCGTCAGGTTGACCGTACCGAGGTCTCCCCCGCCACGCCCGTCCTGAAGCGTATAATTAAATGTGTCAGGTCCAAAGTACCCGGCATTGGGCGTATAGGTGAAATCGCCGTTCGCCAGAATGGTAACCGAGCCGTTAGCCGTCGCAAAAGTTCCCGGCACAACGCTTAGCGGATCACTGTCCGGGTCGGTATCCGGGCCATTGCCGTTATCGACCAGAAGATTGCCCGTAATGTTTGTATCTTCAACACCGACAAAGACATCGTCCTGGGCGATCGGAGCGTTATTACCGCCGAAGGGCGTAAACACCCCATTTTCATAGATACCGTCGGAAAACACGACCCGCTCGACCTGTATGAGCGTATCCGTCCCGTCGGACCAGACGTTATCGACAACCGTCAGATAAGTCCCCTGCGTCAGGGTATAATCGGCATAAATGCCCTGATAATGGGCCTCGTCCGTCCCGGCACCGCCGTAAAGCGCATCGTTGCCGAGGCCGCCCGTCAGAATGTCATTACCAAGAGTCCCGACAACAATATTATTGTTGCCGTTACCATTCACCGTCATACCCGCAACATTCTTGAGTTGAAGATCGTCCAGCATATAAAGGGGGTAGTCGCCGGGGTTATCCAGCACATGATCGTACCCCTGCTCCAGCATGATGAAATCGGCAACCCGGTCGCCGATAATCTCGCGGGTTTCGGGATGGAAGTGCCAATAATCCGTCGTCGCCAGAGGATCGACTTCGTAGTTCATCGGCAGGTCAGTGTACTTGACGGCCAGATGAACATCGGTTCTGTCCAGAGCCATATCTTCCTGCGCGGCACGGATATACGTAAGCCCGGTCATGGTTCTGTCGATCGTAGCCTGCGAAACGCCGGCATTGAGGGCAGCCTGCTGGATATAGCGCCCGGTTTCCATGACATAGAACTCAATGTCACTGCCCAGTTGGGATTTGATATAATCGAAAACGGAGAGCGTCGCGTTCTTGTAAACCTCCTGCGCGGCCAACCGTGCCGCCTCGGTGGTTTGACCGCCGATGAAAACGCAATCGCCTTCGCCCTGCCCCCAGATGACGATAGGCTTGACCACACCCGCAGCGCGAGCAGCCGCCAATTGAACAGCCATCATTTGAACGGTTCGGATAAGAATTTCACCCGGCTGGTTCGTCGACGGGAACCACCAGCTGTCGCTAGCCTTTCCGCCGTAATCGCCGTTAACGCGGGTCGAGCCGATGGCGGGCATGACGATCGTGCCGTACTCGTCGCGGAATGTCATGGAGATATTGTCATAGTCGGTTCCGGCATCGAGACCGCCCTTGATACGCGTGACAGCGGACTCAGAATCCTCCCCAAACACACGCAGGCCTTCAGCGTTCGACTGCCCGAGGATGGAGACGAACAGGGTCGTCGGCGCATCGGTTTGAAGATTATCAATGACAGAAACTTGATTGGCCTGAATACCATGAAGAACAGCCAGCGTCTGAGCCGTCAAAACTCCGGCGCCGTCGATATCGATATTGACGTGCGTATCCGAACCGGATTGTACGATCTGGACATACCCGTCCGCGATAGCATCATTGCCCGCGTATCCAGCAGCACTCAGAATTTCAGACACGTCGATTTTATCGCCGCCCGCCCCGACCTGGAAATCCCAGATATGGGCAGTGTTGGCAGAGATGTTTGTGCCGATGGTGATATCGAACTTGAAGAGGTCAGCATCGTTGCCGCCATAGGCATTGTCCCCGCCCTTGCCGATAATCAGAGTATCAAGCCCGTCGCCGCCATACACATTATCAAGCCCCTCGCCGCCGACCAGCTTGTCATAGCCGCCCTCGCCGTAAAGCGAGTCGTTTCCGGCCCCGCCGATCAGGACGTTCGCCAGAACCGTATGACCATGGATAACGTCATCGTGACTGGAGCCGATAATATTCTCGACAGAATAAAGAATATCATAAGAACCAAAACCGTCGTTGGACACATACGTCAGGAAATTTTCATCCCCTGTGACAGGCGGGAAAGGAATGGTCCGCAGGTTATCGGCAACGGAGAAAGTGGAAATCGTCTGATCCAGAATCCGCACAAGCTCCTTGCCCGATTGCGACCCGGCGTTACCGTCCGGATCGAACTGGATCTTAAGCCCATCGCTGGACGTAGAAAACTTGATATACCCGTCGGCGACCGCATTGCTGCCCGTATAACCGACCGCAGCGAGCAAAGCAGAAACATCGATAATGTCTCCGTTCGGCCCGACTTCAAATTCAGAAACCTTGATAATCGCAGGATCCACCCAGTCCGCGTAGGAAAAGCTGTAGACATCCTGATTGGGCAGGAGGCCCGTGACCGGCGGAATACCGCCATCCGTCATCTCGACGACAATCCCGCTTGTTGCCAGCATATAGCCGACCGTGTCCCGTTCATAGGCTGGCGTCCCGTAATCACCGCCGACAACAAAATCAATGCCCGCGCCGGGGTTAAAGAAATCGTTCCCCACACCGCCATGCAGGATATTGTCGCTCGATGTGCCCGCGAGATAATCATAACCGCCAAACCCGAGAACAACGTCCCCTGCCACATTGACTGGGACCAAAGAACTGGACTCGTTTTTCTTGCTGGCGCTGGGTTGAACGACACTGGCAAATCCCGCCAGAAAAGTAGTGGAAGTCAGTTGCGAAAGATTAAGAACGACATAATCTGCTAACGTGTCCAAGAGGACATCGGAGTCGATGGTCGTAGACCCATCATTTGTAAAACCAAATTGTGCCGCAAGATTATCCCACCATGTGGATTTCAGAACGAGAGTCATATTTTACTCAGCTTTCTCAGTATTTTGTTTTTAAAACAAACCGTTATAATATTTTTTAAGCCGCCACCCGTCGCAGCTTTTTGGACCGAGGAAGATCACTTATCACATTTTTCATAATGATACAAACAATAGATTTACGTGGACTGCATCCTTTACCCTCAGAACAGATAGACAAATAAACCATCCTACCAAGGGCAAACAAGGCGAATCACAAGGATTTCCCAGAAACGCAAAATAGTGAAAGTTCGGCAAATTGTCAATTTAATGAGAGGGTACGTATATATAGAAATGCTAAACCCGAAATAAGGGACAAAAAGAGAACAAAAATAGGAGTATTATCCTAATACTTAGCAATTTGACACACCCTGAAGAAGACCATAGGATGCGGCCCGTCTGTGAAGCCACCCTTGAAGCCACCCTTTATGCAAAAATGTATGCGGAAACTCTATTTACCCGTTCTGTTCCTGATCTGCGCGGCCGGCATGATAACCCTCAGCCAGTCCTCGTGCGTGGCGAGGAATGAAAAGGCTCCGCAGGTGTTAAAAAGGCATCTTATCCCGCCCTTCGATGTCGCATCCATAAGGGCAGAAAAATCTGTAAAAACCTCAAAAAAATTCAAATGCCGCGCCGCGCCGCTGCCAATCCGCGATCTTCACTTCAATTCCATGTACGATCAGGATTCTGAAAACGCCTCCATTGTCGATCCCGAAGAATTAAAGAAATACAAAAAGGCGACAAAGGATATTCATGATCTGGAAACCGGACTGGGCAGAAACGCAAATGCCTACCTCCTGTCCAAAACGGCAGACCCGGCCATAACACGGTGCGTGGTAAATTGGTTAAATCTTTGGGCCTCCGAAGAGGCGCTTCTCGGGGAATCAAACCGCATGGGCGAATTCGTCCGCAAGTGGGCGCTCTCCTCCATCGCGCTCTCCTATCTGCAAGTCCGCGACAACCCGGAACTCCCGAAAGAAGACAAAGAGAGTGTAGAGCGCTGGATCAGACTTCTGGCAGAACGGGTCGTCGAGGATTTTTCAAAAAACCCAAAAATCACCTCGCGCCGCAACAACCATATGTACTGGGCCGGATGGGGCGTCATAACCGCCGCGGTTGTGCTTGATGACAAAAAGCTGTTTGACTGGGGCATAGAAAGTGCGCGCATCGGGATCAGCCAGATTCAAAAAGACGGCACCTTGCCCCTCGAACTCGCACGCGGCCCGAAAGCTTACAATTACCATCACTACGCGGCGATCCCGCTGATGATGACCGCTTCCCTCGCACAGAAAAACGGCGTGGATTTGTTCAAGGAAAATGACAAAGCGCTGAAACGTCTCGCACGTGTGT
This sequence comes from Alphaproteobacteria bacterium, assembly GCA_018000295.1. GTDB lineage: Bacteria > Pseudomonadota > Alphaproteobacteria > Micavibrionales > Micavibrionaceae > JAGNKE01. Next base: position 746 of record JAGNKE010000035.1, on the reverse strand, counting down.
TGATTGAAAACCTCGAGAATCAGGAGTACTTCGAAAATCTGACTGGGGAAAAACAGAATCTTGAGCGGACGATCACCAGTTCCAACCTGTCATGGCTGGAACCTTACTATAATGACTCTGGCGATCCCGAGGCTCTCAAATGGTTGGAAAAATTCCGGCCCGTAAAACACAGCCGCGTGGGCGGAGACGCCACCCTGCTCTACGGCTCAAAAGAATGAAAATAAACAAAAATATGCTCTCATAGAAACAATCTATGATGTAATAGAAACGAATAATGTGCAGAAGAAGAACCTCAATGAGATTTAAAGAACTGCTTCCAGATTACAATAGGATTAGTGCCTATAAAGGAGCGCTCAGATTTCATGAGCCTGAAGATTTGTCTTGGAGACAGTCTTGGGGAGAGCATTACGGCCATCTTCGTCCAGAAATTAAAATTTTTTCATCTGATGCTTTTGGCACTGTCTATGGATTGTTAGGTAATGAATCTGTGTGCATATTTTGGCCAGAGACTGGGGAATTGGAAAACATCAATTCCAGTATAGAAGAATTTTTTCAGTTTATTTTAGATGATCCTGTTAATACCATACATTACGACCTATATGTCCAAGCAGTAAAAAAATAGGGGCTGACATAGATAAGGGTGAAGAGATTACTTGTTAGCCCACTCAAGTAAAATTTTCAAGAGATTGCTTGAGGGGCGATAATTGAACCTCCATTCACACTCTTTCAGGAACAATTGGAAATGC
>JAGNKE010000014.1 GCA_018000295.1 Alphaproteobacteria bacterium | reverse complement strand
AATTATTTACATCAAAGGCGGGAAAGCGTTCAAAAACTTCGCTCACGGCCTCTCCCAATCTCTGCTCCTTGGAAGTTCTCTCAAGCAGGAAGTATTCCTCTGCGCTCAGGCGAACGATGTCCACCGTCAGTTTCGGGCGGTAAACCAGAAGATAACAATTCTGCAGGAGATTTGGCGGCTCCCCCTCCGGCGCTAGGCAATAGGCGCGCAGGGCATCCAGAGCATAGCAAGAAGACACAAGGATCGCCGAGGACCGCAGCTGTAAAGTCATCTCGCCCAAAGCCTCCGGCGGTAGGGCGGCAAGATCCTCCACGCCAAGAGCTTTATCGTCCGGCGCGTAGTAGGCCGAATTCATCGCCAGTTCCAGCGCCGCCATGTCCGGCAGGTAGGGCAATTCCTGTGCAGGTTCGTAATTGCGGATAAAATCGGGAAATGCTTCACCATAATGATCAAGGCACCCGGCGGAGGGCGGATGCTTCATCACAAAAGCCCGCACCATCTGTTTGAGAAAATACTCCCCGACCAGCTTGTCCAGTAAGGGGAAAGTCTTCGCAAAATTATCCGTAATTCCGCCGACGATATTGGAACGATAGACCTTGAGACGCTCGGCAAGCGCAATGTCGCCCTCTTCAAATACAGACGCGAAATCAGCAGGCACAGCCTCCAGCAATGCCGGATCGTCCAGCATCAGATCCTTGAACTGTTCTTGAAACTCATTCAGCCGCATGAGGCATTCTCTGCGGCGCATGGGCCAAAAGAATCTGCCGCGCCTTCGCCGCTTCGCCGACGAGAGTCTCCAGCGCCGGAAAATCCTGATCCCATTCGATCAGCGTCGGCACACGCCCGAACCGCGCAACAGCATGGGTATACAAATCCCACACCGTATCCCGCACCGGACGGTTATGCGTATCGACCACGATGACCCCGTTCCCGGCGGGCCGCTCCGTATGCCCCGCCAGATGCATCTCGCCCACGGCCTGTGCGTTGATCGCATCAATATAGGCGTAGGCATCGAACCCGTGATTACGGCTCTGCACATAGATATTGTTGATATCCAGCAGGAGACCGCAGCCCGTCCGCCGCGCCGCCGCGTTCATGAATTCATACTCGGTCATCTCGTTATTTTTGAACGCGACATAAGTGGAGGGGTTCTCGACCAGAATTTTTCTGCCGAAATATTCCTGCGTCCGCTCGATATTCCGGCACAGCGCATCCAGCGTTTCCGAAGTATAGGGCAGGGGCAGCAGATCGTTAAGATGCGCGTTCCCGCTCGCGCTCCATGAGGCATGGTCGGAAACAGCGAACGGCTGATAAATCTCAATCAGCGCCTTGAACAAGCGAAGATGCTCTTCGCTCACGGCTTGGGTGGAGCCGAGCGAAAGCCCGACCGCATGAAGGCTGAGCGGATAACGCTCCCGGATTTTCGTTAGAAAATGGCGGTGAACCCCGCCACCGAAGTAATTTTCAGGATGAACCTCCATCCACCCGACGGCGGGCGGCGTATCGAGGATATCCTGATAATACGGATACCGCAAACCGATACCCGCCGGATCATCGTTTAAGACATCCGGCGGGCATAAGGAGAGCGATGACGGCTGATCTGTTGAGGAGGGCGCCGTCATCGCAGTCATTCCATAAGGCAACAGGGATTAATGGGCTTCGCCTTCAGCCGGGGCTTCGGCAGGTGTCTCGGCAGGAGCCGCAGCCGCGACCGGCTCAAGCGAACCGTTGGCCAGCTTCTCGCAAACGCCTTTCGGCAGGGCGACCCACTCTTGTCCGCTGGCATCGACGCTGGCGTGACCGGCGCAGGCATGGGCCTTGTCGGCGCTGCCGCAGTCATTTTTTCCGGCTTTCACAACGCCGTAGCACTTTTCCTTGTCGGCATCCTCGGCCTTGGCGGTTTGCGCCATGCCCAGAGTAGCGACGGCAACCGCGCCGGCCAGAAGAGTATTGATCGTTTTTTTGCTTGTCATAAGTGTGACCCTCATAAGGTGGTTAAAAAGTTTCAGTCGGGATTCGAACGCAGCAGACTCATGGTTACAATTTTTTTTGCCTGAGGGGGAGTCGTTTTTGCTGGATTTTTATATCAGGACTTTCTAACCATGTCCTTTTGCGGCAAAGGAAAACGCTCATGAAGCGCTTCGAAGACGGACACACGGGAATCCCCGAAAGCGCCAGAAACGCGGCGATCGTCATCGGGAACTTCGATGGAGTGCATAAGGGCCATCGGGCGCTGCTGGCGCAGGCCAAACAGAAAGCGTCTGCAATCAGGGCGCCCTTGGCCGTCCTCACCTTCGAGCCGCACCCCCGCGAACTCTTCCGCCCCGACGAACCGCCCTGCCGCATCACACCGCAGGCGCTCAAGGCGGAAAGATTGGAGCAGGCAGGCGTGGAGTTTCTCTTCAGCCGGACGTTCGACTGGTCTTTCGCCAGCCTCAGCGCGGAGGATTTTATCGAGAAGATTCTAAAAGTCGAATTCGGCGCGGCGCAGATCATCGTCGGCTTCGATTTTCATTTCGGCCAGATGCGAAGGGGCACCGCGCAGATGATCGGGCAAGCCGGAATCCCGGTGACCGTGATCGAGGAAATTAAAGGAAAGGACGGGCAGGAAATCTCCTCCAGCCGCATACGCCAGTATCTCCGGCGCGGTGAAATCGAAAAGGCCAACGCGCTTTTGGGCTGGGAATGGGAAATAAGGGGGGAAATCGTGCGCGGTGACCAAAGGGGCAGGGAGTTGGGCTATCCCACCGCCAATATGCCGCTCGGCCAGACCCTGCACCCCGCCTATGGCGTTTATGCCGCCTTTGCAAGGATTGAGGGGGAAATCGAATGGCGCCCCGCCGCCGTGAATATCGGCATCCGCCCGATGTTCGAAATCCCGCAGGCGCAGGTCGAGACGTTCATCTTTGATTTTAGCCGTGAAATTTACGGAAAAACCCTTCACGTCCGCCCCGTTGCCCGCCTCCGCAGCGAGGCGAAATTCTCCAATATTGAAGACCTGAAAACCCAGATGGAAAGGGATTGCAGTCAGGCGCGGGAAATCCTTGAAAAATAACGATATTCTTAATAAAAGTGCAAGTTTTACCGATTTATGCTAATAAAAGAGCCAAGAAAAAGCGGGTAATAAAGCGTAATGTTTTCCTTTTTTAAACGTCTACAACCGGACAACCCTGTGCAGGTCGAACTGCGGCGGCTCTCCGACTTGTTCAGGGACGGCACATCCCTTGCAATTCCGCCCGAAATGCTGGAAAACAACGGGCGCAGGGCCATCTGGTCCATCCCCCTCCGGGACGGCGGCGAAGCCTTCGTCAGCGCCAAAAAAAATGCCGGAATTAACGATGAAATGTATGTTGTCGAGGTCGATGCCGACCGTTTCTATTATCACTGGCTGAGATCCACGCTCGAAAGCGGAGGCCATTGTGTTCCGCTCCAGAATATGCCTGACGATTACAAATACCACCTCGCCGAGGAGGGGTTTGCCGAAGGTCGTAAAAACCCGGTCCCCTTGGCCGAAGTCACCGCATACGAATTGTATGGTCAGGACTATGTGAGTTTCAGCAACGGCATAACGCGCAGCTTCTGGCTGCTGGCGCACGGCGCGAAATCCTTCCCGGTCGAGGTGCATGGGCAGGAAAGCGCGCAAAGGCTCCATCAACTCGCTGGAGTGGGCGAGGAGCCTAAGACTCTAGAGCATCTGTTCGCGGTTCCCGCCGCCGAATCCTGAAAAAACCTTCAAGAAGCCTCTGCAAAAAATTTAAAGAACCTGCTATGCGTAGGGGCTTGCTCCTGCTTGGACCCGGAAAATGGACGTTTTTTTCTCCCTTCTCGTGAACCTTTTACCGCTCTACATCCTGATCGGGATGGGCTTTGCTGCAGGCCGCTGGCTGAATGTGGACCGCCAGAGTCTGGCCTCTTTGACCATTTATATGTTCATGCCTGTCGTGGTCTTCGGTTTCGTCGTTGATCTCGAGTTCCAGCCCTCCTATATCCTCCTGCCGCTGGTCATCTTCGCGGTCAGCGTCATCACGGGACTGGGCTTTCTGGCCTTGGGCAAGAAAGTTTACGCTGACAGCACCGCAAACCTCATGGCCATGTGCTGCTCGATGGGCAATACGGGCTATTTCGGCCTGCCGCTGGTCTTCCTGTTTTTCACCAAGGAGCAGACCGCGATTTACATTTTCATGATGCTGGGCGGCTCGGTCTATGAGGCGACGGTGGGCTATTATCTCGCCGCCCGCGGCGCGTTCGACGTCAAGACCAGCCTTAAAAAACTCATCCGCTTCCCGGCTTTGTACGCGATTGCCGCAGGCTTTCTGGTCAATCAAATGGGCCTTGAGCCGCCAGAACTCTTCTGGACCTACTGGGCCTATTTCAAGGGCGCGTACGTCTGTATGGGCATGATGATCGTCGGCGCCGCCCTCTCCAACGTCGAGCGCCTCGTCTTCGGTCCGCGCTTCATGGCCTTTGTCTTTTTTGGGAAATTCGTGGCATGGCCGGTCCTGATCTACGCTTTCGTCGCCTTCGACCGCGCCATCCTGCAATGGTACACCCCGGACATTCATAACCTCATGCTCATCATGTCGCTGGTCCCGCCCGCGGCCAACATCGCCGCCTTCGCCGCCCAGATGAACCTGAAGCCCGAAAAGGCCGCCACGACGATATTGGCGGGCACCGTCTTCGCGCTGCTCTACATTCCGGCCATGATCTGGCTGTTCGGGATTCAGTAAATGAAAGACGATCAGGATCAAAATTAAGCATTGCAGCCATGCAATATTTGCACGGGTAATTGTTGCGCCGCAGCGTTATAACAGAATCCTCGGAAGAACGGTTTACCGAGATACTGCATGAGGAGACCACGGTTTAGAAAAGATTACACACTCCTCTATACCAACTTGAGATTTCAAAGGGCAGGGATTCCCAGTGAATCCTTGCCTTTCTTTTTATGATTTGCCATGATCGCCTTATGAAAACGCGCCGAACGCACATCATCCGAATTATAGGCCCGGCTCGGGGCGTCAAGGCCTGAGTCCGGGAAACCCCGCTTTTGCGCGATTAAAGCCAAAGCCACCTTGTACTTTCAGCAAAAAACACTAGATTACAATGCGTTCAAAGGAGCGCGACACGTATTATGACCGACCAAAGCGACAACAAAAGCAAAGACAAGAAAAAAGAAGACCTTTACCGCCAGACCGTCTTCCTGCCGAAGACGGATTTCCCCATGCGCGCCGGCCTGCCGCAGAAGGAGCCGGAAATTTTGGCGCAGTGGCATAAAATGGACCTTTACAACAAAATGCGCGAAACCGCTAAGGGGAAGGAGAAATACATCCTCCACGACGGCCCGCCTTACGCGAACGGCAACATCCATATCGGCCACGCGGTGAATAAAATTCTCAAGGATGTCGTGGTGAAATCCTTCGCCATGCTCGGCTATGACGCACCCTATGTGCCGGGGTGGGATTGCCACGGCCTGCCCATCGAATGGAAGATCGAGGAACAATACCGCGAGGCCGGCAAGAACAAGGACGACGTGGATATCCTCACCTTCCGGGAGGAATGCCGCAAATTCGCCCGCCACTGGGTGGACACGCAAAGCACGCAGTTCCAGCGGCTCGGAGTCACCGGCGACTGGGCCGATCCGTACCTGACCATGAACCTGCCCGCCGAAGCCGCCATCGCGAAGGAAATCCATAAATTCGCCCTCAATGGCGGCCTCTATAAGGGGCTGAAACCCGTCATGTGGTCCACGGTCGAGAAAACCGCGCTGGCCGAAGCCGAGATCGAATACGCCGAGCATAAATCCATCACCGTCTGGGTGAAGTTTCCGATCTTGTCTTCCAAGATTAAGGAGTTGGAAGGTGGAAAGAATATCCTGATTTGGACAACGACCCCTTGGACTCTCCCCTCCAACCGCGGAATCGCTTACGGTGAGGAAATTGAATATGGCCTTTTCGTTGTCGACGCAGTCGAAGAGGGTAGCAAGGCGCAACCGAATAGAGACGATAAGTTGGTTATTGCTCTCAGTCTTGCTGAAGATGTTAAAAAGGCTGCTAAAATCTCTGAATGGGAATGTGTCCATACCTTTAAAGGAAAAGAGCTTGAGGGAACGCGCTGCAAGCATCCTTTAAACGGTCAAGGGTATGAGTTTATCGTGCCGTTGTTAGCGGGTGATTTTGTGACAGCCGACGCTGGAACGGGCTTCGTCCACATCGCCCCCTCTCATGGCGCGGACGACTTTGCGCTTGGCAAGGCCAGCGGCCTCGAAATCACCGACAACGTCACCGACGACGGACGCTTCCGCCCGCACGTTCCGCTCTTCGCCGGACTCGAAATTTATGACCAGAACGGCAAGATGGGGCAGGGCAACTTCGCCCCCATCAAGGCGCTGGAGGAGGCCGGAATGCTGGTGGCAAAAGGCTCGATCAAGCACGAATACCCGCATAGCTGGCGCTCGAAAGCCCCCGTCATTTTCCGCGCCACCCCGCAATGGTTCATTGGAATGGGAGAATGCCCTTCACTAATAACAAAAACTATAGAAGAACTAGAAAAATTAAAAATCTGGGAAAATCAGCAAGAAGGTGCATTTATTTATTCCTCTGTAGATAACTCAATAAAAAAACATGAGGATTGGAGTAAAGAAGACGACCTAAAGGGAGGGGGCACGTTGCGTGCTAAAGCCCTAAAAGCTATTCGAGAAACACGGTGGGTACCAACTAAAGGAGAAGCACGGATCAGGGCTATGATAGCCAACCGCCCCGACTGGTGCATCTCGCGCCAGCGCGCGTGGGGCGTTCCCATCGCGCTGTTCCTTCACCGCGAAACGGGCGAAATGCTGCGCGACGAAAAAGTCTTCGACCGCATCGCGGAGATTTTTGAAAAAGAAGGCTCCGACGCGTGGTGGTCCCGCAACCCGCAGGACTTCCTCGGAACCGATTATAAGGCCGAAGATTACGAACAGGTCTTTGATATCGTGGATGTCTGGTTCGAATCCGGATCGACCCACGCGTTTGTGTGCGAACAGCGCGAGGAACTGAAAAGACCCGCGGGCAAGCGCACGGCGAACGTCTACCTCGAAGGCTCCGACCAGCATCGCGGCTGGTTCCATTCCTCCCTGCTCGAAAGCTGCGGCACACGCGGCCACGCGCCCTATGAAGTCGTGCTGACCCATGGCTTCGTGCTGGACGAAAAGGGCTATAAAATGTCCAAATCGCTCGGCAACGTCGTCGATCCGTTGAAGGTGATGGAGGAAAGCGGCGCGGACATTCTGCGCCTCTGGACCATGACTTCCGATTACGCCGAGGATATCCGGATCGGCAAGGACACGCTGACCACCGTGGGCGATTTGTATCGCCGCATCCGCAACACGCTGCGCTTCCTGCTCGGCGCACTGGAGGGATTCACGAAGGACGAAGCGGTCGATTGCGGGGACGTAAAAAAACTCCCCGAACTCGAACAGCTCATGCTGCATAAGGTTTACGAGGTCGATCAAAAAGTCCGCGCCTCCATCGAAAATTACGAATTCGGAAAAGTCGCCAAGCTGCTGCACGATTTCTGTAACGAGGATCTCTCGGCCTTCTATTTCGATATCCGCAAGGACCGCCTCTATTGCGACCGCCCGGACCTGTTCGAGCGCCGCGCCACCCGCACCGTGATGGCCGAAATCTTCAATAGCCTGACCGCGTGGCTCGCGCCCATCCTCGCCTTTACGGCGGAGGAGGCATGGCTGGCACGGCCGCAGGGCGTGTTCGAGGATGTTGAAAGCGTACACCTTCGGACATTCCCCGAAGTGCCGCAAAATTACAAAAACGACGCACTGGCGGAGAAGTGGGAAGAAGTTCTCAATATCAGGTCTGGTGTAATGTGGAGAATTGAACCTTTACGTAAGGATAAAACGGTAGGGTCATCGCTTGATGTAAAAGCCAAGGTAGTCACCTCCAAATCAAAACAGGATAATTTTAAAAATATCGACTTGGCAGAAATTTGCATTGTTTCAAGTGCTGAAATCGAATTTTCTGAAGGGACAGAATATAACGTAGTCGAAGGGTTTTACTCAGTAGAAAAAGCCCCCGGCGAAAAATGCGCCCGCTGCTGGAAAGTCCTGCCCGAGGTGAAGGAGGACACTTGCCTCTGTAACCGCTGCACCGATGCCGTGGACGCTTTAAAAAAAAGTGAAGCGGCCTAAAGCCTAAAACCGCATCCTCGCGCAAGCGGGGATCCAGTCCGGCTTTAGACAGGGATTCCGGCCTGCGCCCGAATGATAGCAAGGGCATAATGCTAGGCGCGATAAGCTTCGCGTCTTTGAGCCTTTGCGATTCAAAGGACAAACGCCGCGCCCTCGGCTTTTCATCGCAAAGCCGCAAAGCGTTCCGAGCCTGCTATGTTCTATTTGACACTGAAATTTTTAAACAGATTCCCGCTTTCGCGGGAATGACAATAATGGATGGCGTTGTGCGCGTCGTGTCCGGTGTGTTTCAAAAAACGCCCACATGAAGCTTGAATTTTATAACCCTTTCGGAATAGACTGGAGGGCATAAATATTATGTATATCGTCTTTATGGGAGGGTGAAATGGGCGATTTCGAAGACAGGGTGAAAAGAATAGAGGAAGGTCAATCCACAGGCGGCCTTGCGGGCTGGTGGAAGCGTACGACCGACGCCGCAGAAGCGCGGCGGGTGGAGCGCAGCACCACGATCGAGGCGGGCAACATCCAGCAGAAAAAACTAGCCGTCATTCTTGATCGCCTGAAACCCACTCTTGGAACGGCAAACAGCACCCCCCACAGCCTGTGGGGCCAATTTGAGCTTGTAAGTGCCTTCATCGAGCGCAAAAAACCGACGGACGCGCCTGTTTTGGTTCTTCCTCACGCAACTCATAGAAAGGATTTGCGGGCGGTGATCACCACTTCTGCGGATTCCGAGGATAAATTTTACTTGGGCGATCAGCAATGGTTTAGCGGAAGCGGCGGGCAGGCCCCGGGCGATTATGATATCCCCAGAGGATGGGGCGGTCCCCGCCTGATCGAAGGCGAATTTACAGCTGATGAAGTCCTCGATGCCGCGCGTGAACGCGTCGCTAGCGAATTCGTGCACCAAAAAAGCCGCACGCCCTGGCGCGTTGGCGCGGCTGCTACGGCCTTGGCGGTCGCGGTCGGTCTTATGAAATCCTGCGATGCAAACGCTCAGGAGATCAAGTCTGTGGGCCATGATGTCGACCGTCCCGCGTTGATCGAGCCGGACACGCTGGACCGTTAAAAAAGCCCAGTCAAAAAATTTAATCCCCCTTGATCCCCAGCCCGTCCGCCTGCCGCTTCAGCCAGTCGTTAATATGCGGCTTGCCGTTGGCTTTCTCGTACTTCTCGTAATATTGCTGGTGATAGCCTTCGGCTTCCCAGAACGTCGCGGCGGGCTCCAAAGTGGTCACGATCGGATTTGAAAATTTCTTCTCGACCGTCAACGCGGCAATCATCTCTTCGGCGATTGTCTTTTGCTCCTCATCATGGAAAAAAACGGTCGAGCGGTATTGCGTCCCCACATCCGGCCCTTGTCTGTTCAACTGCGTTGGGTCGTGCGCCTTCAGGAAAAAATGCTCTAAAAGTTGCCGGTAGGAAATCTTGTTCGGATCGAACGTCACCTCCACCGCTTCCGCATGGCCGCTCGTCCCGTCATGGGTATCCTCATACTTGGGGTTGGGCAGGCTTCCGCCCGCGTAACCCACGCGTGTATACAGCACGCCGTTCAAACCCCGGAACTCGCTTTCCGTACACCAGAAGCACCCGCCCGCCAGCGTCGCCACCGGATACTTTTCCGGCTTTTCCGGCATCAGGTCGGCGCTGAGCTTGCGTCCGCCCGGCTCCCCCGCGAACAAGGGCGGCCGGAAAACCAGCAGGGCCGCAGCGGCCAGAGCCACAATCAGAAAGGCATAATTCAGAACGCGCATATTTATTAACCTTTTTTAACCGTTTTAGTGTAAAATCTGGCTGTATTATTGAATATATCGTCCTGTTATATTCGCCGGATAAACGAAAATGTTTCTAAAAAAATCCTCCAAACCGCTGCATTATGAAGACCGCGCCAAAGGCGTGAAGCCTAAAATTATCATTTTACATTATACCGGCATGGAAACCATGACCGCCGCGCGCGAGCGCCTGACCGACCCCACAAGCAAGGTCAGCGCCCATTATCTTGTCGATACCAACGGCACGGTTTTCGATCTGGTCCCCGAGGATAAACGGGCCTGGCACGCGGGTCTCTCTTTCTGGCACGGCGAAACGGATATCAATTCCCACTCCATCGGCGTCGAGATGGTGAATACCGGCCACGAATTCGGCTACAAGCCCTTCCCGGACGCGCAGATGCAGGCGGTGCTGACGCTCTGTCACGGCATCCAGTCCCGCCATAAAATCGAGCACGTCCTCGGCCATTCCGACATCGCGCCCGAGCGCAAGAAAGACCCCGGCGAATTGTTCAACTGGGAATGGCTGGCGGGGCAGGGCGTCGGCCTCTGGCCCAAACCCACCGAGTCCGACATTAAAAAGGCCGAGGAGATCGCCTTGAATGATTATCAGGTCGAGCGTCTCTTCACGCAGTTCGGATACAATCCTATGGCGGCCTATGTCGATGTGGTCGTCGCGTTCCATCGCCACTTCGCGCCGGAGAAATTCAAGGCCGGCAATCACGAGAAGGTCGATACGAATACGGTCATCAGACTCGTCTCCCTGATCCGTCAGAGCGGTCACAAACTCGCGGTCTGACCCCAAACTTGCGCTTTCCCGAAAAAACAGGCATCCTCCGCCCGTCCAGAAAACCGGATGGCCGCGTCTTTCTGCAAGGAAAGCCGAGGAAAGTCCGGGCTTCACGGAAAAACGGCGCCGGGTAACGCCCGGGGGAGATCGCAAGATCTTTACGGAAAGTGCCACAGAAAACAGACTACCTCCGCCCGCAAGGGCAGGGGAAAAGGTGAAAAGGTGCGGTAAGAGCGCACCGCGCACCTGGCAACAGGGGCGGCACGGCAAACCCCGCCGGAAGCAAGACCAAATAGGGACCGCGCGCCGGCTTGTCCGGCAGGGTGTTTTTCGGACCCGCGGTCCGGGTAGGTTGCTAGAGGGGGCGGGTAACCGTCCTCCCAGATGAATGGTCATCCCCCGGCGCAAGCCGGGGACAGAACCCGGCTTACAGGTTTTTTGGATATTTTGATTGTGAAAAACCGCCTTGAAAGAGGCGGTTTTTCTTTATTCGGCAGGAGAGGATCTGAAAGGACTCATTCCTCATCCGCGAAAGTATGCAGGCAAGAATAAAGAATGGTTCCCAGAAACAACCCCCCGCTCAGGGCCAGAACAAGCATAAGAAAAGTAATCATTTTATAATCCCCACACACATTAGAGATTGCTTGTAAACTGATATTATGACTAACACAATGAAACACATTATGTCAAAAAATACTTTTAGAACAATCACTTATAAGCAAAAAGTCTATAAATAATAAAAAATAGTAACAAATTAATGCACTTTTAAAGTTTTTCAGCGCAGCTTTGATTCTGAAAAATGATCCCCGGCTAAAGAAAAGCGGATTTGGCAAGGCCTATCCCCTATCTATGCACAATTCTGTACACAAAACGCCACGGCCTGAAATCAAAAAAACTGTTGTTTCTGAATAAATTACAGGGACATTTTATTGACGCCCCAAATCAGACCATGCTATCCCATAAATATCCATGTATGCTCAAGGACAGAGCGGACCACGGACGATGGAGCACAAGGCGCCAAGTCAGGAAGGCAAGGGGCTGGTCTGGAGACTTGTTTTTTTTGGGAGAGGCATTGGCGCTCTTTATCTCGACATTCACCAACAAGCTGGACAGAAAGGGCCGCGTCTCCGTTCCCGCGCCGTTCCGCGCCGCGTTGGGCGAGCGCCTGCATCTGGGTGTCGTTCTGTTCCGCTCCCACAACCACCCGTGCCTAGAAGGCTTCGAATGGGACCGCATGGATGAAATCAGCCAGCGTCTTGAGCATTACGATCTTTTTTCAGACGATCAGGACGATCTCGCCACCGCCATCTTCGGCGAAAGCGTCCATCTCCAGTTCGACGGCGAGGGGCGTGTGATGCTCACGCAGGATCTGATTGAATTTTCCGGCCTGGACGATTACGCGACCTTCGTCGGGCTGGGCCGCAAGTTTCAGATCTGGCAGCCCAAGGCGTTTGAGGAGCGCAAGAAAACGGCAAGGTCTCAGGTCCGCGAAAAGCGCCTGACAATTCCTGCCGACCGGGAGAGCGGCCCATGAGAGCGGCAAGCGCAAGCGAACACGCCCCCGTGATGTTGCCCGAGGTGCTGCGGGCGCTCGAACCCCGCGACGGCGCGGTCTATGTTGATGGAACCTTCGGCGCGGGCGGCTACACACGGGCGATTCTGGAGGCGGCGGATTGCACGGTCATCGCCCTTGATCGGGATATGAGTGTCGAAAAATATGCACGGGACTTGAAGGAAAAATTCGGGGCACGGTTGATCTTTATTCGCGGCTGCTTCGGTGACGTCGAAAGTATTCTGCAAAAAAACGGTTTCGCGAAGGTTGACGGTTTCGTCCTTGATCTCGGAGTCTCCTCGATGCAACTCGACCAGAGAGAGCGGGGGTTTTCCTTTCGCTTCGCCGGCCCGCTCGATATGCGGATGGATACCGCGTCCGGTGCCACAGCCGCCGATTTGGTCAACACGATGAAGGAAAGCGACCTCGCAGATGTGATTTATAAATATGGCGAGGAGCGCCGCTCCCGCAAAATCGCCAACCGCATAATCAATCAGCGCGCCCAAAAACCTTTTGAAACGACCATCGAACTGGCCGACGCCGTCCGCGCCGTCGTTCCGCGTTCGCCCAAAGATAAAAGCGACCCCGCCACCCGCACCTTCCAGGCGCTAAGAATCGCCGTGAACGACGAACTCGGCGAGTTGGAGCGCGCCCTTGAGGCGTCCGAAAAAATTCTCTCCCCCGGCGGCCGTCTGGTCGTCGTCACCTTCCACTCCCTCGAAGATTCCATCGTCAAGAATTTCATCCGCGAAAAGTCGGGGCGCACACCCTCCGGCTCCCGCCACTTCCCCGAAAAATCCCCGCAAAAAGCCGATCCGGTCTTTGTGTCTCTCTACAACAAGGCCGTCAGCCCCTCCGAAGAAGAAGCCTCATTCAACTCCCGCTCACGCTCTGCAAAATTGCGGGGCGCCGCCCGAACCCCCTTTACTGACCGAAAGGACACCCTATGAAAAAAACCTTTCTCAACCATCTCGCCGTTCTCCTCGTCATGTCCCTGAGCGCCGGAACCCTCATGCACATCAGCCAGAGCGTCAACCGCTCCGAAAAACAGCTCGCCCGTCTCGACCTCTCTATCGCTGGCGAGCAGGAGTCGGCCAAGGTTCTGGCCGCAGAGTGGAGCCTGCTCAATAACCCCGAGCGCATCGAGGCTCTGGCGAAAAAATATCTCGGCCTCACCCTGCCGGAGCCCGCCCAGCTCGTCTCCGAACCGGAGAATATCAACGAGTATAACGAGGGCGCTTTGATCCCCGCTTCTCTGGAAATGCCGCAGGAGGGAACATACCCCGCAATCATTCCCCGCAAGCCCGAGCGTCTTCCCGCGCCTCAGGAACAAGAGGAAACGAACCGCCCATGAGGCTCAGAAGTCACAGGCGCAACATTATTAATCTGGAGGGCGAGCAAAGCGCGGCGCTCCAGCTGGCTTATGGTCGCTTGATCCTGTTGGGCGGGCTATTTGCCCTTGCCTATCTGTTGATCGCCGCCCGCACCATTGATCTCATGATTGTGCAGGGCAGGCACTTTGAATCCACGCAAGACTCCGAGGAACTCTCGCGCCTCGCCCGCTCGCAGGATTTGCTGGATCATGTCCGCCGCGGCAATATTTACGACCGCAACGGCGTCCTGCTGGCGACCAGCCTGAAGACTCCATCGTTGTATGCCGATCCTGAACTCCTGCTTGATAAGCCGAAAGTCTCAAAAGCCCTCGCGGAAATTTTCCCTGACCTGAAGGAATCAGAAACTCTGGCGAAAATCAGCATTCCCAAATCCCGCTATGCGTGGCTCCGTCCAAACATCTCGCCGCAGCAGCAGGAAAAAATTCTCGATTTCGGCGAACCCGGCCTGGCCTTCGAATACGCTGATAGCCGCATCTACCCGCAGGGAAAAATGGCCGCGCACCTGATCGGCTATACCGGGCGCGACGGGCGCGGCCTCTCCGGCATCGAACGCAGCGCCCAGAAGATTTTGGAGAAAGGGCAGGACGTCAGCCTGACCCTTGATGTCCGGCTTCAGCACGCCCTGCGCCGCGAGATAGAAACAGCCATAACGGAATTCAGCGCACAGGCGGGCGTGGGAGTGATACTCGACGCCCAGACGGGCGAAATGCTGGCCGGAGTCTCGCTGCCCGATTACGACCTCAACGCCAACAGCCTCTATGTCTCCGATGAGGAGAAATATAAGGAGATACTGAGAAACCGCGTCACGATGGGCGTGTATGAATTCGGCTCCGTCTTCAAGATTTTTACCACCGCCGCGCTGCTGGAAACGCAGGACGCGCCGCTGGCCACGACCTTCGATGCCCGCAAGCCCTTGAAAATCGACGGCCACACGATCAACGACTATCACGCGCAGAAGCGGATCATGACCGTGCCCGAAGTCTTCATGCATTCCTCCAACATCGGCTCGGCCATGATGGCGCAAGCGGTCGGCATGGACAAACTCAAGGCGTTTCTCTCCGACCTCGGCCTGATGGATAAACCCTCTTTCGATATCCGTGAAGTTAGCAAACCTCTGCTCCCGCCCGAACCGTGGGCGGGATCCTCGCTCGTCACCGTTTCCTATGGACACGGGATCTCGGTCTCTGCCTTGCAGCTCTGCGTCGCCACCGCCACGATCATCAACGGCGGCCTGCAAATCCACCCGAAGCTGATCTTGAAATCAGGTGCAGACAATATCAGGCCGCAGGCGCGGATACTCTCGGCGGAAACCTCGGAAAAAATGCGTGGCCTCCTGCGTCTTGTGGTCACAAAAGGCACGGGCGGCAAGGCGGATGTTCCCGGTTACTATGTAGGCGGCAAGACCGGAACGGCAGAAAAAAGCGGCGGCAAGAAGGGCTATAACCGCAAGAGCCTGCTCTCCTCCTTCATCGGCGCCTTCCCCATCGACAACCCGCGCTATGTGGTCTTCGTGATGATCGACGAGCCGCAGGGCACAAAGAAAAGCTACGGCTACGCCACCGGCGGCTGGGTCGCCGCGCCAGTCGTGGCGAAAGTGGTCACCTCCATGGCCGCCATCCTCGGCCTCCCGTCCGATAATTACGTCGAAGCGCAGGATATCAGCCTGCCCCTGCAGCAATACATCAAGCCCGAACACCCGGAGAAGAAACTGGCCTCCAATGAGCAGTGAAATTGAAAAAAACTTAAGAGAAACCACGCATAGGGTTCTCTCTGGCACGTTTGCGGGTATCACGCAGGACAGCCGAGAGGTCAAGCCCGGTTATATTTTCGCGGCGCTTCAGGGAACAAAGGTCGATGGCCACGATTTCATCCCACAGGCGCTGGAAAAAGGCGCAACAGGCATCATCGCCAAGACAGGGACCGCTTTGCCGGAAAATTATAAAAAGCGTCCGCCCTGGAACCCGAGCCCGGAAGTATGCAAACGATTAGGAATTGAACCCTATGAAAGACCACCCCACGAAGAGTTTGGGGTGTCATGGTCACACTATAACAAGGACTCGGAAACACCACGCCCCAAAAGTGATATGGGGATTTTACTGATCGAGGCCGACAACCCGCATAAGGAATTCAGCAAATGGTGCGGAACTCTTTATTTTCATCAACCCTCCACCATAGCCGCCGTGACCGGCACCAACGGAAAAACCTCGACCGCCCATTTTACCGCGCAACTTTGGCAGGCGCTCAGCCATAACGCTGCCAGCATGGGCACGCTCGGCATCATGAAAGACGGAAAGATCGCCGCATCCGCCTCCATGACCACGCCCGATCCCGTCACCCTGCACAAAAATCTGGCGGAGATGGCGAAGGAGGGGATTACCCATCTCTGTATGGAAGCCTCCAGCCACGGTCTGGAGCAATACCGCATCGACGGCGTGCGTATCGGCGTCGCGGGCTATACCAACATTTCCCGCGATCATCTCGATTACCACAAGGATATGGAGAGCTACCTCGCCGCGAAGCTGCGCCTCTTTTCCGAAGTGCTGAGAAAGAACAGCACCGTCGTCCTCAACGCCGATGTGCCCGAATACGAAACACTCGAAAAAACCTGCAAGGATGCGGGCCACACCATCATCTCTTATGGGCAGAAAGCAGAAACCCTGAAGTTAATAAAGAGCGTTCCTAATCCCGGCGGTCAGCTTTTGGAGCTTTCAATCGAAGGCAAAAAACACACGCTGAAAATCCCGATCGTCGGCGGCTTTCAGGTCATGAACGCGCTCTGCGCCCTCGGTCTGGTCTGGGCCGAGGAAAAAGACAAGCTGGACACGCTCTTGAAAGCCCTCGAAAATCTCCAGCCCGTCCCCGGACGCTTGCAGAAAATTGAAGGTCCGAAGGAGGTTTATGTCGATTATGCCCACACCCCCGACGCGCTCGAAACAGTTCTAAAAGCCTTGCGCCCCCATACGGCAGGCAAATTGATCTGCCTCTTTGGCTGCGGCGGCGACCGCGATCCCGGCAAACGCCCGATCATGGGGGAAATCGCCGCCCGCCTCGCAGACAGGATGATTGTGACCGACGACAATCCGCGCACCGAAAAACCCGAACCCATCCGCGCCGCCATTCTCAACGGCATAGGCAAGGGCAAGCCTGTGCAGGACATCGGCGATCGCCGCGAAGCCATTCAGGCAGCAATAAAAGAAATGAAGGATGGCGATGTCCTCCTTGTGGCCGGAAAGGGCCACGAAACCGGACAGATTATTGGAAACATCACAACCCCCTTCGACGACGCGCAGGAGGTCCGCAACGCCATGACCTGAAGTATCAGAAAAGACTTAAAACTGAGTTCTCTTAAGTAAAAGAAATGAAAGCACATTATGATTGAAAACAATCGGTTCTACTGGTCCATCCTCAAAACCCGCACCGTCACCGTCAGCGTCCAGCCGCGCGACAGCGTGAAGGGCGTGGTCTTTGCCGTCAACAAGCTCATCGACATTGGTGATGGGCGCCAGACGGTCTTCCTTGACCATGTGGATGCCCCGCAGGGTTCGCCCCGCCGCCCCGGCGCAAACAACGAATTGGCAATTCCCTTTAAAATGGGTAATCTGGATTTCGTGTATATTTCCCGCCGCGTGCCAATAGTAAGAGACGTCAGCGTTTTGATTTCTGAGTTGTATAAAGAGGCGAAAGTCGAAAGAATCGTGCCGGAGGTCATCAGCCCCGGCGATCTCCTTGTTTTCCGTCAGGGAGATGAAGAGGCGGGCATACGAATGGTCGATGCCCTGCGTCTGATCTACCCCGAACAAAAACAGAGCCGGAGCGGCCATGTTCTATAATATTCTCTTCCCTCTCCATTATTACGTCAGCTTTTTCAATCTCTTTGGTTACGTAACCTTCCGCACGGGCGGCGCCATTATGACGTCCCTTATCATTAGTTTTATCATCGCCCCGCGCATGATTGCGTGGCTCAAGATGAAACAGAAAGAAGGACAGCCGATCCGCGACGACGGGCCGGAAACCCACTTCAAGAAGGCCGGAACCCCGACCATGGGCGGCCTGATGATCCTGATTTCCGTAAGCATCAGCACGATTCTCTGGGCCGACCTCGCCAATCCCTTCGTCTGGCTGGCCCTGCTGGTGATGGTCGGCTATGGCGCCATCGGCTTTGCCGACGACTATTTGAAGCTGACCAAGAAAAACCCCAAGGGTCTTTCGGGAAAACATAAATTAGCGGCGCAGTTCGGAATTTCCTTCCTCGTGACACTGGGAATCATGTTCGCCTTGCCCGACGCCTTCAGCACCCATGTCGCGCCGCCCTTCTTTAAGAACGTGATCTGGAATCTGTCCTGGTTTTTCATTCCGTGGTCGATGCTGGTGATTGTCGGCTCGTCCAACGCGGTCAATCTGACCGACGGACTTGATGGTCTCGCCATCGTTCCCGTGGCCATCGTCGCCGCCTGTTTCGGCCTGATTGCTTATCTCGCGGGCCGGCAGGATTTCTCCGAATACCTCTTTATACCCTTTATCCCCGGCACGGCGGAACTCGCCATCATCTGCGGCGCGTTGATCGGGGGGGCTATGGGCTTCCTCTGGTACAACGCCCCGCCCGCAGCCATCTTCATGGGCGATACAGGGTCTCTGGCGATGGGCGGACTGCTTGGCGCGATTTCCGTCATGGTCAAGCATGAAATCGTTCTGGCCATCGTCGGCGGCCTTTTTGTTCTGGAAACCGTCTCGGTCATCATCCAGGTGGCCTCCTTTAAGCTGACCGGCAAGAGGGTCTTCGCCATGGCGCCGATCCACCATCATTTTGAGAAAAAAGGCTGGTCGGAGCCCACCATTGTTATTCGTTTCTGGATTATCGCTATGATTCTGGCCCTGATCGGGCTGGCAACACTCAAGCTCCGCTGATACGCTAAGGCATGGTCAAGTTAAAGACATACGTAAATTCACTGCCGAAGAAAAAAGTTCTGGTCTACGGGCTGGGCCGCAGCGGGATGTCCGCCGTGAAGGCTCTTAAAAAAGCCGGAGCAGAAGTTGTCGCGGGGGACGACCGCCCCGAAGCGTTGCAGGAAGCCCGCAAGCTGAAAATCGAAACCCTCGACGACGGGCGGCAGGATTTCAAGGAATTCGCCTTTATCGTTCTCTCGCCTGGCGTTCCCTACACGCACCCTGAGCCTCATCGGGTTGTGAAGGCCGCGCAGGCCGCGGGCGTCGAGGTCATCGGCGACATTGAGCTCTTCTACCGCTCCGGCCTCACAGGCAAGACCATCGGCGTCACAGGCACCAACGGCAAATCCACGACCGTCAGCCTCATCCACCACATTCTCAAGGCCAACGGAAAAGCCACCGTTCTGGGAGGAAATATCGGCGTCCCTGTGCTTGACCTGAAAGTCCCGCAGGGGGAATGTTATTCGGTTCTGGAAATATCCTCCTACCAGATCGACCTCTGCCCGACCTTCCGCCCCGACATCTCGGTGGTCATCAACATCACCTCCGACCATCTCGACCGCCACGGCGGGATCGAGCCTTACGCGGCAGTCAAACAGAAACTCGTTGACGATGCCCACAGCGGCTATGGCGGCGGGACAGCAATTATCTGCAACGACGACGAATACACAGGCCGGATTCTCCA
Source organism: Alphaproteobacteria bacterium (assembly GCA_018000295.1). Taxonomy (GTDB): domain Bacteria; phylum Pseudomonadota; class Alphaproteobacteria; order Micavibrionales; family Micavibrionaceae; genus JAGNKE01. The sequence goes on along the minus strand of JAGNKE010000014.1, from coordinate 49,773 downwards.
AGCCGTCCGCGAAAAGGGGCTCCGTAAGGTGATCCCTGTCTCCATAAGCGGAAAAGAGCAGGGCGGCGTGTACGCCAGCGAAGGCAAGCTGGTGGACGCGATATCCGATCAGGTGATCGAGGTGGGAGTCCTAGAGGATTTAAAAACCCTGCGCGGAATCCATAATCATCAGAATGTCGTCTGCGCCTATACCGTAGGCCGCGTCGTCGGCCTGACTCCGGCTGAAATATTCGAGGCAATGAAATCCTTCGAAGGCTTGCAGCACCGCCAGCACCTCATCCGCACCATCAACGGCGTCTCCTATGTGAATGACAGCAAGGCCACGAACCCCGACTCCGCAGCGATGGCGCTGGGCTGCCATAACAACATTTACTGGATTGTCGGCGGCCGCAAAAAGGACGCGGGCCTTTCGGGCCTTGAGATTTTCGCCGACCGCATCCGCCACGCCTTCCTGATCGGCGAATCCACCAACGAATTTGCGGACTGGATGGACAAGTATGGCATCGCGTACACCAAAAGCCGCAAGCTTGTCTCCGCCATCCGTTCCGCGCATATCATGGCCCAGGAAAAGCGCGGCCAGCCCGGCGGGGCAGGGGTCGTGCTTCTGTCCCCGGCCTGCGCGTCTTTCGATCAGTTCAAATCCTTCGAGGATCGCGGGAAGAAATTCACCCGCCTCGTGCATCGGTTGGGGGAGTAGGAAATGTCAGCCGCCTCGCAGGACATCCAGCCCTTCTCCCGCGCCGACCGCTCGTTTCTGGGCGCGTGGTGGTGGACGGTCGATCAGAGCCTCCTCCTGTCGGTCCTCATCCTGGCTCTGATCGGCGTGGCGATGGTCTCCACCGCCAGCCCGCCTGTCGCGCAACTTCTGGAGGTTGAGGATTACTATTTCCTCAAGCGCCAGATCATCTTTCTGGTTCCGGCCCTCATACTGATGATCGGCATTTCGATGCTCCCGCCAAGGACGATCTGGCGGATATGCAGTCTCGCGCTGATAGCAGGGATCGTGGCGCTCGTCATAACTCTGTTTGCCGGGACGGAGATTAAGGGCGCCCGCCGCTGGCTCCCGATCTTGGGGATGTCCGTCCAGGCAAGCGAATTCGTTAAACCCGCGTTCATCGTGGTATCCGCCTGGCTGATAGCCATGCAAAAAGTGTCATGGGCGCGGGTCGGCGGCGTCAGGCAGAAGGCGGGCAGGGCGTTCACCCTGAATGAAGCCCCGCTCAACGGCTATTTCTTCGTCGTCGGCCTGTATATCCTGATTATCGCGCTGCTCATGCTTCAGCCCGATCTGGGCATGAGCGTCGTGGTGACTCTTGTGCTGGGGACGCAGGTCTTTCTTTCCGGCCTGCGCCTGCGCTATCTCGCGCTGATCCTGCTTCTCTCCCCGGTCGTTCTGGGCGGCGCCTATCTCGGCTTCGATCACGTCCGCAGCCGCGTGGACCGCTTTTTCAACCCCGAAAGTGGTGACACCTATCAGGTCGATCAGTCTCTGGCCGCCTTCCGCAACGGCGGGCTGACGGGAACCGGGCCGGGGCAGGGTACGGTGAAGCTCAACCTTCCCGACGCCCATGCCGACTTCATCTTTCCCGTCGCGGGCGAGGAGTTCGGGATTCTCTTCGTGCTGTTCCTGATCGGGCTGTTCCTCTTTATCGTCCTGCGCGGCTTCAAGCGCCTCCTGCAGGCCGAGGATATGTTTCCCATTCTCGCCGTCGGCGGTCTTTTGACTCTGTTCGGCCTGCAGGCGCTCGTCCATATGGGATCCAGCGTTCACCTCCTGCCCGCCAAGGGCATGACCATGCCCTTCATCAGCTACGGCGGCTCCTCCCTTCTCTCGCTGGGGGCGAGTATGGGCATCGTTCTGGCTCTCACCCGCAGGCAGGGGAGGATGACGGCTGCGCGTGCAGGCTTGATTCGCTCTTCCTTCGCGGTGCAGGATAAAGGTGAAGAAACCCGCGAGTCCGAAGTATGAACGATTCTCCCGACAATATTCCCCTGATCCTGATCAGCAGCGGCGGGACAGGCGGGCACATGACGCCCGCGGCGGCGCTGGCGCACGATCTGGCCGCGCGGGGTAACAAGCTGGCCCTCATTACGGATGAGCGCGGCAAAAAATTCGCCGGAATGTTCCCGGAAAATATACCCGTCCACATCATCCGCGCCGGAACCGTGGGCGGCGGCCCCGCCGGAAAATTCAGGGGGCTGGTCAATCTCGGCGCGGGCCTCGTGCAGGCCTGGCGCATCGTCTCCGATCTGGAGCCGGACCTTGTGGTCGGTTTCGGCGGCTATCCGTCTTTCCCCGGTGTCTTCGTGGCGCAGAAGCAAAGGGTGCCCGCCATCATCCACGAGCAGAACGCGGTCATCGGCAAGGCGAATTGTTACCTCTCCAAAAAGGCCGAACGCATTGCGCTCTCTTTTCCTGATCTGACAGGGCTGGAGAAGGACGAACGGATGCGGGCCGTCATCACCGGAAACCCGATCCGCCCGGAAATCGCCGCGTTGCATAAAACGCCTTACCCCAGGCCTCAGCCGGACGGACCGTTGAATATTCTTATAATGGGTGGCTCTCTGGGCGCCTCGGTCTTCAGCAAGGTGGTTCCACAGACCCTCGCGCAACTCCCCTCGGAATATAAAAAACGCCTGAATGTCGTCCAGCAATGCCGGGAAGAGGATCTGGAGCCAACCGCTTTCGCCTATAAGGACTCCGGAATCAAAGCCGAAGTCGCCTCCTTTTACAACGATATGGCCGAACGTCTGGCCGCCGCGCATCTGGTGATCTGCCGCTCGGGGGCCAGCACCGTGGCCGAGGTCACGGCGGCGGGCCGCCCTGCGATTTTCGTGCCCTATCCCCACCATAAGGACCAGCAGCAGAAGAGGAACGCCGACCATGTCGCCGATGGTGGCGGGGCGTGGATGATGACCGAGGACGGTTTCACCCCCGAAGCATTGCTTGCAAGATTGACCGCTTTTCTGCAAAATCCCGCTATTTTGGGCGAGGCGGCAGAAAAATGCCGCGCCTTCGGCAAGCCGGACGCCGCCCACAAACTGGGGAATCTGGTGAAGTCCGTAGTGTCGGGACCGGGCTACTAGAGCAGAATGTGAAGGAGTAAACCATATGCGCATCATGTCGCCCAACATCGGAACGCTCCATTTCGTCGGCATCGGCGGAATAGGGATGAGCGGCATCGCCATTCTCCTGAACGCACTGGGCTATAAAGTACAGGGGACCGATCAGGCGGAGGGCGCGAACGTCGCAAGGCTGCGCGAGATTGGCTTGCGTGTCATGGTCGGCCACGCCGCAAAAAACATTCTCTGCGAAAAGGGGGAGCTTCCCGCCGCCATCGTCATTTCCTCCGCCGTGAAATCCGATAACCCCGAAGTCATCGCCGCCCGCGAATTCAAAGTCCCCGTCGTCAAGCGCGCCGAGATGCTGGCCGAGCTGATGCGCCTCAAATCCGCCGTCGCCGTAGCGGGAACACACGGAAAAACCACGACCACCTCAATGGTGGGACAGATGCTCGACAGCGCCGGGTTCGACCCGACGGTCGTGAACGGCGGCATCGTGAACGCTTACGGCACCAATCTCCGCTTCGGCCAGTCCGACGCGATGGTCGTAGAAGCCGACGAGAGCGACGGAACATTTACCCGTCTTCCCGCGACGGTCGCGGTGGTGACCAACATCGACCCCGAACATATGGATCATTACGGCTCTTTTGAGGAAGTGCGCGAAGCGTACAAACGGTTCGTTCTGAACCTGCCCTTTTACGGCTACGCGCTTTTATGCCTCGATCATCCCGAGGTGCAGGCGCTGGTCCCGCAGGTCTCCCAAAGAAAAATCATCACCTACGGTTTTAATCCTCAGGCCGACATCCGCGCCTCCAATGTCCGGCAGGACGCGAAGGGCAGCACCTTCGACGTCACCTTCGCAGGCTGGTTGAGCCTTGATGGCCGCGATGTCGTGATCTCCGACGTGATCCTGCCGATGCCCGGCCTTCATAACGTACAGAATTCTCTCGTCGCCTTCGGCGTGGCGAAAGAAATGGACGTCCCGCCCGCCACGATGCGAAAGGCGCTCGCGGGCTTCCGGGGCGTCAAACGCCGCTTCACGCGGGTCGGCGAAGTGAACGGGATAGCCATTATCGACGATTACGCCCATCACCCCGTGGAAATCGAAACCGTTCTCAAAACCGCCCGCAGCGTTCTCGAAGAGCAGGGCGCAAAGATCATCGCCATCTTCCAGCCGCACCGATTCACCCGATTGCAGGATCTCTTCGAGGAGTTCTGCCGTTGCTTCAACGAGGCGGATACCGTCATCATCGCCGATGTCTACGCCGCCGGGGAAACGCCGATCGAAGGCGTAAACAAGGACTCTTTAACCAAAGGAATACACGATCACGGTCACCGCGACTCGCGCTCCCTGATCTCAAAAGAAAATCTGCCGGACATTCTGGCCGAAATCGCCAAGCCCGGAGATTATATCCTGTGCATGGGCGCGGGCGACATCACCTCCTGGGCCAACGCGCTGCCCGCACAGCTCGCCGACGCAATCGAAAAAAGAAAGGGCCGCGCCGCATGAAAAAGGGAATCCTCGCCGCGATAGGCTCGATCTTCATCGCTCAGCCCGCGCAGGCGCAAAACCTGACTCACGCCGAATTCTGGGACTGGTTCATCCAGAATAAATCCATGATCGAACAGTACGATAAAAAAACCGAAGCCGTCATGAACGCCGTTCAGGGAAAAATCAAGGCGGTCTACCCCGATCTCTGGTTCGAAATCGGACAGGCGGAGGATAAAGTCTACGAATTCATCATCAGCGCAGGTGGCTTGAAAAGCGCGATCCCTTCGGTCATCGACCTCTATAAGGCCGCACCGCAAATCCCCGGCTGGCGCGTGATTGCCTTCAAGCCGCGCCATGCCACCCCGATCCTCGACCACGGCGGGATCCGGTTCAACGTCGCCGATTTCTATTACCAGTCCGAGTATTACGAGGGCATGACCGACCTGAAGGTCTGCGTCAAAGGCCTGACGAAGGAGAATGAAGATGTTTATGGCATGGCCGGATTCCTGTTACTCGATACCGTGATCGGCGAATACGACGTCATGACCACGCTGGGCAACATCAAATTCGAGCCTCTACCGCAGGACCGGACAGGTCTGAAACCCCTCTCCGCACTGGCGGCGGAGATTGACGCCCATAAACCCGCGCCGAACTGAGAAAGACATGGACCATGCTCTCCAACCTGAGGAAATTTTTAGTGCGTGAGACCGCTGGTGATGACCGCTTCACGCAAAACGCACCGCTGGGCGCGGAAAGCTGGTTCGGATGTGGAGGTACGGCGGACCTGCTCTTCCAGCCCGAAGACCTCGACGATCTCGCGCTCTTTCTCAAGGATTCACCCCCTGAAATGCCCGTGACAATTCTGGGCGGCATGGCCAACGTCATTATCCGCGATGGCGGGGTGCGCGGCTGCGTGGTGCGTCTGGGCAAGCCCTTTGCAAATATCGACATCAAGGGAACGCGGATTCTGGCCGGGGCCGGAGCGCTCAACGGTTCGGTCGCGGCAGCGGCGGCCAAGGCCGGGATCGGTGGACTGGAATTCCTCTCCGGCATTCCCGGAACCGTGGGCGGAGCCATCCGCATGAATGCAGGCGCCTACGGACGCGAAGTGAAAGACGCATTGATCGGCGCGTTCGGAGTAGACCGCAGGGGCCGCCCAGAGGCACTGATGACTACGGACATGGATATGCGTTACCGCTATTGCGGCGTGCCGGAAGGAACATTTTTCACCGCCGCCGCCTTCGAAGGGACGAGGGAGGACAAGGACATCGTCCGCGCCCGCTTGAAGGACATAAAGGACAAGCGCCGCGAAACCCAGCCGATCACCGAAAAGACCGGCGGCTCCACCTTCGCCAACCCCTCGGAGGAGGAATTGAAAAAGGCAGGCCTCGAACCCGGCCTGCGCGCGTGGCAGGTCGTCGAAAAGGTCGGCGGGCGCGGCCTGACCGTCGGCGGCGCCAAAATGTCCGAAAAACACTGCAATTTCATGATTAATACGGGCAAGGCCACCGCCGCGGACCTTGAAGACCTCGGGGAGGAGCTGATCCGCCGCGCCAAAAACCTGCTAAACCTCGATCTTCATTGGGAAATCCGCCGCCTCGGCGAACGCCTCTCGACGTAAAGTTTGCATAATTTCGTGTTCTTGCTTATCCTGCCGCTGGAAAAGGGACAAAACCTATGAATCTTAAAGAAAAAACACCGATGGCGCGGGCCGAATATTACCTCCTCGAAATGCGCGAGGGGCGCTTTCAGGACGAAACCGGAAGCGTGATCTACCCCAACCAGTTCGAAAAGGAAGTGGACACGTTTGAATTTGGCCGCGATGTCGCGCTCATGATCCTCGACACCAAGGACGAGGAACTCAGAGCCTTCGATCTTCTCTTCCTCCTGCAGGGCGTGAACAACGAGATGGAAAGAATGCGTCTGGCTCTGAACGACAACCGCCTTCATGACGCTTACCGATCCTTTGAGGTCGTTCAGGAGTTCGCCGAAAGCCGCCTTTATGGAATGACAGTCAAGGAGTCTCTGAGCGTCCTCGACCTCACGGAAGAAGACTACAACCAGATGGTCGAATCCTTCGCCTTCGTCCGCCGCGCCCTCGCCAAAAAGCAGAAAGCGGCTTTTAACGGCGCACGATAATCCATGTTCCGGCTCCGATCCAAGCCTGAATTTAATACATTATCAGGATTAGAGGACTAACACCTGCGGCGTATCACTCTCCGCCTCTGTTGAATCGCAAGGCTCTATGCTCGCCATCTCGGCCAAACTGATTTTATGCTCACCGCCGCGATAAAGCCCGATCAGATACTGTTCTATCTGTTGGGGTTCAAATCCCCGCCCTTTAAGCGTCCCGGTCAGCTCCCGTACGGCAGGGTCGCTCAGAAAATCTTGAATGTAGTGATCAGGGATTTGGGGGGCGTCAGCAATTTCAAAGGCCTGCCCGAGGCCTTTTTCTTCTAGGTCCATAAAATATACTCCGTTCCGTGGTAGTCTCCGGGAACGACATATATAGAACAAAAACCTTGAGTTCAAGCCGAATTCAGAACAGTTTAAAGCCGCGGAATCCGCTCATAAAGGTCCGGAAGATCGTTCTCGATCAAAACCACGTCACCCGCTTTCCGGTTTGCCGTCAACCACGCCTCCGCGTCCTTGAACGTCGCAAAGCTCAACAGCTGCCCCTGCGGCGCATGGGCCCGGTAAGCGGAAATGAACGTCGGAATCCGCTCAGCCGCGACCGCCAGAACAACATCGCAGGTCTTCGCCGCCAGTTCCCCGATTTTCGTATGCTCCAAATCATGCGCCTCGCCCAGCTCCACCATTCCCGGCGTAATCAAAATCGTCCGCCCGCCCTCGCGCCTCAAAACGGGCAGCAACTCCAGACCTGCCGCGAATCCTTTTGGGTTGGAATTGAATGCATCGTCAATCAAAAGCCCGCCCTCGGGATAGGGCTTGACCTCCAGACGGTGCGTAATCTGCGGGCAGCGTTCCAGCGCCGTGGCGATATCCCGCGGATCAATCCCAAGCTCCGCCGCGCACGCGAACGCCAGCGCGATATTCCCGCCATGCTGCACCCCGTATAGCGGCGCCTTCAGCGTATAGGCCTGACCCTTCCATGTGATGGAAACCGTCAGCCCGTCCTTCGTCTGTGTCACCGATTGCATGACAAGATCGTTGCCTGCCGCTTCCCCGCACACCGTGAAATGATCCTTGTGCGCCGCGTAAATCGCCCGCGACGATTCAAACTGCAAGGTCTGCTCATGCACCGTGACATGCCCGCCGCGTGAAAGCGTATCCTGCGCTAGTTCGAACTTCGCCGCCGCGACGGTCTCTAAAGTCTTGAATCTTTCATAATGCGCCTGCCCGATGGCGATGATGATGGCGGCATCCGGCGGCGTCAGGGCGCACAGCCGCGCAATAGAACCGGGGCCATAAGCGCCCATCTCCACGACGAAAAATTTCGTATTCGGCTCCATCTGTTCGCGGATGATCCGCGTGATGCCCATAACCGTATTGACGCTCCCCGGCGTGATCAGGGTCGGCGCCGCGCTCTTGAGAATATGGCCAAGGATATGCTTGACCGACGTCTTCCCGTACGACCCGGTGATACCGATGATCGTCGGCTTGACGTCAGAGAGTTTCGCAACCGCTTCGTCGTAAAATTTCTTCTGCACCGCCTTCTCATAGGGCTGGTTCAGGAGGTTCGAGAGAACGAGCAGGAGGGGTAACACTTGTACAGGAATAATAAGAAAGAAAGGATTACTAAGAGCAATGAAAGGCAAAACAAAAACAAGCCAAACAAGAAGCGCAGGAAAAAGAATCCGCACTGCTCGTGCAGTTAAAACAAGTTTCTTTTTTGATCGTGTCCTTGGATCAGGGGCACGAATAAAACCGGAAAAAAAGCAAAAAGCAGCAATTATTTTCGCCAAGAATTCAGGATTGTATAAACCAAACAACCCTGAGATCATCAAGGCGATGCTCATACTTTTATCGATTACTTTATGCTTATATATCCACACAAGAAAACGACGATTGTCGTAATCATCCTGCTGTAAAGGGTGAAGATATATTAATAGTCTTCTATATGAAAAAAGAGAAAAGAAAATAAAAACCAATAAGTTAGTAAAAAACAGAAAGTAATCCAAAAGAAAAAAAGAGGTTTTTGATAATAAGCCCAATAATAATGCAATCCCTAAGAAAAGGAGAAATATTTTTACAGCATTATTTGTTGATAGTGTCTCGCTGCTCAGACCAGATAATTTTTCAAACATAACTAGTCACTTCTGTCATAACTTTTTAACCAAATCACTCACCACCTTCACCGCCTGATGCCGCCCGCTTGTGAGCACGCTGTAATGGTCCAGCCCGTCCAGAATCAAAAGCTCCGCGTCCGGCATCAAACTCTGATACCGCATCCCGAACTCCGGCGGCGTTTCGGTATCGTTCGCCCCGAACACCAGCCGCACGGGGCAGCGCACGGTCCGCGCATTCTCGCTCAGATCCTCGTTCACCGTGCGGATGAAAATGCTCCGCATCGGTCCAGCCTTTTTATAATCCGCGCTGCCGAACTTGGACAAAATTTCCTCCCGCATCTCCCCCTGCGGCAAAAACACCTTGAGCATTTTAAACAGCTTGATTCGTAAATAAAAATACAGCCGCTTGAGAGGAGGGCGCTTGCGCTTCAGCCCCGCCGCCGCAATCAAACACAGCCCTTTCACCCGCTCGGGATATTTGGAAGCAAGACGAATCCCGACCCTGCACCCGAACGAATGCCCGACCCAGAGTACGGGCGGAAAATTCTGGTCCTTCAGCCATGCCGCGACCGCATCCGCGTAGTCTTCCGTTCCCCAATGCTCTGGTGGCGGTGGCGATTCCCCGAATCCGGGAAAATCGATCAAAATATGCGTTGCTGTTTTCCGTAAAGTTTCCATCAACGGCAGGAACGCCGTATGATTTTGTCCCCAGCCATGCGCCCAGACAATCACGGGCGCATCCTTCCCCGCCTCATCGAGCCGCAGATATGAAAATTGAGCGCCGTTGGAAAGCAAACTTTGCACGCCGAATCCCTTTTAAGGAATCATATTTTCTGGTTAATATGGAGCGCATAAAGTAGCATGATGCGCTTCCTTTCCAAGTCTTACACGACCTCAACACCATGTCACAGTCCAAAAATACAACAAAGAAACGAGTCGCCGTCTTTTTCGGCGGACGCTCCCCCGAACACGATGTCAGCGTGGTCAGCGGTCTGCAGGCCTTAAACGCCATCGACCAGTCGAAATACGCGCCGTTCCCGGTCTACATCGCCCCCGATGGTGAATGGCTGGTCGGCGATCTCCTGCGCGAACGTGCCAGTTATATGCTTGACGTCAACGCGATGAAACAGGTGACTGCCGTGACGATTGACGTCAGCGCCAACCGCAAGGGCGTTCTCATCCCCAAGAAAACCGGACTGTTCGGCGGCGCGAAGCCGGTGGAGTTCGACGTCGCGCTGCCCGTGTTCCACGGCCTGATAGGCGAGGACGGCAACATTCAAGGGCTGTTCGAGTTGGCCAACATCCCCTACACGGGGATGCGGACCAAGGCCTCGTCCATTCTCATGGATAAAGTCGCCACCAAGCATTTCATGCACGCCCTCGATATCCCCTATCTGCCTTACGCGGTCCTGAAACGGCCGGAGCAGGGATATCTCATCCCCGAGGAAAAACTCGAAGCGATCCTCAAGCCGCTGGGCTATCCCTGCATCGTCAAACCCTCCCACCTCGGCAGTTCCATCGGCGTCGCCAAGGTGCGTGACGCGCACGAGGCGAAAGCCTGCCTGCCCGCAATTTTCGAATTCGATCCGGTGGCCATCGCGGAGCCTTTCGTTGAAAACCTCGTCGAATATAACGTCGCCGTCTCCAAATGCTTCGAGGGCAAAACCGTCACCTCCGCCATCGAACGCCCGAAGGCCAAGGATGAACTGCTGGACTTCAAACAGAAATACCTCTCCGGCGGCGGCACGAAGGGCGCCAAAGGGGGCACCAAAACCCCCGGCCAGTCGAGCGAGGGGATGCTCTCTCTGACCCGCGAGATCAACCCCGACCTGCCCAAAAAAACCGACAACGACATCCGAACTTGGGGCGCGCGCCTGTTCGACGCTCTGGACGGTACGGGTGCACCGCGCATCGATTTCATCGGCAACGCCAAAACCGGGCAGGTCTGGATGAACGAGGTCAACCCGTGCCCCGGCTCGCTGGGATATTTTCTCTGGGAGGCCGCCGCCCAGCCGCATCTCTTCACCGATTATCTGACCGCGCTGATCGAAGAAGCCTTCACCGAAAACCGCAAACTCGCTCTGCCGCGTGATCCGGTGCCCAAGGATGCCCGCCTCTTCAAGCGGACGCAGTAGGGGCAGGATAAGGAATAAGAATATGGCGCGCTCGTCCAAGGGAACCCGACGCTCAGACATCCGCCGCCGCCGCGCGGGCGAAAATCCGCGCCTGATCTGGCTGCGGCGCGCCGCCATCGCCGGCGGCATTACGGTCTTCGTCCTCTGGCTCGGCGCGTGGTTTATCCTGACCGGAACCGGCACGAAGACCTATAACTGGATCGGGCAGAAAGTCTTGATCGCCACAGCGGATATGGGCTACCGCGTCAAGGATATCCTCGTCGAGGGCCGCGTGAACGCCGACCGCGAGGCGCTGCTGGAAATTCTCGCGATCGACCGCGGCGACCCGACGTTTAAATTCGACCCGCAGAACGCCAAACTCAAACTTCTGGAAATGAGTTGGATTCGCTCCGCGCACGTCGAGCGCCGCCTGCCTGATACGATTTATATCCGCCTGCAGGAGCGCACCCCCATCGCCCTCTGGAAAAAAACCGCGCAGGACAAAATCGAACTGGTGGACGACGCGGGAACCACCATCAGACCGGATGACCTGCGGACCTTTATGAATCTTCCCATGGTGACAGGCGAGGGCGCCCCCGCCCGCACACCCGAGCTTCTCTCCGTGCTGGAAGCCGAAGCCGCGATCAAGGAACGTGTGGATAACGCCCAACTCATTGAAAACCGCCGCTGGAACCTTTTGCTCAAAAGTGGCGCGGTGGTTAAATTGCCGGAATCCGATGTGGGTCTGGCGCTCAGGACGCTTGCGCTCTCGCAGGAAAAAGAGCAGATTATGGACTGGGATATCAGCGCGATAGACCTCCGCGATCCGGGCCGGATCATCTTCAGGACCAAACTGGGCAAGGTAAGGGAATACAAGACGGGACTCGGTCTCGCCCAGGCCTTGTAAGGGTTTTGAAGGCATTATGGCGCTTAAACCGCGGTTTTTCTTGCGTTGGTCAACGGCAAAATTGTATGTAAAACCCATGAACAAGGGCAAAACCAAACCCAGAGGCTCCGTTCTTGCCGCGCTCGACGTCGGCAGCAGCAAGATCGCCTGCTTCATCGCCCGCGTGGTCGATGATGAGGGGAACTTTGAGGTTCTCGGCGTCGGCCACCGCCCCTCCCAGGGGGTAAAGAACGGTCTGGTCGTCGATCTGGACGAGGCTGAGGCCGCGATCCGTCAGGCCGTCCACGCCGCCGAAAACATGGCTGCTGCCGAACTCAAGGGCTATCCGTTGCGCGAGGTGATTGCGAACGTCTCCGGTGTTCACGTCCGCTCCGACGGCCACAGCGTCGATGTGGAGATCAACGGCCATGATATCGCCGATAACGATGTCCTCCGGGCTCTCGCGCTCGCACAGGAACGCGCCGCGACCAACGAGCATGAACTCATTCACACCATCCCCACTTTTTTCCGCGTGGACGGCCACGACGGCATCCGCGATCCCCGCGGCATGGTCGGCCAGAATATGCAGGTAGACGCTCACCTGGTAACGGGCGAACGCGGCGCATTGCGAAATCTGGCCACCAGCATCGAGCGCAGCCACCTCGACATTTCCTCTTTCTGTGTCTCGCCTTACGCGGCGGGCCTCGCCAGTCTGGTGGAGGATGAACGCGACCTCGGTTGCACCGTCATCGATATCGGCGGTGGCGTCTCGTCCTTTGCGGTTTTTCACGCGGGCTACATGATTCACTGCGACTCTGTTCCCGCCGGCGGCAAGCACGTCACCAGCGATATCGCCCGCGTCCTCGTCACCTCCCTGACCGACGCGGAGCGCCTCAAGGCGCTCTACGGCAGCGCGATTGCCTCGCACACAGACGAGTCCGACATGATCGATGTCCCCGCGCTGGGCGAGAACGAACGCAGCAAGCCCAACCTCGTTCCCCGCGCCCTCCTGATCGGCATCATCCAGCCGCGCTTCGAGGAAATCTTCGAAATCATCCGCCAGAAACTCACCGACACGGGCCTCGGCAAGATCATCGGCCGCCGCGTGGTCCTGACCGGCGGCGCCAGCCAGACCCCCGGCCTGCGCGAACTCGCGCAGCACGTGCTGGACAAGCAGGTGCGCCTCGGCCGTCCCATAAGACTTCAGGGTTTGCCCGACGCCGTCAGCGGCCCCGCCTTCTGCACCGCTTCGGGCCTTCTCACCTACGCCTCCGAACATTCCGGCGAAATGCCCGCCGAGATCATGGCCAGCGTCCGCCCCGAGTCCTTCGTCCAACGCGCAAAACTGTGGCTAAAGGAAAATTGGTAGGATTTTTTTTTAGAACTGCTAATCTCCGGGCATGGGACTGGGTCTTCATATCGCCGCCTCAATAAAGCCTGTCGGCCTTTTGCGCCGTAAACCCTCGCAGCAGGAAATTTTTACGAAGATCGAGCAGTTTTTTAGACAGACCCTTCGCGACGACGGGATTGAGATATTTGACGCACGCGCCTCTGAAGAAGAGTTGTCGATAGAAGTATATCCAACCGCGGAGCATGTGTACTTCTCTTTCGATCAAAAGGGGCTGTTGGTTTGTTCCGCCAAAACATCTGGTGGCGGACCGGGATATCACGCCAGTCTTGTCGATAAGCTGGACCGCCTCGCCAAAGAACTCGGTGTTCAGTGGATATGGGATGAGGGCGAAGATTTTATGGACGAGACGGGGTACGCCCTTCATCGCGATTTCCGTAAGCTGGAGCATGAAATGAGGGAGTTTTTTATTGGCTTTGCGGGAATGATTGATAAGTATTTTAAAGAAGCAGAGAGCAGAAATTTGTGCCTCAACTTTCCTCTCAATTTTCGAGTTAACATAAGCAGCGGCGCAGCATCCCCCCTCGGCTTATGGGATGAAGCCTTTTTTCAGGAGATTATCAGCAGGAAAGATGATGAAGCGGCGCTTGTCCCATACGCCGAACGTTTTTTTCCATGGTGGCGTAAGGAAAAAGACGCTCTGTTCTGGAAAAATCTTGGCCTGTCTCTTTTCTGGATGGAGGTCATGTGGCGGCCTTATTTTGCAAATGAACGGCTTTACAGAGAAAGGGCGACCTTCGCACTCAAATGTTTCACCAAAGCAAAGGAAATGGATGCGGATATCGAAATCCCCGAAGCCGAGATCGCTGAACTCAGGGGATTGTTGAACTTCGATATTGAAACCAGCACTGAGCCTCTTCCAATTCCAAAAGCGGGCAAGATCGGGTTTTTCCGCCTCCCGCAAGACAAGCTCCTTCCGGGCGGATGGAGGGCCGCAGTACCTGGATATTTTTATGAAAAACTGGAAAAAGATAACACAACCCAAGTGAACTGGTACGGCACCAAAACCATTCGAAGCTCATCCTTTACTATAGACTACGACCGTTCAAAACCAAGTCCGGCAGAGGAGGTTATTGAAGAAGATCGCCAAAAAAACGAGATTATTGCAGATATTCAAAAAGGAAAGCTGATCGGAGTAGCCTACGAAAAATACATACCGGAACAAGAATCTGAAGACGGACAGCCCTATTATTTCTTAAGTGGGGTGGCCGGCTTTGAAGGCAAACTCTGCCGGATTACAATCTGCTATGATGATCAGAGCGATCAGCCATGGGCGATAGAAGTCTTTAAAAGCCTGACCCACCCGGCTATGCACGACAAACAAGAGCAATAGTTTCTGTCTGTCCCTTCGGGAAAACTAGCCTTTCAAATACGATTTTGGTTTACATTAGCGTTCGAGGACATAGAATCAAACCGCACCCTCGGGTCCGTGTGTAAGTCACTTGATTATTTATGTAAAAAAGTATGAGCTACAATCTCAAAGGCCTCTCCGGTCTGGTCGTGTCAGACCACGACTCGAACCGTAAAATGTTGACGAACATCCTCAAGGTTCTGGGCATCAAGGATCCTCAGATCGCCACCGATGTCGTCATGGGATTCCGTATTTTCCGGGAGGGGAAGTTTGACTTCGTCCTCTCCGAGATCAAGGACGGCCGCAACGACGTCATCGCGCTCGCCGATTTCATCCGCAAGGACGAGCGCTCGCCCAACCCCTTCGTCCCGATTATCTCGACCGCCGGCCCGGCCACGAAGCATTTTGTCGAGGCCGCCCGTAACGCGGGCGTGAACGAAATGATCATGGCCCCCTATACCGTCAGCGATATCGGTCAGATGATCGCCTATGTGATGACCGAGGCAAGTAAGACCAGCCAGGTCAAGACCACGAAATACACCGGGCCTGACCGCCGCCGCCGTCAGGATCCCGCCTTTATCGGCCCCTTCCGCCGAACGGGCGACGAACTTCTCAAGCAAAGCGTCGAACGGGCGCAGGCCATGCAGACCGAAGCGCAGAAAAAGGCGCAATCGGCGGCGGTCAAGCAACCGCCTAAGGAAATGGACTGGGTCTCCGAAGGCGAGTCGCAGGATCTCACCAAAATGCTTCTGGAAAATTTCCTCAAGCATCACGAGATCGTCTTCTCCAAACTGAAATTCGCGCAAGGCGCGACCAAGCTCAGTCTCGACAGTATCCGGGAGACCTACGAGGACGTGAAAGGGCGCGATGCCACCAACATCCTTGAATTCAAGAATTTCGACAAAATGTGGGAACAGATCATCGAAATGT
This sequence comes from Alphaproteobacteria bacterium, assembly GCA_018000295.1. Lineage (GTDB taxonomy): Bacteria > Pseudomonadota > Alphaproteobacteria > Micavibrionales > Micavibrionaceae > JAGNKE01. The sequence continues at coordinate 34,279 of JAGNKE010000014.1, read as the reverse complement.
TCGTGCAGGGCGGCCTGAGCGAAGACGAGATTTTCAAGATCGAGGACATCATCACCACGATTCCCCCCGACATCAAGCAGCACTACCACGAACTGACCGCGCAGGACAAAACCTTCATGACGCTGGTAGAATCGCTGAACGTTTCGGCTTACAAGAAAGCCAAGCAAAAAGTCGCCGAGTTGCAAGCTCAGCCCAACATCATGACCGGCCTGACCAAAACCGATTACCAGCAGGCGATCGTCAAGGACAGCGAGGAGAAAAAAGGCGGCGGGGATTCGAGGGCCGCCGCGGCTCAGGCATCTTCTCCGCCCCCGAAAAAGCCCGAACCTCCGCGGGAGGAAAAGGTGTTGCGCTACGACCGGGACGGCAACCTGATCCGCTGAGCCTTGACGTTATTTTACATTTTCCCCAAGTTTTCCCGCCTTTTCCACCCGACTTGCCCACGCGGATATCCACAACATTTTGGATGCAGACTTTTCCACGGTCGCAAGCTTTGGCACGCAAAATAAAAACGTGGGTGAAATCCGTGGTTTAGCAGAATTATTTGCGAAACGCTGTGAAGCGGTGATAGTCTCTAAAGAACAGAAAACGCTTACGAATCAGTGGATAGCGCAGACTGTGCCTCTTTTAACTTCTCAGAATCTTCCATAGACTTTCCTCAATTCCAACCGAACATCCAATTCCTCAGGGGTTCACCAAAATGATCAATATTAAAATCAAACCGTCCGAACTTCACGCGCTCGCTCCCAAGATCGCTGTCATCGGCATCGGCGGAGCCGGGGGCAACGCCGTCAACAACATGATCTCTTCCAATCTGGAGGGATGCGAATTCATCGTCTGCAACACGGACGCACAAGCCTTGCAGGGGTGCCTCGCGCAAAACCGCGTTCAGCTCGGCGTCAACATTACAGGCGGTCTGGGCGCAGGCTCGAAGCCTGAAGTCGGGCAGGCCGCAGCCGAGGAAAGCCTTGAGGAAGTTATGCAGTATCTGGAAGGCGCCAACATGGCCTTTATAACCGCGGGCATGGGTGGAGGCACCGGAACGGGCGCCGCCCCGGTCATCGCCAAGGCCTGCCGCCAGCAGGGCATTTTGACCGTAGGCGTTGTCACGAAGCCTTTCCACTTCGAGGGCGTCCACCGGATGGATCAGGCCGACCGCGGCATTGAGGAAATGCAGGGCTACGTCGACACGCTGATCGTCATCCCGAACCAGAATCTCTTCCGTATCGCCAACGAAAAAACGACCTTTGCCGAAGCCTTCCGCATGGCCGACTCGGTCCTGCAGTCCGGCGTGCGCGGCGTAACCGATCTGATGGTCCGTCCCGGCCTGGTCAACCTCGACTTCGCTGATATCCGCACCGCAATGCTCCAGATGGGCAAGGCGATGATGGGCACGGGCGAGGCCACGGGCGAAAAACGCGCCATTCAGGCGGCCGAGGGGGCGATCAACAACCCGCTCCTCGACGAAGTCTCTATGAAGGGCGCACAGGGCGTCATAATTAACGTCACCGGCGGCTACGATATGACTCTCTTCGAAGCCGATGAGGCCTGTAACCGCATCCGCGACGAAGTCGATCCGAGCGCCAACATCATCTTCGGCGCAACCTTCGATGAGAGCATGGAGGGATCCATGCGCGTCTCCATCGTCGCGACCGGAATCGACAAGGAAGCCCGCAAAAGCAAGATTTTTGGCGGATCGGGCAAATCCGGCGGCGTGAAACTGCCAGAACAGGGGGCAGCCGCCCCTTTGGACCGCGCCCAGCCGAAGGCGGAATCCTCCGCCGCCGCATCGCAGACCCGTGAATCCGGCATCGGCGCTTTGACAGGAAGGGAAGCTGTGAAATCGCTCAAGGCGCCCGTCTCGATCACCAACAAGAAGTATGTGCAAACACCGCAACCGCCGCAGGCGCCGTATCAGGAGCAGGTACCCGTCGCGAACGAGCCTTACGAAATCTACGAGCAGGCCGAGTTCCCGATCGCCGCAACCGGAACGGGGCAGATGGAAACCGCCATGCCCGGAAATCCTGTGCTGCGGGGATCGACTTACGGCAACGCCTTTATCCCGCCGAGACCCGTCGAGGTCGATTACGGCGGTGCTGAAGGTTCGGCTGCGCCGCATATCTCCAGCTTCCACGGTGCCCATATCGCAGAAACCGGAACGGCGCAGGATATTTCTGCCGCCACCAGCCGGGTGCAGGCAGGCAAGGCCAAGCGTTCGCCCTCTCTCTTTGAGCGGATCACCGGCACGGTCCAGCAGCGCCTCGATAGCCTGCGCGACGACGAAGCCGATGAAAAACCTCAAGGTCGGTTTACATCCACGCCCAAACATTCGCTTACGGGCGAACCCTCGCAGGGCAGCCTGAACATCAGCGCTCCAGCCAAAAAACCCGGCTCGAAGATTGATGATGAACTGGATATCCCGGCCTTTCTGCGGCGTCAGGCGAACTGATTTCTCCTCACCACGATGATATAAGGAAGGAGCCTTGAAAAAGGCTTCTTCCTTAATATTTTGATTCAAAAGACAAAAAGCAGGGTAGAACTGTAACAATCCGTTACAAACCGTGATTTGATGCAGCGCAGCGTGAACAGTACACTCCACTCAGAAGTATGAGCATAAATTATAACAATTTTTAGCGCCGCCAATGTCCCAAGCCCATCAGACCACCATCGCAAAAAGAACGACTCTGCAGGGCGTCGGCCTTCACTCCGGTCGCTTCACCTCCATGACCCTGATTCCCGCCGGAGCATATCAGGGCATCGTCTTCGTGCGCTCAGACGTCGCGCAGGCCGAAAAAGTCATCCCCGCCCGTTGGGATAGTGTCGTGGACACGCGCCTGTGCACCGTGGTCGGCAACGCCGAAGGCGTGACGGTCGGCACCATCGAACACCTGATGTCCGCCCTTTGCGGCTGCGGCATAGATAACGTCATTATAGAAATAGACGGCCCCGAAGTCCCCGTGATGGACGGCAGTGCCATGCCCTTCGTCGAGGCGATAGAAGCGGCCGGAATTAAAACCCTCGCGGCCCCGCGCCGGGCGATCCGCGTGATGCGCGAAGTCACCACCGAGAAGGATGGAAAATCCGCAACCCTCAAACCCGCAGACGGCAGCATCTACGGCGGCGAAATCGAATTCGGCCACGCCGAAATCGGTCGCCAGACCTTTAAAACCAGCCTTCTGAACGGCAATTTTCGCCACGACATCGCACAGGCCCGCACCTTCGGCTTTCTGCATGAGGTTGAATATCTCCGCACACAGGGTCTGGCCCTCGGCGGCTCGATGGACAACGCCATCGTTCTCGGTGGCGACAAGGTTCTCAACCCCGGCGGCCTGCGTTTCACGGATGAATTTATCCGTCACAAGCTTCTCGACGCCATCGGCGATCTCTATCTCGCCGGCGCACCGATCATGGGCGAATATCACGGCGTCAAGGCCGGCCACGCCCTGAATAACGATCTCCTGCACGCCCTCTTCGCCTCCGACGAAAACTGGGAATGGGCGGAGACGTCTGAATCCGCCACAGCGGGCGAACGCCTCCGCCGCGCCGCGTGATCCGTTTTCCCTAAAAAAATCATAATTTCACCCGCAAGTTTTTTTGCGGATAGTGGTGGACTCTTCCCTTGTCCCTGCAGACTCTTTATGCATAGTACTAAAGGATCGGAATCACCGGAGACTTGAATGTCCTTCAGAAGAATAATGCTGTCTTTCTTTATGGTTGCTCTGCTGGCCGCCTGCTCGGGCGATGGCAAGAAAAAGGAGCAGCAGGAGCCGCAGCCCGCCGACACCCTCTACCAGAAAGCCGCGAAGGCGATGGAGGAGGAGGATTATAAAAACGCCACCAAATTCTTCGAGGAGGTCGAGCGCCAGCATCCGTACTCCGATCTCTCCTCACGCGCACAGCTCATGTCCGCTTACGCCTCTTATTTGGATCAGCGCTATGAGGAGGCCATCGTCGGGCTGGACCGTTATATCGAACTCCACCCCGGCGCGCCGGATGTCGATTACGCTTTCTATCTGAAGGCCATGTCCTTTTATGAGCAGATTTCCGACGTCCGCCGCGATCAGCAAATGACCGTCGAGGCGCTGAAATCCCTCAACACCCTGATCCAGCGTTTCCCGGCCAGCGAATACAGCCGCGACGCCGAACTCAAACGCGATCTCGTCCTCGACCATCTGGCGGGCAAGGAAATGGAGGTCGGTCGTTATTACCTCAACCGTAATCATGTCAATTCGGCCATCAACCGTTTCCGCAGTGTGATAGTGAATTTCCAGACCACCACCCACGTCCCCGAAGCCCTGCACAGGCTGGTCGAAAGCTATATGATCTTGGGGCTGGAGCATGAGGCGCTGCAGGTCGCGATGGTCCTCGGCCACAACTATCCGGGCAGCAGCTGGTACGAGCGCTCCTACGCGCTCCTCACACCCGCCCTGCGGCAGAAACTCAATGATGACCGGGGCATCGTCTCCCGTACGCTCGACAGTATCCTCAAGCCGGATTGACGGGACGCCATGCTGACCCATCTGCAGATCAACGATGTGGTCCTGATTGAAAAACTCAAGATTGAGTTTAAAAGCGGCCTGTGTGCCCTGACGGGAGAGACGGGCGCAGGAAAATCCATCCTGCTGGATTCTCTGGGTCTGGCCCTCGGCGCCCGCGCCGAAACCGGCTTGATCCGAAAGGGCGCGGAGCAGGCCTCCGTGACCGCCGTCTTCAGAATCTCCGAAAATCACCCGGCCTTGAAAATTCTTCAGGATGCGGAAATCGAGTGTGAAGAGGGCGACTTGATCCTCCGCCGTGTGATCGGCAGCGCCGGAAAAAGCCGCGCCTTCATCAACGACCAGCCCGTCAGCCTCAATCTTCTTCGCACCCTCGGCCAGACTCTCGTCGAAATTCATGGTCAATTCGACAATCACGGGCTTCTCAACCCGCAAACCCACCGCGCCATCCTCGATGATTATGCGGGCATAGGCCCGGACGTGGCCAATCTCTGGACCGCCTGGAAAGATGAACGCGAAACGCTGGAGGAGATGAAAGCTTCGGTCGCCCGCGCACGTGCCGAGGAATCCTTTCTCCGCGCCGCGCTCGAAGACCTCGACGCGCTCGAACCGCGTACAGGCGAGGAGGGGACGCTCAGCATCCTGCGCGAACGCCTGATTCACAGGGAGCAGGTACTCGAAGCCCTCAACGCCGCACATGAACTTCTGAACGCCGAAAACGACCCCGTCCGCCGCGCCTGGGCGTTGCTCGATCGCGTGTCCGATAAAATCGGCGGCGATCTGCAAAAGGCTTTGGAGTCCCTCGACCGCGGCCTGAATGAAATTCAGGAGGCCGCTGCGGTTATCCGCGACCTGTCCGAGGAGTTACAGGACTCCGACCACGATCTCGCCGCCATCGACGAGAGATTGTTTGCTCTCCGGGCGCAGGCGCGTAAACATAATTGCCAGCCCGACGAGTTGCCGCAGGTCCGCGAATCTATCGCCCGCAGACTGTCGATGATCGGGCAGGGCGAAGACAGCCTCGCCGCGCAGGAAAAAAGGGTGGAAGACGCCCGCAAATCCTACGTCGCCGAGGCCCGGAAAATCTCCGCCCGCCGCTGGAAATTTGCCGCGGAACTGAATGCCCGGGTCCAGCGCGAACTCGCCCCCCTGAAGCTGGAGAAGGCCCGCTTCGTCACCAGCATCGAAACGCTTGAGGAATCCGACTGGGGGCCGCACGGTCTCGACCGCATCGCCTTTCTGGTGGCCACCAACCCCGGCACCGATCCCGGTCCGCTGCATAAAATCGCCTCCGGCGGCGAAATGTCCCGCTTCATGCTGGCCCTGAAAGTCGTGAGCGCGCAGGCAGGCAGCACCCACAGCTTCATCTTCGACGAGGTGGACACCGGCATCGGCGGCGGCACGGCGTATGCCGTGGGCGAACGCCTCTCAAGACTCGCAAAGGAAAAGCAGGTGCTTGTGGTGACCCACGCCCCGCAGATCGCCGCCCGTGCAAAACATCACTGGGTTGTGGAAAAATCCGGGGATGAAACGGTGAGTACAACGATTACCCCCCTCGAAACCCGCGCCCAACGGGCGGAGGAAATCGCAAGGATGCTCGCGGGCGCAACGATAACCCCCGAAGCCCGCGCCGCCGCCGAAAGCCTGCTGCGGACGGGAACGGCGGACTAGAGCGATGGACCAGCGCGTCAGCCTTATCACCCTCGGCGTAAAGGACATTAAAAAATCACGAGAGTTTTATAAGGCGCTGGGCTGGAAACCCGTCAAACACGACCACGGCGAAAGCATCGTGTTCTTCCAGTGCCTCGGCATGGTCGTGGCCCTCTATCCGCGCGAACTGCTGGCGGTGGATGCGGGCGTCTCCCCCGCGAAGAACGATGAATTCTCCGGCATCACGCTGGCCTATAACGTGAACGGCAAGGAAGAGGTCCACGCCACGGTCGAACAGGCCCGCAAGGCCGGCGCGAAGATTCTCAAGGAACCGCAGGACGTTTTCTGGGGCGGCTATCACAGCTACGTCGCCGACCCCGACGGCCATCTCTGGGAAATCGCCTTCAACCCTTTCACTTTGATCGACGACAAGGGGCGGTTTTTGATGGAAGCGTGTAAATGAAAAAAAACTTTTTATTATTTTTTGCTATTGTGATGGTTGCGTTGGCAATAGGGATAGTTTTGATTCAATTTTCTAATAAACAGATCCCAGAAAAAGCAGCCAAGGGAGCAAACATAGAAGAATTTATAGATATCGTTAAGCATAAATAATGCAATAACAAGTGAGTTTAGAGCATCCCCGGCCCACGTGTCATCCCGGCGCAGGCCGGGATCCACCCCGCCCGTATGCGCCGTGGAAGCCTGCCGTCGCAGGCATGACGTGATGGGGTGGAGTGATCGTTGTGTTTAAAAGTTATATATCCCCACTTTCTTGGGGATGCTATTGTTTTTGATCTTCTCTCTAAAGCATCCCCGCGAACGCGGGGATCCAAAAAAAATGAGTTCGAATAAAGAAAAAACACACGAAGATGCAGGAGCCCGCCACGCCGAGCTGGTGGCGCAAATCCGCCGCCACGACGAGGCCTATTACACCCACGACGCGCCGATTGTGTCCGACGCCGAATATGACGCCCTGAGGCAGGAGCTGGAAGAACTCGAAGCCCGATACCCCGATCTCATAACCCCTGACAGCCCCACGCAAACCATCGGCGCCGCGCCCTCGAGCGGCTTCAAGAAAGTCCGCCACGCCGTGCCGATGCTCTCCCTCTCCAATGCTTTCACACAAGAGGATATCGAAGATTTCATCGGAAAAATCCGCCGGTTCCTCGGCCTGCCGGACGACACAGCCGTAGAACTCGTCGCCGAACCGAAAATCGACGGCCTCTCCTGCTCCCTCCGCTACGAATATGGGAAACTGGTGCAGGCCGCCACACGCGGCGACGGCGCGGAGGGCGAGGATATCACAGCGAATGTCAAAACCATTCCCGACGTGCCGCACACGCTCAAACACGGCGCACCGGATATCCTTGAGGTGCGCGGCGAAATCTACATGGCCCGCAAAAAGTTCATGAGCTGGAACGCGGAGCAGGCCGCCGTGACGAAAAAACCCTTCGCCAACCCGCGCAACGCCGCGGCGGGCAGCGTCCGGCAACTGGACGCGACAAAAACGGCGGGCCGCCCTCTGCATTTCTTCGGTTACGCGCTCGGCGAGGTCAGTGAAAAATTCGCAGCATCACAAGAAGAGATAAGGCAGAAGCTCGCGCAATGGGGCATCCCCGAAACGCCTTACAAACTCTGCAAAAACACAACCGAAATCATGGCATTTTACGACAGCCTCCTGCAACGCCGCGCCGACCTGGATTACGAAATCGACGGCGTGGTCTATAAGGTCAACAGGCTGGACTGGCAGGAACGCCTCGGCTTCGTCTCCCGCTCCCCGCGCTGGGCCACCGCGCATAAATTCCCGGCGGAACATGCGGTGACAAGGCTCGAAGCCATAGACATTCAGGTCGGGCGAACAGGGGCTCTGACGCCCGTCGCCCGGCTGGAGCCGATCACCGTCGGCGGCGTAGTGGTCAGCAATGCGACGCTGCACAACGAAGATGAAATCAAACGCAAGGATATCCGCGTCGGCGATTATGTCGTCATCCAGCGCGCGGGCGACGTGATCCCGCAGGTCGTAAAAGTCCTGACCGAAAAACGAACAGGATCAGAGCAGGTTTTTGATTTTCCTCAAAGCTGCCCAGAGTGCGGATATCCTGTTCGAAAAGAAGAAGGAGAGGCGGTTTGGAGATGTACCTCAGAATGTTGGGACTGCAAAGGACAGGCTAAAGAGGCATTAAAACATTTTGTTAGTAGGGATGCTTTCGATATTGAAGGTTTTGGCAGTAAAGCAATAGAAGAATTCTGGGAAGATCGCTTGATTCGACAACCACAAGATATATTTAAACTAGAGGAAAATAATGAAACAAAAAAATATCCAAATTCTATGCCAATTAGGGAAAGAAACGGATGGGCCGGGACTTCGGAAAAAAAGTTATTCTTGGCTATTAATACTAGACGCCGTGTACCGCTGAATCGTTTTTTATACGCTCTAGGAATAAGACATATTGGTCAAGAAAACGCAAAAATTTTAGCTAGGCATTTTGTTACTTGGGAAAGTTTTTTTGAGTCAATCAAACAAATGCTTAGTCATACTATTAGTACGCAAACAATCGATGAGTTCAGAAGTATCAGCGAACTAACTGATATAAACGGATTAGGAGAAAAAGTTGCGTTATCCGTATATAAGTTTTTCTCTCGAAATAAAACTCTTGTAGAAGAATTAGCAGGACTGCTGACCATCGAACCTTACGAAGCGCCGAAGGTGGGCGACAGCGCCGTTTCCGGAAAAACCGTCGTCTTCACCGGAACGCTCACCAAGCTTACCCGCGCCGAAGCGAAAGCCGGAGCCGAACGCCTCGGCGCGAAAGTCGCGGGCTCCGTCTCGAAAAAAACCGATTACGTGATCGCGGGTGAGGATGCCGGATCGAAGCTGAAAAAAGCACAGGAACTCGGCGTAAAAATCCTGACCGAGGATGAATGGCTTGAACTGATCGCCGCCCCCTGATCCCGAAAAGCATCCCACACTCCTTTGTCATCCCGGCGCAGGCAGGCATCCACCTCGACTGTATCCGTGGTGGATGCCTGCCTTCGCAGGCATGACGGTTTAGTAGGCTCTCGTCGTGTTCGTTGTGTTTAAAAAAACTCTGCGTCCTCAGCACCTCTGCGGTAAAAGTGGATTCCGGCCTTCGCCGGAATGACAGAAGGCGGGGCGGAATGACAAATCACACACCTCCGTCACCCCGGGGTAGGCCGGGGTCCACCTTGACCGTGTGTGCTATGGATGCCAGCCTTCGCAGGCATAACGAGAGGATTTTACTTTTTATTCTTTTTCTTAAGGATTTCTCGGAGAGACAGATAATCCATACCCTCTTGAATTTCAGAACTGTAGAGCAATTCCAGAAAACCCCTGTCGACTTCAGACAATACGAAGGGCTTCTGAAGATAGCCGGAATAAGCCGGCTTTAGCTTGATTGTGTTCCAGTCTCGCAACAAACTGACTTGATCGGAGCCGCGGTTGGCTAAACCCGGAAGTCCCATCGAACGCAACAGGCACTCGCGGATCAGCCCACGCAAAACTTCAGGCTGATGCCCCTCCCAGATATAACAGACCGCCATCTGGATTTCGTTCTTCTCATTCGAGAGAAAATAACCCTCTACATGCCGCGGAAAGTTGTTAAACGAGATGCGGGTATTAAGAAGTGGCTCAAGCTGTTGAAAGTCGTACCAGGGAGGAGCGCCTATGCCGGTAACGACTGTGTTGAATTTCGGCTTTGGCCTGTTTTCTCTTTTAAATAATCCCGGATGATAGCCGTTGCCCCATTCTATTGCCGCCAAAGTATCGTCTTTGAACAGATTAATACGGACATTCCCGTAATGCTCTTTTCTTTCCTCATCGGGAGAAAGATAAGAGACAGAAAGCCCGATAACAGGCGAAACAACCTCCGAAAAAGCCTGAACTTCAGCCTCAGCAGCAGGAAAGCTGTGATATCCTTTTATATCAGCGATAGGATCGTTAAGTTCGTAGTATAATCCGTTCCACTTTCCTTCTCTCGTTCGGTCTAAAAAAATTCTTTTTTTACCGGAAATGCTGTGCGGCTTCTTACCCTCTTTGGTAATCTCCTCAAACGGCTCCAGATCATTAGGCATCCCGAACGCAATGCTTATCGGCTGCACCCATTTATTCACAGCCAGCGGCTTGGGCAGGCCGCGCTCAGGAACCAGATGTGGGTAGAGCCACGGATAGGAGGATTCGGTAACGTAAAGATCTTCGGGATGAATCAGGCGGACATTATAGGTCTGCGGCGCGATCACTAACGGCACCAAGCCTCTGGCAGAAAATTTAACGGTGTGTTCTGCGCGGGGTTTATCTGAAGGATCATCCGCAAAGCTAGTTGCAGAAAAAAGAAGTAGGAGCCAGCCAAAGATAATAAAAAACGTCCGCACAGCGGCGCATCCTGTCTAGGCGGATATAAAAGGCAGCCCTAAATCGCCTTGTTCTTTTCACGCAGGTCGAACAGGGCGCTCATCGCCTCCTCGATCTCGGGGGGATAGTCGCGCCGCTCCACGAACTCGCCGCCGCCGGTATTACGCGTCATGGATTGCTCCAGCGCACGGGTCAAAAGCTCCGAAATCTTGACATCCTCCTGCTCAAGCGCAAGCTCAAGGGCGGATAAAATCCGGTCGCTGAGGCGTATCTGGTGTCTGTCCATCTCGTTCATGATTCTCTCCCTCTAAGGAATATTTTGCACTGTTATCAGAAAGGTTTCAAGGTCTCCGGACGGTCTAAAATAGAGACTTTCACCAGTTTCATAAACCCCTGCATAAATTCATCGCGCACCGCGTCGTAATCCATAAGAATTTCGTGATGGGCGCCGGGGATGTCGATGAATTCAGCGTTTTTCAGGGCGCCGATCACCGCCCGCGCTTTCACGTTATCCACAAGATGCTCGTTTTCTGCCAGCGCAAAGAAACAGGGCGTCTCGATCGCCTGATAAACCTTCGGATTTTGCAGCAACGCGCAGGATTTGTGCGCCTGTTTAACCCAGCCATAGGTCACATCGCCCACTTTCAGCGCGGGGTTCGCCTCGCACCACAGATTATGAATATTTCCCCGCACCGGATCGCCCGAAAGCCGCCTCAAACCTTCCGGCGCATGGCGCTCGACGGTCCAGTCTTTACCGCCCGAAACATACTGCGTTCCCATAAGAAGGCCGCAGACATTCGCCGCAAGACTGGCCAAAGGCAGAGGAACACCGGAAAGCGCCTTGACCCCGATCAGCGGCGCGGTAAAGGCCGCGCACTCGAACATCTTGGGGTGCTGCGCCAGGAAATGCAGCGCGATATTCGCCCCCATCGAATGCGCGAGCAGCGCCAGCGGAATCCGCCCGCGGTCGGGATGCACGCTCGAATGCTTGATGTATTCGAGGATAAAATAATGCATATCGGCCACATCTTCGGTAAACGGCCCGCCGTGACGCTTTTCTGGATTGGGCAGGTAACGACCCGATCCGCCTTGCCCCATCCAGTCCATGATCCAGAACGCGAAATTGTTGCCGTTCATTGTCCGCGCTAACTCAAAATATTTCTCGGCGAACTCACCCAGGCCGGGGAAGCAGACCACGATGGCGTCCGGGATGCTGTCCTTGGGGAAAACCGACCCGAAGCGGATTTTCCGCCCGTTGCGTGTGAAATGATGCCAGCGCCATCCCGGAGGCTCGCGGAAACGCTCTTCAAGTTTGGGAACGGAGGAACTCATTCAATCCTGTGTAAGGCCAAATTTTTGCGTGTTGTCACAATGGATTATGCCCGAAAACTCTTAAAAAAAACCAAAAAAATCAACGGCATAACAAACAAATACAGGAAAAAACGGCGGAAATCCGTGAAAAATCAATGCTCCAGAGCCTTGATGATCTCCTCGGTCATCTTCTTGGCATCACCGAGCAGCATAAGCGTATTCGCCTCGAAGAACAGCGGGTTGTCGATCCCGGCATAACCCGACCCCATAGACCGCTTCACGAACAAAACCGTCTTGGATTTTTCCACGTCCAGAACCGGCATCCCGTAAATGGGGGAGGAGGGGTCCGTCTTGGCCGACGGGTTTGTGATATCGTTCGCACCGATGACATACGCCACGTCCGCTTGCGCGAAATCGCGGTTGATATCCTCCATCTCGAAGACCTCGTCATAGGGCACGTTCGCCTCGGCCAGCAGCACGTTCATATGCCCCGGCATCCGCCCCGCAACCGGATGGATCGCGTATTTCACATCCACGCCCGCTTTCTTGAGGATATCGCCCATCTCGCGGAGCGCGTGCTGCGCCTGCGACACCGCCATCCCGTAGCCGGGGACAATAATGACCCGCGCTGCGTTTTTCATGATGTAGGCGGCATCATCCGCCGCGCCGATCTTCGCGTTCCGGTCTCCATGTGCCGCCGCCGCGCCTGCCGCTTGCTCTCCGCCGAACCCGCCGAGGATAACGTTGAAAAACGAACGGTTCATCCCCTTGCACATGATATAGGAGAGGATCGCGCCCGAAGCCCCGACCAGCGCCCCCGTGACGATCAGTAAATTGTTATGCAGCGTGAACCCGATACCCGCCGCCGCCCATCCTGAATAGGAGTTCAGCATCGAAACGATGACCGGCATATCCGCCCCGCCGATGGGAATGATCATCAGCACACCCAGCGCCAGGGACACAAGCACGACCATCCAGAAATAAAATCCCGACCCGGTCAGGCACAGCATGAGGATCAAAAGCGCCAGCAAAACACCAAGCCCGGCATTCAGCTTATGCTGCCCCTCGAACACCACGGGCTTACCCGAAATCGTGCCTTGTAATTTCCCCCACGCGACAATCGAACCCGTAAAAGTCACCGCCCCGATCGCCGCGCCCAGCGCCATTTCGATCAGGCTGGACAGATGAATGTCGTTGGCCGTGCCGATCCCGTAAGCTTGCGGATTGTAAAACGCCGCCGCCGCCACGCACACCGCCGCGAGTCCGACCAGAGAGTGAAACGCGGCCATCAACTGCGGCAGCTCCGTCATGGCGATTTTCTTGGCAATCGTCGTGCCGATAGCCCCGCCGATGGCAATGCCCAGCACGATCAGCATATAGGTATTCACGTGCGGGGAGAGCAGGGTGGTGAGAATGGCCAGCGCCATCCCGCCCATACCGTATTGCAGGCCGCGCCGCGCCGTCACCGGATGTGAGAGCCCCCGCAGCGCAAGGATGAACAGCACCGAGGCGACAAGATAGGCAAGCGACGATAAGACCATAACGGGCGATCCTTTATTCTCTATAAGAGCCGCGCAGAAATCTGGAAATTCAGGGAAGAGGCACTCATATTTTCTCCCTGATTTTCAAGAAGCCTGTGACGACTTTTGCAACCAGCAACACGTTACACGACCAGAGCAAAAAGTCCAGAGTCCACAAGGGCGCAAGCCAGAAGGACACCGGAATCCAAGCATACACAATAAAACGCGGACGGATCAGCCAGCTATAAGGGATGTTCAGACGGTTGCGGATGATCGAAAACCCGACCACGAGCGTATAGGAAAAGACGTACACCATCGCCGCCGCCGCACCCGCCGCATTCATGGACACCAGCGCCAGCATGACCGCGAAGACCACGATCTGGTCGCTGGCCGTATCGGTGAACGATCCCTTTTTCGAGGCCGTTCCCGTAGACCGCGCCAGTGGCCCGTCGATCCCGTCCAGCAGGACATGGACCAGAAGGAGAACCAGCCCCAGGATCTTCAGAAAAGGCAGAGCCAGAGCCGCCAGCAACCCCGCCAGTAGCGAAAAAAGTGTCAGCGTATTGGGGGTGATATCGTTTTCGTTCAAAAACTCCAGCACGGGCCGCAGCGCCCGCCCGCGCAAGCTCTGGTTCCACTCCATGAACCCGCGCTCGCCCTCGGCATAACAATCGCCTTGAGTTTCTTGTTCCGGTTTTTCAGAATCAGTCATGTCGAAACCTCAACGCCTGCATTTTAATGTGACGCACCGCTGATCCGGTATTATGAAACCGCAACCCCTTATACTCGTAATCCGAAAACGGCTCATGCGTATGCCCGAAATAAATGTCGGAAGTATCATAAAGAAAATCCGCCCCATAAGTCCGCAGCGCCCGCTCGACTTTCGGAACATAACGCTCCGGCCCGTGCATCCGGCTGACTCCCACATGGATTTTGGTATGGATCAGCGCATGGTAAAACCGGTCCAAAGCGCCCGAGGAGGCAAAGTGCTTGTGCGAGGACTTCAACGCCCGGATAAACGGGTTCTTCTCCCCCGTCACCAGATCACCGTGCAGGAACAGATGTGACCCAAGCTTCACATGAGTCGGCGACCACGTAAACCGCTCCGGGGAGAGTTGATCCAGCGCCTCCGCCCACGGCGCCGAGCAATCGTGATTGCCCATGACATAGTAAACCCGCAGCGCAGGCCGCTGCTCCAGCAGCCCTTGCAGCCACAGTTTTCCCGCCGCAACGGTTTCGGCTTCGGAAGCATAGGACGACCAGCGGAAATCGACGATATCGCCGTTGAGGACCAAATGCTCAAGATCACCGGGAAGCTCAAGAAGAGTCTCAATAATACGGTGGGTTTCGGTGCGACGGGCGAAAAGATGCAGATCGGAAATGACGGCGCCGTTGGCCATAACCTCCAGCCGCTAACCCTTCTTCTGGAACATATGCAGCATCCGCTGCGTGATGATAAAGCCGCCGAAAATATTGACCGAGGCAAGGATCACGGCAAGGAAACCCAGAAATTTCGAAAACCCCGGACCGTCCATCGGCCCGACGGCCAGAAGAGCGCCGACGATGATGACCGACGAAATGGCGTTCGTGATCGCCATCAACGGGGAGTGCAGGGCAGGCGTCACCCGCCAGACCACGTGATACCCCACGAAACAGGCCAGCACGAAAACCGTAAGTCCCGTGACGATGAACGGCTCGGCTCCGGCTCCGGTATCCGCAGCGACCTGCCCGCTTTGCAGGGCCAGCGCGGAGATTTTGTCCGAAAGCTCCTGCATCTGGCCGAGAATATCGGCGGCGTTTTCCTGCAAATTATTTTGCGTGTCCATGCGTATCTCCTGTTAGGCTTTCTTTTCCTTCAGATCGGCGGCGCCCGTCTCATCCGCCTTGGTATCGGTCTCTTTCTTGGCCTTCTTCGGTTTCTTCTCCGTCTCTTCCTTAGTCTCGGATTTTTCTTCCTTCGCCTTGGCGAATTGCGGGTGAATAACCTCGCCGTCCCTAGTCAGGGCAACCCCCTTGACGATCTCGTCGTCCCAGTTAATCGCCAGCTCTTTCTTCTCCTTGTCGATAATAAGCGTGAGAAGATTCAAAAGGTTCCGCGCATACAGCGCCGACGCATCCGCCGCCAGCCGGCTTGGCACATTCAGATGCCCGACGATCGAAACGCCCTGGGAATCAACGACCTCTCCGGCTTTGGAAAGTTCACAGTTTCCGCCTGTCTCGACCGCCAGATCGACGATCACCGATCCGGGCCTCATACTTTCAACCATCCTCCTGGTCACCAGCTTCGGCGCGGGGCGTCCGGGAATAAGGGCGGTGGTAATGACGATATCCTGCTTGGCGATATGCTGCTCGATCAAATCCGCCTGTTTCTTCTTGTAATCATCGGACATTTCCTTGGCGTAACCGCCCGCCGTTTCCGCCTGCTTGAATTCCTCGTCCATCACGGCAACGAAATTCGCGCCCAGAGACTCCACTTGCTCCTTAACCGCAGGGCGAACATCCGTCGCGGAAACAACTGCGCCCAGACGTTTGGCGGTCGCAATCGCCTGCAATCCGGCGACCCCGGCGCCCATGACAAAGACTTTCGCAGGCGGAACCGTGCCCGCCGCGGTCATCATCATCGGAAACGCACGCGGATAATGGTCCGCAGCGTCCAGCACGGCCTTATATCCCGCAAGGTTGGATTGCGACGAAAGTACGTCCAGATTCTGCGCCCGGCTGATGCGCGGCACCAGTTCCATCGCAAACGCCGTGATCCCGGCGGCGGCGGAGTTTTTGACGATATCCTTGTTGGAAAACGGAGCCAGCATGGCGATCAGCAGCGCCCCTTTTTTCATAACTTTAAGATCGGAGGGCGCCTGAACAGCAAGAACAACATCCGCCGCCTTGAAGCCCTCAGCCGCCGATCCGGCAATCTCAGCCCCGGCAGCCTTATAAGACTCATCCGTATAGCTCGACCCTATCCCCGCGCTGGTTTCAACGCTCACGCGGCAGCCAAGGGCAATCAGCTTCTTGACCGTTTCCGGCGTCGTCGCCACGCGCTTTTCGTGCGCGGCCTTTTCCTTGGGAATAAAAAGCACAAGTCCCACAGAAGCACTCCTTCTCCGGTTGGGCATTCGTTAGCAGGATGCCCCATCTGAACCCCTTTGTGAAGAGGACATTTATAATCAGGACAGTGGAAAGAAAGTCGGGAATATTTGACATCGCTTGTAAACCCTTGGAATCTCGCTTAACCTGTTCAGATCACAGGCTTGTTCCAAAGCCTTAATTCTTCTTGCGTACTCGTGTTCCAGAGTAGAATGAAAGACAGAGATAAAATTTTTGCGCGGGCCGTGTTCCTGCTCACTTTGTGTTTAAGCGTTCCCGCACGGGCGGAGACATTGCCCGAAGCTGTGCGGTCCGCGCTCGGCAGCCACCCGGCGCTCGAAGTCG
This sequence comes from Alphaproteobacteria bacterium, assembly GCA_018000295.1. GTDB lineage: Bacteria > Pseudomonadota > Alphaproteobacteria > Micavibrionales > Micavibrionaceae > JAGNKE01. Next base: position 17,501 of record JAGNKE010000014.1, on the reverse strand, counting down.
CCTCCGCGCAATATGAGGTCGCGCAAAAAGACAAAGCGATGAAAGAGTCGGATTATTACCCGGAACTGTCCGTCTCCGCTACGCTTGGCCGCGTCTATCAGGACAACGCCACCAGCCGGGGGTTAAGCGTTGATCGCGGCGCCGGATATTCGGGCTACGGGGAGGGCACGCTGGCCCTGCGGCAGAATCTGTTCGACGGGTTCGAGACCAAAAACCGCGTTGAGGCCGCGCAGGCCCGCATGGCCTCCTACGAAAGCAATATCGTCGATGTCCAGGAGCGCCTCGTTTTCCGCGTGGCTTCGTCCTATCTGGACGTCATGCGCTCCCGCGAGGCGCTCGACCTCCTCAAGGAACAGCAGGCCAGTATGACGTCTTACCATGAGCGCATCGTCGCGATGGTCGAGGAGGGGTTGGCCGACGAAACCGAGCAGCAGCAGGCCGAAGACGTGGTTATGGTCATGAAGGCGCTGGTCAATGATTACGAAGGGTCGCTTAGAAAGGCGGAATCAGAGTTCGCCGAAGTCACGGGCCACGCCCCGGATGAAAGCCTCGTGAAACCCGTGTCCCTGGCCTCCGCGCTGCCGCAGGATATCGACTCCGCTTTGAGCACGGCGCTGGAATCGCACCCCGCGATCAACTCCGCCCGCAAGGAATCCGATGCGGCCAAATTCGATGTCGAGGCCGAGCAGGCGGGGTATCTGCCCGATGTGATGGGGGAGATGTCCTACCTCAAGAGCGATAAAAGAGACCTGATCGGCGGCGAGGTCGAGGACGCCCGCGCCATCGTCCGCATGAACTGGAAGTTTGCAACCGGAGGGGAACAGAAATCCGCCATCGAGCGCAGCAAGGCCCAGCAAAGAGAAGCGCAGGCGAAAGTCGAGGAGTTGAAGCGCTCTCTGGAGCGCACCATCCGGCAATCCTACGCGGACTATTCCACTGTGAAACGCAAAAACGCTCTGGCAGCCGAGCGCGTCGATCTCAACGAAAACCTGCTGAAGAATTATAACCTCCAGTTCGAAAGCGCCCGCGTCAACCTTCTCCATCTCATGCGCGCCGAAAGCCAGCTCTATAAGGCGCGTCTCGATAGGGCCGATTCCGGCTTCAATCTGATCGTCTCCGAATACGCGCTTCTCGCCAGTCTCGGCAGCCTGAAGAGCAATCTGCTGAGTGACGCCGTCTCCGCAAAACAGGAACCACCCGCCGCGCCGGAAGTGCAGCCCGCATCGGGGGGCGGTGAAGACCGAAACACGCAGGCCGCCCCATGAGAGCGAAAAAATCACGGGAAAACGGCAGTGGACGATGAGCGAACGCACAAGAGCGCGGCCAAGGCCAAACCCGAATTCTGCCCCTGCAGGACAAAGCGGGACCGAGCCTCCGACCCCTGAAACCTCTGTCGATCCGCTTCTGGAATGTCTGGTCTTCCTGACAAAATTTTTTGGGCGGGCAAAATCCGCAGAATCCATCCGCGCCATTTTGCCCGACGACGGGTCGGCTATCGGCCCGAATCTGTTCTGCGAGGCAGCGGAAAAGCTGGGCCTGAACGCGAAAATCGCCTGCCGCGAAGCTTTGCGGCGTATTCCGGCGGCCATCCTGCCGTGCATCGTCACCTTTCCTGACGGTTACGCGGTCGCCCTCACAGCCATGGACCAGAAGGAGGGCTGGGCCAAAATCTTCATCCCCGAAAGCGGATCGGTCAAGCAGGTCACCATCGAAAGCCTCGAAAAGGATTATTCGGGATATGTGATCCTCTGTCACCCCCGCACCGAATTCCATGACCCCGCCCTGCGAACGGACGATGATCCCTCCCGTCACTGGTTCTGGGGGCTGATCCGCGAGAACGCAAGCATTTACGGGATGGTCATTCTGGCCTCGGTCTTTATCAACATCTTCGCGCTCGCCAGCCCCATCGTGATGATGAACATCTACGACCGTGTCCTGCCGAATAACGCCATAGAAACCGGCTGGGCGCTCGGCATCGGCGCGCTCATCGTTTTCGGCTTTGATTTTATCTTCCGCACCGTGCGCGGTTACCTCATCGACTTCGCCGGACGCAGCATAGATATCCGCGCCGGACGCCGCATTTACGACCAGCTTCTGGATATCCGTCTCGCCGAACGCCCGCCCTCCAGCGGCGCCTTCGCTAATATGCTGCGCGACTTCGATGCCGTGCGCGAATTCATCACCTCTGCCACCGTCACCGCCTTTGTCGATCTGCCCTTCACGCTGATTTTTCTGCTGGCGATATATCAACTCGGCGGCGGCCTGGCCTTTGTCCTTGTCGGCCTGATGGTCGCGGTCGGAATCGCCGCGCTCCTGATTCAATCCCGCCTCAAGCACACGGTAGGGCAGGCGGGCAAGGCCTCTGAAACCCGGCACGGCCTGCTCGTGGAGACGATTCAGGGGCTGGAAACGATCAAGACCCTCGGCGCGGCCGGACGCTTCCGCGCCCGCTACGGCGAATACGCAGGCGAAAGCGCCGGAAAGTCGAAGGACTCCCGCTTCTGGTCGTCCCTCGGCGTCAACATCGCCACTTTCGCGCAGCAGGCCTCAAGTATCATCGTCGTCCTCTTCGGGATGTATATGATACAGGCCGGAACCCTGACCGTCGGGGCGTTGATCGCTACCGTCATCCTCGCGGGCCGCGCCATCGCCCCCATCGGCCAGCTCGCCAATCTTATGACCCGCTACCATCAGGCGGGCGGGGCGCTGAACACGCTCAACAGCATCATGAGTCGCCCCGTCGAACGCCCGCAAGGTCAGCAGTTCCTCCACCGCCCCGATCTGGAGGGAAAAATCGCCTTCGAGAAAATCTCTTTCGCCTATCCCGGCGCCCCCATAGCCGTTCTGAAGGACGTAACGTTCGAAATCCGCCCCGGCGAGAAGGTCGGCATCATCGGCCGCATCGGTTCGGGAAAAAGCACGATCGCCCGCCTGATGATGAAACTCTACCAGCCGCCGCAGGGCACGATCATGCTTGACGGCACCGACATCCGCCAGATCGACCCGGCGGATTTGCGCCGCGCCATGGCCTATATCGCGCAGGATGTGATCCTCTTCAACGGCACGGTGCGCGAAAACATCACGGCAGGGATGCCCTGGGCCGGAGAGGAACAGGTTCTGGCGGTCTCAAAGGCGACGGGCGTGCATGATTTCGTCTCCGCCCATCCGCTGGGCTACGATGCCCCCGTCGGCGAGTTGGGTCAGCTTCTCTCCGGCGGTCAAAGACAGGCCATCGCTCTGGCCCGTTCCATGATCGGCAATCCGAATATTCTGGTCTGCGACGAACCGACCAACGCCATGGACACACAGGCGGAAAAAGTCTTCTGCGATTATGTCCGCGAGAGCCTGCAGGGCCGCACATTTATCCTCATCACGCACAAACACTCCATGCTCACGCTCGTAGACCGCCTGATCCTGATGCATCAGGGAAAAGTCATCATGGACGGGCCACGCGATAAGGTCATCGCCGCCCTCCAGTCGGGGCAGGTCAAGGTCGGCACAGGGAGCAGCCCATGACCGTGCGCGACACCGATTTCATGAACGAGTTGCAGGCCGCCATCCACGAAAAACCCTCAAGGCCTCTGGTCGTGTTGCTTTATTCTCTGGCGGCTTTGGTCACAGTCCTTATTCTTTGGGCGGCGGTCACGAAGATAGAGGAACTGACCAAGGGGCAGGGGCAGGTCGTGCCGACGCGCGAGGTCCAGATCGTCCAGAGTCTTGAGGGCGGCATTTTACAGGAGCTTTTGGTCGCCGAAGGCGATCGCGTGAAAAAGGGCCAGATCCTCCTTCGCATCAGCGATGTCCAGTTTTCCTCCGAGGAACGCGGAACCGAGGCCCGGTCCCTGGCTTTGCAGGGAAAGAAAACCCGCCTTCTCGCCGAATCCGGCGGCAAGGAGCTGTCCTTCACGGCGGAATTTGTAAAAAAAGCGCCCAAGATCGCGGAGAATGAGAAAGCCCTCTATCTCTCTCGCCAGAAGGAACTCGCCACTTCATTCTCCATCCTCGATGAACGCATCAACAAGGCGACCGCCGATCTTGAAGAGGTCAAGGCCGAGATCAGCCGTCTGTCGTCCAGCCGCGGTAGCCTCGGCAAGGAACACGCCATCACGAAGGAAATGGTCTCCAAGAAGGCCGTGCCGAAAATCGAACTCATGCGGATCGAACGCGAACTCAACGACCTCAGCGGTCAGATCAATGCCCGCACTAAGGAAAAAGAAGGTCTGGAAGCCGATCTCAGCGCGACAAAAAACGAAAAGCAAAGTCAGGTTGATAAATTCAAATCCGCCGCTCTGGAGGAACTCAACGAAGTAGAAACCCAGATCGCGGGGCTGGAGGAAAACCTCAAATCCATCGGCGACCGCGTGGATCGCGCTGAGCTGCGCGCCCCCGTGGACGGTCTGGTCAACGCCATCAAGCTCAAGACCATCGGCGGCGTGGTCGAACCGGCCATGCGCTTGGTCGAGATTGTCCCCTTAGATGACGAACTCAAGATCATCGCCAACGTGAAGCCGAGCGACGTCGCCTTCCTGCGCCGCGGCCAGCCCGTCCGGGTCAAGATCACCGCTTACGACTCCCAGATTTACGGCTCCCTCGACGGCGAACTCACCCGCGTCGCGGGCAACAACACCACGGACAAGGACGGAAACATTCTCTTCGAGATTGAGGTGAAAACGGTACGGAATTACCTCGGCAACGCTGAAAACCCTCTGCCCATCACTCCCGGCATGGTCGCGGAGGTGAGCGTGGTGACGGGCAAACGCTCGATCATGTATTATCTGCTCAAGCCCCTGCGCCGGACGATGGATCAGGCGCTCCGGGAGCGTTAGGCGGAAAAAGGATAGAGTTCTCATGCAGATCAAGATCGGCCGCGACCGCTGGACTACTATCCACTACGCCTTCCTGATGGTGCTTCTGGCGTTTTTTACGCTTTTCAGCGGCTCCGAGCATCATATGCGCGTCCGCCTCCAGAACGACGTCTTCGATTTCTTCAACCAGATATCACCGCGTCCCGCTGCCGACTCCGTCCGCATCATCGACATCGACGAAGCCTCTCTTGATATTTACGGCCAGTGGCCCTGGCCCCGCAATATTCTGGCGGACATGATCAACAACTTGACGATGCTGGGCGCGAAGGTCATCGTCTTTGACGGCGTGTTCCCTGAACCCGACCGTACCTCGCCGAAATATTTTCTCGAACACCTGCCGCAGGACGACACCGCCCGCGATTTCTTCGATCAGGAGCTAAAACGGGGCGATGCGATCGAACCCGACGATATGAACAATATGTTCGATCATGATGCGGTCTTCGCCGCCGCGATCAAGGAATCCGAACGCTTCGTCTCCGGCTTCACCTACGGGCGGGAGGACCGCTCGGGCGGCAAGCCCGTGAACAAAAGACGCATCCAGTTCGCCAATAAGGATCTGGAGGCGCTCTTCATCAAACACGCCGCGCCCTTCAAGGCCGCCGCCGACAACTTGCCCCTGATCGCTGAAAGCGCCGCCGATAACGGCAGCTTCATGGTTGAGCCGGACAAGGACGGCATCCTCCGCCGTGTTGGAATCATTTTCTCCGACGGAACCGACATCTACCCCTCGCTCAGCCTTGCCGCCCTGCGGATTTCCATGCTGGGCCGCAAGGGCATGGTGCGGATGGTGGAGGTGCCGGCGGAAAAGCAGGCCACGATCGACACCGCCTACCGCGTCACGATGGGTAACCTCGCCATCCCCGTGGACCGCGGCGGGCGGATGCTGCTCTACGCCCGCCGCTTCTGCAGCGAATACGAGGCCAAGAACCCCGGCTTCGCCTGTGAGCGTCAGGATTACATCTCCGCCCGCAAAATTCTGGACCCCGCCTTTCATGAAGAGATAGAACCCCTGCTCAAGGACCGCATCATTCTGATCGGCACCAGCGCGGAAGGATTGAAAGACCTCCGTTCCACAGCCATCCAGCCCTTCCGCCCCGGCGTGGAAATCCACGCCAACATCATCGAGCAGGCGCAGCAGGGCAAATTCCTCCTCCGCCCCGAAATCACCAAGGCCGCCGAAGCCGTCTACATTCTCGTGGCCGGATTGTTCTTCATCCTCGTCGCCCCGTTCGTCGGCGTCATGGTCTCAACCGCGCTCTGCATCACCCTGATCGCGCTCTCCTTCTTCGGCGCGTATATCCTGTATGTCGATTATGGCCTGCTGTTTGACCCCGTCTATCCGGGCCTCTCCGTACTCACGATTTTCGTCGTCTCAATCATTCTCTCCTACGCCCGCGCCGAGGCGCTTCGAAGACAAATCCGGCAGGCCTTCGGGATGTACGTGGCCGGGGACGTCCTGCGTGAACTCGAAAATGACCCCGCAAAGCTCAAGCTCGGCGGCGAGACGCGAGAGCTGACTGTCATGTTCACCGACATCCGCAAATTCACGCGGATATCCGAGAGTCTGTCGCCCGAACAGCTCATCAACCTCATGAACGAATTCCTGACCGCCATGACCGACATCGTGCTGAACGAGCAGGGGACGGTGGACAAATATATCGGCGATGCGATGATGACCTTCTGGAACGCCCCCAAGGAAGTAAACCATCATGAGAAATTCGCCTGCACGGCGGCGCTGAAGATGCAAAAGGCGCTCGAACCCGTGAACGCCAAAATCGCGGAGGAGGCGCAGGCGCAGGACCGAACGCCCGTCCTGCTGCAAGCCGGAATCGGCATCGCCTCCGGCCCCTGCGCGGTCGGCAACATGGGCTCGAAGCAGCGTTTTGCCTATTCCGCGCTCGGCGATGCGGTAAATTTGGCCTCGCGGCTGGAGGGGCTGACGAAACTCTATGGCGTCTCCATCATCATCGCGCACGAAACAAGGGAAAGGGTGGCCGAATTCGCCGCGCTGGAACTCGACCTGATCCGAGTCGTCGGCAAGACTCAGGCGGTGCGGATTTATGCGCTTCTCGGCGATGCGGATTTCGCAGCTCATACCGATTTCGGCAAATGGTCCATCGAACATGAAACCATGCTGGAAAAATATCGCGCGCGGGAATTTGACGCCGTGTTGCAGGCGATTGAAATCTGCAAGCCCTTGAGCGCCTCCCTCGGCGGCCATTTTGAAGGGTATTATAAAATGCTCACCGACCGCATCGCGGAACTGAAAAAACAAAAACTCCCCAAAGACTGGGACGCCGTCTTCGAGGCGAAGGAGAAGTAGCTCTCTCTCTGTCACCCCGGCGCAGGCCGGGATATACCCTAACTGTATTCGCTATGGATTCCGGCTTTCGCCGGAATGACAGAAGACGCGTTGTGATGGTCGTGATCGTTGTGATTTAAAAACTCCGCGTCCTCTGCGTCTCTGCGGTTAATCAAAGAGGTTCCTGCTTTCGCAGGAATGATATCGATTATAATCACAGGCTCAGTAAGATTCGTGTCTTCGCGTCTTCGCGATTCAAATGAAGCTTTCGCCCCTCTGGCCATGAATCGCAAAGCCGCAATGCGTTCCGCGCAAGCGGTCCTGTTTTTCTCTGTCTGTCCCTGTAGTTATTTTATAAGTGGATACCGGCCCTCGCCGGAATGACAGGGATCGCCCCCTAAAACCTGAACGGCGTCCAGTGTGTGAGCAGCGCGATCAGATCGCTCTCGCTCATCGGCTTGGCGAACAGATACCCCTGCGCCAGCTCGCAACCCATCTCGCGCAGCTTGTGCGCTTCCTCGCGCACCTCCACGCCTTCGGCCACGGTCGTCATGTGCATATTCTGACCCAGCGTCACAATGGAATTGACCAGCGCGAGGCTGTGCTCGTTCTTGTGCATATCGCGCACGAAGGTCTGGTCGATCTTGAGCGTGTCGATGGGGAAATAATGCAGATAGGAGAGGGAGGAATACCCCGTCCCGAAATCGTCAATCGCAATCCCCATGCCCGCTTTCCGGCACATCCGCAGCGTATCCTTCGCCCGGTCGGGCTGCTGGATCAAAACGCGCTCGGTGATCTCAAGATGCACCTGCTCCGGCGCCACGTCGCTTTCGCTGATCGTGTTATAGACGTTGGTCACAAAATCGTCGGAGGAAAAATCCGCGCTGGAGAAATTCACGCTCATGTAAAGTTTCCTTTCCATGCCGACCGCCGCCTCGATCCGCTTGAGCGCATGACACGCCTCGCGCAGCGCCCACTTGCTCGCCTCGATAATCAGCCCGCTTTCCTCCGCAACCGGAATAAAGATAGCGGGGGAGATAAACCCCTTCTTCGGGTGGTTCCAGCGCATCAGCGCCTCAAACCCCGTAATCTCGCCGGTTTTCAGGCTGATAATCGGCTGATAGTAAAGTTGCACGAACTTGGTCAGCAGCGCGTCTTTAAATTCATTGGCAATGGTAATGGTTTGAACGGCATCCGCCTTCTCGACATAGCTCAACTCCACCATCTCGGCGGGCGGCCATTGATAACGCTCACCCCAGATCTCCGCACGGGTGAGGGTATCTCTGTAACGGGTCAAAATAACCTGCGTCGCCATTTTCAAAACGGAGTCGGCACTCTCCAGCCGCCGTGAAAAATCATGCTGCGTGATTTCCAGCAGCTTGCAATCCTCAAGAGCAACGATGGTCGCCGTGCGCGGCGCATTGTCGATAATCGCCATTTCCCCGATCATCGCGTTCGCCCCGCGTGTGCCCAGAACGCGTTCGCGCCCCTCGGCGTCCTTGAACTTTATCTCGACTTTCCCTTCCTCGATGATATACGCGGAATCGCCCGCCTCACCCTGTTTCAGGATGGTCTCGCCGGCCTTGAAGACTTTACGCGAATCGGTCTTTTCCATGGGAAGGGTTCCACACACACTTTTGTATACTATGCCCCCTGAACCTTAGAGTTTGGTTAATTCGGCAGGTTTTTACCTGTTTTTTCATAACATTAGAGGGTTTTTTGCGAACGAAACCTTGACAATCGGGGCGGTGGGCCGCTAATGTCCGCCATCAAATTTGAATAGCTCCGAATGGAATGGGGACAATGAAGGTCGTTAACTCACTGAAATCTTTGAAAAAGCGGGACCGCAACTGCAAGGTGATTCGCCGCAAGGGCCGCCTGTACGTGATCAACAAGAAGAACCCGCGCTACAAGGCGCGTCAGGGCTAGGTCGGCGGGCGCGGAGCGTCTTCGCGCTTGTCCTTTGATTTTTCAGCAATTTTTCACTCTTTCCTCTTCTGCGTAAGTGCGGTTGCGGGCCTGAAAAAATATTTTCATGCGCGATGCTGTTGAAAGTCCTGCGTTTCGGTATAGTGGGGGAGTGCATTGTCTCGCACGGTTTGCTATACCTGAAAGTACTCGCTTTTGTAATCTCTCTTTGACCGAACGGGCATAATTTCTATGTTTTCCAGGCTTTTTGGCTTTATGTCATCCGATATGGCGATCGATCTGGGAACCGCCAACACACTGGTCTATGTCAAGGATCAGGGAATCGTCCTCAATGAGCCGTCTGTCGTCGCCATGTCCATCGTCGGCGGCAAGAAACAGACCCTCGCGGTCGGCAACGAGGCCAAACAGATGTTGGGCCGCACACCGGGCAGCATCGTGGCCATCCGCCCCCTGCGTGACGGTGTCATCGCCGATTTCGAAGTGACGGAGGCGATGATCAAGCATTTCATCCGCAAGGTGCATAACCGCCGTTCTTTCGTTTCGCCGAAAATGATTATCTGCGTGCCTTCCGGCTCCACCGCCGTTGAGCGCCGCGCCATTCAGGAATCTGCCGAAAGCGCCGGCGCCTCCGAAGTCTACCTCATCGAGGAACCCATGGCCGCCGCCATTGGCTCCGGCCTGCCCGTGACCGAGCCTACAGGATCCATGGTTGTCGATATCGGCGGCGGCACGACCGAGGTCGCAGTCATCTCTCTGGGCGGCATCGTCTATTCGCGCTCCGTGCGCGTCGGCGGCGACAAGATGGACGAGGCGATTATCGCCTACATCCGCCGCGTCCATAACCTGCTGATCGGCGAAAGCACCGCCGAAAGAATTAAAAAGGAAATCGGCTCCGCCTGCCTGCCCGGTGACGGGGAGGGGCGCACGATGGAAATCCGGGGCCGCGACCTGATGAACGGCGTACCCAAGGAAATCGTGGTCACCGAACGGCAGGTCGCCGAAGCCTTGGCCGAACCTGTCGGCCAGATCGTGGAAGGCGTGAAGGTCGCGCTCGAACACACTGCGCCTGAACTGGCGGCGGATATTGTGGACCGCGGAATTGTTCTGACCGGCGGCGGTGCGCTCCTGACCAATCTCGATTTTGTTCTGCGCCATGCGACGGGGCTGGCCATCACGCTGGCCGACGATCCTCTTACTTGCGTGGCATTGGGAACCGGCCATGCGCTTGAGGCGGGAAAGGCCTTACGGCACGTCCTGATCGGAACGTATTAAAATTTCACGTGTGTTTGGTAAAGACTCTGTCGCACCCCGTCACGGACGTGAAGGGGTGTCTTGCAATCGGAGGGGGGCTTGTCTAACACTGAAGACAAGACTATTTTTCAGATGAAAGTGCTCGGCCTTTGAAGCGCAACGCGGTCACAAAAAGCATTGCCAGGGTGCTGCCGTTTCCCATCGCGGTGACGGCCTTCTGGTCCGTCATCCTGATTGTCATTTCCCTTGTTCTCATGCTGCTCTCCACCCTGCGCCCGCAGGTTTTCGAGGGCATCCGCACAAGCCTCTCCGACCGTTTCGCGCCGGTCCTCAGGCTTGTGTCCTGGCCGTTCGACGGCGCGACCTCCCTGTTTTCCAACGTGCGCGATATCGCGGCGCTCCGCGCTGAATCCGAGCGCCTTCAATCCGAAAACGCACGCTTGCGCGAATGGTACCAGATGGCGCTGCTCCTGGAATCGGAAAACAAATCGCTTCGCGAATTGCTGAATCTTAAAATTGATCCCGAGTTTGAATACATGAGCGCCCGCATCATTTCAGGCTCCGGACAAAACTTTGTCAAAAGCCTTCTCGTCGCAGCGGGAACCCGGGACGGTGTGACAAAGGGTGACTCCGTCCTCACCGGCGACGGCTTGATCGGCCGCCTGATCGAAACCGGGGAGAACACATCCCGCATACTGCTCGTGACCGACATCAACTCGCGTGTACCGATCATCATTGAGGGAACAACGCTCCATGCCATCATGAGGGGCGTAAACACCGATACCCCAGAATTGATCTTTTTCCCGCGGGAAAGCGAGATCGCCGAAGGCGCACGGGTGATTACCTCGGGCCATGGCGGCATTTACCCGCCCCGCCTGCCCGTCGGGCGCATTGAAACGGACGGGGAAGGACGCAAGCTCGTGCGCCTCTTTGCCGATAGCGACCGCCTCCAGTTCGTGCGGATATTGCTGATGAACGGAAAACTGAACCCGGCGGAGAAAATCCTGCAACCCATTACGTCCGAGAAAAAGGAAGAGGCCCAAAAGACAGAGGAGGTGGTGCAATGACCGATTACCCGGAAATGCCCCAGACCATCCTTCGTTTCGGTGTGGCGTATCTTGTTATTTTCCTGTTGTTCTTCGTGAATGTGCAGGGGCCGTCATTGCTTTCCGCCTCGGGTTTGGGTGCGCCGCTTTTCCTCATGGCGGTTTATTACTGGTCGGCCTACAGGCCCACTCTGGTCCCCCTCTGGTTCGTATTCTTCATGGGGCTTCTGCTCGATCTGCTCTCCGGTGCCCCGATCGGTTTGAACGCACTGGTTTTGGTCATGGTGCGCTGGCTGGTGACGGACCAGAGGCTTTTTCTCACCGGCCAGCCCTTCCTGATCGTCTGGATCGGGTTTTTTCTGGTCAGTGTCGCCACAATCCTTTGCCAATGGTTCCTGATGGGAGCGCTGAACCTGTTCTGGCCGCCCGTCCAACAGGCGGGGATCATGATCGGATTAGGCGCCGCCTTGTTCCCGGTTGTCAGCATCCTCCTCCATGCAACGCATACGGTTCTGCCGGAAAGGCCCGGCGGAAATCGTCGCAAGAAACGATGAGAGCCCATGGCTAGACGCAGCGACGACGAAGGCTACAAAACGTTTTCCCGCCGTACGCTATTGGTCGGCGGCCTGCAGATCGTGGGTCTGGGAGTTCTCGGCGGCCGCCTCGCTTACCTTCAAATCGTGGAGGGCAATCGCTACAAGGTTCTCGCCGACAAGAACCGCATCAATTTGCGCCTCATCAGCCCGCCGCGGGGCTTGATCGTCGATCGCTTTGGCGTTCCTCTGGCCGTGAATGTCGAGAATTTTCAGGTCCACATGATCCGCGAACAGACGCAGGATATGCGGGTCTCCCTGCAAGCTTTGCAAAAGCTGATCCCTCTTGAAAATCAGGCGATTGAATCCGTCATCGAGCAGGCAAAGAAAATTCCGAAATTTCTTCCCGTAAAGGTCAAGGAGGATCTGACCTGGGAGGAGGTGGCCCGCATCCAGGTCAATCTGCCCGACCTTCCCGGCATTTTCGTGGAAAGGGGAGAGACCAGAAACTACCCCTACGGCCTCGAAACCTCGCATCTCACCGGCTATGTCGGCGCCGTGTCGGAGGAAATTCTTAAAGCCGAGGGCGAAAAGGAACCCGTCCTCTCATTGCCCGGTTTTAAAATCGGCAAGATCGGCATCGAAAAACAGTATGACAACGATATGCGCGGCAAGGCAGGCGCATCGGAGATTGAGGTGAATGTCGTCGGGCGCGAGGTCCGCGAACTCAAGCGCTTAGAGGCAACGCCGGGAGACCGCATTACCCTGACCATCGACGCCGAGCTTCAGCGTTACGCTCACGAATTGCTGAGCAAGGAGCGCAGCGCTTCCGCGGTCGTCATGGACGCGCAGACTGGAGCCGTCTATGTGATGGCCTCCCATCCCGGCTACGATCCCAACCTCTTCTCCCGCGGAATTCCCTCCAACATCTGGAAAAGCCTTTTGGACGACACCTCCCTGCCGCTGAGCCATAAGGCGCTCGTCGGCCAGTACCCGCCCGGTTCAACCTTCAAGATGATCACCGCGCTGGCGGGACTTGAGTCTGGAGTCACCAACGGCCACCGCACGGTTTACTGCCCCGGCTTCTACATGATGGGCAAGCAGAGATTTCACTGCTGGCGACCACAGGGACACGGCCGTGTGGATATCGTCGGCGCCTTGCAGAAATCCTGTGACACCTATTTTTATACCATTGCCGCGGAAATGGGCATCGACAAGATCGCCGAAGTCGGCCGCCGCTTCGGTCTGGGTAGCAAGCTTGGCTTTGATCTGGAAGATGAGCGCCCCGGCATCATGCCTGACAAGAGTTGGAAGTACGGGCGTTACTCCGAGCGTTGGCACAACGGCGAAACGGTGGTCAATGCCATCGGGCAGGGCTATGTCCTGACCACCCCATTGCAGCTCGCGGTCATGACGGCGCGTCTGGTCAACGGCGGATACGCGGTCAGGCCGTGGATCACCGCAAAAATCGGCGAGCAGGATAAAACGCCCGCCCCGGCGGAAAAAATGCCAGAGTTCAGTGAGGATTTCCTGGCCTATATCCTCAAGGGCATGGAAAGCGTCGTGAACACCGCCGGAGGAACCGCCTACGGTTCGCGCATCGTGGAGGCGGGCATGGAGATGGGCGGTAAGACGGGAACCGCGCAGGTCCAGAGGATCACCAAGGAACAGCGCGCCAAAGGCGTCAAGAATGAGGATTTGCCCTGGGAACAGCGCCACCACGCACTCTTCGTCGGCTACGCCCCTATCCACGCCCCGCGTTACGTCTGCAGCGTGGTCGTCGAACACGGGGTCGGCGGTTCACGGGCGGCGGCGCCCATCGCCAAGGAACTGCTGCTCCGCGCGCAAACCCGTGACCCATCCGCTATGGCTATGCAGACCAGCCCGGGGGAGGAGTTAAAGCCTTCACCGGAAACCATAACCCCCGGCAAGAAGCCGGGGCAGGAGGGGCCGGCATGATTCGCGATTCCATGTTCCTTCAGCCCGAACAAACGCTGTTCCAGCGTTTCATGAATCTCAACTGGGGTCTGGTCTTTCTTCTCTGCTGCGTGATGGGTGTGGGCGCAACCTCTCTCTATTCCGCGGCGGGCGGCAGCTTCTCACCGTGGGCGGACAAGCAACTCATCCGTTTCTGCGGCGGTCTGGTCATCATGTGCGCCGTCGCGCTGGTCGATATGCGCTGGTGGTACCGTCTGGCGTGGCCCCTATACGGCGTGGCCTTCGTTCTGCTGATCCTCGTGGACATTATGGGCCATATCGGCATGGGCGCCCAGCGCTGGATCAATCTCGGCTTCATTCAGATCCAGCCTTCCGAGATCATGAAAATCGCCGCCATGATGGCGCTGGCCCGGCACTTCCACGGCGCAGGACCGGAGCAGGTCCGCCGCCTGACCTTCCTGATTATCCCCGCCCTGCTGATCCTCGCCCCCGTGGGGCTTGTCATGCTTCAGCCTGATCTGGGCACGGCCATGCTCATCCTGATGGGCGGAGCGGCGATGGTCTTTATCGCCGGCGCCCCGCTGTGGATTTTCATTTCCGGTATTGCCGCGGGACTTGCGGCCATTCCCATCGGTTGGCAATTCATGCATGAGTATCAGAAGCAGCGGGTTTATGTGTTCCTCAACCCGGAACTCGACCCGCTTGGCTCCGGCTATCACATCACGCAATCGAAAATCGCTCTGGGCTCCGGCGGCGTTTACGGCAAGGGTTTCATGGAGGGAACGCAGAGCAAGCTCAACTTCCTCCCCGAAAAACAGACGGATTTCATATTCACCCTCTGGGCGGAGGAATGGGGACTCTTCGGCGGCGCCTTTCTGCTCGGCCTCTTCGCACTGATTTTCATGACCTGCCTGCGGATCGCCATGCGCTGCCGCCATAATTTCGGACGCTATCTAGCCGTCGGCCTGACGGTGAATTTCTCGCTCCACGTCTTTATTAATATTTCGATGGCCATGGGCCTGATCCCCGTGGTGGGTATCCCGCTGCCGATGGTTTCCCACGGCGGCACGGCGATGATCTCGACCCTCATCGGCTTCGGCCTCATCATGTGCTGCCACGTCTACCGCCACAGCAAGGTGACGCGTTGACAGAGTGAAAATCATCCCGCGTCCATCTGTCATCCCCGCGAAAGCGGGAATCCAGTAAATGAACCTTTCGCGGGAATGACAGGATAAAGCACAGAGCGCTTGTGGTCGTCGTGCCCGTCGTGTTTCAGAAAAAACTCTGCGCCTTGGCGCCTTGGCGCCGAAAAGTTTGCTAAGTCTACGGGCTTTATATTAGACTATTTTGTTCAAGGGAAGAGGGGGGGGGTAGGTGTGTATTTCATAATGCAAGAGGTGTACAAAAAGGCTTTGGATACAGCCTTAGGTGAAGCCTTGAAAGAATCAGCTCAGCGTCTTTGGAGTTTTTTCATAAAAAACCGTGCTTTAAAGGATCATGGCCCGGAGACAGGAGTTGAAACAAAGGTGAAGGAGTATGGCTCAGTCTCCTATGAAGAACGGCACAAGGAGCTGTATAAAAAAGAACATTACACGAAAATACAGACGTTCGTCGTTTGTGACGATAATTTCCCTTTCGACCCTGAAATAAGATTTATTATCGGCCTTGAGCGGTTGTCGGCAAACTTACCGATCGGCCGTCATGATCGCTACATTTTCAAAGCGGCCAACAAGGTTAATTTGACGAATCTACAACATTTTGCTTTGAAGCACGAGAATATGGGTGCGCGCTCCAGAAACCATTTTATTTTTCTACAGCCCCAAATTTTTCATAAAGCCGTTGAGATCGATTGTGACTCCTTCGCAAAAGTAAAAAAATTAACCGTCGTCAGAGCGACGTTTTTTTCGGGTTCGAAAAGTGACCGAGATAAACTGATGCTCGGCGCATTCGGCGAAGGTGTAAAGCAGGTTTTCTTGGAATGCGACAGTGATAGCCAAATATACACGGACGTTAAACGACAATACGATGCAATTATTGAAAAAAATGCTAAGTATTCGCGGGACCTTTCCGAGTTTATGCCGAATACGCAAGCTTCTGAACTGACCTTCGATATGGTCTCTTCAGACAAGATTACCGCCTAAGAATCTCTACGCCCCCCTTGTCATCCCGCGCAAGCGGGGATCGCGTAAATGAACTACTGGGATAAAGAGAGCCATACAGAGAACTTAAGCACATGAATCTCTGTTTATCTCTGGTGTTATATAAAAAGAGGTTCCTGCTTTCGCAGGAATGACAGGGAAAGTGTCGTTGTGATCTTCGTGTTTTAAAAAAACTCTGCGTTCTCTGCACCTCTGCGGTGAAAAAATATAACGCACAGAAAATGGATTCCGGCCTTCGCCGGAATGACGGCATTAAAAATCAGGCCGCGTTCAGCAGCCCTTTTTCCGCCAGAAGCTCCTGCAGCTCTCCGGTCGCGTACATCTCGCGCACGATATCCGAACCGCCGATGAACTCGCCCTTCACGTAAAGCTGCGGAATGGTTGGCCAGTCGGTGAATTCCTTGATCCCTTCGCGGATGTCGTTATCCTCCAGCACGTTGATGTCCCGGAACGGGATGCCCAGATGCGAAAGCACCTGCACGACGACGGAGGAAAACCCGCACTGCGGATACGCCGCCGTCCCCTTCATGAACAGCACCACGTCATTCTCCTTGAGTTCCTTGCGGATACGGTCGAAAACCACATTGTCCATCATGCGGACTCCCTTTCTCTTTAAAATGAAATTATTCCGGCACCGAGGTCTGCAGCGCCAGCGCGTGCAACTCGTCCCCCATTTTCCCCTTCATCGCGTCGAACACCATCTTGTGCTGCTGCACGCGGGTCTTTCCGGCAAACGAGGGCGAGACGACATAGGCCGCGTAATGCTCCCCGTCCCCGCGCAGATCTTCCACCTTCACGGTGGCATCGGGGATGCCCTCAAGAATCATCTGCTCGATCATCGCCGCATCTACGCTCATAAAACCCTCCGGTTGGTATCCTCCGCCCGATTCTGTGCAAAGATAGGCACGGATCAGCGGTTTTTCAAGGAAAACATGAAAAACCATAGCATATTGCACGGCAACAAAACAGGGGTCAAAAGCGCGGAAAACATACAACCCCGGCCCTCTGTGAATTTTTTTCTTGCGAAAGCAGACGCCGATTTGCAACGATGGAGTCAATCAAGACACACAAGGCTCCTATGCGGCACGTGCATGGCTGTTCGGGGCGTTGTGAGAGGCCAGTTTAGTGTCTCCGTTAAAACCGGACAACGGCACATAAGTTGGTAAGAGAAGGTGTGTAGTAAAAAAAGCAAGAATCCTAATTCGTAAAAAAGCTGTTCAGCCCCGGGTCACTCCGGGGCTTTTGTTTCGCCTGATAAAATCAAAATACAAAAAGATCGCGATGAACACACAGAATTAGAAGCATCACCTTTTTGGCTAATCTAAATTGATTAAAGCCGAGGCTTCATAAAACTAGGCTCCAGACTCAATTAGCCCAGTAAGCGATGGTAGCTGCAATACAGAGTGCTGCCATGAAATTACGGGAGAGTTTGTCGTATCGTGTTGCTATACGTCGGAAATCTTTGAGCCGACAAAACA
>JAGNKE010000034.1 GCA_018000295.1 Alphaproteobacteria bacterium | reverse complement strand
TGCTGCTCAGAATGGCGTTTGATGACAAAATAATCTATGACCGCCACAGCGGTTTTAGAACCGCCGCTTTCTCGCAGCCATTCGCACTTCTAGCCGATTTGCGGGAGGGTAATTATGAAATGGTGGGTCGTTGAGGAATCGAACCTCTCACCGATACCACCCCACTTGTTGGTAAACGGGACGGCGTTTACAGCGCCGCGTGGGGAAAACGACCCCGATCAATTCGACAATTTTTCTTTGAAATTTTGCGAACAAGCTCGGACCAGCCCACCTGTAGGGCCAGTGATTTTTAGATCAGCAATAATAAAATCTGAGCTTGTGCATAACAGCCGGACGATACTTGTCCAGCTCAAAAGTGTCAAACAAAAAAATTCCTGCTTCGCACGAATGACAAACGGGAGCGCCCCGCGTTGTGATCGTCGTGCCCGTTGTGTTTAAAACTCTCTGCGCCCTCCGCGCCTCTGCGGTAAAAAACTACCGCCGTTTGAACGGATGCACAAGCTGCCCGATATAACTGTCGGCAATCGGCTCTTTGATCCCGAATTCCTCCGGGTCATGGTCAGGACAGATGTACGTCCCGAAAATAACATCCATCAGCGGCGAGATATTGGCGTAATTCCCGGCATCCCGCTGCTTGGCGTGGTGCCAGCGGTGCAACTCCGGAGCGCCGATCAGCACCCGCAGCGGTCCGAGGGGAAACCGCACATTCGAATGAATATAAACCGCCCACAACCCCCGAAAAACGATGACAGCAGCAATACTCTGCAGGGAAAACCCCATGAGGACGGCGGGCAGGTTAACTAGCCCCATCGTATAGACGGTATCCAGCGGATGCTCCCGATACGCCGCCAGCCAGTCCAGATGAGTGGAGGAATGATGGATCGAATGAAACCGCCAGAGAAATTCGACTCGGTGCTGCAACCTGTGCCCCCAATAAATCAGCAGGTCGCTGAGAACCAGCGCCTCGACCGCCTGAAGCCAGAACGGTTGCGCGGCTATAGCCTGCCGGACAGAGGAAGGCGTGATCGCCGCCGCCCACACCTCGAAAGACCCCAGAAGAAGATAAATCAGAATCACCCAGCACAGATGCGAACCGAGGAAAAAACACAAATCCGTCCACCAGCCGGGGCGGAAGAATGTCTGCTCCTTCTTGGCGGGATACGCCCACTCGAACGGACGAAAAACGATAAACATGAAAACGAACGCGAAAATCGGCGCGAATAAATAATCAATCATCGCTTGGCTCTTCCGTTATTTGTTCTTCGGTTAGGCTGGTTGTTTTTTTCCTCTTGAAGAGACGATGCAAATAGACCGGAACAACAATCACAAAAAAAATAAAACCCGCCAGAGCAAGCAAAAGATTGGGCAAAGAAGTTATTGTAAAAGTTATATTGTTGGATATCGAAGAAAAATTCTTAGAACTATGGGCATAAACTTTGGAAACGGCCACAAGGCTTCCATCACCGGATTGCGAAAGGGCGGCATAGGCCAAAATCAGCCCGAACGAGAAAACAGGGACAAGAAAACGGAGCTTTTTCATTTCCTGAACGCCCTAAAATCTGAGATACGGTTATTCTACAGAAAATTCCGCTCTTTGTCCCCGCAAACGTAACCGCGCCCCTTGACTTTAGCATCCCCGCGAAAGCGGGGATCCAGAAAATAAAACGCTGAGAACCAAGCAATAAACCGAGATTTCCGCGCCGCCGTTCTCTGTCTTGCTCTGTCTGTCTCTGTAGTTTTTTTAAAGTGGATTCCGGCTTTCGCCGGAATGACAGACCACACCCACCCGTCACCCCGGCGCAGGCCGGGGTCCACGGGTAATCTAGAACAGAAGCCGAAGAGATGCACCACCCTCTTGGCGTCTTCGCGCCTTCGCGATTCAAATGAACCCATCGCGTTTGTGGCCTTGAATCGCAAAGCCGCAAAGACTCACAGCGTTCCGCGCAGCCGTTCTCAATCTTGCCTCCTTTACATTCTCCCTCTCCCCGTTTGCGGGGAGAGGGATCAAGGGAGAGGGGGCACGAAAACTATTTAACAGGTTCCTGCTTTCGCAGGAATGACATGAAAGGCGCCGCCCGCGTCGTGTCCGCCGTGATCGTTGTGTTTCAAAAAAACTCTGCGCCCTCTGCGTCTCTGCGGTTAAAAGAACATCAAAACTGGACAGAATCTGAAAATATTCCTATACTGCTTTTGCAACACAGGAAAGCCGCCCGCCCACCGGACTAACCGGACTGAGTCCACTCCGGGGAAAACAGGCAGATTCAGGACTCACTCTCAAGAGTAAGCCTCTGTTTTTAAAGAACCGCGATGAAAGCTCCCCCGCCCCGGCGAAAACACCGTCGGACTTAGTCCGGTTCACGATTTCGTCGCCGTAAATTTGATATCGGGGTTCTTGTCCTGCGCGTCAGCCAAATGCCAGGCATTCCGCGCCAAAAAAACCGGGTCGCCGTCATGGTCGTTCGCCACCGCGCTCCGGTGGGAATCAATAAAAGACTTGAGCTTGAGCGCGTCCGCGCTCGTGATCCACCGCGCCGTATGAAGGCTCGTCTCCTCGAATTTCACGGGAATATTGTACTCCGTGCGGATACGGTCCTTCAGTACATCGAACTGCAGCGGCCCCACGACGCCAACAATCCAGTCGGGATCGCTGTAGGGCTTGAAAATCCGCGCCGCGCCTTCCTCCGCGAGTTGCTCCAGCGCCTTGCCCAGATGCTTGGCCTTCAGCGGATCTTCCGCCCGCGCCCGTTGCATCAGCTCCGGCGCAAAGCTCGGAATCCCGGTAAACACAAGCTCCTCGCCTTCCGTCAGCGCATCTCCGATCCGCAAGCCGCCATAATTCGGAAGGCCGATAATATCGCCGGGATACGCCTCCTCCGCCACCTCGCGGTCCTGCGCCAGGAACATCAGCGGCGAGTGAATGGTGAGTTGCTTGCCGCTGCGCGCATGATAAAGCTTCATGCCCTTTTTGAACTTCCCCGAACACAGCCGCGTGAACGCGATCCGGTCGCGGTGCTTGGGGTCCATATTCGCCTGAATCTTGAAGACAAAACCCGTAACCTTGGTTTCTTCCGGCTCCACCTTGCGGGTTTTAGTGGGAAGCGCTCGCGGCGAAGGCGCGTATTTTTTCAAACCCTGCAGCAACTCCCGCACGCCGAAATTATTCACCGCGCTCCCGAAAAACACCGGCGACATATGCCCGGCCAGATAGCTCTCGGGATCGAATTCCGGGCACAGCCCCCGCGCCATCGCCACTTCCTCGCGCAAGGCTCCCGCCTGCTCGGGCCTTAACATTTTGTCGATCTTCGGATCATCCAGCCCCTGACACTTCACGCCCTCGATCAGCGCCTCGCCCTTGGTCCGGTCGAACAGCACCAGCCCGTCATTCATCAGGTCGTAGCACCCGCGGAAATCCCGCCCCATCCCGATCGGCCAGCTCGCGGGCGTAACTTCAAGCGCCAGCTTCTGCTCCACCTCATCCATCAGGTCAAACGGCTCCTGCCCGTCGCGGTCCATCTTGTTAACGAAGGTGATGATCGGGATATCCCGCATCCGGCAGACTTCAAAAAGTTTCAGCGTCTGCGTCTCGATCCCCTTCGCGCAGTCCAGCACCATCACCGCGCTGTCCACGGCGGTCAGCGTGCGGTATGTATCCTCCGAGAAATCCTCGTGCCCCGGCGTATCCAAAAGATTAAACGTGATTCCGTCGTAATCGAACGTCATGACGGAGGAAGCAACGGAAATCCCGCGCTCCTGCTCCACCTTCATCCAGTCCGAACGCGCACGGCGGCGGTCGCCCTTCGCCTTGACCATGCCCGCAAGCTGGATCGCACCGCCGAACAGCAACAGCTTTTCGGTCAGCGTCGTCTTCCCCGCATCGGGATGCGCGATAATGGCGAACGTCCGCCGTCTCTGGATTTTCTCTGTAAAGCTCATCATAAAATCTCAAGTTAAAAGCGCGGCTCCACTGAACCGCGCTTCAAAAAAATACACCTACAAAAACTAGAACGTGTCCTGAACTTTTTCTCCGGCGTGTTCTATATCGCGCCCGGCGCCTTCAAAAGTATTCGAGCAGCCGCCGACAAACCCGGCCATCGTAAACAAGCACATCATCATCAGAACTTTTTTCATAGTCGTCCTTTCCTTAAAGTTAAAAGCCACACATCTCAGAGCGAAATCATCGCCCCTTCAAACGGATTGTCCATCGCCTTGTCCTCGATTTCTATGACCCAGAGATCGGGATCGCGTTGACAGGTCCGCTGAATATAGGCATCGGCGGCCGTTTCTTCAACCCTTTCTTGCCCCAGCGCATTCATCCACCCCAGCGCCCCGTCCAGATCGCGCTGCTGGACAAGCAGACGGCATTCCCCCAACAACCCGTTGAGCTTTAGCAGGATGACACCCGTATTCCGCTCTCCGCGCTGCCGGATATAATAATAGATACCCCGGTCGGCCAAGGGCCGTAACTGCGCGTCGATCCATAAATGGACGGGTAGCCTTGCGTCTTGGATTTCTTCAGTCATTTTCTAATGGAAGTTTTCAGCAAAGACCCAGCGCTCGACCGTAAGGCCCGCATCCATCTTGGAATCTTCGGGATGATGAAAACGGTAAACGGTTTTGGCCGCATCAAGCGCGACCTGATGCGGGCGACCGGCCTTCACCAAACCCGCATAAGCCTTCAGGACAGCCCTCTGGCACTTGCAGCGCTCGGGGTCACGCGCCCCATCGAAATGGATATGTTGACATGACATGGAATTAACCCGTCCAAAGCCGCAGCCCTGTTACTTTTTGCTCTTGCCCTTAAGTTTCTTGCCGTAAAGTTCCAGCCGATGATCGATCAGATCGTACCCCAGATCCTTGGCAATCCTGACTTTCAGGCGCTCCAGCTCTTCATTCTGAAACTCGATCACCTCGCCTGTCTCCAGATCGACCAGATGATGGTGGTGGTCCCAGTTCAGTTCGTACCGCGAATACCCTTCCTGAAACTCATGCCGCGTGACGAGATTCATTTCATCCAGCAGGCTCAGAGTGCGGTAAACGGTCGCAATACTGACCGAAGAATCCAGTTTTTTGGCCCGGTCATAAACTTCCTCGACGGACGGGTGGTCCTCGGCCGACTTAAGCACCTCAAGAATGGCTCGGCGCTGCCCGGTCATTTTCAATCCGGCCTCGGCACAGCGTTCTTCAAGATCAGACATGGCGTAAATCCTCTGCTTAAATATTCCACAGGCACTTGTATTGCAGAGCAATATGCCTGAAAAATCAAATCCAGTATGCAGGAAAAGAAGGGGGGAAAACAAGACAGAAACAAAAACAACCATAGGTAAATAAAAATCACTGGACTCTTATATTTTTTATGCCAAAGTAATTCTTATACACGCATATATTCCAAGGATTGGAAAACATGTACGCAGCCGGGATTGTTTTTTTTACCTTTGTTTTGTTGTTTATCACGTTCTGGATTTTCTTCCTGCCGGACTCGCAGAGTTGAAGATAAAGAACAAAACTAGACCTTTTTCTCTATCGCTTTTGCTTCAGCGGCCTGCTTTTTCGTCTTTTTGACGACGCGGTAATGAGGAAAGTTGAGAATGACCGTCGTCCCCACCCCCGGTTCGGACTCGATATCGAGTGTGCCGTCATGCAGCTCCGCCATCGCCTTGGTCAGCGGCAGACCGAGCCCCGTGCCCTGATAACGCAAATCGCGCTTTTCCGGCTTCTCACTGACTTGCCCGAACGGCTCTAGGGCTTGCCTGATTTTGTGTTTCTCGATCCCGATCCCCTGATCGGAAATCCTGATCTCCAGCCGCCCGTCTTCAAGCAGCCCAGACCGGACATGAATAACGCCCCCATTGGGAGAAAACTTGATCGCGTTGGTCATCAGATTAATAAGCATTTGCCGCACCAGACGGTGATCCGCCCACATCTTCGGCAGCTTGGGCATGAGATCGGTCTTGATCTGGGTGCCACCGGAAAAAACCCGCGAGGCCATCATCCGTACGACGGAGCTGATGAGTTCACCAAGATTAATCTCCTCTTCAAACAGCTCCAGACGCCCCGCCTCAATCTTGGACATATCGAGGACTTCGTTGATGATTTCCAGAAGATGCTCGGCGCTTAAATGCACATCGCCGAGATATTCCTTATATTTCGGACTGCCAAGGGCACCGAAAGTTTCCTTCATCATCATTTCAGAGAAACCGATGATTGCATTCAGGGGCGTCCTCAACTCGTGACTCATATTCGCCAGAAAGGCCGACTTCGCACGGTTCGCAGAATCCGCCTGCTCCTTGGCATAGCGCAAGGACTGCTCCATCTGCTTACGCAGCGTGATATCCATAACGGTTGTGACGAGGAATTTCCGGTTCTGGCTGAGTTCCAGCGTCGCGGACGTAAAGAGAACATTGGCGACGCTTCCGTCCTTGCGGATGATCTTCAGTTCTCCCGAACTGCGAACGCCGACACTGATGAATTTCTTGTGGTTAACCCGCGCCCTCTCCCGGTCGTCATGGGTGACAAGTTCGGAAAATTCGATATTGATCAATTCATCGCGGGTCCAGCCATACGTGCGGATGAAACTGTCATTCACGCGCACGACAACCCCCGCAGGATCGGTCACGATAATCCCCACCTCGCTAACCTCGAAGATTGAGGCCAGAAGCGACATGGCGTCATCGCGCTCACGCTGTAGGATGGAGTGGTCCTTCACATCAAGTTGCCCGAGAAGATCAAGCGCAAGCACCTCACCCGCGGAGTCCAGAACCGGATGGATCCAGAACCCGTACACACGCATCCCGCCGGGAAGAACCGGCAGGCTTTGGATACTGACCGCCTTCTTGCGCGAAACGCAAACCGCAAAGGATTGAAGGAAATGCCGGGCATTTTCTTCATCAAGAAATTCACGGATATCCTTGCCGACCAGTTGGTCTTCCGTCCGGCCGAAATACCTCTGGGCCTGTGAATTTGCTCGCACGACGAGATACTGGCCCTTCTCTGCGGGCTGAACGATAAGCCGCGGCAACGCCATATCCATGAAAAGGGCATCAAAGTCGGGAGTGTGAAGGCTGCCCTCGTGGCTGTTTGACATATCCGGGCGTCTTTCAGTGGGTTATTGCTTGGCTGTATCCTGAACGTAACGCTGCAGCGGACTGATTTCATAGTACTCTAGGACGGAATCGGGATGGCGGTTGGAGCTATGCAGATCGTTCTTCAGATTCTTGAGCAAATCGCGGATATCGTCGCCCTGTACGGGCTGCGCGATACAGCAGGACATACTGAGCGGAATCTCTTTCGTTCCGAGTTTGACCAGAATATTCCGGCGCTCAAGCTCCTTGCGGAGGCGGTCCAGCGCAGACACACCGCCCGCCATATCCGCCTGCTTGAGGCTGAGAACAAACTCATAATTCCCCATATAGTAGGCATCGTCGAAAGAGCGAACGCTGAGCTTGATGAGATCGGCAACCGCCTTGATGAAAAGATTGCGCTGGGTCTCGGTATAATACTGTTCGATCCGCTCCACATTGTCGATCCGCCCGAAGGCGATACAGAAATGCTTTCCGCGGCGCGAAAGACGGTGCAATTCCCGCTCGACATCCTGGAAAAGCACCTTCGGGCTCCGCAGGCCGGTGAACGGATCGTAACCCGTACCGTCCAGCAGGAAATCCCGCTCCAACCGGCGCAGGCGCTGCATGAATTCCTCGTAGATATTGACGAAGGTCTGAAACGCCTCGAAATCCGGCTTGACCTGAACCTCTTTCACGTCGATGAGAAGCTTGTCGGCCGCCTTCATCATGTCCTTGTGCATCGCGGCCAGTTTTTCGAGAAGCTCCTCCTGGACGATACCGTCCTGACGGGTATTCTTGACCCATTCCGCGAAAGAAACGGGCTTTTCAACGGCCAGAACCTTCCCCTTCATCTCAAAAAAGAAAAGATTCTGCACCAGCGCGTCAAACCACTCCGTCTGATCACCGATCACCGGAAGGAGGGAACGCCAGCGCTGTTCTTGTTTCTCGTCTCTGGACATGGTTCAAACTTCTTGAAATTTTTGTCTGCTCACCCGACAAAAATACAGCAAAAAGCTTAAATTCGGTTAAAGAATATCCCCGCAGGCAAAATATTTCAAAAACAGCCCGTTAACCGCCTATCCAGACCTTTTCCAGCGCATCCAGACGACCCTTTGGGATAGCCTCCCGCACCTCCCGCATCAGGCGGTTAAGGGTCGCCACATTGTGCTGGGCGAGGATTTGGGAGGCCAGATTCTCCTGGGCTTTCAGAAGGTGATGCAGGTAAGCCTTGGAAAACTGGGTCGAGCACGGAAGACCGAGACTCTCATCCAGGGGCGTCGGATCGTCCCGGTACCGGGCATTCTTGAGGTTGATCGTCTCGCCTTTCGCCCCACGCATGAAAACCGTGCCATGCCGCGCCAGACGGGTGGGTATGACACAATCGAACGTATCGATCCCCATACGCACGAAGGTGAAAATATCCCGGATGCGTCCGATCCCCAGAAAATGAACGGGGCGCAAGGGATGGATGTAGGGGGCGCTGCCCTGAACCACATCGGCCATTTCCTCATCCGAACCGCCAAGGCAGCCGCCAATCGCCGTTCCGAAAAACGGACGGTCAGCGGTGTATTCCGCGCTGATCCGCCGCAAATCCTTGTAGACTCCACCTTGGACGATACCGTAAACCGCCTGTCGGCCCTTGTGGGTCCGTGCAAATTGCGCAAGGCAGCGGTCCCCCCAGCGCAGGCTCATTTCCATCGACCGCGCCGTATAGTCCTTATCGACATGATAGGGCGTGCATTCATCGAACTGCATGAGCAGATCCGCGCCCAGTTGCCGTTGGATATCCATGGCACTTTCGGGCGTCAGCTTGATTTTCTTCCCGTCGGTGTAGGAACGGAAAACGCAGCCTTCTTCCGAAATCTCCAGCAGGTTACGGAAGGCATCCCGTCCCTTCCCGCTGCGCCCCTTGATCTCGTTGGCCATCGTCCCCTCGCCCAGCGAGAACACCTGAAACCCGCCGCTATCCGTCAGCATCGGCCCGTCCCAGTTCATGAAACGGTGCAACCCGCCCATCTTTTCGATCAGGTCGGCCCCCGGCTGCAGCATAAGGTGGTAGGTATTGGAAAGAATGATATCCGTGCGCGCCTCGCTCAGCTGCGCCGGGGAAAGATTCTTGACCGTGGCCTTCGTGCCGCAGAAAATATAATTCGGCGTCTCGATCGTCCCGTGCGGCGTCGTCAGACGCCCGACCCGGGCGGCAGATGATGGATCACGCGCAGCGATCGTAAAATCGAAACCGGGATAATCGAGGTTCATGGGTGCGCCGTTCTCTAAAACAAAAACCCGCACCTGGCGGGTTGATGCAAAATCTGTGCGATATATAGCGCTTAGGCAGCAACCTTGGCCGCAAGAGCCTTCTCGACTTCCGCTTTCACAGGCCGCAAAGCAGGGTCCAGCTTGGTCGGAGCGGTCTGCGCCAGATAGGAATCAAGCCCGCCCATATGCTCAACGGTACGAAGACCATGAACGCTGACCCGCAGCTTCACCCAGCGGCTCAGCGCTTCGCTGAACAGGCTGACTTCCTGAATATTCGGCAAAAAACGGTGTTTGGTCTTGTTTTGCGCGTGGGACACACGGTGCCCAGTCTGTGCGCCTTTTCCTGTAATCATGCAACGACGGCTCATGGCCAAAATCCTTATTCTCTGTAATCATCCCTTAATCGGTGGCAAAAAATAGTCGAACTCCTCCGGTAAAGTCAAGCTTCTGATGTAAAAACCCCTCAAAACATCTTGCCGGAGAAGAAATAGGCTCCGCCCAGGGCAGCCAAAAACAGCAGATGCGCCATAAAATTGATGTAAATCCCCCTTCGCAGATGCTTGTGATCCAGCCGCGCCGAGGCTTTCTCCGGCCCGACCCATGAATTTTTCAGCACCGTCCCTGATAAATCCTGCACCGGCCCGCCGATCATGATCTCCAGCGGCCACGCCAGCGCCGTCAAGGCCGCGCCGCCCTGCTCGTAAGGTGCCTTGTTTTTCACCGCCCACCACGCCCTCAGACTCTGGGAAAGCCGCGCCGTCGGCGTCATCGCCGCAGCCGCCGCGAACAGGAATCCGCTGAGGTAAGAGGGAATGAACCCCATTAGCTTCTCCAGTTCCAGAGGCACGGTCCCGAACCCGGACGTATGCCCGCACTTGCCGAACCGCCACGCAAAAGCAGACAGAACGCTGTAAACGGCCAGAATCGGCAGCCCGCCGATGAGATACCAAAACACGGGCGCGACCATCCCCTTATCAAACGAGACGGCGGCAAAACCCATACCCGCCCGCGTGATCCCGAAATCATCTGTGCTGTTGAGATTAAGCCGCGTGGAGCGCGACAGCCCGTAAAACGCGCCCTGCGCCGATCCCTGCTGCTCCATCGCGAAATAAAGCCGGAGCAGGACGAACCACACCGAGCCGGAGGTAAAGGACAGCGTAAGAAAAAGAATTTCCACCGCCCCATAATCCTTAAATCCCTCCCCAACCTGAACCGCGAGCCGACCCATCATGAAGGCAATCAGAAGAGCAAAAGCGCTCATAAGAAATCCGCGGAAAATAAGCGCACCGCGATTCCGGCCCGCCTTGTCCAGCCTGTCCCCGAAACGACCGAAAACCCCATCGTAAAACTGCCAGAAAAACGGATAGGCATTTCCGCGCAACGGCCCGGTCACCATACCCACAACCATAGTTATGACAATGGATAAAATTACAACCGGAATCCTGTCCGGGTCTATCAAAAGCACATTCAGTTGTGTTAAAGTCTCATTCATAGTATAATGAAAATGTGTGGGAGAGCGGCTCTAGCCCTTGTTTTCCGTATAATTTGACAAGTATTCTACAGCCGATTCCCGGAGCATGAAAGAGGGACGATGCTTTACCATTTGTATGAGATGCAACACGCGCTTTTAACCCCGGTCCGGCTTCAGGCCGAGCTGACGCGCACCCTCTTCCAGAACCCCTTGAATCCGCTGTCCTATACCCAGTTCGGGCGGACCGTGGGCGCCTCGGCGGAGATGATCGAACGCGTGACCAAACGCTTCGGACGCCCGGAATTCGGCCTCCATGAGACAGAGATTGCCGGAAAAAAAATTGAGATCGTCGAAAAAGTGATCGCCCGTAAACCCTTCTGTTCATTGTTGAATTTCCATAGAAAGACCAAAAGGAACGACCCGAAGGTGCTTCTGGTCGCCCCCATGTCCGGCCATTACGCCACCCTCCTGCGCGGCACGGTGGAAGCCCTCCTGCCCCACCACGATGTTTACATCACCGACTGGGAGGACGCCCGGCAGGTTCCCGGCAAGCAGGGCCGTTTTAACCTCGATGACTATATTACCTACCTGCGCGAGTTTCTAAGCCTCCTCGGCCCGGACGTCCATGCCATCGCCGTCTGTCAGCCCGCAGTTCCAACTTTAGCGGCAGTGTCGCTTATGGCGACAGAAAATGACCCGAACCAGCCCCTGACGATGACCCTGATGGGCGGCCCGGTCGATACCCGGGTCTCAAAGACCGCCGTCACCGAACTAGCTGAAACACGTCCCCTGCGCTGGTTTGAAAGCACGGTGGTCCACGAAGTACCCTTTTACTATCCCGGCGCATACAGGCGTGTGTACCCCGGTTTCCTGCAGCTTGGCGGCTTTATGTCGATGAACCTCGACCGCCATGTCGGCTCTTATATGAAATTCTACCATCACCTGATTATCGGCGACGGCGAATCGGCGGAACACCACCGTACTTTCTATAACGAGTACCTCTCGGTCATGGATATCCCGGCGGAATTTTATCTCCAGACCGTGGAAACTGTCTTCCAGCGCCAGCTTCTGCCCCGCGGCCGCATGAAATGGCGCGATCCCTATACCGACCAGCTCATGGACGTCCGCCCGCAGGACATCGAACACACCGCCCTTCTCACAATAGAAGGCGAACTGGACGATATTTCCGCCCGCGGCCAGACCACAGCGGCGCATGAATTGTGCTATTCCCTCTCCCAGCGCAAGCAATTCCACCACTTCCAGCTGAAAACCGGCCATTACGGCATTTTCAACGGCCGCCGCTGGCGCAACGACATTATGCCCCGCATCCGCCACCATATCCGGCAGTTCGATGAGGGCAAGGATCCAGTTCCCGCAGAAGATCTGGCGGTCATTCCCGATCTTGCGGCGGAAAAATACAACAGGGAAACACACGGAATCGCGGCGATCCGGCGTTGGATAAAAGAGAATCAGCCGCAGAATTACAAGGAAGCGCAAATACAGCAAAAAGGTGCCGGATGGCATCTTGAAAAAGAAAAAAATTAGTCTACAGTGGACACGCTCCTTGGAAAAATTTTTGGCCGGTTTTTATGGATATTAAATTATCGTAAATGCCTGTGGGAAAAGAAAAATATGGCGATCGAACGACTGGTACAGGTCAAACGGAGTAAGCGGGCGCGCCGCGTCGCGCTCCGCCTCGACGCTAAGGAGGGCGTGATGAACCTCGTCGTGCCCTCTCATATGAAAATTGACAGTGCTTTGAAGTTCGCCAAGATCCACGAGGAATGGGTGAAGGAGACCCTCGCCTCCCTCCCGCCCGGCGTCCCGTTTGAGGATGGAACCGTTCTCCCGATTCTGGGACAGAAAAGACGCATTTCGGTCACTTACGACGAAAACGCCAAGGGCACGGAAATCCAACTTTTGAAAACAGTCCTGCAGGTGCGGACAAACCTGATCGACCCCTCGCCGCGTATTCGGAGATTTCTGAAAAGTCTGGCCAAACAGACCCTGACCGAAATGACCGAGAAAAAGGTCAAACGTCTGGGCGTGTCTGGCGTCTCGGTCGCGGTGCGCGAAACCAAGAGCCGCTGGGGAAGCTGCTCCGAGGACAGCAACATCTCCTACTCTTGGCGGCTGATTTTCGCTCCCCTTGTCGCTATTGACTACGTGGTCGCTCATGAAGTCGCCCACCTGAAGCACCTCGACCACAGCGATGACTTCTGGCGCGTCTGCCGGCGCCTCTCGAAGGATTACTTCGAAGGCCAGTACTGGATGCGCAACCACGGCAACATCCTCCTCCGCTACGGCGGGGAATGACCCCGTAGAAAACATCAACCCCGCCTCAGGCGAAAAAGCGTATCCAGCGCCTCCTGCAGAATCGTCATGGCCGCCAGCTTATCCGTCAAACCATCCTTTTTAGCCCGATCACGCGTCTTTTTTTTATCCACAGATCGGCCCACAAGATCATCCACAGCATCTGTGGATAACCTTTCGTCCACCAAGGCAATCCATACGGTTCCATCAGGGAAAAGCTCTTTGGAAATCTGCCGCTCCAGCTCCAACGCAAAATCCCGCACCGATTGAGCACTCCGCCCCTCGCTTCCATCCATGTTCAAGGGGAGACCGACAATAAAACCGCCCGCCTCGAAATCCTTCACAATCCGCTCAAGCGCCTTTAAATCCTGCGAAAATTTGGTTCGTTTGATCGTCTCGACGGGAGTGGCAATACGCTGTGAATCATCGCAGACCGCAACACCGATAGTCTTTTTCCCCACATCCAGACCCAGAAGTGGACAAGCGGTGGGAAACTCTTTCACGAGTGTCTTGAGCAGGGAAACCGTCATAACCCTTGCACGCTACACCGCGCAATGTTAGAAGTCCAAGGTTTACTATCGAAAGCCCTATGGCAAAAGGATTTTTCCGGCCTTCAAGGTCAGGGGAATGAAAGGATCGGCAAACAAATGTCCCTCGATAAAGCCACCGTTAAAAAAGTCGCCGGTCTGGCCCGTTTGGCTATGAACGATGAAGGGCTGACCCGTATGGCCCCTCAGGTTTCCGGGATTATCACATGGATCGAGCAACTGGCCGAGGTGAACACCGACAATGTCGAGCCGCTCTCCAGCGTGGTAGACATTCCCTTGCCCTTGCGTAAGGACGAGGTCACGGACGGCAACTGCGCCGATAAAATTCTCGCAAACGCCCCCGAAGCCACGCAGGGCTACTTCGTGGTGCCCAAGGTCGTAGAATAGGCGGACAATGTCACAGGAAGACCAGATCAGAAAAATGAAGGAGCATCAAAGAAAGGTGCTGTATTCCACACTGATGGCCAGCGGCGCCGGTATGATCCTTGTCGGCGTCTTCGGCCTTCTGAGTCCGGAGGTGTACTTTGCCCTGCTCAACACGGGACCGACGGCTGATTTGTCTATAGAAAGCATCCGCCAGTTTTCGATGCTGCTGACCCTGATCGGTCTCGCCGATATCGTGATCGCCTCAATCGTGTTTAAGGACAGGAAGACCCTATGACCGACCTCACTGGCCTGACCATCGCCCAAGCCCTCGAAGGCTTAAAGAAAAAAGAGTTCACATCAAAAGAACTCACACAGGCACACATCACCGCGATGGACAAGGCGCGGGCGCTCAACGCCTTTATCGTTGAAACGCCCGATCTGGCGCTTAAGCAGGCGGAGGAATCCGACAAACGCCGCGCCTCAGGTAAAGCAGGCAGCCTTCAGGGCATCCCGCTCGGCATCAAGGATCTCTTCTGCACGAAGGGCGTACAGACCACCGCAGCCAGCCACATCCTCGAAGGCTTCATCCCGCAATATGAATCCACCGTCACGCAGAAACTCTTCGACGATGGCGCGGTCATGCTCGGCAAGATGAACCTCGATGAGTTCGCTATGGGCTCCTCCAACACAACCAGCTATTTCGGAAATGTCATCAGCCCCTGGAAACGCAGGGGCCAGCCGGATGTCCAACTCGTCCCCGGCGGCTCCTCCGGCGGTTCGGCCGCCGCCGTGTCCGCAGGCCTTGTGATGGGCGCAACCGGAACAGATACCGGCGGCTCGATCCGCCAACCCGCCGCCTTCTGCGGTATCTCAGGCATCAAGCCGACCTATGGCCGCTGTTCCCGCTGGGGTATCGTCGCCTTCGCCTCCTCGCTCGATCAGGCCGGAACCTTCGCCCGCACGGTTCTGGACAACGCCCTCCTCCTGCGCTCAATGTCTGGCCACGACCCGAAGGACAGCACGTCTGCGAAAAAGGATGTCCCCGACTTCACCAAAGCCCTGACCGGAAACATCAAGGGCATGACGATAGGGATTCCAAAAGAATACCGCGTAGACGGAATGCCCGCGGAAATCGAAAAACTCTGGCAGCAGGGGATCGACTGGATCCACAGCGCGGGCGCAAAAACCATCGAAGTCAGCCTCCCGCATACAAAGTATGCTTTGGCGACCTATTACGTCATCGCCCCCGCCGAGGCTTCTTCGAACCTCGCCCGCTATGACGGCGTGCGCTATGCCCAACGTGCCCCTTCTGAAAATCTGCGCGAAATGTACGAAAAGACCCGCGCCGAAGGGTTCGGCGATGAGGTCAAACGACGGATCATGATCGGCACCTACGTATTATCAGCAGGGTATTACGATGCGTACTACATCAAGGCTCAGAAGGTACGCCGACTGATCGTGCAGGATTTCATGAACGCCTACGAAAAATGCGATGTTTTACTCACCCCGACGGCCCCCTCCGCCGCTTTTGCCATCGGCGAGAACCAGGACGATCCAATCAAAATGTACCTGAATGACGTCTTTACGGTCCCCGCTTCTCTGGCAGGACTGCCCGGAATGTCTGTCCCGGCGGGCCTGGACGCGGACGGCCTGCCGCTGGGTCTCCAGATCATCGGCCGCCCATGGGACGAGGAAAGCGTTTTTAGGGTTGCCGGAGTCATTGAAAGTCTGGCACTATTCAGCCATACGCCCCTATAAGTCATAGAAGGACAAGGAGTAAAAGCCATGTACTTTCCGGCCCCAAAAAATAAAAACCTAGTCGTGTGCTTTTTTCTCTTGCCGCTATTGCTTTTATTAACATTAACGCTGAGAACTCAAGCTTATGCTGAAGATGAAAAGACTTTGGAGCAGATTCTTTCTCCAAAGGATAGCAAGAGTGGAAAACCGAACTCCGAAAAAAGCGGCGTAGAATTGGCCTATGATTTTTTTGAAAAATGTTCGACCTCACCTGATTATTTCGTTTCAGAAAAAATTCAGAAGGAATATTGCCGATGCAAGGCCGCAAAAATGGCCAACTCTCTCAGTAAGAAAGATTTTCTGGCCCTTGAAGAGGATTCTGAAGACGGTAACAATGCCAGAAACGGAATGAGAATGAATGCTGACTCCCTTTGTATGCGTCCGGCGATAAAATCCTACGCGAAGGGAGTTTGCATGAAAGATCCTCACTTCAAAACTATCGTGCTCGGGAAAAGTAAAATGTGCGATTGCGTAGCGGACTATATGAGTTCATATGCAAAAAAGCATCTTCCCAGTATTATTATCAGGGCTGCAACCGAGTACCCCTTATCTCTGGATCCCCTCTCTTTTTTCCTGTCGAGTGAAGACTTCAATATGATGTACAGCGTTCATAAAGAATATTGTTACAATAAGGTCGTCTACAGCCCAAAATAAACAATAAGACTTAAAGACTAACTGTCAGTGTAAATTATGGCACAAACGATTGCAGGCAAAACAGGCGAGTGGGAAATCGTCATCGGCATGGAAATCCATGCCCAGGTGATTGCCAACGCGAAGCTTTTCTCCGGCGCATCGGCGACCTTCGGCGGGCAGCCTAACACGCAGGTCTCCTTCGTGGACGCCGCTATGCCCGGAATGCTGCCTGTTTTGAATGAAAAATGCGTCGAGCAGGCCATCCGCACCGGCCTGGGCCTGAACGCAGAAATCAACAAAAACTCCATCTTCGCCCGCAAGAATTATTTCTATCCCGACCTGCCACAGGGCTATCAGATCAGCCAGTACGAAAAACCCATCGTCGGCAAAGGCAAGATCGAAATTGACCTGACAGGCGGCGCCGTTAAGGAAATCGGCATCACCCGCCTCCATCTCGAACAGGACGCCGGAAAATCTGTCCACGACCTTCACCCGAAGAAATCCTACGTCGATCTGAACCGCTCCGGCTGCGCCCTCATGGAAATCGTCTCCGACCCAGATATCCGAGGGCCGGAGGAAGCCACCGCCTACCTCTCGAAAATCCGCATGATCCTGCGCTACCTCGGCACCTGCGACGGCAACATGGAGGAAGGCTCCATGCGCGCCGACGTGAATATCTCTGTCCGTAAACACGGCCAGCCCTTCGGAACACGCTGCGAGGTGAAGAACGTCAACTCGCTC
Source organism: Alphaproteobacteria bacterium (assembly GCA_018000295.1). Classification (GTDB taxonomy): domain Bacteria; phylum Pseudomonadota; class Alphaproteobacteria; order Micavibrionales; family Micavibrionaceae; genus JAGNKE01. The sequence goes on along the minus strand of JAGNKE010000034.1, from coordinate 2,386 downwards.
AAGGCTGTGCAGCAGGCCATCGAATACGAAGCCGCCCGCCAGGTCGAAATTCTTGAGGACGGCGGCAGGATCGATCAGGAAACCCGCCTCTGGGATCCCGCGAAAATGGAAACGCGCTCCATGCGCTCGAAGGAAGAGGCGCACGATTACCGCTACTTCCCCGACCCCGACCTTCTGCCCCTCAATTTGGAGCAAGGCTGGATCGACCGGATCAAGCAAACCCTCCCCGAATTGCCCGACCAGAAAAAGCATCGCTTTATGCAGAGCTACGGCCTCAGCGCCTATGACGCGGGCGTACTGATCGCCGAACGCGAACGCGCCGATTATTTCGAGACTGTAGCCAAAAACCGCGACGCCAAACTCGCCGCCAACTGGGTCATCAACGAATTGCTCGGCCTCCTGAATAAAAACAATAAGGCCATAGTGCAATCACCCGTTACAGCGGACAATCTCGGCACAATGATCGAATTGATCAGTAACGACACGATTTCCGGCAAGATCGCCAAGGATGTCTTCGCCGAAATGTTCGCCACCGGCAAAGCTCCCGCCGCTATCGTTGAAGAAAAAGGCCTCAAGCAGGTGACGGACACCGGCTTCATCGAGCAGGTCGTGGATGAGGTCATCACCGAAAACCCCGACAATGTCGCTGCCTATCGCGGCGGCAAGGACAAGCTCTTCGGCTTCTTCGTGGGACAGGTGATGAAAAAGACGCAGGGTAAGGCCAATCCCTCCGCTGTAAACGACATTCTCAAGAAAAAACTGGAATCCTAAACATGGCCGAGACCTCAACGCCCAAAGTGCCCATGAAAATCAAGCTCGACCTTTCTGGAAAGCAACGTCTGATGGCTGGTTTGTCATGGGAACCAATATTCTCGAAAGACGCCCCGAACGCGGAAGCAAGTACCCAAAGGGAGAAAATTTTCACCGACGATGTTATGGGAATTTTCTATCGTGTATACTACTACCTCTACGAGGTCAAACGCTCCTATTCTTTCCTGGTCCATATCCGTTCCGCCGAGAAGGACGAGGACGGAAAGGGCCGCGAGAAGAACTACGCTCACTATGACCTCGATCTGCTGTGCTATGTGCTGGACAAGGAGGGTAAACCCGCCGCCTATTCCGGTCCCGCCGCCTCCGACATGATCGACAAGGAAGAAGTCGTCTATCACAGCGGCGAGGACTATAGCGGTTACGGCGGCAACGACGACGAGCAAGTTCACATCGAAATGAACCATATTCCCGAAGCGTACCAGAACATTTTTTTCATCGCCGCCAGCGACAGCAAATTCAGCCTCAACCAGGTCAAGGGTCCGTCCATCCGCCTCGTGGACTGTAAGACGGAAAAAACCATCACGGAAACACCAATCAAAGCCCCGGTCGATAAGGAAACCTACGCCTACATTTATGGTCGCCTCTACCGCAAGGGCAGCGAATGGTTCTTTCAGGAAATCGGCGAATTCACGGACGGCGAGCAGGACTGGCCCGTCTATCTCAAGAAATACATCTGAGGCAAAGCGATGGCAGAGGAAAACCCCCCGGTTGTCTATTCCGGACCCAAATATGAATACAAGGTCGTCATCTACCGCGAGGGCGCCCTCGGCTCGATTTTTCTGGCAGGGTCCAAGGTCCATCCGGTAAAATTCTCGGAGTTTTTGAACAAGAACGCCGCGCAGGGCTGGAAAGTGGTGACGATGGAGCGTGAATCCCGCCGTCTCCTGCTCTTCTTCTCCCGGGAAGCCTTCTTGGTGGTCATGGAACGGCTAAGACAGGACTGAGCGCAATGAACGATATGCATAACAAATTGCTGATCGCTATCATCGGGGCCGTGGTCATCGTGGCCCTTCTCACAATCATGCAGGTCTGGGGTCCGGTTTTGCCCTGGAACCTCTATTACAAGATCGTCGTCACTGCCATCATCGTGGCCGTAGTCTGCGGCTTCCTGCTCGTCGCCCGCTCCGACATGGTCGAAAAGAAAAAGCTCAAGGACGAGAATTATCTGGATTGACAGAGTTTTATCCTCCGCGCTTTACAAAAGCGGCCGGATGACGTATTGGATGGAACTCTTAACTTGTACTATTGACTTGTAACTTAGTGGTAACGTGGCCGAGCGGCTGCCCACTGCCGGAGGCAGGAAATTTTAAACCCTTCAGCCTTAGCACCTGAAGGAACAACAGTGGTGACGTGGCCGAGCGGCTGAAGGCGGCGGTTTGCTAAACCGTTATACGGGTAACACCGTATCGGAGGTTCGAATCCTCTCGTCACCGCCACTTTTCCTACACCTCAGGATCAAAAAATCGTCAAAATCCGATGATCGCCGAATACGAAGATAAATTCCGCCAGCGCGTTCTGGACCTGATCCTGAACATCCAGCGCGGGGAATACGGGA
>JAGNKE010000013.1 GCA_018000295.1 Alphaproteobacteria bacterium | reverse complement strand
GCCGGAACACCGCCGACAAACTGCTTGATGATTTCTTGCTGAATACTTTCAGAAAGCCTGCTTTTTCGTCTGACCTTAACCATCTGACCAACTTAGATATTTTTTCTTATCTATGTCAGCCCCTAAAGTTAAATGGCCTTGACTTTTTATAACCAAAAAGGTTATAGTCTAGGTACATACGGCGTTCTTCGGAATGACCGCTACCCTGTGAGGGGTACTACTTACCAAGGGGACGGAAACGTCCCCTTTGGCTTATCTGGGCTTCGGCAAGCAATCCAAAACCAATAGCAACATATCATTAAATTCGTCTTCGGGCATTCTTTTGATGCCCTTATGATCCTGAACAAGGCGGCTCACGGCTACGGTTGTGATTTTGTCACAAATCGCCCATGCCGCTCGCCCATCAATCGTGGTCCGCAAAGGAAAAGCCCATTTATTGTCGGGCTGTGTTTGCGTTGAGCAAGGAATGACTATGGCAGCGCTATGCAAGGTATTATTGGGCGATATAATTACAACTGGCCGGCGTTTCCAAAATTCAGGAAGTTGCGCGTCACTGGGAAAATCACACCAGTATAGCTGCCTGATTTTCGGGGCAGACTTGAGGCGTGGCTTGACGCGAGGCGGCGGCGTGTCATGATTGCACATTATTGAACTTATCCTCCGCGAGGTTTTGTACGCATATTGTTCTGCTGCATATGGATATCAGAATATCCCTTTTGGCCTGGACTGGTAAACTGCCTGCATAAAGGTTTGGCTGCGAATTGATATTTTCTGGGCGGCATATGACTTGCAATAGGTTGCATCGCCTGCTCCGGCGTGGCAAGTATTAACGCGACTTCAAAAAAGTGAGAACGGTTTGAACGATGAGTAAAAAAACTGACATACGCCCTGTCAAAAAAGCCATCTTCCCGGTTGCGGGACTGGGCACACGATTCCTCCCCGCCACAAAAGCCATGCCCAAGGAGATGCTGACTATCTGCGACCGGCCCTTGATCCAGCACGTCGTCGAGGAAGCGCGGGAGGCCGGGATCGAGGATTTCATCTTCATCACCGGGCGGCACAAGGAATTGCTGGAGGAGCATTTCGATTACCAGCCGGAACTTGAGGATACGCTGGAATCCCGTAACAAAGTTGATCTTTTGAAAAAAGTACGCGAGTCGGAAATTCCGGCGGGACGTCTGTTCTGCACCCGCCAGCCCAAGCCGCTGGGCCTCGGCCATGCGGTGTGGTGCGCGGCCAAGATCATCGGGGACGAGCCGTTCGCCGTCCTGCTGCCCGATGTTCTGATGAAGGGATCGCAATCGTGCCTGAAAGAGATGGTCGATGTTTACAATCAGACCGGAGGAAACCTGATCGCCGTCGAGGAGGTTCCCCGCGAGGAGACGAATAAATACGGGATCATCGATACCAAGGATCAGAGTCTTGCCCTGATGCCCGTAGACGGGCTGGTCGAAAAGCCCGAACCCGCCAAGGCACCCTCCACGCTTTCCGTTGTCGGGCGGTATATTTTTCAGCCCGAGTTGTTTGGATATCTCAGCGCGTTCGAAACGGGCGCGGGCGGGGAAATTCAGTTGACCGACGCCATGGCCAAGCTGATCGGCAAGCAGCCGTTCAACGCCATGCGTTTTAGCGGCAAAAGCTATGATTGCGGCAGCCGTTTGGGATTCATCGAGGCGAATATCGCCTATGGCCTGAGCGATCCCGAAATTGGCAAGGGCGTCAAGGATATGCTTAAGCGCTATACGTGAGCGCAAAGGCCGCTTATACTTGCGGCATGAACGGTTACATCTTTGCCCCCACGATCCTGCGTGAGTACGATATCCGCGGGCAGGTCGGGAAAAATCTCAGTTCGAACGATGCCTTGGCCCTCGGACGGGCGTTCGGCACGTATTTATCGCGTTCCGGCGGGAAGGCCGTCTGCGTCGGTATGGACGGACGGCACAGCTCCCCTGCCCTTGCTGATGCGTTGATCGCAGGACTGATGGAGAGCGGGATGGATGTTAATTTCATCGGGCTTGGCCCTTCGCCGCTGCTGTATTTTTCTGTCAAGCACCTGAAGGCCGATGCGGGAATCATGGTGACAGGTTCCCATAACCCTCCCGATTATAACGGGTTTAAAATGACGCTGCAGGACGGCCCGGTGTTCGGCGACAAAATCCAGGAGATCGGGCGGATCGCTGCGGAAGGAATGTTTACCTCCGGAACGGGGCGCCGAACCGAGATCGACCTGCGGGCCGATTATGTCCGGCGGCTTATTCAGGATCTCAGGCTGGCGCGGCCCATGACCATCGCGTGGGATGCCGGAAACGGGGCCAGCGGCGAAGTCCTCAAGATGCTGACCCACCGGATTCCGGGGACGCACATCCTGCTTTATCCCGAGATCGACGGCAGTTTCCCCAACCATCACCCCGACCCGACTGTGGACGCCAACCTTGAAGACCTGCAGAAGGCGGTAAAGGAGAATGGCTGCGCTCTCGGGATCGCCTTTGACGGGGATGGCGACCGGATCGGCGTGGTGGACGAAAACGGCGCTGTCTTGCGTTGCGATACGCTGCTGGCGCTCTATGCTCGGGAAGTTTTGCGGAACCATCCCGGCGCGCCGATCATCGGCGATGTCAAATGCTCGCAAATCCTGTTCGACGAGATTGCACGTCTGGGCGGGCAACCCGTGATGTGGAAAACCGGACATTCCGTCATCAAGGATAAAATGATCGAGATGAAGGCGCCGCTGGCGGGGGAACTGAGCGGGCATATCTTTTTCGCTGACACCTATTACGGTTATGATGATGCGCTGTATTGCGCGGTGCGGCTGCTCAATGCGCTGTCCGAGACCGATGGCGGGCTTTCGGGCCTAACCGCCTCCCTTCCCCGGCTGTTGAATACGCCCGAGGTGCGTTTCGAGGTGGATGAGGCGGAGAAGTTTGCGCTCGTCCCCCGTGTGCTTGAAAACCTTAAACTCAGGAAGGATAAAGGGATTGACCTCAATACCCTTGATGGCATCCGGGTGACGACGGCGGACGGGTGGTGGCTGCTGCGCCCCTCCAACACGCAGAACGTCCTGGTAGCGCGGGCGGAAAGCTCCAGCGCCCAGGGGCTTCAGCGCCTAAAAGATATGCTCATCGGGGAAGTAAAAAAAATCGGATACACTCTGGCCTTTGACTAGCGAATCAGATTCACTGTTGGGGCTGTTTTCTCAATTTTATGGTGCATGATGAAACCGAATGACTGCGTGAAAATCATTGAATTGATGGCCTCCAAGGTCTGCCACGACCTGATCAGCCCGATCGGGGCGGTTTCCAACGGGATCGAGTTTCTGGAAGATGCCGGAGAGGAGATGGACGGCGAGGCGATCAAACTGATTGCGTTCAGCGCGGGGCAGGCTTCGGCGAAGCTCAAGGTTTTCCGGTTGGCCTACGGCGCGGGGGGCAGCGATTCCTCGATCAAGCCCGAAGACGTGCATAAGTCTTTCGGAGATTATATCTCTGGCGATGGCCGGATCACGCAGGATTGGGATCCCCATGCGCCCCTGGGCCTGACCGATCCTCCAGCAGGATTCTGTAAAATTATCATGTGTTTGCTACTGGTTCTGATCGACACCCTGCCCAAGGGCGGAACCGTGCGGGTTTTTGACGGCGAAGACGGCTCCGTTCATTTCAAGTCTATCGGCGATCACGCCGGGTTCCGCGAGGGATACCGCGAGGCTCTCACAGGCTCGTCAAAGTCTCAAAATCTTGAGCCCAAAACCATCCATCCTGCCCTTACTCATCTGCTTGCTGCGCATTACGGCTATTCTATCCACGTCCTTCCAAGCCCCGAAGGATCAATTCTCTTGAGCTTATGCGCCGCTTGAGTATCCTGTCTTAGGGAAATCTTTTCCCTGCCTACGCCTGTATTCCTCACAGGAATTTTCACTTGTTTTCTTTTTACTCAGCGTCCGTTTTCTTTTTCTGCGTTAGCCTGTTTCGAATGATTTTTTTCCGCGTGTGACCGGGGATTGTGCTTATGGATGATTTGATTGCCGAGTTTCTGACTGAAACCAACGAAAGTCTGAACGAGCTTGATCTTGATCTCGTCAATCTTGAGCAAAATCCTAACGACAAGGCGCTGTTGGGAAAAATCTTCCGCCTCATGCATACGATCAAGGGAACGTGCGGGTTTTTAAGTCTGCCCCGCCTTGAGAAGACCGCGCACCATGCCGAAAACGTGCTGGGGCGGTTCCGCGACGGAGATCTGGAAGTTACAGAAGAATATGTCACCCTCATTTTTGAATCCATCGACCGGATCAAGTTCATTATCGGGAAGATTGAGGAAACCGGGGGTGAGCCTGCCGGGGACGATAAAGACCTGATCGCAAAGCTAGACGCCGCCTATGAAGGCAGGGGTGTCAGTGCATCTGCCGCTGCGGTGCCTCCGCCGCCACCAAAAGCCCCGGAGCCCCCTCCGGCGGCGGCACAGGAGGATTCCGTTCCCGGTTCTGTTACCATCGAAGAACTGGAGGCCGCATTTCTGGCCGCCCCTGGCCCTGCGGAGTTTGCGCCCAAACCCGCTGCTGCCTCTCCACCGCCCCCCCCTCCTTCTGCACAGCCAGCGGCCAAAGCGGCTCCCGTTGGCGAAGAGCCCGGGCAATCGAACAAAGAAAGCGCGTTGGCCGCGCAGACCTTGCGCGTTAATGTCGATGTGCTTGAGAACCTGATGACGATGGTCAGCGAACTGGTGCTGACCCGCAACCAGCTGCTGCAAATTCTCCGCAGCAATGCTGAAAGCGAATTCACGACCCCCCTGCAACGGCTTAATCATGTCGTTTCCGACCTGCAGGAAGGGGTGATGAAAACGCGGATGCAGCCGATCGGCAACGCCTGGCAGAAGCTGCCCCGTATCATCCGTGACCTGAGCATGGAACTGGGCAAGAAGATCGACCTTGAGATGCGCGGGCAGGATACCGAGTTGGACCGCCAGGTTCTTGAGATGATCAAAGACCCGCTGACGCATATGGTGCGGAACTCGGGCGATCACGGGATTGAAAAGCCTGCGGACCGGGCCACCGCCGGGAAGCATGAGACGGGTAAAATCCTTTTGGAAGCTTTTCATGAGGGCGGGCATATCCTGATCAAGATTTCTGACGACGGCAAAGGTCTGCCGATGGACAAGATTAAGGCCAAGATTCTGGCCAACGGGCTGGCGACCCCCGAGGAACTGGCGGGTATGTCCACGCAGCAACTCCAGCAATACATCTTCAAGGCCGGCTTTTCGACGGCGGAGAAAGTCACTTCGGTCTCCGGGCGCGGAGTCGGTATGGATGTCGTGCGGACGAATATCGAAAAGATCGGCGGTTCGGTCGAGCTTTCGTCGATTGAGGGCAAGGGATCGGTCTTTACGATCAAGATTCCGCTGACGCTGGCGATCGTGTCTGCGCTGATCGTTGAATCCGGCGGCGAACGCTTTGCCATTCCGCAACTTTCCGTCCGCGAACTGGTGATGATTTCTTCGCATGGCGATAACAAAATTGAATATGTCCATAACGCCCCCGTCTTCCGCTTGCGTGAGCGGCTTCTTCCCCTGATCTCGCTGGACGAGATTTTGCGACTGAACGAAGGATCTGAAACCGCGAACAGTGGGCGCAGGACGCGCGGGTATATCGTGGTGACTCAAGTCGGCAGCCATGAATTTGGAATCGTTGTGGACCGCGTGTTCGACACTGAGGAGATCGTGGTCAAGCCTGTCTGCAAGCTACTGCAGGGTCTGACGCTCTTTTCCGGCAACACTATTCTTGGAGACGGAAGCGTCATCATGATTCTCGACCCGAACGGGATCGCGGAAAACAGCGGGGCGATGTCCGGCACCAAACAAGACGCCGCCGAAACCGAAAAGTCGGCCTTCGTGCCGGATTCGGCCAGAAAAACCTCCCTTCTTCTGTTCTGCGCTCACGATGAAGCTCCGAAAGCGGTCCCGCTTTCGCTTGTCGCGCGACTTGAGAATGTCCGTCTGGACAAGGTGGAATATTCCGGTGGTCATATGATGGTGCAGTACCGCGATACGCTCATGCCCCTAATTCCGTTTTCTCCCGGTATGACTATCGGCAAAGAGGGCGAAAAGCCTGTGCTGGTCTTTTCAGAAAAAGGCCGCTCCATGGGGCTGATCGTCGATCAGATTATTGACATCACCGAGCAGCATATCGATATCCAGATCGGATCCAGCGCTTCGGGTCTGCTCGGCAGCGCGATCATCAACGGCAAGGCCACAGACGTCATAGACCTCGCCCATTTCCTGAACGGCGTCGATAAAAACTGGTTCAAGGATCACGGCGATGAGGACTTCCAATCGACGGCAACTGCTTCGTCCCCTAAGAAAAAAAGAAGCGTTCTGTTGGTTGATGACAGCCCCTTCTTCCGCAATATGCTTACCCCCCTTCTGAGCGTGGCTGGCTACGATGTTACGACTCTGGAAAGCCCCGTCGAGGCTCTGAAACTTTGCGAGAGCGGAGCGACCTTCGATGTCATTATCAGCGATATCGAAATGCCGGATATGGACGGGTTCGAATTCGCCCTGAAGGTCAGGGAGAGTCGAAGCTGGCAGAACGTACCGATGGTGGCGCTCTCCTCCCATGCCACGCCTCAGGATATCGACCGCGGGATGAAGGTCGGGTTCAACGATTATGTCGCCAAGTTCGACCGCGATACCCTTTTGAATTCACTTACGGAAACGATGTCTCATACGCGCTCTGCCCTGAAGGTGGTGTCCGCGTGAATGTGCGTTTAAACTCCTATATCTTATCTTGAGAGCAGGCCATGACGAGTAAAGCAGATACTAAACACGGGGGACAAACCACAGAGTATTTGACGGTCATGATCGCCGATCAGAAATTCGGTATCCCGGTTCTCCAGATTCAGGATGTGCTGCGGGAGCAAAAGGTCACCCGTATCCCCCTCGCCTCTCCTGAAGTTGCGGGGTCGCTGAACTTGCGGGGGCGGATCGTCACGGCGATCGATGTTCGGAAACGGCTGAATGTTCCTATAGCTCCCGGTTCGCGCAGCATGAGCGTGGTTGTCGAACATAATCAGGAACTTTATAGCCTGATTATCGATAAAGTCGGTGATGTCTTAAGTCTGGACGATGCAAGAGTTGAGAAAAACCCCGGCACATTGTCCGCGCAGTGGAAAGATATTTCCAGTGGGGTGTATCAACTCGAAAAAGAACTCCTGGTGATCATGGATGTGGCGCGTCTTCTTGACTCGATTCATACTCAGGCGGCCTGATGATTGTTTTCCAGAATACCTCCGCGCTTCCTCTTAAGAAAGAAATAACAAATAGGCGTTAGATTAGGAGCGGAAGTCTTGCTGCGTTATTCTCATGTGTATATTTTTGTTCATTGTTCGGGGCGTTTATCATGAAAACCTGCCTTATCGTTGACGACAGCCGTGTAGTACGGAAAGTGGCCAGCCGCATCGTGCAAGATCTCGGTTTTGAGTGCCGGGAAGCTGAAGACGGCCAGAAGGCTTACGAATCCTGTCAATCGTCCATGCCGGATGCGATCATCCTCGACTGGAATATGCCGGTGATGAGCGGAATCGAGTTTCTGGAAAAATTGCGCCAGATGTCCAATGGCGGTCATCCGAAAGTCGTCTTCTGCACCACGGAAAACGACATCGCGCACATCCAGCGGGCGATGCAGGCAGGGGCGAACGAGTACATCATGAAGCCCTTCGACAGTGAGATTATCGAATCCAAATTTCAGCAGGTTGGCCTGATCGACTCACAGACTTAAGCGTTTTTTGCTTCGGTATATTATTAAGGTGTTCTCTTTCTCATGGATTCTCCGTCAGACCCCAGCAACTCAAATTTCGTCTCGGTCGTTCTGGTCGATGACTCCAGCGCCATTCGTGGAATTCTGAGACGGATTCTGGAATCCGATCCACAAATCAAGATCGTCGCCTCGGTTTCCAACGGAGAAATGGCGATTGCTGCGGCCCAAAGCCGCAAGCCGGATATCATGATCCTCGATATCGAAATGCCGGTTATGGATGGGCTGAGCGCCCTGCCGGGCGTTATGAAGGAGTCCCCCGGCACCAAGGTCATCATGTGTTCCAGCCTCACAGAAAAAGGCGCTAGTGTAACCATGAAGGCCATGGCGCTGGGCGCGGTCGAATGTATCGTCAAGCCGAGCAGCGCGCTGGATACCGGGCCGGAGTCGGCCTTCCAGAAAAACCTCTTCACCCTGATCAAATCGCTTAAGCCCCTTCGCCCGTTGCGGGACAAGGCTCCCGAATCCTCCCCCAGTTCCTCTCTTTCCGGGGTGCAGAAAAAAGACCTTCACCCTGGTGAGGCGGTTGCCTTCAAGTTGCGCGATGACAGCACAGCCTATAAGGGCAAGCCGCGGATCATCGCTATCGGCAGTTCCACCGGCGGGCCGCAGGCGCTGTTCACGGTGATCAAGAATCTCAAGGGTCTGGATATGCCGATCGTCGTGACCCAGCATATGCCCGAGACCTTTACCAAGACGCTGACCGAGCATATCCAGATGCAGACCGGCATTCCGAGCTTCGAGGCTCTGGATGATATGCTTCTTGAGAAAGGCAAGGTTTACGTTGCCCGCGGGGGGCGGCATATGCTGTTCGAAGCCCGCGATACGAACACGGTCATCAAGCTCGGCGATGGGGCGCCGGAAAATTTCTGCAAGCCGGCGGTCGATCCTATGCTTCGTTCTCTGGTGAATATTTTCGGACCGAAAATCCTAAGCGTTATTCTGACTGGCATGGGGCAGGACGGGTTGATCGGCGCCCGAATGCTTGTTGAAAAGGGCGGACGCGTTATTGCACAGGACAAGGAAACCAGCGTAGTTTGGGGAATGCCGGGAGCCGTGGCGGTGAACGGACTTTGTTCGGCTGTGCTGCCGCTGAATGACATCGGGCCGTGGGTCCGCAGAGCGGCGACGTAGAGAGGGAATGGGATCATGCGTATAACGGATTTCGATATCTACCGTGACCTGCTCAAGGGGAAATCCGGGCTGGTGATTACGCCCGATAAATCCTACCTGCTTGACTCGCGCCTTAATCCCGTCGCAAAGAAATGGGGCTACGAGGGCATCGATGCGATGACCAACGTGCTGCGCGGAATGCCGCCAAAAGAACTGGTCAACGATATTGTCGAGGCGATGACCACCAATGAGACGTCTTTCTTCCGTGACACCAAGCCCTTCGATACCTTCAAGTCCCATGTCCTTCCCTATTATAAAACCCAGATGGCCCGGCCCAAAAAGCTTCGTGTCTGGAGCGCGGCGGCGTCCAGCGGTCAGGAATCTTATTCCCTTTCGATGCTCCTGAAAGAAGAGCAGGCCACCCTGCCCGGCTGGCAGTTTGAAATCGTCGCCACCGATATCTCGCACGAGATTCTCGAGCAGGCCAAGGAAGGGCTTTATACACAGTTTGAGGTGCAGCGTGGTCTGCCCATTCAATACCTGATGAAATACTTCACGCAACAGCAGGACAAGTGGCAACTCAAGCCCGAGATCAAGAGCATGGTGAAGTTCCAGTATTTCAATCTGCTCGATAAAATGGCGGGGCTGGGGCAGTTCGATGTGATTTTCTGCCGGAACGTCCTGATCTATTTTGACCAGCCGACCAAAAGGGTGGTGCTGGATAATATGGCCAAGCAACTGGCGCCCGACGGCTTTCTTTTCCTCGGCGGGGCGGAGACCGTTCTGGGCATCACCGAGTCCTTCAAGGCGGTGCCAAACCAACGCGCCCTTTATGCGAAGCCAGACAGCGTCCATTGCGGGGCGCCCGCAGCCCCGGCCAAGAGTACGCAGGCTCTTGCCTAGCTTTCCGTTTTATGTCTATCATCCGCCCGCCTGAAGGCCGTATTTCCGCCTTGGGCTGACGCATCCCCTTGATAAACAGTTAGGTTTTCCGATGAACTCACATCCCTCCTCCGATTCCGGACTCTTGCCCATCCGCCGCGCCCTGCTTTCCGTGTCCGATAAAATGGGTCTGATCCCCTTCGCGCAGGCTCTCATTCAGTACGGAGTGGAATTGCTGTCCACAGGAGGGACCGCGAAAGCGCTGCGTGAGGCCGGGCTTCAAGTCATGGATGTCTCCGAGGTCACCGGCTTTCCCGAAATCATGGACGGACGCGTGAAAACCCTGCACCCCAAAATCCACGGCGGCATTCTGGCCCGCCGCGACCTTCCCGAACATCGCGCTGCGATGGCCGCGCACGGGATCGCGGGGATCGATCTGGTCGTTATTACGCTTTATCCCTTTACCGAGACCGTCAGGGGCGGCGGGGATTTTGAAAGCTGCATTGAGAATATCGATATCGGCGGTCCGGCGATGATCCGGGCGGCGGCGAAGAACCACGACCATGTCGCCGTGGTGACCGATCCTGACGATTATCAGAGCCTCCTTGCGGAGATGGAACAAAATAAAGGCGCGGTCAGTCATTCCTTAAGAAAAAGCCTTGCCCTTCAGGCTTTTTCCCTTACCGCTTCCTATGATTCCAGTATCTCCAACTGGCTGGCCGGACAGGCGGGGGAAACCGCGCCCCGGAGACTCAGTATTTCCGGACGCCTCAAACAAAAACTCCGCTACGGGGAAAATCCGCATCAGGCAGCGTCCCTTTATGTGATGGAAGACAGCGCCCGTCCCGGCGCGGCCACCGCCAAACAGCTTCAAGGCAAGGAGCTGTCCTATAACAATATCAACGACACCCATGCGGCCTATGAACTGGTTGCCGAGTTTGAGCAGCCCGCCGTGGCGATTATCAAGCACGCCAACCCTTGCGGCGTTGCAGTGTCGGAGTCTCCGCTTGAGGCCTACCGCAAAGCCCTGCTCTGCGATCCGGTCAGCGCTTATGGCGGCATCATCGCGATCAACCGGACTTTGACCGCCGATCTGGCTGCGGCCATTCTCGAACGTTTCGTTGAGGTCATTATCGCGCCCGATATTTCCGCGGATGCCCTGCCGCTTCTTAAGAAGAAAGAGAACATCCGAGTGCTGGCCGCCGGGGGGCTTCCCGATCCACATGAATCGTACCTGACCCTTAGTCGGATCGCCGGCGGGTTTTTGACTCAGAAATGCGACTCCCTGACCCTCGAACGCGACTCGCTTCAAGTGGTGACCGATCGCCCCCCCACCGAACAGGAAATGACCGATCTTATTTTCGCTTTTCAGGTCTGCAAGCATGTTAAATCCAATGCCATCGTCTATGCCAAGGACGGGGCGACGGTGGGGATCGGGGCGGGACAGATGAGCCGAGTCGATTCGTGTCGTATCGCCGCGTGGAAGGCGGAGGAATCCGCTAAAACCGCAGGGCTTTCAGAGCCGCTGACCCGCGGGTCCGTCGTCGCGTCCGATGCCTTCTTCCCCTTCGCGGACGGGCTGATCGCCGCCGCCGACGCCGGCGTGACCGCTGTCATCCAGCCCGGGGGCTCCATCCGCGACCCGGAAGTCATCGCCGCGGCCAATGAAAGAGGCCTTGCGATGGTCATGACTGGCCTTCGCCATTTCCGGCACTAACCCCTCCAATTTCGGAACTATGCAGTATTAATAAAGTAACATTATAAATATAAATACAATAAATATTAAAAATACTTACTTAAATAAATAAATAATAATGACTAAATATAGTAATTCTATACTATAAAAATTGTTTAAATATCAAATAAATTTCTTGCATATCTTTTTTCCCATAAGGTATAATGACCTTAAATAAAGCCACTACAAAAATAAGTTGGCCTTTGGGTTTGGGGTGAAAAGCGGCAGAAACGCTAGGGTTGAATAAAAAAAGCGTTCTGCAAACAAACTTGGAAGTACTCTCTAAAATTTAGGGCTTTTGGGTCTGGGGTTTATAAAAAACGGGTAAAACTAAGAAAATATTGATACTATTTAACCATAATAAAAACGCGGAAAGGCAAGTTGTAGAGGGTTTCAATGGGTTGGCTTGGCAATGCGTGGGATAAGGTTTCGGGTGCTGTTGTCAGCGTTGCGAGCGCTGCAGTGTCTAGCGAGACCTATGTCAAAGCCTGGGATGGCGTAAAATCCGGTGCCAACTGGGTCAACGAAAAAGCCATTCAACCTGCCGCCAAGTGGGTTGGAGACAATGCCCCAAAGCTTCTTGAGGCTCAGACTTGGAAAAATGCCGGAAGCGCTGTTGTCGATTACGGTAAGTTTGTCGTTAACAATCCTCTTCTTGCCGCTCGGCAGGCTGGTCAAGGCTTAAGCAACTCCGTTACCGGGCTTGGCGCCCTTGTGGTCGATATCGGGCGCTGGGGCGTTGAGGGCACTTATCATCTTGCACATAATACTTTCGTCGGCGCCGTTAACCTGGGTGCCGACAAGGATAAGAATATCCTCGAATACCGTAAAATGTCGGATTTCAATGTCGTGCAGAAATGGGTCGAGGATAAAACCGGCCACTATTTAGGCTACACCCGCGAAGAACTCAACCAGATGGTCCGTGACGGTAAGATCACCGAGCGTGATGCGTCGTATGCAGCCGGAACCAAGTATGGTTTTCAGGCCATTGGCGAAGTCGGCTCGATTGTTTTGGTGAGCGCTTTGACTGCAGGAGCCGGCGGCGTTGCCTTGGGTAGCCTCAGAGGCGGCGCCCTTGGTGTACGCGCTGTTGCAGTCGGCGAGGCTTTGGCCGAAACAGGCCGTTTGGGCCAGATTGCTGCAAAACCGCTGTATTGGTTCGGGCGCAACCCTACCGTTTCATATCTTGAGAGAGCAGCAACACTTGCGGCCGAGGCTCCGAAACCCGGAGTTGTGGGTACTGTCATGCGCGGCCCCTTGAGGGTTTTTGATCCCGCACAGACCGAGCACGCTTTTGCTTCGTGGATGGGCAGCAAGCCCTTGTTTCAGAATCATATCACTTTGGCCAACGGCCTGCGCGCCGCCGAGGGGGGATTCAAGTGGACCAACCCTCTTCAAGCCAATGGACGCAGTGTTGTTGCTTGGTCGATTGAAGGCGCCGGGGCTACAATGTCCTACACTGTCAACAGCGCCAAGGAGAATGAACAGGTTCGTAAGGCCGATGCCGCCAGGACTTACGCTTCCGGTGTTGTAGAGCAAGAAAACTCTGATGAAGCCAACCGCAAGCGTTATTACGATAGCCTGAGAGAAAGGGGCATTGATCCTTCTATGGCTCCTACCTACGAACAGGCAATGAGCGGTCAGTTTTCTGTCCAGACCGGGCCACCTGCTGCACCCTCCCCTTCCGATAGTGCAACACAGCAGCCTTTACGTCAGGAGTTTCAGAGCAATGCACCCAAGGATGAGGGCATTACTCACGTTTTTACGATCGAGGGTTTTGAGGGGCTTAAGCAACCTACGCAACTTGACCCTCTCTCGCAGCAGGGTACGCCGGCCCAGCCGCGCCAACCTGCCCCTGTGACCCCCGGAATGGGGAATGGTAACAGGTAAGTGATTAAAATGCTGGAAAAAAGCAGAGCAGATATGTTACATTTGGTTAAAACTAATATAACCGTAAAAGGGCGATAAAGAGGGTTCATCCATGGCTGGTGCCGTAGTAAAATATATCGACGATTTTGCCCAGATTGTGGGCTCGTCTCTGGCGCATACTGCCCCAGAACTTCTGACACAGCGGAAGGTCGCTACGCATTTTAAAAGTTTCTTCGAGGGCAGAAGTGGACCTCTGAATCTTTCGGACTTCCGTAAGTGGTACGATGAAGCGCTGAAGAACGATGAGTTCAAGGATATCCTTAGCAACTCAGGTGTTCGCAGGTCTTTGGAGAACGTTGCTGAAAACCAAATCAACCGCCAAAATTTTGATATCGAATTCAGATCTTTGCTGAGCAAGGGTGATGTTGACGAAAGAAGGATCAACCTCCTCGGTGCTGCATATAAACTTAGGCCGAATGATAGCGCCATTCTGGCCGCTCGTGTAGAGGCTAACCTTAAGCGTCAGGGCTTGTTGGGCTCTGCGCCTCCTGTGCGCCAGGCTGAGGCTGCTCCTCCTGCAGGAAGCACAACGGCCCGCACCGCCGATGACGCCACTGCCGCAGGCAGCACGACCGCCCGCACCGCCGATGACGCCACTGCCGCAGGCAGCACGACCGCCCGCACCGCAGACGATGCCAATGCCGCAGGCAGCACGACCGCCCGCACCGCAGACGATGCCTCCCCGCTGCGGACCGCCGCAACGATACCGGCCAAGCTAAAAGATGGGCTTGTTCCCTCATTCACGGGCGATCTTGGAAACCTGATGAACGCTCTCTTTACGCAGCGTTTTTCACACATAGCCGAGGAGGCTATGAACCGCGCCAAGTCCGCCGGGCTTAAGTTTGAAGAACAGCATGCTAAGTACATGGAGGCGCTGACGCAGCAGCAGGCCAAGTATTCTGCAGTTATTTCCGATATGCGCCGGACACTGGGCGATGGCGAAACACTCGATTCCGCTGCTTTTATGCGCTGGTATGAAGAGGCCGCAAAAAAAGGTGATTTTGCGGATGTCCTTGGAAACCCTGAGATTCGCAACGGTGTCGTTCGCCTCATTGACAATGTTGCTGAAACACAGGCCAGACGGAAAGCCTTCATCACCGCCTATAATGAGCGTCTGGCCAATACCTCACTCGGCGATGTCGAGCGTACGTTCGCCGGGGATCTTCAGAAAAAGTTTAATCTGGACGATGGTGATACGGCCGTTGTTGAGGCTCGGAGAATCTACGACGACGTTGCCAAGCACGCTGGTCTGTCCGCGGACGAGGCTGCGAATAAGTGGGCCCGCGCCGGCCAATCCGCTGACGAAGCTGTCGGCGGTGGCGGAGATGCTGCTGTAACTGGCGGTAAAACCGTTGGACGCCCTGCCGGGGATAACGGACAGCGCGTGATGCGTGCTAACTATGAGGACTGGCTTCACAAGCTAGCAGGTTACCACCCGAGCCATTGGGGATACGCACTATTTCCCAAGATGTGGCAAAACTGGGGTTTAGGAAGCCTGAAGCTGTCTCTTCCTTCTATCGCCAAATTTACTATGGCACACATGATCCGGCCTGCGATCAACCATGTCGACGGTCTTCTCAAGAAGACGGGAGTTATGGATGAGGTCATTGGCCTTCAAGGAGAACTGAACGCTATTGCGAAGAGAATGGGATCGTCTAACGGCTTGGATGCCATCTCCCCTGAGGCAGCCAAGCTGCAGCTTCAGAGTGTCATGAATAGTTTTTATTCAAGGAATTCTGGAAAAATTGACGAGGCCGTTACCGGTATCAACAAGATGCTCGACGAGCTGAACGATGGCGAGTCAGTTCTGCTTGGGAAAAAATACACTGGGGGTCTCACTGGGCTCACCGAGCGTCAGGCCGAGAATATGAGGCGCTGGTTAGAAGACCTGCGCGACACCCTGCAAAAAACCAGACCCGTCAGGGAGTCTACCCAGAGTCTCGCCGATGGTTTTAAAAGTACCTTGGATCGCGTAGCGCGGATGGATGGTGCGAATGGCGATGTCATTAATGAACTGCGCTCCGCGGTTAGCAGACTGGACCTTACCGCAGATGATTCCGCGACCCTTATCAAGACCTGCGAGGACGAAATCACAAGGATTGTCGGCGCTTATGGTAACGACACTGTCGGCCTTAAGGAATTGCGCGACGCCTTGACCAAAATGAAGACTGAGGCCGACAAGCCTTCCGCTTTGGCCAAGACCTATATTGACGAGATCGACCGCATCGCCAAAGCTTACGGCAATGACACCAGAGGTGCCGCCGCCGATTTGGAGCTTATCCTACACAGCCGTTTCAGCCGCCTCGGGTCTGATGTCAAATTAAGGCTGGACGATGTGGTTATCGGCCTTGACGGGAAACCTGCGATAACTCCTAAAGGCGATCCGGTTCTGGCCAGCGTCTGGAGAACCAAGGTTCTGGAGCGGCAACTTCTTGCCGGCACCTATAACAGGCAGGACCGCGCTCTTAAGTTCCTGACCAGCGACACCGAACATAACCTTGAATTACGGGCGCATGAGTTGCTGCATTATTACGAGAGAAATGCACCCAGGGCGGTCAACGTTGAACCAAAGAACGAATTCTTTGCCATGGTTCAGAGCTTTTACGATGCTGGCCTTGAGCAGGAAGCCGTTCGAATCATCCGTATCTTGAAATCGAAAATGGGCGCGGCTGCACAGGACACACTCCCCAAGGGTTTTGAGGGAGTGGTTCGGGACGCGATGAGAGTCGAGGCCAATCCGCACAGAAAACAGTTCTATGAAGATCTACTTGGCGCCGCCATGTTCGAGCTTGATACGGGCCGTAAATGGGGTGCCCGGGAAGTGGAAAGAAAGTTCGTCGCCCCTCTGTCTGAATTCTGGTACATGGCCGAGGCGTTTCCCCTGCGCGGGGGCAAAGGAAGTATGGGTACGGGTTACTCTGTCCCTACTGTCGATAACTATCTTCGCTATCCCCTCAGAAACATGGGGACTGAGATTGTCGCCTACCTCACAGGTGGTCAGACCAAAATGGCTCCCGGGTGGAAGCGTGGAGAGTTCGTTATCGACGATGCTGACAAGCTGAGGGCGAGATTTGACTATACCTTGCTTTACCGCCGCCCTGAGGAGGAGGGTTTCAAATACAGTCAGGGTTTTTGGGGTAGGGAGCGCAGTCTGGGCGGAATTTTAGGCAAGGACGGCATTGCCGACCGGATGCCTTGGTTCGTTAAAATGCCTGCCCGCCTCATCAGCGGGGGGATGCTTTCCGCCGAGTCGAAGATCGGTCTTTCTCTTCCGGGCAAAGTTTTGGCCGGCGGCGCCCTGACTACATGGGGTGTCGAAAAAGGAACGGCTGCTCTGGGCTGGAACGATGGCGAAGGCTACAAGATGCCTGTGACCGCTACGGTTTTGGCCGCCGGTGCGTCCTTGAGAAATCCCCTGCTGCTTAACAAGATTTTCATGGGCACCACCGCGGGAATTTTTGGACTTGAGACTGCCGCACATTCAGTCGGCCTTACGGATGGCGGTTACGTCGATCCGCGTGGACCTATTCATTTCCTGCAGTCTGCGGGTATTGGCTTCTTCGATATAGTGGCTGATGATATCCCGAAGTTTGTCTCTGGGGATAGATTTACTGGCCTTGATCTGGATACCGGTCGTATCGGACCTTGGTTCAAGGGTGGCACTGATGTTGACATCAAGAGTTGGATCCTGTCGTGGACCGACCGCGGCCCTGAGAGAAAGAGACAATACGAACAGTGGGCTACCGAGGCCGAGGATCTGAAAAACAGAATCGGCACGTCGATCGTTAATACCACCAACATTCATCAAGCCACGAAAATTCTTCTGGAGGATCTCGGCAAGGAGGTCACTGCGGCCCGGGGGCGCGGCGAGAACGATAAAGCACGGCAGCTTGAAGAGCTTCGTCAGAAGATTGAAGCTGAGTGGAAGGTCATTGATGACATTGTGTTGACTCAGCTGCCCAAGCTTCAGAGCGACGCTCGGGATGCCTTTTCAGACTTTAAAGATTCTAACGGAAATATCGTCGATGCCGAGGAAGCTCTGACCGATCTCAGAAACGTCAATACCCGGCTGACACAGCTTCAAACCGAGGCTAATACCCGTCAGAATAATATGCGTAGCCAACTGGCTGCCGCCCCTGCAGCGGTAAAGGCCGAAGCTGATTCTGTTCTCCGCAACGTGCCTACGGCTCCTGCTGTTGCTGTTCCTCCTACACCCGGAGCTCCTGCTGTGCCTCCTGCGCCCGGAACTGCTGCTGTGCCTCCTGCGCCCGGAACTGCTGCTGTGCCTCCTGCGCCCGGAACTGCTGCTGTGCCTCCTGCGCCCGGAACTGCTGCTGTGCCTCCTGCGCCCGGAACTGCTGCTTCTGGTCCTGCTTATATCGGCCAACCGTCCGGTCAAAGCACGACCACAGGTACACCCGAGCAACAGTTGACGGCAATTAAGGCCGAAGGTGACCGCGCCGCCCGCGAAATCAGGGATGATGTCAACAATACCAGCCAGCAGGCCCAGTATGCGAACGATACCGTCCGCCAACTTCTGGAACTGCAGGAGCAGGCCCGCAACAACAATGGCAACCCTGCTTACTTCGAGCCTGCCTTGGTTGAAGCCCGCCTTAGAGCTCAGGAAGCCAATCAGGCTCTGCAACAGGTTCAGGAAGCTGCAAGGCTCTCTGAGTCCGGCATTCAGGACATCAAGGCTGCCACTGTCGCGAACCTTGAGGTTGCGAGGAGCAAGCTGGTTGAGGCACAGACTCAAGCCCGTGCCGCCCGTGAAGCCCAGCAAAAGGCCTCCCGCGCCGCCGATAATCTGCGCCGCGTTATCGAGTCCAACACTCAGATTGCCGATATGATCCACGATCGCACACAAAGGCAGCGTGTGGACTCGATTACTGGCGCTCTTGAGGGTGGTAATAACGGCCCAATTTCCAACCTGCTTCGTGACCGCGGACAGCCTGGAGGTCAGAGCTATCTAGGGCAGATGTTCAATGCTGTCGGCAACGCTTTTTCTGGCGTGCGTGACTGGTGGACCCGCGATGTCGCCCGTGCCGCTTCCAGATCTGAGGGTGGCAAAATGCTTTATCAGGGGGCCAATATCGGCCTCGGTGTGATTGCCGGCTTGATGGGAGTCAGTCTCTGGAACAGCACCTTCGGCGAGTGGACGGGTACAAAAATCAGTGGTGGCCTTAAGCTTCTGGTTGTTGGCGGCGCCCTTCTGTGGATGCTTAGGGGCAGCAGCGCTCTGGGCGACAAGCTGGATAAAATGGGCGGGCGTTATACCGCTACGGGCAATGATTACAATATGGGTAGCGGCGCGGTCGGCCCCAGCCCCTTTACCGCATCGACGGCCCCTGTCACCGATATAAACGGTAATGTCACACAGAGAGGGTTTCTCGGTATGGATACACAAGGTCGTACCGTCGGACACGAGCAGGAAGGTGTGTTTCGTGCTTCTGCTGACGGGCGGCCGAGGACCGAAGCCGCTGCTACGATGGGCGAAATGTCTCATGTTCCCAGCGAAGCCGCCGATGTGTTTGGACGCGCTCATAATGTCAGAAGCGACGATAACGGTACGCCGAAGGCTTCAGTTTACGATTTTGTCAACGGCGGACAAAACACTGCTCTGGCTTACGCTCATTAATCTTGGCAAACGTTATGACTTTAACCTTTAACGGACAAGTGGTATGATTTACGCGGGCGTAGGATATTATGCCTCCCGGCCTCTGGATCATGAGGCCTTTCTGGCCTTTCTTGTTATGTCTGACGATAATACCGACGAGCAACAAGTTCCTAAAAAGAGTTTAACCAGCATCAGGGATGACTGGGGAACCTCTTTGCGGTCTTCTCGGAAGTCTCTTTTTGAAAAGTCAGAGTTTGATATTTTCTGTGATCGGGAGATGGGAGAAACATTTATTTTTTACGGAAAGGATCTCCCTTGCACGATTGATTATCTTGAGTACAACCCCGAAAACCAGCGCGTCACCGTTTTTACCAACGATGGGCAGCAGCTTGATCTGGGAGCACGTATTCAATGGCTGATCCGGCCCTATTTTGCCAAGCCGCAAATTATCGTCATGGCCCGGACAAAAAACGGAAAGGTGATTGAAGGTTTTGAAGTGCGGCTTAAGGTCAAAGCGCCGGAAGAAAAGACCGTGAATTAGGATATTTTGCGAGGGGCATTTTCCCTCTGGCTTGTGTAATACAAAACAGTTAGTTTTAGGCAATGAACGAGACGACAGGACATACCAGCGAGAGACCCGTTTACGGCGATCTGACCGATTTCGTCTACGGCTGCGAGGATGGCAGCCCGCTGAGCATCCAGGTTGCGGTCAAGGAAGACGGGCGCTGCGCCATCTTCCACAACAAACCCTTTAAAAACGAGCTGTCGTGGCTGGAGTTTGATCTTAGTACCTATCGGCTGGATTTCGTGATGGATGATGGGGAGATTCGGGATGCGGGACTGCCGCTGACCAAGGATGTGTCGAAAAATATGCAGAATTCGCATCAGGTTTTGATGATTTTACTGGATGACAAGACCGGGGAAGCCAAGGAAGGGCACTATATTCCGCTGATTTTGCATCGGGCATAAAAAAGTTTAGCGAAAGCGAAGAAAAAGCTGTTTTTTTTGGGTTGTTTTAGGTTAACATAGACTAAATAGAGGAGTGTAAAAAATGGCATTAGTGGGTCAAGAGTTATCGAAACTGGCGGACACATTCAAGAGCGACTGCGCTACGTGCAGTTTTCAGGTTATGCCCGGTGCTGGGGCTTCCCTTTTTAACGGTTTGTCCGGTAATGCTGCAAGCATGGACATGACCTTTGATGGTGGGATTAACTCCGGACCTCGTGTGTAAGTAGCCTTACGTTTTTCTTATTAGGCGTGGCGGCTTTTGCTGTCGCGCCTTTTTTGTTTTGCTCACCGTGCTTTCTATTTTTTTCCGTCTTGTAGGTCTTGAGCATCTCTCGAATTCTGCTTCTTCCTGTGTTCTTCGCTGATCCGCTCTTGTTCCTGCCTTATTCTTTCAACTCTATTCTGCAGTGATTTTTCAAAAGCATCGGGATCACGAACCGCAATTTTCCAAAAAACAATAATCAGGGTCATCACCAGTATCACCAGGAGAACCGTGGGTGCTGCCTGCTTCCTGATGTCCTCCTCTTTGCCGAGAAAGACCACCTTTTCCAAAGGTTTATTTTTTAGATTATACTTCTTGTCCATGGCTCAATCATATCTTTCCTGAGCATCATACCAGCCCCTTTCCCAAAGTAAACTGTTGGCAAAACGCCCCTGTCCGCCCTAAATTTTGATTGAACGGCGGTTGTAAAGCCCTTATGTTCGCGGGCATGAGCAAACCCGAGACCAAACCGCTAGCGCATATCCGCAATTTTGCGATCATCGCCCATATCGACCACGGCAAAAGCACTCTGGCTGATCGGCTGATCCAGACCTGCGGCGGGCTTGAGGCGCGGGAGATGAAGGAACAGGTGCTCGATTCCATGGAAATCGAGCGCGAGCGCGGGATCACCATCAAGGCGCAGACGGTGCGCCTCGCCTATAACGCCAAGGACGGGATCGAATACCAGCTCAATCTGATGGATACGCCGGGGCATGTGGATTTCGCCTATGAGGTTTCGCGCTCGCTGGCCTCTTGCGAGGGGTCTTTGCTGATCGTCGATGCCTCGCAGGGCGTGGAGGCGCAGACGCTGGCTAACGTCTATCAGGCCATTGAGAACAACCACGATATCGTCCCCGTCATCAATAAAATCGACCTGCCCGCCGCCGATCCGGACGCGGCCGCGCAGCAGATCGAGGATGTCATCGGGCTGGACGCCTCCGAGGCTGTTTTGTGTTCGGGCAAGACCGGGATCGGGATCGACAATCTTCTGGAGGCGATCGTCAAGCGCCTGCCGCCCCCGCATGAGGGCGACCCGGATAAGCCGCTGCGCGCCCTTTTGGTTGATTCCTGGTACGATTCCTATCTGGGCGTCGTCGTTCTGGTGCGGATTATCGACGGGACGATGCGGAAGGGGCAGAAAATCAAATTCATGAGCAATAACCGCACGCGGGAGATCGACCGTGTGGGGATGTTCACGCCCAAGCACGTATTGCTGGATGTTCTCGGCCCCGGCGAGATGGGGTTCATCACCGCTTCGATCAAGGATATTTCAGAGACGAAGGTGGGCGATACGATCACGGACGATAAAAAGCCGTGCGAGACCGCCCTGCCCGGCTTTAAACCCTCGATCCCCATGGTGTTCTGTTCGTTCTATCCGGCGGATGCCAGCGATTTCGAAAAGCTGCGGGAGTCACTGGGCAAGCTGAAGCTGAACGATGCCTCGCTGCAATATGAGATGGAAACCTCGCAGGCGCTGGGACTTGGCTTCCGGTGCGGGTTCCTCGGATTGCTGCATATGGAGATCATACAGGAGCGGCTGGAGCGCGAGTTCGATCTCGACCTTATCCCCACGGCGCCGAGCGTCGTTTACCGCCTGAACATGACCAACGGCGACCAGATCAGCCTTTACAACCCCGTCGATATGCCGGACGTGGTGCGGATCAACAATATCGAAGAGCCGTGGATCAAGGCGACCATCCTTGTACCTGACGAATATCTGGGCGGATTGCTGCAACTCTGTCAGGATCGGCGCGGAGTGCAGATCGACCTGACCTATGCGGGGAACCGGGCGATGCTGGTTTATCGCCTGCCGCTCAACGAGGTGGTGTTCGATTTCTATGATCGTCTGAAGAGCCTCTCCAAGGGCTACGCCAGTTTTGACTATGAACTGGACGGGTATACGGAGAACGACCTTGTGAAAATGGATATCCGCGTGAACGAGGAACCCGTTGACGCGCTGGCCATGATTGTTCATCGGTCCGCCGCCGAAAAACGCGGGCGGGCGCTGTGCGAACGGCTCAAGGAGCTCATCCCCCGCCAGATGTTCAAGATCGCCATTCAGGCCGCGATCGGGGGAAAGATTATTGCCCGCGAGGACGTCTCGGCGATGCGGAAGGACGTGACCGCGAAATGCTACGGCGGCGATTTCACGCGGAAGAGAAAACTGCTCGACAAGCAGAAAAAGGGCAAGGCCAAGATGCGCCAGTACGGGCGCGTGGAAATCCCGCAAAGCGCGTTCATCAACGCGCTGAAGATGGGGGATGAGAAGTGACAGGGTACTTAACCGCCACGAAGTGGCGCGTTTAGCCAACCTGTCATCCCCGCGCAGGCGGGGATCTATTACCCTACGCTCCGGCTTTTTATGGATCCCCGTTTTCACGGGGATGCTTTTAAAGATAGACTCACACTTCCTCATCATCCCCACGAAGGCGGGTATCCATGTAAGGTTTTAAAACACGACGATCACGGCGATCACAACGATGCCTGTACCCTCGTTGTCATTCCGGCGCAGGCCGGAATCCACCGTCAATAAAACCGCAGAGGCGCAGAGATTTCTCTTCCCCCTCTCCCACGGGCTAACGTCCTTTCCCTCTCCCCCCAGCGGGGAGAGGGAGGATGGGAGAGGGGCGTCTGCCCTTGCCCGATGTTCGGCAATTCTGTAGCCTTGCCGTTATGATCCTGCTCCTTCTTTCTATTGTTTACGCTGTGTGGTTTTTCAAGTCCGCTAAGGCGCACGGGGGTCGCAACCCGAACCTATGGGCGGCTGCGGGGCTTGGAGGGTTTTTTGTTCCCGCCTTTCTGACCTCTCTGGGGCTGCGGCTGATGCTCGCCGGTTTTGTGACAGGCGAATATTGGTCCGTGATCATTGAGGGCTTATCGGTTGCGGCGTTCATGCTTACGGCGGCGTTTGCGGTCGGGAACGGTTTGTGTTTGATGCTTTGGCGGGTGTTCCTCTCCCCGCCCTCCTCTGCCCTGTCCCTTTGGGGGCAGATGCGCGAACGGCGCAGCCTTGCGCTGCCGGGTCGGTTTCCGGCGGGTTTTGCCTCCGGCTACGCGATGGTTTGCGTTCTGGGCCTGATGCTGCTCATGATTTCGCAGCCGTTTTTTTACTGGCTTGCCGAAATCTCTCAGCATGTGGGGCCGCTTTTTTATACGCATTGTCTTTCGATCGTTCTGTATACGGCGGGGCTTTCGGTTCTCTTCTGGAGGACCAGCGACTGGCGGGCGGTTGCGGGGGTATGGGGCTTGCTGACGGCCCTGAGCGTTTTTCTGAAACAGCTGATCTCCCTCCTCGCCGTGCCGATCCCCCTGCCGATTTCGATGTTAATGTTTACCTTTACTGTGCAGTTTGCCGCCGGTTTTGCTGTTGCCGCGATTGTGCTGTTCTGCGTGCGGCAGCGCGGGGCGGGGTTTGTCACGCTGGCGGGGAGTTTTATTCTTTCACATTTTGTCCTGGGATTTCTGCTCGCCCTGCCGCAGCTTTTCCTGGTCCCCGATCCGCGGTTCTTCCTGTACGAGGTGACGATGAACCTGTTGTGGACGATCTTCGCCGGGCTGGCGCTGGCCACGGGTTTTCTGTTTCAGGGGGGCGGGTCGGCGGCGGGTGCAGAGGCGGCACGACCACCGACGGACAAGGGCTGAAACACAACGATCACAACGCGCACAACGATGCCTGTGCCTTCCTTATGGATCCCCGCTTGCGCGGGGATGCCATTTCAGAGGCAACCCACACCTCCGCAGCATCTCCACGAAGGTGGGGATCCATTTTAAAAAACTACAGAGAACGCAGAGACAGACAGAGATTCCCGCGCTTCTGTCTTCTTTCCCCCTCTCCCTCGGGCTGACGCCCTTTCCCTCTCCCCGCCAGCGGGGAGAGGGATAAAGGGAGAGGGGTTTGATTTCCGCGCAAAAAGTCTCTGTTTATCTCTGTCTGGCTCTGGAGTTATAATAGCTTACTTAACAGGAAGCGACGACCGATGAGTCAATTTTCACTTATTTTCGGCAATGATGTGAACGCCGATACCTGCTATGCCGAAGTTCAGGATGAAAAGGGCCGCGCGGTTTATTCCTTCGTCGAGCATAACGACGACCCGCAGGATATCACGATTGACATCTATACGCCTGATATGAAAAATTTCTGGTCGTTCAAGGCCGATGAATTTGTCGAATTCATGCTTCACGCGAAGGAAGAGTTGTATAAGCGGCGGAAGATCGAGGCTCAATGACAAAAACGAAGAAGGTGAATCATAAAATTTTTGGTTTTGCGGCATTATTTTTTGTTGCAGTAATCGTTTATATCAAGATTTTTTTACCCTTTCCACTTACTCCTTCTTTTCTGCTTTGGCTTGACCCGGGCAGGGGTGAGCACCCTGTGTTACTGGAACGTCTGAGTAAGAGGTATCCTGAAAGCACTTCTGAAGATTTTCTAATCAAAGACTTACGAGGCATGAATTTTATTATTAATAATAAACGAACTGCGTTCTTTGAGAAATTCGATCTATTCTGTAGGTATAAATGGGCTTTCTCTTGGGAGTATTCGACCGGAGGTGCTTTGAAGTTTAGCAGAGCTGCTTATGTGTACGGCTGTAAAAATATGAATGGTCATTTTGAATATGAGAAGGGTAATTTTTATGGTCCACCCCCTAAAACTCCCATTGTATGGCGCTCCCAAAAGCTCAATCTCCCTCCGGCTACTGCCGGGGCGCGTCCGTATCGCGAGTAACGCTCTTTTCCTTGCACCCTTTTCATTTATCGCCTTCTGGATTGAGTTCACATGACGTGATACTTTGAGGTGATTTTCATAGAAAGCGTAAACCCCCATGACCTCCACCCTCCTCACACTCTGCGACCTGATCCGTTACGGCACCACGACATTTTCGGAGGCGGTTCTGACCTATGGGCACGGCACGGATAACGCCTTTGACGAGGCGTGTTTCATGGTGCTGGAGACGCTGCACCTGCCGCCCGAACATCTCGAAGCGTTCTGGCACGCCAAGGTCACGGACGCGGAGCGCGCGCGCATCCTTGCCCTGTTCGAGAAGCGCGTCACCACCCGCACGCCCGCGCCTTATCTTGTCGGCAAGGCGAAATGTCAGGGCTACTCCTTCTTCTGCGATTCCCGCGCCATCATCCCGCGCTCGTTCATTGCCGAAATCCTGTGCGGCCCGGATACGCCGGTTGCGGATGCGGACGAGGTTTCCCGCGTCCTGGACCTTTGCACCGGCGGGGGATCGCTGGCGATTATCGCCGCCGATCTGTTCCCCCTTGCAAAAGTGGATGCCGTTGATCTTTCGCCCGATGCGCTGGCGCTTGCTAAAAAGAACGTCGAGTCCTACGGGTTCGAGGACCGCCTCACGCTTTATCACGGCGATCTTTTTGCGCCGCTGCCTAAAAACGCCCGCTATGACCTGATTATCACCAACCCGCCCTATGTTGATGCGCCGGGGATGGGCAATCTGCCGCCGGAATATGACGCGGAGCCGAAGATGGCGCTGGATGGCGGGGCGGACGGGCTGGACCTCGTGCATAAAATTTTGGCGGCCGCGCCGGATTATCTCAAGCCCGAGGGGATGATGATCTGCGAGCTTGGGCGCTGCGGCCCCGCGCTGCAGGCGGCGTATCCCGACATGGCGTTTGCGTGGCTGAATACCGAGAACAGTCAGGGGGAGGTGTTCTTCCTGACCCGCGATGAATTGCTTGAGCTGAAGGATAAGGCGGCGTGAGACGTTTTCTCCTCCTGCTGGCTATGGTTCTTTCCGCCACACCCGCTCTGGCGGCGCAGGATTTGAAAAAACTCCGCACCGCCATGAAGCACTGGGTCTTCGAGGCGACGAGCAGCGCGCTGACTTTCAACCACGACACGTATCTGGAGCGCCTGTCCGCCAATGCGAAATATTTCACACCCAAGGGGTGCCGCAGCTATATGCGGACGATGCTGGATTACGGCATTGCCGACGGGGTGATGAAGCGCAAGGAAACGCTGGTCACAAAAGATTTCTGGAAGAAGCACGTGCGGCTTGACCCCTATGACCAGATCACGATTGACGAGGAAGAGAAGGACGAACGCTACGGGCTTTACACCTGGAAGGTCACCGTGCCGCTGATCCTGACTTTTTCGCGGGGCGCGTTCGCCCAGAATTACCGCTTCCCGGCGGATGTGCGGGTGGTGCAGCTCACGGCAGCGGACGGGTCGTTCAAGATCGACACATGGTATGTCAGTTCCGTGACGGGCGGGATGACGCCGAAAAATTACAAGGCGGATCGGCCGAAAAAGGACTACCTTTATTGTTATCGGCTTTATGAGTCTGAGGATTGATTTTGATATGAAAAAACTTGTCTTACTTTTTGTCGTTGCCCTCACGCTCTCCGGCTGTATGGACCGGACAAAAAGCCGGATGGGGAATATTTTCGAGGACAGTGCGCGAGATGCGGGAGAAAGCCTCGGGGACGGCTAAATTCCCATAGGCAAGCATGACCTGACCTGCTAGAGATACGCCATGCGCTTTGCGGTTCTCATTGTCTGCCTGTTCAGCCTGACCGGATGCGGTCTGGCCAAGCGTTTCATCCCGCGGCCCAAACTTTCGCCGCGGGTGATCCTCGTGCAGAACGATGCGGCTCCCGCCGATCCGTGTATGCCCGATGGGGCTGTTCTCGCCCTTGCGTCTGTCTATGGGCGGGAAACGCCCTCCCGCCTGCCGTCCTGATTTTCCATGGACCCTCGCGCCAAAATCCTGATCGCCGGAGCCGGACCTGCGGGGCTGGCAGCGGCGCTTATTTTTTCCCTGCGCGGGTTTTCCCCCCGTGTCATTGAGCGGCAGAGGCGGGATGAGATTTCTGCGCCGCGGCGCGGACTCATCCTGCGGCCCCGGACGCTGGAGATGCTGGAAGAAACCGGAGTGACAGAGGCGCTTATCGATGCGGGCGTTCAAATCACACGCCTGCGGATCGAGGAGGGCGAACGAGCGCTGGCGCAGTTTGATCTTTCGAAGCTCAAGCACCGTTATGCCTTTCTGCTTTCTCTCAGCGAGGAGGACGTCATGAAGGTTCTCAGCGCCCGCCTGACCGAATTCAGCCTCTCTATAGAATACGGTCTGGCGGTGCGGAACGTGCGGCTGGAGAACGGGAAGGCGCTGGTCAGCCTGAGTGATGGGCGTACGGAGGAATACGATTGTCTTATCGGGGCGGACGGGGTGCAGAGCACTGTGCGGACGGCTCTGGGCATTCCCTTTACCGGGTTCGACTATCCTGATGGGTGGAGTTTTCAGGACATCCCCGCCGATGAGCCGGAGGAACCGGCGGTATTGGATTTGCTGGCCGAAGGGCAGATGCGGCTTCGCGTTCCCTGCGGTCCGGGTCGGATCCGGGTTGTTGCCAATACTCCTCTAGAGGGGTTTACCCCCCTGCCCGTCACCGTCCGGCGGGCGAAGGAGGTCCAGCGTCCCGGCGTTGCTCTGACCGGAAACGCCGCTGCGGCGCACGGACCGTTCGGCGGCATCGGGATGGGGCGTGAGATTGAGGAGGCTCTCGCATTGGCGCGTTCGCTTGCGGACAAAGACCCCGCCTATCCCCCCCCTGACGGGCAGCGTGTTCTGGAGGCCAGTATGCTGGTGTTCAAGTGGCTGCGCGTGCAGGGGCGGTTTTCAAGGTTTTTGCGGGCCTACTTCCTTTTTTTGGCCGAAAAGGTTCCCGGCTTTCGCAAAAAGCTGCTGCGTCCGATCACCGGGCTGGAGCGCCCCTAAATTTCCGCAAGGGCGTTGATTTTTCGCGCAAAGCCCTTTACTTGTAGGGTAATGGTCATTTTTTACAGGATATTTCACGATGAAGAAACTTGCCCTTATCGCGCTGGTTCTGGCCTTGGCCGGAAGCGCTCTGCCCGCTGCCGCTGCCGAACTCGGCAAAACCTTTTTCCAGGGCAAGACGATTGTTCTGAACGATGACGGCACATGGAAAAATGCCGACGAAACCTCTGCAACGCCTGTGACGCCCGCTGCTACTCCGGTCGCCAGCGGACAGGAAGTGTGCAACACCGCCAAGCTGGTTCCCGTTAAATACTGCGTTGACTCCGGATACTGGGTGCAAGCGGAGAAGCCGACCCCTGACTATGAGACCTTCTACAACAATACAAACGGCAGCCTTTATTTCGGCCTGATTACCGAAGGCCTGCCGCTGACCAAGGATTTCTTCCGTAACTCCATTCTGGATAATGCCGGAGCCGTGGCCAAGGGCGGACGCGACGGCGTCAAGGTGATTGAGGACAAGACGATCCAGATCGGCCCCGATACATGGAACTACCTTGAATACTCCATCGACATTGACGGCATGGTTTTCCGCTACAGCAACTACTACACCAGCATCGGCGACAAGGGCAGCATCCAGGTTCTGTTCTTCACGCTGGATACCGTGTTCGAGACCTACCGCAAGGATATGGAAAAGGTCGCGAATTCCGTTGCGATCGTTTATTGATCTCTTTTCGTTTTTCTTAGCGATACAAAGTCCCGGGATGATTTCCGGGACTTTTTTGTCCTTAGAATGTTTCTGCCCTGATTTTTCATCTTGCCTTGCTGGGCTATTCTCTTCTACTCTTTCACCCATGCAGCCGCTTCAATCTAAGGACAGCGCCCCGAAAAAAAAGCCGGTGCCCTCGGACTATCCGGACCTTGAACTCTATTGGGAGAAAGTGCAAATACCGCCCGACAAGGACCATCCCGACGTTCCGATCCTGCCGCCGTTTCTTTACGCCGGTGCGCTTCTCTTTTCGCTGGTGTTCGAGCTTTTCGACGGGGGGGATTTTTTCCGCTGGGGGGCGCAGCTTACGCTCGGCATCCTGTCCATGAGCCTTGGCGCCGGGATCATCGCGTGGTGCCTTGTGCTCTTTGCCAACGAGGGTACCAATATCGAACCTTATCTACCGACCAACGCGCTGGTGACGAAGGGGCCGTACGGGTATTCGCGCAACCCGGTGTATGTGGGCCTGACTGCGATTTATATCGGCCTTGTCATCGTGTTCGACATCGTCTGGGGGTTTTTCTTCCTGCTTCCCCTTCTGGCCGCCGTGCATTTCCTCGTGATCCTGCGGGAAGAAGAATATCTTGAGGACAAATTCGGCCAGAAATACCGGGATTATAAAAGCTCCGTCCGCCGCTGGCTGTAAATCATCCGGTTTTTTTTCCTATACCGTTCAAGGATTTGCTTGCACGGCGCTTTCGGGGCTGGTTAGATAGGGTTTATGACAGACAATAATCCTGATGAAGCCATCGATATCCGTACGCCCTCGGTTTCCACACTTGATGAGCTGGGCCGGGTCGATGAAGAACGCTTCAAGAAAAACCTCGACAGCCTGATCCTTGAGGCCGAGGATATGCGCCTGCGGCGGATGAAGCAGAACCGGACCCGTGCTTTTATCAGCATGAATCTGGGCATTCTCTCCATGCTGATCGGGGTCGGGTTTTTCGGGTGGTTTTTTCTTTTTGTTGGAAATATTACAACCGCCGTTCTCTGCGTCGCCCTTTCCGCCGTTGTGCCTATCCTTCTTAACTTCTGGACGGCGCGGCCCCTGAAAACCTATGTGAAAGAGCATAAAACGACTTTCATGCCCAAGCTCGCCAAGGCGCTGAACGGCCTCTCCTTCCATCCCGAGCGGGGTGTGAACGAAAAGATGCTGGGCAAGCTGGCCATCATCCCCGCCTATGACCGCTATGAGGCCGAGGATTGCTTTATGGGCGTTTATAAAGGCGTCAAAGTGGTTTTCTCCGAAGCACGGCTGCACTCCCGGGCGCACCGCGACGGGCCGGTGTTCGAGGGGATTTTCGTACTTCTGGAAGTTCCCGGAGATGTCATCGAGGGGCATACCATCATCACGGCCAACGACAAGATGGTCAAGGCTTATGAAAAAACACGCTGGAAGACCATGAAAAAGGTCTATGTCAGCGTCTCCAACCCGAACTGGGACCGATTTCAGGTGTTTTCCACCAAGCCGGAGGCGGCTGAGCTTCTGGTCGGGGAGCGCCTACTCAAGGAGCTTTCCGAAGCCTCCGACATCTTCAAACAATCGCCCCTGAGCGTGGCCATGTTCGGCAAGAAATTCATCTTCATGATGATCCCCAATGATGAGGATATGTTCGAGCCGTCCAATCTGTTCGTGCCGGTCACCACCAACCAGCACGCCATGCAGTGCAAGAAGGAAATTGAGCAGATTCTGGAAATTATTGACGTTTTTGACCTGTATCAGCCTTTGGTGCGGGCATAATCCTTCTCCTTCCCTGGTGCTGATTACCCCCGTATGCGCCTGTTTTTCCTTCGTTTTGTAGGAATTTGTTAAGAAAACGGCTTTATAATCAGCCTTAACATTAAAGGCTAATACCCATGAAACCCGTGAATTCCGACCATCCCAACCGGGGCGAACCCGCCGATATCTTCCACGCCGTGGAGTCCCTCAACAGCCAGTTGCGGGTGATCGAGAAATTTGTGGCCCGCCGTTTCGATGAGATTTCCATGGAAATCAACGCGACAGCGCAGCAAGTGGATATGGCCGAGGACGGGATCGTCCGGCGGTTCCAAGAGATTCTGGAGGTTCTGAGCGCCATTTCCTATAAGGGCGATGGTAAGAGCGCTGCCAATTCGGGCGTCGAGCTTGAAGCCATCATCGAAGATACGGAAGATGCCGCCAACCGCATTCTGGATGCTGCCGACCGCATCGTCGAGTATGTCAGCAATGACCACGAGAAAGACTGGGATAATCCAAAAACCCGCGACGATCTGCGTGAGCGTATCCGTAACGATATTCAGGAAATTCTCCTGGCCTGCACCTTTCAGGATCTGACCGGGCAGAGAATTCGCAACACCCTCAATAATCTCCACGATATCGAAAACCGGATCAGTTCCGCTTTCGAGCGGCTGGGCATTCAGGTCCGCCCGGAACAGGCTGTTATCGAAGAAAGAGTCGGCAAAGCCTCAAACCAGGATGAGATCGACGCACTTTTACGCGAGATGAACGGCGGCTCCAAATCCTGATTTTCGTTCAATACAGATCGTACGGCCAGCTGGTAGCAGGCTCGGCGGCGATGTTCAGTTGCCCTTTTTCCCCGGCGTCCTTAGGAGAGCGGTGGACAAACTCCGGTCCAAAAATGACCATGTCGCCGGGATTTAGTTTTCTAATGCGTTCCGAGAGTTCCGGGAAACGCTCCAGCAGGACATCTGTGCTCGCCGTTCGATTATCCTTGAGGATTTTCCACTGCTCTTCAGTCAGGCGGCTGACGATGTATTCCATAGGGGTATGGCCAGAAATATGTGCGCTTAAGCCTAAGTCATTATGAAGGTTGGGCATCGGTCCACGCTCTCCTGTCCCTGCTTCCTGCCAAAGAACAAGCAGGTTCGTCTGACGCTTCGGGTATTTTTTGTCCAGCCATTCGGCAACCTCAACGATCCGGCTTTCAGCCACATCATCCGGTTTGTATTCCCAGAACAGTTCGCTGAGCTGGTTGGCCCACTGACGGGCCGTTTTCGCGGGCGTCCAGGTTTCATGCGGATAGATGAACGAAGAGAGGCGGGTAAATGACTCACGGACGAATTCCGGCAGTTCCTGACGTTCCGACACTGAGACGGGCTTGCCCCCGCTGTAATAATAAAGATTGTCGTCCCTGACGTAAAATTGCTGCGCCAGTTCGCCGGCATCATAATCCCCGCCATATTCCTGCGCCTGCCAACTCAGGGCTGCGGCAACCGCTCCGTCCTGCGTGGGGATGATCGCGGCATCGATAAATCCCTCCCGTATCAAGGGAATGACAAGCTCCCGGTTTTCGGGTGTATAGACGATGCGGTTATCCTCCGGGTGCCTGTGCAGCCCTGATAAAAGATGTCCCAACTCACCTCTGCTGTATTTTCCCGCCATGCCCGAGAATAAAATTATCCTTTTAAAAATGCAAATTTGAATATTTGATGATAGATAAAATTTTATTTAAATACACATCAAGTATATATTAAATAATAATTCATCTTTTATTTCGAGTTTTATCGTTAATTAAGTCCGCTTTTACTTCCTCAACCTTATTCTTAAAGAAAATTGAGGAAGTAAAAAATGTACGCTAAGGCCACCAACATCACTCAAAAACAACTGCTCGTCGGTAAAATCACCGCCCTCGCGCAACATCTGCAACAACTCGCCCCGCACCCCGACAGACCCGGCTATAAAGGCCCGCTTTTCGTCAAGTCCAATCCGAATGCCCGTATCGCCAGCGAGCGCGACGGGATGCTCGGCGCGATGATGCTTGAGGCCATGATCGGCCCTGCGTTCAGCGATGCCCTGTCCGATACATGCGGCGAGTGGACCGAAAACATCGATTTCGCCGCCACGATGGAATGTTATTCCGAATACATCACCGATATCGCCGGGAAAAAAGACGAGCCCAGCGAACAGCACAAACGCGCTCATGGCCAGGGCACGCTGGCCCGTATGTCCGGTAAATCCATTGCCAACAGTTTTAACCTGCGCGGGTCGATCAGCGCCGGGATGCAGTCTTTTCTCGATGATCTGCCCGCCCGCCTGAAGGTCGAGAAAGAACTGGCCTATTACCTGCGTCAGCTTGAAATGCTGGATGCGCCCGCGCCCGTCTATGCACAGAAGGCGCCCGCCCCGGCTCCGAAATTCGCCGCCTGAGACGGCCGTTTTCTTGCAGCCCCGCTTAAAATCCTCCTTTTGGCCTTATTTTACTTTACGCTGCCGTCTGTGTTAGAGTTGCGGAAAGCTCCTCCGAGGGGGTGAAAGCGGTTATGACTGACGTGAATCTGGCCAAAGACGTCTCTGCGATGACGCAGGACGAGTTGAATGCGGCGCTGTTCAAAATTGCCGAGCGGGGCGACACGGTTGCCACCTTTATGCCTCTTAACGGCCCCCCGATTATCAAAAACATTCATGCTGAGGACTACCTGCGGGAACTTCAGGGTGCGGGCGCAGATTTTTCGGCTCTCAATTCCGAGGGTCTGAATCTTCTTGACGTTGCCACTGTCTCCGGCTCCCCGGCACTGCTCCAACAACTGACTGATGAATTTCATCTTCCTCTCACAAGCCACCTGCCCGACAGCAATCTGATGGTTCGCGCGATTGCGAATTCCAATCTGGAGACGGCCCGGTTTATCGCATCGAGGGATCCGATGGCGGGATCGTACGTCAATCCCGATAATGGCGAAACCCTTGGCCATGTCGCGGCCCGGACGCTGGATCTGGAGACCCTGAAATTTGTTGATCGGGAACTTCATGTCGATCTCGGTGAGCGTTCCAATACCGATTATCTCTCCCATATGATCGCCCGTGCGATGGATTCAACCGATGAGGGTGCTTCGGAAGGGGCCGGAACTTACACCAAGATTGTCGATGCGCTCAAGTATCTGCATGGCAGGGGCGTTGACTTAACGGCTGAAAATGCGGCTGGAGAGACCGTCTACGATATTTTAAACCGTTCCTATTTTTCCTCTCTTAAACCCGACGATCTTGAGAAGGATGAATTGTATAATTTCCTTAAAGACGCCAGTGCCCTTATTCCTGGGCATCAAGAAGTCCCTGAGATCGTTCCCGCCTATCACGTGGATATCAGTGAACTCGATTCCCGTCTCGCCCGGTTTAACGCCCTTACGGGGCAGAACTGGGTTCATGCCGCCGATCCGGCCGGGTTCATCTATCTGGAAATCGGCGATAACAAAGGCTTGAAGGATGGCATTATGAGCGAACTCAGGAACCTGATGGACCCTGAGATTATGGTGCATGGCCCGATCATTCAGGGGAAAAAAGATATCCTATTTTTCGATGCCGAGAGCTTTATGCGGATGAGCGAGACGGATTTTAACGCCGCCGCCCAGGGGCTGGCGCGATTGCAAGCACACGAAGCGCCGCCGGAGTCCGTTGTTCCCCCGTCTTCAAGACAGGATTATTCCGCTCCTCCTCTCAAGATATAGGCGCTCCCCTGATCCGCAGGGCTTTTCTTGTTGTTAGCAGAACTCCGCGCCTTCTTTCGCCCCTGATTGAATCTGCTATGATTGTGGACTGATTTTTATTTCGGAAGCCGAATGAACCTCAACACCTCCCTTCTCCGGGAAAAATTTACAATCAGAGGAATGGAGATTCCGGGGCAGGAGTCGTCCTTGGCCCCTAATGTCCACAGCAACAGGATGCCGATTTCCCTGAAGGCGGGGGATGCGAACCCGGAAGACTATGTCGTACGGGCGCAGAATATGCATCTGTGTGCCCGCATGGCCGCGCACCTGATCCGTGACTACGACAAGGGCGGCCCTCTGCTCCACCGGGTCATACCCTATAAGTGGGAAGAAGTCTGGGCCGAGACGGTGAGCGGTTACGAGATCGCCTATAACCCGGAACGCTGGGTGTGCGTCTATCACAAGGGCAAGCCTGTTTTTGAACAGGGAAAGCGGCATCCGTTTCTCGATATCGTTGAAAAGTGCGATGCCGTCAATAAAGACGGAGATTACGACGACTCTGTGAAACTGGCCGAAGATGCCTTCCGCAGGCTTGGGAAGGATGTGCAAATCACCTACGACAGCAGCATGGCTATCGTGCTGAACCTTGAAAAAACGCAGGGGCGTTGCGGGATGATCCTGCGCGGACCGGAGCGCACCACGACCTTTAACTACCATCTCGAAAGCGCCAAGAAGATTCCGGTCAACCCCTCGCAATGCGTGCGCGTGGCGGCGGCGCTGCTGGAGGGGATACAGCTTTCTTTCATGATCGGGATTGCCAACGAAAAGCTGCGAGCCGGGATCATCGACAGCGCCAATTTCGAGGCGCGGCAGGCGCGGGAAGCCAAAAGGCGGATCGCTACACTCAACGGCGAAATTTCGTCGCTCGAAACCCATTACAAGGTCCGATATCGGCCCGAACGCCCGGACTTCAACCGAATTATCTTTGAAGCAGAGAAAATCGCGCCGCGCTATCTGGCCGCGCTGATGCCTGCGGATGACGATGAGTCCGACGAGGATTAAATCCTTTAAGCCGCGATCCGGCGCAGGACGTAATGGAGTATCCCGCCGTTGCGGTAATACTCCACCTCATCCAGCGTATCAATCCGGCAGATCAGGCGCACTTCCTGCTCCGAGCCGTCCGCATAGCTGATCTTCATGACCATCTCCTTCTTCGGGGACAGGCCTTCGGAGATACCGAGAATCTCATAACGCTCGTCGCCGCGCAGGTTCAGGGATTTGCGCGTGGTCGCGCCCTTGAACTGAAGCGGGATGACACCCATGCCGATCAGGTTGGAGCGGTGGATACGCTCAAAGCTCTCGGCCACGACGGCGCGGACTCCCAGAAGACGGGTGCCTTTGGCCGCCCAGTCGCGGGACGAGCCGGTTCCGTATTCCTTGCCCGCGATGACGACCAGGGGCGTTGCCTCCTGCTCGTATTTCATGGCGGCATCGTAGATGCTCGTAACCTCACCGGAGGGGACGTGTTTGGTAAAGCCGCCCTCCTTGCCTGCAAGCATTTCGTTCTTGATGCGGATGTTGGCAAAGGTGCCGCGCATCATGACTTCGTGGTTGCCGCGGCGCGAGCCGTAGGAGTTGAAGTCCGCAGTCTTGACTCCGTGTGAGGACAAATAGAGTCCTGCCGGAGAATCCTTCTTGATCGAGCCCGCCGGAGAAATATGGTCGGTGGTTACGGAATCGCCGAGGATCGCCAGCGCGTAAGCGCCCTTGATGTCGGAGGTCGCGCCGGGCTTCTTGGTTATACCTTCGAAGAAAGGCGGGTTCTTGACGTAGGTGGACGCGCCCTGCCATTTATAGGTCTGGCCGCTGGCGTCGCCGCCGATGGCCTGCCATTCCTTCGGTCCCTTGAAGACGTCGGCGTAACGGTTCTTGAACATTTCGGGGGTCAGGCACTGGTTGACCGTATCCGCGATCTCCTTGTTGGAGGGCCAGATATCCTTCAGATAAACATCCTTGCCGTTCTTGTCCTGCCCGATCGGGTCTTTCGTCAGGTCAATATGCATCGATCCGGCGATTGCATACGCTACGACCAGCGGGGGGGAGGCAAGATAGTTCGATTTCACGTGGGGAGAAATACGTCCCTCAAAGTTCCGGTTTCCGGAGAGAACAGCCGCGACGTTGAGGTCGCCCTGCTCCACCGCGCCGGCGATGGCGTCCGGCAGAGGGCCGGAGTTGCCGATGCAGGTCGTGCAGCCGTAGCCCACGGTATTGAATCCCAGCGCGTCGAGATCGGCCTGCAATCCGGCCTTTTGCAGATAGTCAGTCACCACCTGCGATCCGGGCGCGAGAGAGGTTTTCACCCACGGCTTGCGGTTGAGACCTAGCGCGAGCGCTTTACGCGCCAACAATCCCGCGCCCACCAGCACGGAGGGGTTGGAAGTGTTCGTGCAACTCGTAATCGCCGCAATGACAACATGGCCGTTGTCGAGATTGTACTTCTCGCCCTTGACCTGGGTCGGTTTTTGCTCTGGCACCATGTCCTTGAAGGACGCGGCAGCCTTGGACAACGCGATGCGGTCCTGCGGGCGCTTGGGGCCGGAGAGAGAGGGTTCGACGTCCGCGAGGTTGAGTTCGAGGGTCTTGGTGAATTCAGGATCGGGCGATTTCGCATCGCGCCACATTCCTTGCGCCTTTGCGTAAGCTTCGACGATCTTCACGCGGTGCGGGTCGCGTCCGGTGAATTCAAGGTAGCGGATGGTTTCCTCATCGATCGGGAAGAAGCCGCAGGTCGCGCCGTATTCGGGCGCCATGTTGGCGATCGTG
Source organism: Alphaproteobacteria bacterium (assembly GCA_018000295.1). Taxonomy (GTDB): domain Bacteria; phylum Pseudomonadota; class Alphaproteobacteria; order Micavibrionales; family Micavibrionaceae; genus JAGNKE01. The sequence goes on along the minus strand of JAGNKE010000013.1, from coordinate 35,677 downwards.
GCGCGGTCGGCCAGTGTGAGGTTATCCAGACCGGGTCCGAAAAACTCCACGAACTTGCCGACGACGCCGAGGTCGCGGAGCATTTTCGTGACGGTCAGGACGAGGTCCGTGGCGGTCGTGCCCTCCTTCATTTTCCCGTTGATCTTGAAGCCGACGACTTCGGGGATCAGCATGGAGACGGGCTGGCCGAGCATCGCGGCTTCGGCCTCTATGCCGCCGACGCCCCAGCCGAGGACGGCGAGGCCGTTGACCATCGTGGTGTGCGAATCCGTGCCGACCAGCGTGTCGGGATAAATCACGGTGCGAGACGGGTTTTTGTCGTCATGATCGGCCCAGACGGTCTGGGCAAGATATTCGAGGTTGACCTGATGGCAGATGCCCGTTCCAGGCGGAACCACGCGGAAATTGTTGAAGGCGTCCTGGCCCCAGCGCAGGAAGCTGTAGCGCTCGCCGTTGCGCTCAAATTCAAGATCGACATTCTGCTGGAACGCCTTGGCGGTGCCGAAGGAATCCACCATCACGGAATGGTCGATGACCAGATCGACGGGGCTGAGCGGATTAATTTTTTCGGGGTCGCCGCCGAGGGCCACCATCGCCTCGCGCATCGCGGCCAGATCGACCACAGCGGGAACGCCCGTGAAATCCTGCATCAGGACGCGGGCGGGGCGGAAGGCGATTTCATGTTCGGATCTTTTTTTCTGCAGCCAGTCGTGGATCGCCTGAACGTCCTCGGTCTTGACCGTGCGGCCATCCTCACAGCGCAGGAGATTTTCCAGCAGGACTTTGAGCGTATAGGGCAGCTTCGAGACATCGCCGATTTTTTCGGCGGCGGCCTTCAGGCAGTAGTAATCATAGTCCTTGCCTTCTACATTCAGCGTCTTGCGCGTCTTGAGAGAGTCGTGCCCAACAGTCGTCATTGAAAATCCCCATTTGATGAAAAAGTCAGAAAAAATCAGAAAACCACGCAGCGGAAGTCTACATTATTAGCGGGAATAGATTAACAAGGAATTTAGAAAATGCGCTTTCCTCCACCCTTGCGTGCTTAAGAACACCATCGTATGCTTTTTGTTTTTCACATCATTTTTTTATTTTACTTCAATAACTTATATAAATACCGTTAAAACTCCCCTAACATTTCATTATTTTGCCACATTTGAGGCGGAAAATTAAATCAGATAGCGGAGACGCTTTGAAAACGCAAGATTTCTGGTTCCTCCTCTGCTTATCTGCTTGCTTACTTACCAAATACCCAACCGCTGCTTTCCCCCAAAAAAGCAGCGGTTTTGTTTTGTCCTGTTTTTCCCGCTTTTGTTGATTGGCAAATTGACAAACGGAATCCCTTGGCCATAGATAGGGGCATGGATCAGAAGAAAAAAGACCGCAGAAGACGCACGTGCGCCGTGCAGGCCGGGCTGGGCGAGACGGTCACCTACCGGGCCGTGATGCCGCCTTTGTGCCTGTCCTCCACCTTCCAGATGGACGAGGTCGGGAAAAAGGCGACTTATGAATATTCGCGCACCCGTAACCCGACTCGGGACCACCTCGCGCAGGCTCTCGCCGAACTGGAAAAAGGCTATGGGGCGTGCGTGACCGCTTCGGGCATGGCGGCGCTGACGCTGATCGTCCATCTTCTGAATCCCGAAGATTTATTGGTTGCGCCCTATGATTGCTACGGGCGGTCGTACCGGATGCTCAGTGCGCTGGCGGAGAAAAGGCATTTCCGGCTGAAGTTCGTCGATCAATATACCCAAAAGGGTATTGAAGACGCGTTTTGCGAAACGCCGAAAATGGTTTTGATCGAAACGCCGAGCAACCCCGTCATGCGGATTGCGGATATCAAGGCGATAGCGAAAAAAGCGGCTTCGTGCGGGGCGCTGACTGTCGTTGATAACACGTTCCTCTCGCCGATGCTGCAGCAGCCTTTGACGCTGGGGGCGGACATCGTCTACCACTCCACGACCAAATTCCTCAACGGGCACAGCGATGTGGTCGGCGGGTGTGTGGTGACGAAAACCAAGGAGCTTTGGGACCAACTCGATTTCTGGGCGAATTCGCTGGGGCTGATCGGGGCGCCGTTCGACTCTTATATGACGCTGCGCGGGCTGCGGACTCTGGAACTGCGCGTCCACAGGGCGCAGGAGAACGCGCTGGCGATTGCCGAAATGCTGGCGAAACACAAGAAGGTGGCGAAGGTTTACTATCCCGGCCTGACCGCGCACGAAGGTCATAAGATCGCCGCCGCGCAGCAGGAAGGGTTCGGCGCGATGCTGAGCCTTGAACTCAAGGGCGATACCGATACGGCGCGTCGGTTCGTTGCGGCACTTGAAGTCTTCCGGCTGGCGCAGTCGCTCGGCGGGACGGAAAGCCTGATTAATCACCCGGCCAGCATGACTCATGTCTCCATGGGGCCGGAGGCGCGGGCCAAGGCGGGGGTAACCGATCAGCTTTTAAGGCTGTCCGTGGGCGTCGAGCATATCGAGGATCTGCTGGAAGATTTGCGCGGGGCGCTGGAGTCCGTCTGAAGCTTACTTCTTCTTGCCAGTGACTTTTTCCAGATCGGCGTAAATCTTTGATTTCTGGCGTTCGAAGAGCGGGCATTTGGCGTCCACGCTGTTGTATTCCTCAAGGCTGTCCACGGCGCGCTGGCGGTCCATGCGGTCGAGTTCCATCTTCTTGAATTCGTGATCGAGAACCTGCGAGACCACGCGCTGCATCCGTTTGATGGTATCCTCGGCATATTCGGCAGGAACCGGGCCGGCGGAAAAGCCGCGGGCGCTGAGTTCGTCATAGAGTTTCTGCCCGATGGTTTTGGCGTATTCATTGACGATCACGCGGTCCACCTTCACGTGCTTGGATTCGTGGCCGATGATGGCCTTTCTCATGCAGGAATCCGCATACAGCTCCTTGGCGATGACGATGGTGGGGTCGATATCTATATTCACCGTGATATCCTCGTACCAGAGGCAATAGGCGTTGTATTTCTCTGAATACATATGGCCGATCTTGATGCGGTAGCCGGGGACGATGCTGCCCTTCATGAAGGCCTGCGTCACGCTCATGCCGTGAAATCCATAGGGATCGACCGTGTCCATGCTGTAATTCTGCAATTCGGCGAGGGTCTGGTCGGTGTCGAATTTCAGTTCGGCGGTGCTGGGGACGATATTGAGCTTGCTTTGCGGAATGGCCGGGCAGGCCGCAGGTTCGGCGGCGGCGAGGATGAGCAAGGTCGAAGCGGTCAGCGGATCCAGCGGCAGCATAATATTTCCTTCCCGCCCCCCATTATACAGGACAATCTGAAAAGAAGGTTAAATTCGGGGCGATTGCGCTTTTCCTTTAGGTCCAAACGCATTATAAAGGGGGAAATTCACTGTCTTTTTGAGGGCAAAATGTTCGCTCTGGTCTGGATTATCTCGACAGCCGTTAATCTTTATGTCTTTGTCATCATCCTGCAGGTTGCGCTGGGATGGGCGATTGCCTTCGATCTCGTCAACGCCAATAACGAAGCTGCCCGGAACCTGACGCAGCTTCTGCACAAGCTGACCGACCCAGTCTTCAAACCTATACGCAAATACGTCCCGCCTGTGGGCGGGATCGACCTCACACCGCTGATAGTCATTATCGGCATACAGATAATCGCGGGTCTGGTATTGGCATTATTCGTTCGCACGTTCTCCTTGCCATTTATGTTTTTCTGAGTTATTCCCATGAGCGCCAAAGTCATCAATGGCAAGGTTCTTGCCGAAACGATCCGAATGAAGCTGCGGGCGGATGTGTCCGCCCTACCCTCCCCGCCTGGCCTTGCAGTGATTCTGGTGGGGGACGATCCGGCCTCGCAGATTTACGTCCGTAACAAGATAAAAGCCTGCGAAAGCGTCGGGATCAAGAGTTTTGAGTCGCGTCTGCCGCGGCAGGTCACCGAAGCCGAAGTCGCTGCGGAGATCAAGGCGTTCAACGACAATCCCTCCGTGCATGGCATTTTGTTGCAGCTTCCTGTGCCTGTGCCGCTGGACGGGACAAGGCTGGTGCAGATGATCGCGCCGCACAAAGATGTGGACGGGCTGACGGTCACCAACGCGGGCAAGCTGTTTACGGGCATGGAAGACGGGCTGGTGCCCTGCACGCCGCAGGGGGCGATGATCCTGATCCGCTCGTTCGTGCGCGAACTCTCCGGCCTTCATGCCGTTGTCATCGGGCGCTCGAACCTGTTCGGCAAACCGATGGCGCAGCTTTTGCTGCGGGAGAACTGCACGGTCACGACCGCGCATTCGCGGACCAAAAACCTTGGCGATGTCTGCGCCCAGGCCGATATCCTTGTGGCCGCCGTGGGGCAGGCCCGAATGGTCAAGGCCGACTGGATCAAGCGCGGAGCGTGCGTGATTGATGTGGGGATTAACCGGGATTTCGACGGAAAGCTTTGCGGGGATGTGGATTTCGAGGGGGCTTTGGGCGTTGCCGGGGCGATTACGCCCGTTCCGGGTGGCGTCGGGCCGATGACGATTGCCTGCCTGCTGTCGAATACGGTGAAGGCTTATAAAAACGCTCAGATGTGACCGTTCACGTTAAGCCGATCAATAGGCCATCATAGCAAACGGCTGGTATTTCTTTATTTCTCCCAACTTATGCTGCCTTGTCTGAAAAAAGTTAAAAAACTCAACCCTTTCATTCGGGCGAATAAAAATCACTTCTGGATATTCAAACTGAATATAACCCTGAATATCCAGAATGTGCCCCAACAACCGCTCGTTGCTGTCTAACCATCCTTGAAGATCAATCATAAAAGACCGCGTGTCGAGTCTCGCCTGTCTAATGGCTGTTCTTATTGAGGAAGAGCTGTCATTGGCCTCAATAAATTTCTCTATTTCTTCAATCTCCCTCTCAATATGCTTTTGCCAGAATGACGCTATTATTCTGGCTTTTTTTGCGTTTTTTATCTGCTCAATCAAAAACTCATCGTCCTGATAGATTTTTGCATTGCCGACCTGCGCCATATAGCGCCGAATTTCATAACCATAAACATCGTATTCTGGTGGCATATCGGTTGTTATGCCTAAAGTCAGGCGCTGTATTCTTTCAACTACACCTTTGGGCGGCTTGTCCTTCAGGAATCTGATGGCAATAATATTTGGTTCGTTTGGCGGAATGTCGTCATTGTCTATAGTTACAGCCAAGTCTTTTAACACAGGCATGAAAATAGCGTCATAACCTTGGCTGTCTCTATCCTTGTACAGTCGTGATCTTTTTGCCAAAACGTCCGGCGAAAACAAGAAAACGGCAAAAAATAGATATTTCAGCAGCTTTTTTGACTTCATTTTTGTTTAATCTTTATGACTGTTACTGTTCACTAAACAATATTACGCAAACCATAGCGGTTTTCATTCGCCCTGTGCAACCGTAAAGCCGTATTTCCCGTTAAATGTATAGAGATTTTCGAGCTTGATGAAGTCTACCCCAGCTTTTTCGAGGTTGGCAAGCTGTTGTAAAACAAGGACATGGCTAACCCCCTTGCCCGTGAACCGGACGCACCAGTGGTCGGAGCAGAAGGTGCCGGGCTGCCCGTCCGGCCAAACCTTGACCCCCCGGTTGGAAATTACGCTTAAATCCAGCCCCTTGACGAGGGCGGGTTTGAGTTTGGCGGCCAGGTCCTCGGGTTTGCCCTGCCAGTCGAGGAAGATATCGGCGCCGACCAGTTCCTTTTTCTCTTTGGGGACGGTTTTGAGGGGCGGCAGGACCAGCCCCTTGCCGGACCCCTGCCCGTAATCGACGGTACCGAATTTCTTGGGGTTCTGACCGAGACGGTCGATAACGGCCTTGGCGAAGTCCGCCGTACCGACCTTCTGCTTGCTGAAGTCGGAATCATAGATATCGCCCGTATGAATCCCGTCCTCGATGGTCTTGTACCACGCGTTATGGACCTTGGTAGCGATCGGGTTCTGGCCGATATGGTTGAGCATCAGGATGGCGCCGAGCAGCAGGCCGGAGGGGTTAGCGATGCCCTTGCCCGCGATATCGGGCGCGGAGCCGTGGACGGCCTCGAACATCCCGAAATCGGTGCCGATATTACAGGAGCCGCCGAGCCCGACCGATCCGGTCACTTCAACGGCCACGTCTGAGATAATATCGCCGTAAAGGTTTTCCGTCACGATCACGTCGAACGCGCCGGGGCGCGAGGCGATGCGGGCGGTGCCGATGTCGATGATATAGAATTCCTGCTGGATGTCCGGGTATTCCTTGCCGATTTCGTCGAAGACCGCATGGAAAAGGCCGTCAGCCATCTTCATGATGTTGTCCTTGGCCATGCAGGTGACCTTCTTGCGGCCGTTCGCTCTCGCATATTCAAAGGCGTAGCGGACAATACGCTCGGAGCCGGGGCGGGAAATCAGCTTCAGGGACTGGATCACGTCCTGCGTCTGACGGTGTTCGATGCCGGCGTACAGATCCTCCTCGTTCTCGCGGACGATGACGAGGTCCATTTCGGGGAAGTGGGTTTTAACATAGGGGTGATAGGCCACGCAGGGGCGGACGTTGGCGAACAGGCCCAGCGCCTTCCTGACCGTGACGTTCAGGGATTTGAAGCCTCCGCCCTGCGGGGTCGTGATAGGGGCTTTGAGGAAGACTTTCGTGCGGTGAAGGGAGTCCCATGATTTCGGCTCGATGCCGTTCATAATGCCGCGCTCATAGACCGCCTTGCCGATCTCGATCTCCTCGATGTCCAGCGCCGCCCCGGCGGCGGTGAGGATATCCAGAGTCGCGTCCATGATCTCCGGGCCGATGCCGTCGCCTCTGGCAACCGTGATGGGTGTTTTTTTGGACATGGCGGGTCTCCCTTGAAGTGCGGACGGCGGAATGGTTTGGAAGCAGTGGTGAAAGCAGTGGGGGCGTACGAACGTACGGAGGGAATATTACCGCATTTTCAGGGGGATGGCTATAGGGAGCTGTTCTTTTAAGCCCCGTTTTATCGCCTTCTGCCTGCGGGCGGCTCAGGGTCAATCAGGTCGCCGAAGCCTGTCAGGGCCACCGGGGGCATATCCGGCAGTTCGACGGTCAGACTGAGCTTGCCGCCCAGAGCCTCCACATAATCCCGCAGGGTGGAGAGCAGCATGTCGGAATTTTTTTCAAGGCGCGAAATGTTGGACTGGGGCATTTTCAATTCGGCGGACATAACTGCCTGCGTCAAACCTGCGGCCTTCCGCAGTTCCTGCAAATTGCGGTATTCCTTAATTCTCTTCGCCGCACGGGTTTTGATCTTCTTTTTTTCAGAAGAAGAGAATTGATTCCAGAATTTCTGTGCGTTCGGTCCTTTGGTCATCGTTTTTTCTCCTTGGCTTTTAGCCCATCAAGGTGCTGCTGATATCTCTTGTCTGCGGTTTTCATAAGTTTTTCATAGAACTTCTTCTGATTTTTACCCTTCTTGTCGCCTCCCACCAGCACTATAGCAGTCCGTTCTGGATCAAAGGCGAAAGCAACCCGCCAGACTCCCTCATCCGCCGTAAAGCGCAACTCCTTCATGTTGCCAAACTTCGATGCTTTGAGCGTATCCACCTGCGGCCTTCCTAATTGTGGGCCGATGGCTTCCAGTATTTCGATCTCCACCTGCAGGGCCATTTTGACTTCCCGCGAAAACTCCTCCGCCTCAGTGAGAAAATCGGGGTGAAAATCCACAATCCAAGTCATGTACAATCTTATCATAAAGTATATATATCTTCAAGGATATATTTACTCTTTTTTATTCTTCTCCGGCTGAGGACTCCAAAAGATCACCTCCTTCGCGGCTCCCAAAAGCTGTTTGTCGTCGCTGCGGCGGTAGACGTAGATGCCCAGAACGGAGAGGCCAACCGCCCAGATCGCGCTTAATGAACCCATCGCGGCCATGACGACGCCCGCTTTATCGGTATCAAAGACGATCACGTAGGCAATCGCAAACATCTGCGCCGCCCATGTGAGCGCCATGAGATAGCCGAATGTGGGGCGCATCCGGCGGACGTACCCATCCTCCGAGGCGACTTCGGCGCGCAGGGACTGGTTGACCTCCGCGAGGGCGGATTTGAAATCCTCCAGCTGGATTTCGGCCATGCGTTCGGCGTGGCGGTTGGCCTCGGCGAGCTGTTCGGGCGTGATGCCGCCCGTTTTCAGGGCTTCGTCCACCTTTGCTAAGGCTTTTGAGGCGGTTTTTGCGGCTTGGTTATCGACCTCCCCCAGCACTTCGGAGAGGATGGCGATGAGGACCGGGACGCCGATTTTCGAGACAAGGGCAGAGACCATGGGCGCTTACTCCTGTTCTTTTTTGCCGGTGATTTTGGCGCGGAGCCTTTGAAAGGCGCGTTTGAATTTTGCGCCGATGCGGGCGAATAACGCCTTGATTTTCTCCCAGAGGAGCCGCAGGCCGGCCTTTATATTGGAGAGCATATTTTTGAAAAAGTTTTTCATGGGTTTTATCCTTCAACGAGTTTGTAGAAAATGTGGTTGCCGATGGTGACGACGGGTTCCTGCCCCTTCGCCCAGTAGGGGGAGACGTAATTTGCGTGGTAGTGCGTCGCGCCGTGGGTGATATCTTCCAGCACCCCGGCGACGGCGCGGCGCGCGATGCGGAGGGACGTGGCGAAATAAAGATTTCTTTCATCCACTTCCTGAAGTCTCTTGAACGAGGGGTCGGAGCGGTTCCAGCAGGAAAACTGGTAGGGTTTCTGGCAGACCTGGATGATGGTATTCCCCCACCAGAATTTGCCGCGCGATTCCGCAATCTTCACGCGGTTGAGGATGACGTTGGCGACGGCCTGCAAGCCTTCCGTGCCCTCGCCCCGCGCCTCGCCCCAGAGGGTCCGGGCGAGAACGTCCACGGTGACGCGGTTGAAGAATTCCTGCATCTCGCGGTCGCGGTCTTCTTTATCCTGGTCAGACGTGCCGGGGCCGCCCGACTTGCCCCCTTTCAGGGGCGTCAGTTTTGGTTTTTTCATGATGGTTCCTTTTTTAGGTATTGCTTTGTTGTGCGCCGATCAGGTTTTCGGCCTTGAGCGCGGTGGCGTCGAGTTTGGATTCAATCCGCAGGAGATGCTCGACGAGACGGCGTTCGAGGGCGCGGAGGTCGCTTTGTGAGGCGTAGGTTTTAGCTACTTCCAGCTTGAAGGCGTTCAGCGCCTCGCGGAGCTGTTCGCTGCGGTGGTCAAGGCGCTGGTGCAGGTGGTCGATCGCCGCCTCGCTTTGTTCGCGGGTGCGCCAGATCATCCAAAACAGTCCGGCCAGCGCGGGCAGGTCGATTACGGTGATCCACCAGAGCAGATCCTCAGAGAGAAATGTCATGTGTTTGCTCCAAATAAAAAAGGCCCGCGCAGGCGGGCCGTGTGTGTCAATCGTTATAATCTTCTAAAGGGCCAGAAACTGATACAACTCGGCGAAGATCAGCAGCGCCAGAACGCCGAAGATCGAGAGGAAAAATCCTGTGAAAGCGCCGATGACAGCGCGGTGCTTGGCGGGGCGGCCAACGCGCCAGAAAAACAGCACCCCGATGATCCCGCCCAATAATAGCCCGCAGACGACCAACTCCAGGGAGAGATTCAGCGTCCACTTCAAGACTACTTCGGGCTCTATTTTCGAATTGAGGAGGTCTTTGACTTTCATGCCCTTCTTCCTTGCACGGGGGAGAGAGTACACCAGATTTTTGCTTCCGCCAATCAGACCTTGAAGTCCATGTCCGCCTTATGTGACAAGGGTTTTCCCATCCAGGAATGACCGCCTTTACGCGGGAAACGCCCTAACCTGTCGGGCTGAAGGGATAGCGCACCGGAAACGGCGTCCAGCCCGTCATCCTGCCCCTTGCCGCCGGGACGCCATTCGCGCATCTCCATGGCAAAGGGCGTTTTCAAAACCTGTCTGTGCACGAATAGGCGGCGAGAGGCCAGAAGCGTTTCAAAGGCTTCGAGAATTCTTATGTCCTTCGGGCGCGTGCTGCTGACCTCCAGAATGCTGCACGGAACGTTCTCCCGCGCCATTTCGCGGCGCAGGATGTTGGGCAGGAAGCGGCCGATGCCGTTGATCTCCACCGTTACGCTGGGCAAGAGATGTGCTTTCGCCAGAGCGGAGACGATCTTGCATTGCTGCGTGGCCTCGTCGTCCTGCGTCCTGTCACTGACCGCGATATATTCGAGGTGATGGAGGTAATAGCTCCCCTCCCCGTCCGCGAAGACTATTGCGAGAACGCTTTTATCGCCGGAGGATTTCCCGAAAGCGGGATCCCACCAGGCGGAGGCCGACACTATTTTTTTCTGGCCGATAAAAAGTGTTCCCAGTTCGCGGGTGTAATCGAGTTCGTCGTTATAGATTTTCAGGGCGGATGGATCGAGGCGACCTTCGGCACTGTTCACGGGGCGCAGCATCATCTGCGATTCAAACCTGTTCGGTCCCGTTGCGATTTTCAGGCGCTCGATCTCTTCGGGCGAAAAGCGCTCCGGCCAGAGGCTGCGTCCTGCTTCATCGATGACGGGCATAACAAGACGTTCGAAGCCGTGCAGGAACTCCCGCTCCTCCCCCTGCTCCGCCCTCGGCTGATCGGCGTAAATCGAGCAATAATGGTGCGGGGTTCCCAGATAAAGCTGTGTGCCGCCGGGACTGAGAATGTAGGCGGTCTCGGAGAGTCTCTCGCGCAAGTCCTCGCGCTTATTTGCCGTGTCGCAGGTTGCGGGCACTTCGACGTCGTCATAGATGATGATATCGGCGCGGCTGCCCGTCGCGTTCGCCAGCAGGCCACGGGCGAGCATGGAGGGGTCGCGCAGTTCCAGATTTCTGCGAACGGTAAAACGGTCGGTGGCCCATTGATCGGCGTTGCGCGGCTTCAAATGCGCGGTCAGGGGGTGGCGCTCGATGATGCGCTTGACGTTTCTAACCATCTTTCTCGCCAGCGCGTCATCCGCCGCTAAAACAAGGATACGCAAATCCGGATTGCGAAACAAAAGCCACGCCGCGAAAATCCCTGCCACCGTGCTTTTGCCCGCGCTGCGGAAGGCCATGAGCAGCAGGCGCGTTTTGTCCTTCTCCATCGCCTGCTCCAGCCACTCCGCCATCTGCAGATGCAGCGCCGGGGTTTTCTGCCCCTGCCTCTGGTTCCAGAGGACGAGGAAGAGCGGGAGGGAGCATGATTTTATAATTTCCTTCTTCATCCACGGTTCCTGTTCGCGTCCACCTCGGCCTCCGCGTTTTCGAGAAGCATCCGCAGCGTACGATCGGCATTTTCGTCCTCGATTTCGGGGTCCGGCAGATCGGCCCACCGGGCCAGATCGATCAGAAGCTGGATATGCGCGAGTGCGACCTTGCAGGCGTCATGGTGCGCCTTAAAGGTTTTGGCCTTGTCGTCCGTTTTTTCTTCCTCGCTGTCCGGCGCTGTGGCCTGTTCCTCGGCGAATTCGTGATAGGACAGCAGCGCGGTTTCAAGGGCGTGCGGAAGGAACTTCGCGATGCGTGTACGCATCCCGGCTTCAAGTCTGGCCATGCTATCTCCGTTTTTATTTATGATGATTTTTTTCAGGCTCAAAAACTAAACCCGGCAGACGGGCCGCCGGGTTTTTATGGATAAGCCATTATAGTTATGCTGCGTTTTTTACTAAACGTCGGTGGCGAAGAGTTTGTGATCGGCCACCAGATCGCCGGATGCTAGCATGATGCCGGGGCTGGTACCCGTGAAGTCCGCGAGAATGGAGACCACGGGTATCCAATCGTAGCCTTCGCCGTCCACGTTGACCTTGAGATCGGTGCGCCCCTCGTCGCGGAAGAATATGCGCACGAAATCGTTGATATCGCTGCCTAGTGATTCGTACCCGTCCAGCAGATCACTGATGTTGATGACATCCTCACCAAAAGTGAAATCCTTGATCTGGTGCGCCTTGCCTTCGGGAAGGCCGTCGAAGGCGAAGGTGTCGCTGCCCTGCTCGCCCCACATCACGCTCTGGCCATGGCCTCTGGCAACCAGAAGATCGTCATCAAGGCCACCTTTGAGAAGGTCTCGACCAAAACCGCCATAAAGTTCATCCTCTCCCTCACCACCCAGAAGCTTGTCGTCACTGGGCACGCCGGGCGCGGTGGGATCGTCGGCGTAGATGAGGTCATCGCCGCCGTCACCGTGCAGATTATCGCTGCCCGCGCCGCCGAAAATAATGTCGTTATCATTGTAGCCGTTCACGTAATCGTCGCCCGCCTCGGCATAAATGAAGTCATCGCCAAAGCTGCCGTAAAGTTTGTCGTTGCCATTGCCGCCGAAGATTAGATCGTTGCCCTCATCTCCATGCACGAAATCGTCTCCATCTCCGGCATAAACGATGTCGTCGCCCTGATCGCCTTTGATCGTATCGTTACCGTCGCCCACGATGATGAAATCTTCGCCCCCGTGACCGCTGATGTTATTGTTGCCGAACAGGTCGAAGATAATATCGTGACCGTTGCCGCCGGTCAGGATGTCGTCATCCGCACCGCCCGAGATAACATCCTCGCCCGGACCGCCATTGACGAAATCCGCACCGCCGCCGCCGAACACATAATCAATGTTGCTCCCGCCGTGGACGCTGTCGTCGTCCTTGTTGCCGAAAAGTATGTCCTGGCCCTGACTGGCGATCAGGAAATCCTCGCCGTCACCGCCGTAAACCTCGTTCTGGCCGTCTCCGGCAGAGATCACGTCGTTGCCCAATCCGGCCTCGACGTAATCATTCAGGCCGTTGTAGGCCACGTCATCCTCGCCGTTTCCGAGAATATGCACAGCTTCAATCGCGTAGTCCTGCCCGGTGGCGAAGGCGTAATCCATCACACTGTCAAAGAGCGTGTGATACTGGATCGTGCGTAAGAGGTTTTCGAGTTCCGTGCTGTCAAATTCCTTGGTTGTTATTACGCCTTCGGTGGTCCAGAAAAACTGCGTGGCCGTGCCGTCCTCGTTCTGCCGCACGAAATTATCGCCCAAGGGGTCGCCAAATCCGAATTGAGAATATGTGGTCATTGCTACACTCCGGTTGCTCGAAAAACTTTTAGCAGGCTAAAAGGTTCCAAAGAATTTTATTAATAATTTTAATGAAGAGCAGTCCGGGGTGCGAGTCAAGTTTATTAGACAAGCGTGTTTTTGGCGAATAGACAAGCGTGTTTTTGGCGAATTCTATTTACATATGCTTACTGACGATGAACCACTGGCCGCCGTCGGAGACGACCGTGATCGCGCTGTAAGGGCTTGAGAGCGGCTGGGTGGAGTTGTCCGGCCCGGTGCCGCCCTGCACGGTTACGGTCACATGGTTGGAGGACACATCCGTCTTCTTGATCGTTACCGTGCGGCCGATGGATTTCGCGGCGTTCGCGGGGGGCAGCCGCGCGGTCAGCGCCCCGCCGAAGCTGGAGAGCAGATAGGTGTCCACCGCCATGTCGATGTCATAGGTTCCTGTGCCGTCGAAAAATCTTGTGTTGCCCGGCGAGCGGTTGGAGGCGATGACGAACCATTCCGCGCCGTTGGAGAGCATCATCACATAATCGTTTTCCGCACCGAGGAAGAAGGACGAGCCGTCCGGTCCGGGGCCGGAATCTTCGGTGATCGTCACGACATTCTTGGAGGAGTCGATTTTCTTGACCATCATCATGACGCCTGTCGCGTCTCCGGCGTCCGGCAGTTCCACGGTCAACGCGCCGCCGAAGGAGGAGACCAGATGCATGGAATGCGAGAGATCGAGGCTTACGGTGCCGCTGGCGTCGATATATTCGGTGTCGAAACGCTGGAGCGTCGCGTTCATGTCCGTTACGGTCGTGCGCTGCAGCCTGTTCTTGTGCGGAAAGCCGGCGTTATAGGCGGTGTACTGCCCGCCCGATAGATCCCAGATCGCGGAGCCGTCGCTGGCGGAGAGAAGATTATAGATCGCTGTTTCGACCGAGCCGCTTTCGAGCTTGATGTTCGGCACAAGGTTGTTGCTCTCCGCATAGGGGTTAATCAGCAGCGTCTTGTTGGAATTCGCGCCGATGATGAAGCAGCCCTGCGCCGTGCCTTTCACGTTCGCCTCGCAATCAATGAAGGCGTTGTTGAAGCTGCCGTGCTGGATATAAAATCCGGCGCCGGAAATATCCGCGCCGAGTGAATAGGCGCGGCAGGCATAGAATTTGTTCGCGTTGGGCGTATCGCCCGCTCCGGTTTTCGTCAGGTGGAACCCGTTAACGCTCGGCTGCTCCACCAGTACGCGGGAAAAATTGTTCCAGTAGCAGGGAAAATTCGTGTCGTTATAACCGTCGAGTTGCACACCCGTTTTCGGTGCGACGATGGTGATATCGTTGACCGACGTCTGTACCACAGGGCGCGTGAGGCCGAAGAGTTTTATGCCGACATCGCCGCCCTCGATGCGGAAGTTTGAAAGCGTCACGTAATCCTCGACCACCTCGATCACGTTGAAGGTGTTCGCGGAAGCTTTGAGGACGGATTTTTGGCCCGCGCCGAACAGGCTCTTGCGAGCGGTCAGCCGGATCGTGGCTGTGATCCTGTATTCGCCCTTCGGGATGAACACCATGTCCGCCGCTGCGAGCGCGTTGATGAAGGCGTTGGTGTCGTTTGCCACGCCGTCTCCCACCGCTCCGAAGTCCTTGACGCTAATGAGATCGGAGAATTTATTGTGGCTGGTGCGCGTGGCGGCGCCGGTTCCGCTGGGCGTGAAATTGGGCGCTGCCATGGAGCCTTCGAGGGTTACGGCCACGGGGTCGCCGTTGCCGTCAAAACCCAGCGCCTTGTTCACGCGGATTGCGCGGTCGGGGATTTTGACTTCTCCTGGAGACTCATGATCGCCGTAGCGGAGCATGGTGTCGTTTTCGCGGTTGACCTGCTGGATGGCGGCGATGAGGTAATCGAGTTCGGTGTTGATCGACTGGGCCGAAAAATCCCCGCCCTCCAGATAATCGGTCACGCGCTCGATGGGCAGTTCACGGGCAAGGGTTACAATAGTATTCCCCGCTGGCGCCGTATCGAACGTTACGGTTCCGCCGGCGGTCAGACCCGCGCCGTTGATTATAATTCCGCTGGCCTGCTTCGCGCCGTTGAGATACACGGCTATGTCCTCGCTGGCGAAGATCGGGAACGGGTAGGCGAAAACGGTTTGCGTGCCGTTGGCGGTGTAACGCACGAGCGGCGTCACATCGGGCATTTTGATATGCTCGGTCATGGGGGGCTCCATATTTATTGCGATAATTTAGGGCTTTGGGTTTTGTACTAAGGTTTTTATAATAGCAGGCATGAACTCTTCCTCTTCCGCCCGTTATTATCTGCGCGTCCTGATGATTCTCAGCGCTGCGCTGGCTGCTTCGTGGATTTCTTTGTCCCTGCGGACGGATACTTCATGGATCGCGCCCGTTTCCGAAGGTGATGCTGCGCTTTCCTGCGGACGCGAAATCGTTCCTTTAACGCTTAAGAGCATTTCCGCCTATTATGCGGGATCATCGGGCGACGAGGATCTTCAGACGCAAATCTGTGCCTTCGATGCGGCCTTTGACGGCAGCACGTCAGACCGCGCCCATCTGGTGAATTTCAGCTTGAAGGTTCTCGAATTTCCTTGGCCAGGACGCTACGATATCGCGCAGCACTTTTACCGGAAGGTCATCGCCGCCAATCCTAACGATGCGCTTGCGGAATATCTGAAGCTTTACAAACTTGATGCGAAGTAGAAAAGACGCAGGAGATGCTCCTGCGCCGCGGGTGGTTCAGCTCAAAAATTCCCTAATTCAGAAACTGGACGCGGTCCTGCGCGCCGGGGATGGTGCGGTACTCCCGGTCTTCTGGTGATTCGAGCGCGGCCTCGCGGCAACGATCGATAGTTTTGTGCGCCCCTTCCTCGGAGCAATAGCCATAGGAAAATCTGTCGCCGCAGTCCGCCTCAATTTTCTGGAGGTCGTGGTTCCAGCCTCTGACAATCACGGTGTTGCCGTCCATATAGTAGACGCTGGCGTTATGGTCCTTCGCGGATTCGGCGACCATAAAGGCAAAGGATTCTTCCGACAGGCCGCTATAAGTATTGATCGGAGCTCCGGTCCTAGGATTTTGATTATAGGCGAAGTTTGTTATGACAAGAAAATCCGGCCCCTGCGTGGCGGCGTTCAGAAAAGCGTCCTGTGGTTTTGCCATAACTCACCTACCCTTTGAGATTTTTAACACCCTTAGCACAAGTACTTTAACATAACAAAAGGGATTGCGCCGCAAAAAAACGAGTGCGGCGCGGTGTTCATACTCTGTTATTTTTCAATAACTTACCCGTCGAGGCGGGCTTCGCGGAACTGGGACTGAGGGATGCCGCCCACGGTGCGGGTATAGGAAATATACTCCTGCACCCTTTTGGCATCGACAAAGTCATAGGAAAAGCGGGTGCCGTTTTCGCGCTTGAGCTGTTCGAGGTCGTGCAGATCGCCGGGGACGATGGCGATATCCTCCGCCGCCAGGATGACTTCGCGGTTTCTGCGCTCACAAAAGTCACGCACGAGGGCGTGAAACGATTCCTCCGAGATGCCACTTTTGTAGTTGAATCTTCGGCGGTGGTTGTCCATCGCAAAAGGATCATCCTGGAAAAAGAAATTTCCAAAGATGATGAAATGCGTATGGCGTGTTCGATTCAGGACGCCAGGGTCAAAGTCTTCAAAATCAGGAATGTTTTCAAAACGCATGAGGGCATCACTCCCTTTTTGCCGTATATCAGGAAAGTGTAATAAAAATGAGTCAGCAGGTCAAACTTTAATTCCATTTTTTTCCACAGTTATAGAAACTGGCGTTGAATTTTTTGTCTTTCCGATAATTGTGTCCGCTGCAGAATATTCAGAGCGCGATTTTGCGAGACGTTCTGATCGAGCGCGGTGACGCGCAGTGCGTCGAGTTCCTCGCGCCTTTGCCTTTCGTCATCGGATTCATCGAAGAGTCCAAGAAGCACCGCCTGAGACGAGCCTGTGGCGCTGCCGACCCCCTGTGCGCCGAAATTCGCGCGCTGTCTTGCGACGGCGCGGCGCAGGGCGGTCTGCCGCTGTTCTTCCGTGAGTTTTGCGTTGAGCGCAATCTGCTGGCGTTCGAGCGCGGCCTTTTCCTCCAACTGTCTTTGCTGAAGGGTTTGCTGGCGCTTGAGCTGGTCGAGGGCGAGGCGGTCTTCCTTTTCCTGCTGTCGGTTCGAAACGCCTGCGAGCGTCTGCACGCCGCCGAGGATCTCGGTTCCGGCGGAGACAACGCTGCCGACGGTTCCAAGCAGTGAAAGCACGGGTGTAAGTGCGGCCATGATGGGGTTCCTTTTTGAAAAGTTCTATTCATTCACCTTCAACTCCGTAATCACGGAGAGAAGCTCGAACGGCAGGGGCGCGGATTGCTCGATGCGCCAGAGGGGTTTAGTGCCGTCCTTCTGCCAGCCGAGGGCGCGGATTTTTATATCCCCGCTGACCAGAGGTGTGGGTTCGTCGAGAATTTCCTCCTCGCCGAACTGGCGGAGCGAGATGTCCTTCAATCCCTGCCCTGTGTCGAGGCGCAGGGCGGAGGTGTCTTTGACGCGAAAAATTCCGCGCACGAGACGAACTTTCCTGCCCGCGCCGACCGCGCCGATTTCGTTGGGCGGCAGAGGCTCGACAATGTGGGTGAACGGCAGGCCGATTTCGATTGTACTGGCGGGTTCAGCGAGAGCCACCGCACCGCCCGTTACAATGTGAGCCGGCAAGACTGCACCGTCGGCCACAACACTGACGCTGCGCCCCTCCAGATGATCGAGGCCGGACCAGACTGACGTGGGGCTTCCGACTTCGCCCAATAGAGCAGAGTCGAGGTGCAGGTTTGAGTCGAACAATTCGATGAAAAATTCCCCTGCCCGTTCGATGAGCATATAGACCTCGTCACCGACGACGGAGACGGATTTCACATTTCCGTTCGTTTCGTGCAGGGTCCAGGCGGAGACGGACTCGGCGCGAAAGACGGTCAGGGTTGCGAATTTTCCATCGGCGCGGATGACAAACAGCAAGCGGTTGCGCTGATCGTAATCCTGCTCGACCGGATTGTCGATGATATGACGCGAGAGCAGCGCGAGATCGGTGGACGTATAAGCTTGCTCCAGATCGGTGTAGAGAAATTCGTGTATCTCCTTTTTATTTCTCGCCGCGTAGAGCGTTGCCCCGTCCACGTTCAGAGGCGGAATGTAGCGGTCGATAACCGAGCCTGTTCTTGTCTGTCTTCTGATCTGCACGGCGCTGGGGGTCAGCGGATCGCCGGTGACCATCCATTCCGCGCCGCTGGTGAAGACCTGAAGATGGCGGCTGGAGAACACTCCGCGGATCGCGTTGACCTGATCGGAGAGGATGGCGAATTCGATTGCCTCGTCCTCCAGACCTGTTCCCAGATCGAAGTTGAAAAGATCGCCGGATTTTGAAAACCAGAGACGGTTGGGCAGATCGCGGCTGCCGCCGATGACCAGCCTGTCTTGATGAAAGGCGACGGTGACGGGGTATCCGCGCACAGGGCTGAAAGCCTGTTCGGCCCAATCTATCGTCGCGCTTGTACCCGTCAGAGTTTGAATCACGTCCGCACTGACTACTGTGGGCGAGTCGAAATCGGTAATCAGCACTTCTTTGCCGCCGACGCGCAGGCGCGTGTTCTCATGCCCCGAAGAGAAGACGGGAACGGAGGCGGTGAGCGTAATGCTGCCCGTCGTTGCACTGGGCGTGAGCGTGACCTCAGAGTCCGCGAATTTATAGTAAGGCTGCTGCACTACGTTATTTTCAGTAAAGAAATTCCAATCGGAGAGCGTCCAGGTTCCGCCCGTTCCGCGCGTGAGTTTTTTCGGCGGCACATCGGGGTGGACGAGCAGCAGCGTGTCGGCGCTCTGCGTCCAGGCGATTTGCGCGATCTGCCCCTCCTCCCACGGCGCGGCGATGGTGGCGACGTTAAGGCCGCCGGTGTAGACGTCGATCTGTTCGTGCGTGAGGAGCAGCAGCGCGGTTTGTTCGGTGTTGAATTCAAAGGCGATCAGCTTACCGTTGCCCGGCGCGGTGTCGATATAGCCCAGGCCGAAGCGGCGGCGTACCCCGCCCGTGGGGTTAATGAAGACGTTCCGCAGGGTGAGTGCGCCGTTATCGTAAGCGCGCAGATCGCCCCGGCCCAGCAGTTCGCGGGAGACTTCGCCCGCCGTGAAGGTGGTTTTCATTTCGGTGATGCGTGTCATGATTTTTCCTTTGGGGTTTGCTTCAGTTTCTTGTTGTTTCTTTCCCGGCCGTTTCTGTAGTGGTAAGTTTCCGGGATGGGTATTTCCCGCTTTATGATTCTTGCGATTTGCATTTGCGCCCTAACTGCCTGCGCGGGTACGAGCAATACTGCCTCGAAGCCCTCCTGTCCGTGGGACGGGCAAACTACCACCATCAAGGATGAAGCAGAGGCGAAGCTTTTACTTGGCCGACACATTTTTACTGATTCCGGTGCCCTCGCCCATGATATCTATTGGAAAAACACGATGCCCGGATATGCCTGGGTCAGTAAAAGCTCTGCCGGAGCGTATGATTTACTCGCCCAGTACGAAACCCACGCCGACGAACTCTGCGAAGCGCCTTACCCGTTCGGGGATAGCCTTAATATTGTTGGCGTCATTTCCGAAATCCGCCAAGAAGAGTTTGACGTGTCCGGTATATTTTCAGCCGCTTATCACAGGGATCCAGAGGCTGTACGCGAGTGCGGCGTGTTCACCTTTTCTAGACAAGGGCACGAGGATTACTGGTCCCTGCAGAATTCTGACTCACCCACGTCTGTTGAATATTTTTTCCGAAAATCGGTCTTGACTGTTTCCGATGATCCGTCGCTTATTTTTAATAAAGACAAAGCCCTCAGGAATGCTCTTACGATTGAGAAAAAATGCAAGAAAACTTACTAAACCTTACTCTTGGTCCCTAAATCTGAAATAGTCGTTGCGGTCTTTTTCGTCCGTCCTTCTGGCGTTGGCTGAAAACTCCAGAAGGTTTCTGGTCTTGCCGTGATCTTTTGCTATTTCCTGCAAGGCGGTAAGGGTTTTACTTCCGAAAGCCGTGCCTGTCCCCGTGTCAGCGTTGGGATCGGTCAGCTGGATTGCCTGGAGGATCAACTCCGAGCCTTTTGTCGTGCCTTCACGGAAAAGGATATCGGCGACTGATGAGGAAAGCCGATCATTTCCTATCAAGCCAAGGATTTGATATCCTTTGATCGCAGTAGTTTTATTCTTTTCCTTTAGCTTTTCTGCTGGCCCTTTAAAGACATCATTAAAGAAACCCTTATACACTTCCTTTATATCCGGAAGCTCCAAATCGGTTGTTTTCGGATTTTTACCGTACCTCGCGTATATTCCGGGCGTGTTATCCGGGGATTTTGTTGAATCAAGTGTTTTTTGCAATATGCCCGCGACCCCCGATCCGCCGGGCGCTTTTTTCATTCCGCCCTCGGCGGCGAAAATATCGTGAAAGGCTCTTTTTTCTGCGCTTGAAAGCGACGAGTCCCACTGTACGATCCGGCTCCAGCCGTCCCACTCCGCCCGCCGCTCGCCCTTGAATACATCGCGCCTGTAAGCAGGCGGCTCTATGCCCGTCGTCGGTTTACGCTTTGGAACAGGGATTTGTTCTTCTGCATCCCAATCACGGATGATACGACCAGTGGCGTCGGTGCGGACGGGGTTGCTTTCTTTGTTCATGGCGGGTTTCCTTTATAGAAAAACCGCCCGGTGGGGGGCGGTTTGTTTTGGCGGCTGCAAGAGGCTGCGATCAGATGCCGAGGATCTGGTCGTCGCCGTCCGCTTCGGGTACAGGGTGGTCGATGCCGACATAAACATATTGTTCGGGCGCCTCGACGATCGCTTGCTGAGGTGGCGCTGGATCCTCCGGGAATTCGGGAAGGCCGAATGCACCTTCCGCGCCCAGACCATAACCCGGTCCGGCGTCTGCCTCTGTTTCCGGCCTTTTGCCGAGGAATCCCCTGAATTTATCTCTAAAGCTCATCTCAATCTCCGCTTTTCTCTTCCTCTCATTTTACTCCGCCTTGACGGGTTTTTACAGAATAATTTCAATTCCTGCAAAAAGCGGCTTAATCCCTGACTTTTACCAGCGTGAAATCCTCGATGCGGCCGGGGGTGTCCTGCTGCGCGTCGATCTGGCGGGCTCTTTGGAACTCCTGCTCCGCGAGGCGGAAGAGAGCCTCGGCACGGGAGGTGCTTTCGGTGACGGGGATGCAGAATTCGGCGGCGAGGCGGGTGATGAGCGCCTGATCGAAATACGGGGGGAAGGATTCCTCCTCCGGCCTGAAGATATAGGTCAGGGTCACGGCGCTTTCGTTGGTGTGGATGGCACCGGCGGCGATGCGATAATTCACGCCCCGTCCGCGCTGGCCGCTGCCGAGGGACAATGCGCGGAGAAAATCCGAAGGGAGCGCAAAGGCGTTCGCGTAATCGGCGACGGGGGGCGTTGACAGAAGGGTCAGCGCAGCCTGCCCGCTGGCGAAGCTCCAGGCATAGGCGGAGAGCAGCGCGTCGCACACGGGGCGGAAGAGCGCGCCCGCGATTTCCGACTCGGCGGTGCCGTTGGCGAAAGAAGTAATGGGTGCCGCGCCGATGCGGATGAGCGCACGCGAGCACAGGGCAATATCGGATAGTGCCATGGGGGTCTCCAGTTGTTTTGGGGGTGTTTAATCTGTGCGTAAAAGCACGAATGATTTAGGTTTGCTGCCTTTTTAGTTCTTCAATGATTTTTTTGTATTCTCCAGTTTGATCATTTTTATCTAAAAGAAGCGCTATTTCTAAAGGTGTACACCCATTAACATCTGTAAGATTTGGGTCCGCACCTTTTTCCATCAAAGCTTTTACCGCATCTGCGTGGCCCTGTTCTGCTGCATGATGTAAGGCCGTATAATCATACTCGCCTTTTGCATTTATGTTTGCGCCGTGGTCTACAAGAATCTTTATATCTTCTACACTTCCTCGGACAGCGGCAACATGAAGGGGATAATCCCCGAAAAGACTTACCTGATTCACGTCAACCAACTCCCGATCCAAATACTCTGGAAGGGTTTGATAGTCGGAGAGAATATCTGTGATTGTTCGTTTTTTATCTTTCATTTCTATCTAATTTTGCTCTTAAAATTACTCTTCATACTCGCAAATGTTCAGCTCATCATTCCAGCCGCCTCCGAAATCGACGCAACTGTCAATCTCAAGAAAGTACGGGTTGAATCCGGTTATAGCCCAGAGAAAAAACAGATAAGGGGCGATCAGGAACACAGCGCCGAAAATAACGGTCCAAAGAAATATGTTCAGAAAAACAATTAGAGTTTTCATGAGTTCTTCTTAGCACAATTTTAGGTCTGCAATAAAGGCGCAGCCCGCCCGCAAAGGGATCCACGGGCAGGCTGCATACGGGTAAGAGGTGTGCAGCCCCTCACGCACGAAGCGCAAGGGACTGCACGGGGGCGTCGATAGGGTCCGGGCGCGGAGAGGGGCCGCGACTTTCCGGCTTCTTGCGGGCGAGCGCCGCTGCGATGAGGAGGAACGGGCGCTCAAGCCCTTGCGCCGCCATTCTGCTCCGGGAAAGGAACCGGAGCGTTGGGCTGGACCCGCCCTGCTCTCTTCGGTTTTTGACTTCCGCCAAGGATCCCCGCTTGCGCGGGGATGCCGTGAACAGAATATCAATAAACCTTAAGAGTAGGCGGTGATGGCGACGGTGGTGCCGTTATTGCTGGTCACGACGTAGAAGGTCGTGTCCGGCGTGCCGTCCGTATCGACGTTGGCGATGATCAGGTCGTTCACGCGCAGCATATCAACAGCCTTGTTGAAATAGCCTGCGGTCGTGACCGAACTGTCTGTCGTTGTGTAATGCCAGAGCGTGAAGTTGTTGGCGTAGGCCAGAACGCTCAGGTCTGAGGCGATGAAAGCCATGAGGGTTTCTCCTTAAATATTTTTCTAGAGGTGGGATTAGTCGGGCGTTTCGTCGCACTTGATCGTGACAATACCGCTCTGGTCGATCAGGCCCGCGCCCTGGCTCATCATATTGTTGACGAAGTGAGCAGCGCGGTCGCCGTGCCAGGTGATGTCCGTCTTCACGTCGCTGGCGGCGGCGTGGCCGATCGCCGTGCGGTGATAATAGAAGCAGGAGCGGATATCACTGGCGTCGATCGGGAGGCCGGAGTGCGGCACGAAGATGGTGCCGAGGAACATCTTCGCCTGCGTGATGGTGGCGAAGGGCAATGCGTCCTTGCCGATATAATCGGCGTTCACGAATTCTTCGATTTTGAGCAGTTCGCTCCATTGTTTCCAGCCGACCACGCAATAACGCTGGCCGTCGTCGGGCACATCGTTCGTGCCGAAGGTCTGGAAGGCGGAGAGGATTTTATCCTTCGTCATGCCGATGTTGCTGTCCACGATGGTGTGGGTCGTGGCTGTTGCCAGCGCGGCGATGATGAGTTCGTCGGTCTTGCGGCCCAGCGCGTTCGCGCCAGCATTCGCGATGACCTGCCGCTCGTCGATATTCGTTTTCAATTCGTCGAGACGGTCCACCCAGTCTCCCGCATAGTAATCCTGCAGGATGACTTCGACGCTGGTGTGGTTCAGGTTCATGACCGGCACCATGCCGTGCGTGGATTTGGTGGATGCGGTGCCCTTGCCGACTTTCTGGAAGATGGCCGAGCTGCCGTTGACGTTGCCGACGGTGCGGACGGTGTTGCGGAGCTTACTGCCCTGCCGTTGATAGGCTTCATGCCCTTCGCGTTCGAACTGCTTGATGAAGGCCTGGTCGAGAGTGGTAGACATTTCAAACCTCTTGGTTATGAGTTGCGTTTGGGGGAAGCTCCGGTCCGGTTGTCTTGTCTTTAAAGGCCAGAAGCGGAGGAACGGACGGGCGGGCGCCTTCTATTCGCGGCGTTGTCTGCGCGGTCCGGAAAAAAAATCGCCGGGTGCGGTCCCTAGAAAAAGGCGCAATTCCGGCGGTGATGGTTTTAATATAAGATTATATTCCTATGTTGTCAAGAAAAATTCGTGCATAGGTTCCGTTATTTTTTTTGCCCTCTTAAGTTGTTCTGAAAAATATTCTAGGATTGGACGTTGCCTATCACCAACGAATCGGAATTTGCTCATGTTCGGAAAATTTTTTTCCCGTTTTACTTCTACAGATGAAGCTGACGATTCGTCGCGCCGTCAGTTTGCCCGGCGCAGCGGTGATCATTGCGTTACCGTCATCAACGGCAAGATCTATCCTGTCGAGAACTGGAGTCTCGGCGGATTTATGATCAATGCCGACGACCGGATGTTCGGGGTTGCGGATGCGTTCGATGTGACAATGAAATTCAAACTGCGGAACGCGATCCTCGATATCCCGCACAGCGCGACGGTGGTGCGGAAATCGCATAACCGCGTGGCGCTGCAGTTCAAGCCCATGGCCAAGGCGATCAAGGATAATTTCCAGCAGGTTGTGGACGATGCGCTCAGTCAAGGGTTTGCGGATTCGCAGTTGATGTAGGTGTTGCGCCCAGAGCCTTATGGCTCCGGCCCTTCTTTTTCGGCGATACCTACCGAAGAGTCTTCGTACCGTATACGTGAGCCTGTTTTATCCGGCGCCGGCAAAGCCAAGGGCGTTTTGTGTTGAGTGGTGAGCCTTGGCCCTAGCGGGTCGTTGTCGTTGGCCCCTTTGAGACGCACATATTCGTCGGCAAAGGCAATGCGGGTCGAGAGCGGCTTGCGACCGAAACCTGCCTCCTTCCGCCGCTGTGTATAATCATCCCAAGCTTTTTCCAGCGCGCCTATGAATTCATGATCAAATATGCCCGTATAGCCTGTTTTTGCCCCATAATCCCTTATTTCATGTATGTGCTTTTCGAGCGCCAGCATTTCCTGATCCGTGGGATGCCCCATGAGGCACGGATCAATGATTTTTATGACCGCTTCGAAAGCCAGCCTTTTATCCTTGAGCTCGGGGTGGCCGCCAAATTTATTGCGGTTATAAATATTCCTTCCTGAACGCTCCAGATCGACCATGTATAACACTTCCACTATACACCCGATCAAAGGGCTTTCATAACCTTCGGCATTCAACAGTCCGCATTCGAATACGCGATCTTCAGGCATCCGCGTCTGATCCGCTTGCGCCTCCTGTGCGTAGTCGTCTTTTAGTTCTGCTTTCGAGCGGAGTTGCTCATTGATACGCCGGGGCGGATTGCGCGATATGCCTATGTAGTATTTATCTTTCTTGCGATTCCATATCGAATAGATATAGAAACGTCCGTTTTCCTGGGCCGCCTCAAAGTTCAAACGCAAGGGCACAAATGTGCTGACCAACCCATCCGGCATAGCGAAAAGGCTTTCTAAACTGTTTCTCCACGACTGTTATAATTCCGTCTTCGCATATGCAGCAAGAAAAATATGAGAGAAAAAATAAGGCCCGCCGGAGCGGGCCAAAGTTTATTGAGGTGGGTCGTTTTTTTACAGGTTCGATGAGCTCTTTGCTTTGCTCCCTGTCCTATTCGTCACTTGCCGCCATAAAGTTTCTGGAAGCCTTCGGTGACTTTCGCGACGAAGGACGGATCGCGGTCGCGCCAGTAGCGCGGGTCGCGCATCATGGAGGTGAGTTCGCGGTCGTTCGGCGTGTCGCCGGATTTGGCGGGGGCGCGGGAGAGCTTGGGTTCCTCCCCCTTCATCATGCGGTGGAGCGCCAGAATCCCCTCGTAGGAGCTTGAGAGACTGTTGAGCACCTCCGGGGGGAGGTTTTTCTGGCCGAAGGCGAGAAGCTGATGGGATATCTCGCGCCAGTTGTCCGGGCCGCCGAAATGCTGGACGAGTTTTTCGACCTCGCGGTCGGCCTGAAACTCGGCGGCGATCTCCACAATCATCGGGATCAGTTTTTCGGCGGCAATATTGTAAAGCTCCTGCGCCTGATCCTGCGTGAAGCCCTTTTCATGGAGGCGGGCGTTGATGTCCGCGTCGGGCTGGAACAGGCCGTGCGAGCAGTCGATGCAATAATCATGCGGGGTTTTCGGCGCTGCCGGGGACTGGGAGAGTTTTTTCTCCAGCGCGTGATAGGACTGGAGGAATCTGTCCATACGGACTTCGCCGGATTCGGGGTCGAGGAATTTTTCGGGAATTTCGTTGGTGAGTAAATTTTCGGTCATGGTTTAATCTCCTTGCGGGTTAAAAATAGGTTCAAGTGGGTTTACGGCCGCGGTCGATGAGGCGCAGGATCGTGGCGACCATCGCCCGCTGGCCTTCGGCGTAGCGGAGCTGCTGGTCCGTCGAGGTCGGGGCCAGCGCCCGCTGGAAACTGATCGCCTGCAGGTAGGACAGGGCACACTTGCCGTCGTCTGAGGAAAACAGGCGGGCGAAGCATTTCTCGATATCGCGCAGTTCGAAACGCGAAGGTTCGGGGATTTGGAAGACGTATGGCCCCTCCTCCTGCCTGTCTTGTGCGTTACGGGTCTGGTCAAACATCGCGGCCTCCTTTCGCCCTGCGCTGCGCGTCTTCCACGGGGGCCAGGATTTCGGCGCGGATGATATCACCGGGAACGGCCAGCGCCTCGCCGAGGAAGCGGGCAGCGGCGGGGAGGTTCACGGTCATCGCGGCCTCTGGCCCCATGGCGAGGACGGAGGTGATCCAGGTCAGGGTGTTCTGCACGTTTCTTTGTCCCTGCGAACGCGCCAGCGGTGAGCGGTAATCGACGGTGACGAGACGGCCGTCGAGCGCTATGTCCGGCACCTCGCCACGACGCCTGAGGATTGCGAAGGCGCGTTTGATGAGGGGCGTGAGGAGTTCGGTCTGCAGGCGGCCATAGGTCGCGCCGAGGAGGAGCGACATTTCCGCCGCACGTTCGAGCACCTCGGTGGCCGTCATGCGCGGGGAGGAGACGGGCGAGAGCTTGTCGGTCAGGAGAGCGTGGCGGATGCGGGATTGCAGATTTTCGAGGATGAGTTGCGAGACATCGAAGCGGCCGGGCATATCGAGCGGCTGCAAGCCCTTCGAGCCGACGGCCTTCGGGATGATGCTGCCGGGCGTGAGTTCGATATTGGCGGGGTTCAGTACGCCATCGTCGTCAGCCTGCCAGATTCCGGTCACGGCGATGGAGGCGTTTTTCAGGATCAGTTCGACGACCTTGTTGGCGGTTTTGATATCGGGCAGCGCCTTCATGACGGGTGAGCGGCCATAGATTTCGCCGGGCGATTTCATCCAGCGGAAGCTGATGACGGGGGATTGCTCGAAGGTGCCGGACTGGAGGATGACGGGTTCGTGGCCGGACTCATCGAGCAGGGCCATGTATTCATAGGAGAGGCCCGCAGGCAGGACGGATTCGAGAATTTTGAAGCGAACCTGCGGGTCGCGGGAGGCGGACTCCAGAAGCGCGGCGGGAATTTCCGCGAAGGGGTAGCGGTCGAAAATCTGATCGAGGGTGAGCGGGATGTGGCGATAGGCGCCATCGAGGGCGCCGTTTGCCCCCTCCTCCAGCACAATTTGCGACAGCGGGATGCAGGAAAAGCGAAACGCCGAGAATCCTCCGGGCTCGGCTTCCTCGAAGGAGATCGTCGCCGTGCCGCCGACCACGAGGTCGAGGTAGCATTGATGGATTTCGACCGGGAAGTTGGAGCGGTCGAAATGCGACTGGATGGTGCGGGCGGCCTTTTCGAGGACAGGGGTCAGGGCAACGGCCTCCTCCGGCGAAAGATCGGGGCCGGGCTTGAGGCCGAACCATTGCGACCAGGCGGGGGTGAGGTTGGCGAGCAGGCTGGAGGCGAGCTGGTCGGCGGCGTCCATCGCGGTGGCGTCATATATATGTGTGTTGCGCGCGGCGCCGGGGACGGGCTGGCCGAGGAATCCGCCGCGTTGCGGCAGGGCGTACTCGTAGGATTCTTCCCAGAGGCGGGTCCATTGAGTCCGCTGATTGCGTGCGGCTTCGTAACGCTCGATCAGGCGGGCGGCGAGCGCGGCGTCGTTATTCTGTCCGGGCGAAAGCGTGCGACGCAGCGGGGTGACGGTGTTCATGGTTATTCTCCGAGCAGGGTTTTGCGGTTGACGTTATTGCCGAGCGCGCCGAGCAGGCCGCGAAAGCCGGTGCCGATGGTTCCGAGAAACCCGCGCTTGCGGGTCAGCAGGTCGCGGGTGCGGGCCTGCGCGGCCACGGTTTCGGGATCGGGCTCCGCCGGGGTCGTCGGCGTTACAGGCGTGACGGCGGTCTGGGCCGGGCTTTGCACGACGATGGTTTTGATTTTCGGCGCCTTGGGGCGCGAAGTCAGACTTCCCATGAGATTGTTCCTTTCGGGGTCAGGGGTTCGAGGGTTTCCGCCAGCGCGAAGAGATTGCGCGGCGGGCGTGAAGCTTTTTCCGTCCCGCTGCATTTTTCCAGATGGCGATAGAGCTGCCACGGGGTGAGGATGAGGCGGTCATGGATGCCCAGAACGCGCTTGACGGCCTCGACGCAGGTAAGCGGCATGAGGGGCGCGGCGCGGTTGCGGTTGTGCGCCTGCGATTCGATCACGGTGAGGCCGCAGGCGCGGAGCCATTGCGGGAAATCGAACCCGGCAGGCTGGTCGTGCACGGTCACCTCGAAGCGGTTGGCCATCGGGTCGAGGCTGACCCAGTTGCGGCCATCGTTGATGATCACGAAGCAATGACGGAAGCCGGGCTTGAGCCAGCGGAGCCAGGGGAGGTCCGTCTGCCCGGTGAAGGCGACCCAAATTTTCTGAAGCTCTTCGGTTTTTTGATGGCGGTGTGTCATTCGGCGGCGACTCCTTCATAAGGGTTGAACGATGGGGGGTGAACATAAGGGCGCGGGGCGGCGCGGGTCTGCGGATCGTAGCGGAGAACCCAGCTGTTTTTTCTAAGGATTCCCTTAGATTCGAGGACCGGTTCGAGCTTGTCCATCGCCTCGCGCCAGAGTTTGGCGGCGCGGGCCTCCTTGATGCGGCGGGCGTCGGGGGCCATGTTGCGGCGGCCATAATAGCGCAGGACGAGGATGTGCGGCATGACGAGGGCGCGCTGACGGTAAAGGCGGTCGAGGATTTTCAGGATATCGGCCGGTTCGCAGGGACGTTCGACCATACCCTGCCCCGCGATGATTCGTGCGCCTTCGGTTTTTGCCTGTTGCGCGGCGACGAACCAGAACCAGGCCTCCTCTACCGTGTCGAAGGGTGTGGTTTCGCGTTCGCGGATGACGGGAGCTCTATATTTCTGGCGGCTGACGATCATAGGACGGGCTTTCTTTAATGTTCTTTATTTGTTCTTTTTAAAGATACAAATGTTCTGTTTATGTTCTCTTTTGTGCCAGAGATTTTTACGGGAGTCAAGAAAAAAATTAGGTATAGTTTCCTATTTACGTTTTCTTCATAAAATGGGACTATTATCCTAACATGTTTACACACGCGCAGATCTGGATTGGGCTCGACCGCCTGGCGGCGTCGAAGGGCTATTCGGCTTCTGGACTCGCGCGGCTCGCGGGGCTGGATCCCACCTCCTTCAATAAAAGCAAGCGGCACAGCCCGGATGGAAAACCGCGATGGCCCTCTACCGAGAGTCTCTCGAAGGTTCTTTCCGTTACGAATTCCACGATGTCGGATTTTATCGCGCTGGTCGATGCGCCGGAACTGGATGGAAAAAAACTGACGCGCAAGGCCGTTGCTCTGGAGGCCGCCGCCGCGCTGCTCTCCACGCAGTCCGTTCTGTTTAACGCGAGTGAGCCCTTTACGCTAAAGTCAGGCAAGAAGAGCCCGGTCTATATCGATTGCCGCCGCCTGATCTCCTTCGTCGCTGAACGCAAGATGCTGATGGATCACGGGGCGTGGCTGATCCGGCAGAATCTCGATCTTGCCGATATCGACATCGTCGCGGGCGGCGAGACGGCGGGCATCCCCTACGGCGCTTTCATCGCCGAGCGGCTGGAGAAGCCGATGATCTATGTCCGCAAAGAACCGAAAGGTTACGGACGCATGGCCCAGGTCGAGGGCGTTCTGCCCGAGCAAACAGATTCCGGACGGGCGCCTCGCGTTTTGCTGGTCGAGGATTTACAGACCGACGGGGGCAGCAAGATCACCTTCGTCAATGCGCTGCGGAATGCCGGGGCGATTGTGGAACACGCATTCGTCGTTTTCCATTACGGCATCTTTCCGCAGAGCGAAACCAATATGCGGGAGATGGGGATTACGCTCCATGCGCTCACGACGTGGTGGGAGGTTCTGGAGGCCGCCCGAAAAGGCGGACACTTCGACAAGGCGACGCTCGCTTCCGTTGAATCCTTCCTCGATGATCCGAACGGATGGCAGGCCCGTCATGGGTAAAGCCGTGCGTATCGCCCCTCGCTCGGCGCTCTTCGGGAGCGCGGCATGAAAATGTGTTTCCATGCCTCGGAGAAAGCGCAAGCGCAGGCCGCTCTAGAGGAATACACAAAAAAATACGGGAATGTCCCTATCGAGGAGGCGGATGTTCTGGTCGTGCTTGGCGGCGACGGAACGATGCTGCACTCCCTGCACTCTTTCATCACGATCAACATTCCGATCTATGGGCTTAATCTTGGCACGCTGGGGTTTTTGCTGAACGAGCACCGGAAGAAGGATCTGCCCGAGCGGATCGCGGCAGCGCGGCCCTATACGATTCATCCGCTGCGGATGGATGCTTCGGACAAGCACGGGAAGGTTTATACGGAACTCGCGTTCAATGAAGTCTCGCTGCTGCGGGAGACGCACAATACCGCCAAGCTGATGATTTTCGTGAATGACGAGGTGCGGTTGCCGTTATTGGTGTGCGACGGGATCATGCTGTCCACGCCTGTCGGCAGCACGGCCTATAATTCCTCGGCCTCCGGTCCGATTGTTCCTTTGGGGGCGAATGTTCTCCCCATGACGCCGATCAGCGCGTTCCGCCCGCGGCGGTGGCCCGGCGCTTTGATTCCCAATACAAGCCGCGTGCGGTTCGAGGTGATCCGCCCGCACGAGCGGCCGGTCAGCGCCTCGGCGGATTATAAGGAAATCCGCGATGTGGTGACGGTGGATATCCGCGAGTACCGGGAGATTTCGCAGACTTTATTGTTTGACCCGGACAATCATCTTGAGGAGCGGATTTTCCAGGAGCAGTTTGCGCCTTAGGTTTTTTAAACACGGCGATCACAGCGAACACAACGCGTTCTGATCTTTTTATCCTGTCATTCCGGCGTAAGCAAAATCTTTTAAATTACTACAGAGACAGACAGAGACCGGATGTGCGAGAAGCTTTGAGTCTTCGTGTCTTGGCGATTCAAGGCCACAAGCGCGAAGGGGGCATTTGAATCGCGAAGACGCGAAGCGGGCTGTACTCTTTATTTCGTGCTTTGCCTTAATCAAACGTGGACCCCGGCCTGCGCCAGGGTGACAGTCTTGGCGATGTCATTCCGGCGGAGGCCGGAATCCATTTTACCGCAGAGGCGCAGAGTGAGCGGAGTTTTTAATAAAACACAACGAACACAACGCGTTCTGATCTTTTTATCCTGTCATTCCGCCGAAGGCCGGAATCTATTTTTTAAAAAACTACAGAGATAGACAGAGATTTCCGTGCGTATGGTCTCTGCCTTGCTCTGTTTGGCCCTGTCGTTTAATTCTCTATCATGTTCAGCACTTCTGCCAACAGGCAGTCGCTAACTTCATAAGGCGCCGCCCAATCCAACAATATTTTTTTCTTCTTTCTTCATCAAATGAATGCCAGCGATCATGTAATTTAATTCGCTCAGCAATTCGATCATAAGCCACGGATTTTTTGGTCAGAATCATCCATTCTTTCCAGGCATTGGACTCTTCTTGCTTATTATTGTGCTCATAAAATTCGATAATTGCTTGTAAATTGTCTTTTGCGATCTCAGCTATATACCCGGCCCCGTCTCCGACAGGATTGTCCATACAGGCTACAAATTTCGTTTCAGCAATGAATCTGTGTAAGGCTAGAAGTTTTTTTATGTCCGTAATCGTGAGCATCTTTTGAAACTCTCAAATTTTTTCTGGATCCCCGCGTTCGCGGGGATGCTAAAAGGGGGCGGATTGTTGTTGTCCATCTCAAGAATTAAGTTAGAAGAATTTTTCTTTTAAATAATTTCTAATTAATAATTTCATTATAACCGCACGCAGTGAGATAATTCATCAGCATCTCTTTTGTAAGCCTATTTCTGATAAGTCTATTCTTATAATTTGAAGGTTTTTCCCATTTCTGGACCTCTCCTTTCGAATACCACACCCAGTTGTCGTCTTTAAGAGCATACAATATTCGAACACAAACTCCCTTTTCCCATCTGTAAAACGCGGACAAAGAGTCTTCAAAATAGCGAATCTTCATGGCAGTGTATTCATTTGCCTCAATAACACTCCCCAAAAAAGGCCAACCATTTTCAAGGCTCGTCATTATTTTTATATACGTATCTTTTGGTGTAATCGAAATTAGAAAGGGTTTACCAGTATAAGACTGCTCAATTTCTCCCGTTGCAAACTGGTACTGGAATTTATCTCCTACGCTATCGCTAATAAATTTTTTTAGTTGTTTTTCAGAAACATCATCGACAACAATTAATTCCATAGTTAGAGCCTGTATAAGGCATTTTTTTACATGGGCTTGTAAATATCTAATTAGCCTCGACCTTTTCCAATTAAGCCTTCCTTGGTTTCCCCGGATTGAGTTCGCGCAGGCGGCGTTGCTGGGAGAATTCATTCTCGATCAGGGAGAGCTTGTCGGCCATCGTCTCATCGAGGCTGCCGCCGCTCATGATATCCTGCGGCACGAGGCCCAGACGCTCGGCGATGAAATGGTAGCCTTTCACCTGATCCTCCAAATCGAGCCGGAAACGGTCCTTGTCCATTTTCTCCTTGGTCTTTTCATCCCAGAGGCGGCAATTATCCGGCGAGATTTCGTCGGCGAGGAGGATGTAGAGTTCCCCGTGTTCGCCCCACAGCCGTCCGAATTCCAGTTTGAAATCGACCAGCATGACGCCCAGGCCTGCGAAGAAGCCGTTGAGGTAGTCGTTCACGCGCCAGGCCATGGCCACCATTTCCTCCAGCTCGTAGGTATCCGCCCAGCCGAAGGTGATGATATGATCCTCGCTGATCATCGGGTCGTTCAGTTCGTCGTTCTTGTAGTAAAATTCGATCAGGGGGCGGCCCAGAACCGCGCCCTCCTTGATGCCCAGACGCTTGCAGAGAGAGCCGGCGGCGATGTTGCGGACGACAAGTTCGATGGGAATGATGTCCACGGCGCGCACGAGCTGTTCGCGGGCGTTGATTGAGCGCAGGAAATGGGTCGGGATCCCCGCCCCCTCCAGCCGCGTCATGATGTGGGCGGAGATGCGGTTGTTCAAAACGCCCTTACCCGCGATGATGGCGTGTTTCTTTCCGTTGAGGGCGGTGGCGTCGTCCTTGAAGTGCTGGATGACGGTGCCGGGGTCCGGCCCCTCGAACAAAATCTTGGCCTTGCCTTCGTAGAGTTTCTTTTTTCTTGGTGCCATTGTGCGACCTTCGTCCTTCTCTCCTGATGTATTTGCCGTATTCTTGCGGGCTGTGCCCCTTCATATAACAATGGATTTCAGAGGATTCAAATGGTAGAAATAGCCCAACACACGTTTTTGTTGGTTTTTTACTGCTGGAGAGCCGCTTATGACCACTTTCGATGACAGAGAACAAGCCTTTGAGAGAAAATTCGCCCATCAGGAAAAGGTGGATTTCGCCGTGGAGGCCCGCACCTCCAAGCTGTTCGGGCTTTGGGCTGCGGAAAAGCTGGGGATTACCGGGGATGCCGCCACGGCTTACGCGCAATCGGTTGTTGCCGCGAATCTGGAGGAAGCCGGGTTTGAAGATATCCTCCGCAAGGTTCGCAAGGATTTTCAGGATAAGGGCGTCGAGATTTCCGACCATCTGATGAATGTCGAACTGGACAAGGCCTTGGCCGAGGCGCGCAAGCAAATCCAGAATTCGTGATCCTTATGCAGCTTTATGGAAAAATTATCAAGAGCGGCCTGATCGGGGCCGCTTTTTTGTGTCTTGTGTCCGGCGCGGCGTTCGCGGTCAACCCGTTTGCGGTCAAAGCCAAAGGCGATAAGACGCTTTCTCTTCTTCAGGAACGGGCGGGGAAAGGCTGCTCCGTCGAGGCGATCATGCCAAAAATCCAGCAGGTCAAGCCGCTGGGCGATGCGGGGAAGCTGGATGAGGCCGATGCACTTCTGGACGAGATTCTGGCGTGGTTTGCACAAACGCCGTGCGGGGATGGTGACAAAACCGCCCTGCCCGACGATCCGGTTAACACCGAATGGAGTCACGATCAGGTTGTGACGATCAAGGGCTATAGCGGCGATGCGATGGAGCCGTTTATTTCCCGCGACGGGGCGTATCTTTTCTTTAACGATGATAAAATCGCCGATAAGGAAAAGGATATGTTCTGGGCGAAGCGGGTGGACGACACGACTTTCTCTTTTCAGGGCGAGATCGAGAACGTCAATAGTTCATATGTGGACGGCGTTCCCTCGATGGACGATCACGGGCGGTTTTTCTTTATGTCGGCGCATAAATACGGATTTTTTAACAAGACCACAGTTTATAGCGGAATTTTCAAGGACGGGGCCGTCGAGGAGATCGTTCCGCACGACAGTCTGGCGCTCGGAAAACTTGGCTGGCTGAATATGGATATCGAGATCAGCGCAGACGGGCGGACGCTTTATTCCACGCAGACGCATTTCGAGGGCAGCGTTCCGGTGGAATCCTATTTCTTTTATGCGAAGAAGGACGGCGATTCCTTTGTGCCGCAGGAGGACTCGGCGAAGATTTTTGCGACGCTGAACAAGGATAAGGTCGTCTACGCGGCCTCTATTTCACGGGACGAGAAGGAAATTTTCTATACGCGGCTGCTGCCCGGTCTGGTCTTCCAGAGCCTTGTCGCCAAGCGCACCAATAAGGACAGCGCGTTCGGGGAGCCGGAGGTGATTGCCGCGATTACGGGGTTTGCGGAGGCTCCGGCGCTGAGCGCCGATGAGACGATGCTTTATTATCACAAGCGAAACGAGAAGACGGGCAAATTCGAGATCAGGGTTTTGCAGCGGAAGGGATGAGATTCGATGGAGCTTCTGGTATCTTGAACAACCGCAAAGGATTGTAAAAATGAAATTTACTCGAGAGATTCTTATTAAACTGGCAAAAGGATACAGCTATCCCAAAGATGATCCAGTTATAAAAGCACCAAAAGTGTTTCTAACTCGGGACGAATTTATTGAAATCGGACAATGGAAAACATCTAGGCAAATAAATAACTTCCAAAGCAACGATGAAAAATTTATTCAGGAAACTACGCAAGTTGCATTTTCGCCTAAGACATCAGAGCGTCTTCGCATAGAAATTCTGAGGCTATTAAAAGGTGTCGATTATCCTGTAGCCTCTACAATATTACACTTCGGATACAACCCAAAAAAATACCCCATTATAGATTTTAGAGCTATTTGGAGCTTATATAAACTGAATCCCGGAGAATTCAAATATTCCTTTGAATTTTGGGATAAGTACCGCAAGGAATGTTTAAAAATGGCGAGTGAATTTGATATGCCTTTGCGAGAATTAGATAAAGCTTTATGGCAATATTCCAAAAAACCCGAAACACTAGGGTCTGTACCTAATTGAAGGAATATGATTCAATTCTTCAAACGAAGGAGGATTGAATGTTTTGGTTATCGGATAAACAATGGTCAGTGATAGAGCCGCTTCTGCCACAAAATCAGACAGGT